>NZ_VCLA01000192.1:43010-57536 GCF_009600885.1 Streptomyces jumonjinensis
CCGCGAGAGGCGAGAGACTCCCCGCCCCGCGAGAGCAGCACCCGAGGAGCTCCCGAGGAGCCCCCCGGCTCACCCCCGCTTCGCCCAGATGTTCGCGCCCTCCGTGTCCACCGCGAAGACGTCGATCTCCGCCAGCTCGGCCGCGCTCAGCGGAGCCCCCGCCAGCGCCGCGATGTTCTCCTCCAGCTGCCCCACGCTCGACGCCCCGATCAGCGCCGACGTCATCCGCGGATCCCGCAGCACCCAGCTCAGCGCCAGCTGCGCCAGCGACTGCCCCCGCCCCCGCGCGATCTCGTTCAGCCCGTTCAGCCGGCGCACCACGTCCTCCGAGAGCAGCCCCGGGTCCAGCGACTTGCCCTGAGTGGCCCGCGACCCCTCCGGAATGCCCTTCAGATACTTGCCGGTGAGCAGCCCCTGCGCCAGCGGCACATAGGCGATGCACCCCATGCCCGCCGTCTCCAGCGCGTCCAGCAGCCCGTCGTCCTCGATCCAGCGGTTGATCATCGAGTACGAGGGCTGGTGGATCAGCGCCGGCACCCCCATCTCCCGCAGCAGCCGGGCCGCCCGCGCGGTCTGCTCCGCGTTGTACGAGGACACCCCCGCGTACAGCGCCTTGCCCTGCTGGACGGCGGAGGCCAGCGCCCCCATCGTCTCCTCCAGCGGAGTCTCCGGGTCGAAGCGGTGCGAGTAGAAGACGTCCACGTAGTCGAGCCCCATCCGCTTCAGCGACGCGTCGAGCGACGAGAGCAGATACTTCCGCGAACCCCACTCCCCGTACGGCCCGGGGTGCATCAGATAGCCCGCCTTGGTGGAGATGACCAGCTCATCGCGGTAGGGGGCGAAGTCCTGCGCGAAGATCTTGCCGAAGTTCAGCTCGGCGGAGCCGGGCGGCGGTCCGTAGTTGTTCGCCAGGTCGAAATGGGTGACGCCCAGATCGAAGGCGCGGCGCAGGATCGCCCGCTGCGACGCGAGGGTGCGATCGTCGCCGAAGTTGTGCCAGAGCCCCAGCGAGATCGCCGGAAGCCGCAGCCCCGAGCGGCCGGTGCGCCGGTACTCCATCGAGTCGTAGCGGTCGGGGGAAGCGAGATACATGGAGGAATCAGTCACACATCCCTCCTTATCACGGACTTGTGACAGACCGGGTTGGGCCGCCGTGGCCGGTGCGCAGTAGTGTGGCGGCTTCAGGGGATGCCGCACGGCGCGGATGAGTGCCGCATGTCCCTGACCGAGCTGCCCGACGTCGCGCCCCAGGCGGCGGCGCGGGCGCCGCACCGCCCGGAAGCCGACCCCGGGCAGTGATCCCCGAGCCCCATGACCCCGAGCCCCGCCATGGCCCCCGGCACCCCGGGCACCCGGGCGGGCGAGCCCGACAGAACCGAGGTGGACTCCGTGAACCTGCGTGACCTGGTGTACAGGCTCTACGCACGCCGGGTGGAAGGCCGACTGGACCATGACCAGGTGCCCAAGCACATCGGAGTCATCCTCGACGGCAACCGCCGCTGGGCCAAGGCGTCCGGCGGCACCCCCGAGGCGGGTCACAAGGCCGGCGCCAGCAAGATCCAGGAGCTGCTCGGCTGGTGCGCGGAGACCGATGTCGAGGTGGTCACCCTCTGGCTGCTGTCCACCGACAATCTGGACCGCCCGGAGAAGGAGCTGGTGCCGCTCCTCGGCATCATCGAGGACGCCGTGCGCGCGCTCGCCGCGGACGGCCGCTGGCGCGTCCACCATGTGGGCACCCTCGACATCCTGCCCGCCCACACCCAGACCGTGCTCAAGGAAGCAGAGCAGGACACCCTCGACCACACCGGCATACTCGTCAACGTCGCCGTCGGCTACGGCGGCCGTCAGGAGATCGCGGACGCCGTGCGCTCCCTGCTCCTGGAACACGCCGACAAGGGCACCAGCTTCGAGGAACTGGCCGAAATCGTCGATGTCGAGCACATCTCCGAGCATCTCTACACCCGCGGCCAGCCCGACCCCGACCTTGTGATCCGCACCAGCGGAGAGCAGCGGCTGTCCGGCTTCATGCTCTGGCAGAGCGCGCACTCGGAGTACTACTTCTGCGAGGTGTTCTGGCCCGCCTTCCGCAAGGTCGACTTCCTGCGCGCGCTGCGCGACTACGCTGCCCGGCACCGGCGTTACGGCAGCTGAACAGGGATTCAGCAGAACGCATCACCAGCTGTTCATCCAGTCGTAGCCCCATGCCGTGGCATGGCGGCGGGTGTTCGAGGGAATATCCCTTCCAGGTCGACGTCCGAACCACGAACGTCGTATCTCAGTGAGCGGCGGTAGCCGCTCACCCGGGAGGCCCTTTGCACACGAAGGAACGCACCCCAGGTGCGGACCGCGCGGAGGGCCGGTGCTCGGCCCGCGCATCGTGGCCTGAAGCCCGGCCCTTTCCCCGCCCCAGGCGGGGAGGCCCCCTGCCGCTCCCCGGCAGGAGGACCATCTGGCCCGCGACGGCGTCGCACCGCCGACCTCATCCGAGGGGGTACGTCCTTCCGTGGTGAACAGCACAAAGCGCCGACTGCCCGATAGGCGCACTTACGTTCTCGACACCAGCGTCCTGCTGGCCGATCCGAACGCCCCGACCCGTTTCGACGAGCACGAAGTCGTACTCCCGATCGTGGTCATCACGGAGCTGGAGGCCAAGAGACACCATCCGGAGCTGGGTTACTTCGCCCGCCAGGCGCTGCGCCTGCTGGACGACTTCCGTGTCCGGTACGGCCGCCTCGACGCCCCCATCCCCCTGGGCGATCTCGGCGGCACCCTGCGCGTCGAGCTCAACCACTCCGATCCCGCCCTGCTCCCCGCCGGATTCAGGCTGGGTGACAACGACTCACGGATCCTGGCCGTGGCGCGGAACCTCCAGGCCGAGGGGTATGACGTCACCGTCGTCTCCAAGGACCTGCCGCTGCGGATCAAGGCGTCGTCCGTCGGGCTGCTGGCCGAGGAGTACCGCGCGGAGCTGGCCGTCACCGACTCCGGCTGGACCGGTATGTCGGAGCTGTCGCTCTCGGCCGAACAGGTCGATCAGCTCTACACCGAGGAGCGGGTGTACGTCCCCGAGACGGACGGGCTGCCCGTCCACACCGGGCTCGTCCTCCAGTCGGAGCGCGGCAAGGCGCTCGGCCGGGTCACCGCCGAGGGCGGCGTACGGCTGGTGCGCGGGGACCGGGAGGCGTTCGGCATCCACGGCCGCAGCGCCGAACAGCGCGTCGCCCTCGATCTGCTGCTCGATCCGGAGGTCGGCATCGTCTCGCTCGGCGGCCGGGCGGGCACGGGTAAGTCGGCGCTGGCGCTCTGCGCCGGTCTGGAGGCGGTGCTGGAGCGACAGCAGCACCAGAAGGTGATGGTCTTCCGTCCGCTGTACGCGGTGGGCGGGCAGGAGCTGGGCTATCTGCCCGGCACCGAGGCCGAGAAGATGAGCCCCTGGGCGCAGGCGGTCTTCGACACCCTCTCGGCCGTCGCGGGCCGTGAGGTGATCGAGGAGGTGCTCGGGCGGGGGATGCTGGAAGTCCTCCCGCTCACCCATATCCGGGGCCGCTCCCTGCATGACGCGTTCGTCATCGTCGACGAGGCCCAGTCCCTGGAGCGCAATGTCCTGCTGACGGTGCTGTCCCGGATCGGGGCCGGCTCCCGGGTCGTGCTCACCCACGATGTGGCCCAGCGGGACAATCTGCGGGTGGGCCGCTATGACGGAGTCGTCGCCGTGGTCGAGAAACTGAAGGGGCATCCGCTCTTCGCGCATGTCACCCTCAACCGCTCCGAGCGTTCCCAGATCGCCGCACTGGTGACCGAGATGCTGGAGGACGGTCAGATCTAGCCGGTACGACCGTCGTTGACGCCGCCCCGCTGAGCGCAGCAGCCTAGTGGGGCGGCGTGCTGTCGTGCTGGCTTTTCGGCCGAACTCCTGGGCCGAAAGAGGTGTGAGCTTTCCCACGTAACGAATAATTGCCTTGCGGTGTGCCGTTCCGGCAGAGTCTTGCTTCCGTCAGGCCCCGCATACGACACATGAGCCCCATCCGGTGGTGCGCCGCACCTCCGACACAACTCAAGACCTGCCGTCGTGTGCCGCCCGTCAGTTGTACCGGCCGCTCCTGCGGGAGTCGGCCACGGGCCAGCGCCTCCTGTGACCCAACGCAGTGGGAGGCCAGCGCCAGGGGCACGATTCGTCCGCGGGGTCACCTGTGCGGGCGATGCTGGAAGGAAACCGTGTGAGCCGGATCTCGGTCCGGGGATTCGCCGTGGCGTCCGCCACCGCGGTCACCACCGTCGGAGCCGTTGTAGGCGTTGCCTCGGGCAACCCCCAGTCCCCGAGCGACAACCTGGAGACGACGGCCGCTGACGCGACCCTCCTCGCCGATGTACCGATGGGCCAGCAGGCCCAGGTGCAGGTCTCTTCCCTGGCGGAACAGGCCGACGCGCAGGCCGCAGTGGCCGACGCGACGGCCAAGAAGGCCGCTGAGGAAGACGCTCGTCTCAAGGCCGCGAAGACCGCCGAGTCGAAGAAGGCCGCCGCCGACGCCAAGGCCGAGGAAGAGCGCGAGGCCAAGGAGCGGGCGGAGAAGGAGCGTAAGGAGAAGGAGGCGCGGGAGCGCGCCAGCCGCGACAGCGCACGCGACTCCGTCGGCCTCACCGCCAAGAGCTCCTACACCGTCGCCGAGGTCCAGGCGCTCGCCCGGCAGATCATCCCGGCCGACCAGTTCCAGTGCTTCAGCAATATCGTGCAGCACGAGTCCACCTGGAACTACCTGGCGGTCAACCAGTCCTCCGGCGCGTACGGACTGGTGCAGGCGCTGCCCGGCACGAAGATGTCATCGGCCGGCGCCGACTGGCGGACCAACCCGGCGACCCAGATCAAGTGGGGCCTCAGCTATATGAACGAGCGGTACGACGGTCCCTGCGGCGCCTGGACGTTCTGGCAGGCCAACCGCTGGTACTAGTACGAGAGGTCGTACGACCCCTGGAGCCCCTCACCGTGTTCACGGTGAGGGGCTTCTCCGCGTGTACCGTCGGTTCTCTCGGGGCCCGGGACGACCCGGGAGTTCATGGGGGGAAGAGGAAGACATGCCCAGACTGCCAGAGCAGCTCACCGGGTTGCGCGCCAGGACCGGCGCGGGGTTCGCCCGGTTCTCGCAGCGGCTGAACGAGCGCCGCGCCGACGACGACGCAGAGGCTCAGGTCCCCGGCGGCGGAGAGGCTCAGGCGCCAGGCGGGGGAGAAGGAGCGGGCGGCGGGGGCGGAGTGGGCGGCGGGGACGGAGCGGGCGGCGGGGGTGCCGCGCCCAGAAGTGTGCCCGCGCCCCCGGACTACGCCCCCGCCGTGCCCGCCCGTCCCGAACCGGTGGCGGTCATCCCCTGGGGGATGCGGGTCGCGGCCGAGGCGGGCTGGCGGCTGCTGGTGCTCGCGGGCACCCTCTGGGTGCTGATGCGGGTCATCAGCGCCGTACAGCTGGTGGTGCTCGCCTTCATCTCCGCGCTGCTGGTCACCGCGCTGCTTCAGCCCACCGTGGCCCGGCTGAGGCGGCTGGGACTGCCCCGGGGCCTGGCGACCGCGGTCACGGCGATCGCCGGGTTCGTCGTCATGACCCTGGTCGGCTGGTTCGTGGTCTGGCAGGTGATGGAGAATCTCGGCGATCTCTCCGACCGGGTCAGAGACGGCATCGAGGAGCTGAAGCGCTGGGTGCTGGACAGCCCGTTCCATGTCACCGAGAGCCAGATCAACGACCTCGCGAAGAATCTCAGCGACACCATCGGCACCAATACCGAGGAGATCACCTCCGCCGGGCTCCAGGGGGTGTCCGTGATGGTGGAACTCCTCACCGGCATGCTGCTGGCGATGTTCTCCACGCTCTTTCTGCTCTACGACGGAAAGCGGATCTGGCATTGGACCCTCAAGCTGGTTCCGGCGCAGGCCCGTGACGGGGTCGCCGGGGCCGGTCCGCGGGCCTGGCGCACCCTGACCGCGTATGTGCGGGGCACGGTGATCGTCGCGCTGATCGACGCCGTCTTCATCGGGCTGGGGATCTACTTCCTCGATGTCCCCATGGCCGTGCCGCTCGCCGTCTTCATCTTCCTCTTCGCCTTCATCCCGCTGGTCGGCGCGGTCATGTCGGGCGCGCTCGCGGTGGTCGTCGCACTGGTCACCCAGGGGGTGTTCACCGCGCTGATGGTGCTGGTGGTGGTCCTCGCCGTACAGCAGATCGAGGGTCATGTGCTCCAGCCCTTCATCCTGGGCCGCGCGGTCCGGGTCCATCCCCTCGCGGTGGTGCTCGCGGTCGCGGTCGGCGGGGTGACGGCCGGGATCGGCGGCGCGGTGGTCGCCGTGCCGCTGGTGGCTGTCACCAACACCGTCGTCGGCTACCTTCGGGCGTACAGCAGGGAACAGGCGCCGCACGCCGCCCCGCCGCCGCAGGGCGAGGCGCTCGCCAAGACGCCCGGGACGCCCGCGACGACAGGGAGCACGGAGTGATATCCGAGCCGGAACTGATGGGCGACGACGGGGAACCGCCGCGGGGCGAGGACCCTCCCGGCCGATGGAGCCGGGGCGAGGGCGATCCCGCCGATCCCGCCGCCGACACGGTCTCGGCCGGGCCGGGCCCGGTGCGCGCGCCGATCCGGGCGTGGCTCTGGGCGCTCGGCGGCGCGCTGACCGCCTCGGCTCTCTGGGCGGGCGGGTTGTACGCGTACGAGCCCGGGGACCCGGATCTCGGCGGGTACCGGGCGAGCCGCGATCTCTGTGCGGACGCCGGGCTGAAGGCGCTGACCGCCGAGTACGGGCCGGTGAGCATGAGTACGCCGACCGGGCGCGAGCGCCCCTCGCTGGACCATGCCGCCTGCTGGTTCGAATTCCGCGGTGCGCCCCCGGAGAACGGCGCGGAACCGGTGGCGGGCAGCGGCTCGCTGAGCTATGTCCGACATAAGAAGACCGACCCGGGGCCGCAGTTCGAAGCGACGGTCGCCATGGAGAACCACACCGGTGCCGACGACCCCGAGATGGTCCGGGTCGACGGGCTGGGCGAGCGCGCCTACTTCGTCTGGGCGCAGGGGTACGACGTGCCCGTTCTCCATGTACTGGACGGGCAGTCGGTGCTGAGCATGTCCGCCGAGCCGCCCCGGTCGCCGAGCGGGGAGATCGACCGTGCGGAGGCCGCAGGGGTCAGGAACCTCATGGTCGCCGATATGAAGGCGCTGATGAGGAAGCTCCAGAGCTGACGGAGACGGCGAAGAGGGGCCCCGCCGGACGGCGGGACCCCTCTTCTGTGACATCGGGGCCGGCTACTGCGCCAGCACAGCCTCGGCGTCGAGGGTCGCCCCCACGGCCTGGACCACGGCCGCGATCTTGAACGACTCCTGGATCACATCCCGCTCGATCCCGGCCTTGCGCAGCACCTGCTCATGCGAGTCCAGGCACTGGCCACAGCCGTTGACGGCGGAGACGGCGAGCGACCAGAGCTCGAAGTCGACCTTCTCCACACCGGGGTTGCCGATGACGTTCATCCGCAGACCGGCGCGCAGGGTGCCGTACTCCGGGTCCGACAGCAGATGCCGGGTCCGGTAGAACACATTGTTCATCGCCATGACCGCGGCAGCCGCCTTGGCGGCGGTGTACGCCTCCGGGGTCAGGTTCGCCTTGGCCTCGGGCTCCAGCTCACGCAGCACGATCGCGCTGCGGGAGGCGATGGCGGTGGCCAGCACGGTGCCCCACAGCTGCTGCTGCGAGAGCTTGTCGTTGTTGCCGATGACCGAGCCCAGGTTGAGCTTGAGGTCCTTGGCGTACTCGGGAAGAGCGGCCTTCAGCGCGTCGAGCGACATGGGTCACTCACCGGCCAGCAGCGCGACCGGGTCAAGGGTGGTCTCGCCCTTGGTCCAGTTGCACGGGCACAGCTCGTCGGTCTGAAGGGCGTCCAGCACCCGCAGGACCTCCTTGGGGTTACGGCCCACGGAGCCGGCGGTCACCATCGTGAACTGGATCTCGTTGTTCGGGTCCACGATGAAGACGGCACGCTGGGCGAAGCCGTCCGCACCCTCGATGCCCAGATCGCGCATCAGCTCGTGCTTGGAGTCGGCCAGCATCGGGAAGGGCAGGTCACGCAGGTCGTCGTGGTCCTTGCGCCAGGCGTGGTGGACGAACTCGGAGTCACCGGAGAAGCCGAGGATCTGCGCGTCACGGTCGGCGAACTCGTCGTTCAGCTTGCCGAAGGCGGCGATCTCGGTGGGGCAGACGAAGGTGAAGTCCTTGGGCCATGCGAAGACGACCTTCCACTTGCCCTCGTAGGACTTGTGGTCGATGACCGCGAACTCCTTGCCGCTCTCCAGGGAGACGCAGGCAGTGAGCTCGAAGGTGGGGAACTGGTCGCCAACAGTGAGCATGGTGTTACTCCAGGGTGCTGAGAGGGTTGGACCTCTGCACCCTGTCATATCCACGATCAAGGGTGAAATCGATCAATCGGCTCAGTGTGATCAGCCCATCCGATCAATCTTCGTGATCGTGATCGCGCCCGAGGATAGCTCGATCGGGTGGTCTCGCGTCTGGCTCCGTGTCCTCGTCGCGGTCGGCCAGTAGTACGTATGGCTATGGGAATCGGTGACCGGCATCAGAAGAAGGATGTTGAAGCGGCACTGAAGAGGGCGGAGGCGGCTGGGCTCAAGGTGACGCATGACAAGAACCGGCATCGTTGGGGGTGGGTGATCTGCTGCCCGTGCAATCAGTCACAGGTGGTGTACTGCACTCCCCAGAGTCAGGGGGAAGAGGCACGGGAAATCGATCGATTCACGCGGAGGCATCAGAACTGTGCGTAACTGGCGTTTCACCCTGCACCTTCAGGGCCCGCTGACACCGGAGCAGTCCAACACTCTGGATGGCCTGGACAGCTTCAGCGACGGACGGATCAACCTGGTCACAGGACCGGGCACGGCAGAGTTCTGGTGCTCCTTTGATGCGGAAACGCTCACGAAGGCCATCGCGGACGCGTTGAGCCGCTTTGAGGACTTCCCCGGAGTGTTCGTCCGCAGCGTCGAACTGGATGAGATCGCGTTGGAGGACAATGGCATGGCGACACCGGCCGTCCTCCCCGCGCCGCCCCCGCTCGCCGACGCGCTCTGAGAGGGCTGGGGGAGAACAAGATGGGCGGCCGGAGGTCCACACTCAGTCGTGGCGGGCGGCTGTTTGATCAGTCCAGCGGGGTGGCGCGGGTCATCGACGACTCGTAACCGCCGCCGCCCGGGTACACCCAGGCGCCCGAGAGGGTGTTCCCGTCCGCGCTGAACTCGCCCCGGTAGTACGCCGGGGAGCCCTTCTCGCCGCCCCAGATCGTCAAGGTGTCGCCCGCCGGCTCGTAGACGTAGACGAAGGTATGGCCCTGATTGTCGTAGAAGCGGGACAGGATGTCCTCGCCGGGCTCCTCCGCGCCGAAGGGCTTCTCGCGGCCGATCACCTCCAGGCCGGTCACCGGCTGTCCGTGCTGCTCCAGCTCGATCGTCTGGAGGAGGAAGTGCCCGCCTTCCAGCGGTCGGTAGGTCACCGTGCCCGACGCCCCGCCGGTCACCTTCCAGGTCCCGGTCAGCCGCTCGAAGAGCCTGGACTGCTCGTCGTCCTGGCGCGGGGCGGTCTCGGTCGTGGACTCCGTCATGGTGGGGCCTTTCTCCCGGTATGTGCGCATCGCTGCGGTGTCGCTCATATGACGGGGCGGCCCGGGGAAAGGAATCGGTCGCCTGGATGTGCCCTGCATCACATGACCGGCTCCCGTCCGAGCGCCGACAGCAGCTCCGGGCCGAAGGTGGTGATCTCCGCGATGAGGCCGTCCGCGATCCGCAGCACATCGATGTTGACCGCCGTGAAGACCGCCTCGCCCGGACGGCGCAGATAGTTCGCCGCCGCCGGCTGCCGGTTCACCGCCAGAGGCACGGAGCGCCACTCGCCCCACGCCTCCTCGCCCTCCAGCACCGGACGCCACAGATCCAGGATCGCGGCACGCCCGTCGAACACCAGGCGGTCCGGCGGCATCGTCTGGCGGGCGTCCTCCCGCAGCAGCGCCGCGAGCGCCGACAGCTCCCCCTGCTGGGAGGCGGTGACATACCGCCGGAGCAGGGCGCGCTCGGACTCGCTGAGCGCGGTGGCCGCCCCCCACTCCGCCCGGCGTCCGGGCAGCCGCTCCCGCATGGTCGCCCGCGCCCGCTGGAGCGCGCTCTTGACCGACGCGACGCTCATCTCCAGGCTCCCGGCCGTCTCCGCCGCCGACCACCCGGCCACATCCCGCAGGATCAGCACCGCGCGCTGCCGGGGCGGCAGATGCTGGATCGCCGCCAGAAACGCCAGCTCGATCGTCTCCCGGGCGATGGCTGCGGCCTCCGGCTCGCCGCCGTCCGGAGCCGCCAGATCCAGCAGCTCATCGGGGTACGGCTGGAGCCAGGCGACCTCCGCCGGCGCCGAGCTCGCCGGAGCGCCCGCGCTGTCCGCCGCCATCGCGACCTCCCGGGTGCGCGCCGGGCTCGCCAGCACGTCCAGGGCGGCACGGGTGGCGATCGCGTACAGCCAGGCGCGGAACGTCGACCGCCCGGCGAAGTCCGCCCGCTTCCGCCAGGCCCGCAGCAGCGTCTCCTGGACCAGATCCTCCGCCTCCGTGAAGGACCCGAGCATCCGGTACAGATGCACCCGCAGCTCATGCCGGTAACGCGAGGCGAGCTCCGTGAACGCCGACTCGTCCCCCGCCCGGATCACCTCCGCCGAAGGCTCCGCGTGCCGCTGCCGACCGTGCCCGAGCACCATGCGACCCCTCCGCCCCACCGCCGCCCCGGCGGCCGGATCCGATTATTTCCCACCGCCCGGAAGCGATTAGACTCGGTGATCGCGATAGGAGGAACGTATCAATGAGCGGGAGCAGTCGGGGTAAACAGCCGAGCCTGTCGCAGTTGCGCGCCTTTGTCGCCGTCGCCGAGTATCTGCACTTCCGGGACGCGGCGGCAGCCATCGGCATGAGCCAGCCCGCGCTCTCCGGCGCCGTGTCCGCGCTGGAGGACGTCCTCGGCGTCCAGCTGCTGGAGCGCACCACCCGCAAGGTGCTGCTCTCCCCGGCCGGCGAGCGGCTCGCCGCCCGCGCCAGAACCGTCCTGGACGCCGTCGGCGCGCTGATGGAGGAGGCCGACGCGGCCCGCGCGCCCTTCACCGGAGTGCTCCGGCTCGGAGTGATCCCCACCGTCGCGCCCTATCTGCTGCCCGCCGTCCTCCGGCTGGTCCACCGGGCCTACCCGGACCTCGATCTCCAGGTCCACGAGGAGCAGACCTCCTCGCTGGTGGACGGGCTCACCACCGGACGGCTCGATCTGCTGCTCCTCGCCGTGCCCCTCGGAGTGCCGGGCGTGACCGAACTGCCCCTGTTCGACGAGGACTTCGTCCTGGTCACCCCGGAGGACCACTGGCTCGGCGGCCGTCAGGACATCCCCCGCGAGGCGCTGCGCGAGCTCCCGCTGCTGCTCCTCGACGAAGGGCACTGCCTGCGCGACCAGGCCCTCGACATCTGCCGTGAGGCCGGACGCGGCGACGACACCCCCGTCACCACCACCGCCGCCGGGCTCTCCACCCTGGTGCAGCTGGTCGCCGGAGGGCTCGGGGTGACCCTGCTGCCGCGCACCGCCGTGGAGGTCGAGACCGGCCGGGGCGGACTCGGCACCGGGTACTTCGCCGACCCCGCCCCCGCCCGGCGGATCGCCCTCGCCATGCGTACGGGGGCCGCCCGCCAGGGGGAGTTCGAGGAGCTCGCCGCCGCGCTGCGGCAGGCGCTGCGCCCCCTGCCCGTCCGGCTCGCGCCCTGACCGACTGCCGCCCGGGCCCGCCCGTAGGGACCGCCGAGGCCGACTCCCGTACGCCCCGGGCGGCCGACTCCCGTACGCCCCCGCCTCAGCCCCAAGCCTCAGCCCCGCGCCCGGACCGTCACCGTCACCATCACCGTCACTCCGTCCGCAGACCGTCCGGGCGCATCATCCGCCACAGCGACGGCAGGCTCACCAGGGTCACCAGCAGAATCACACCCGGACCCGTGGCCGCCACCGGCAGAAACAGCCCCCATCCCGTCATCTCCTTCCCGATGAGCCTGAGCATCACCGCGCCCAGCACCAGACCGCTCGCGACGGCGACCGCCGTCCCGAGGACCACCGGCAGGACCGTCTGCCACAGCAGCGACCAGGCGAGCGTCGAACGCCGGGTGCCGAACGCCAGCAGGACCGAGAGCAGCCGCCGGCGCTCCCGCAACTGCTCGATCTGGGAGACCAGCATCGACGCCGCGATGAGCACCATCGTCCCGCTCGCGCCCGCCAGCAGCCCCGTCTGCATGCTGGTGTACTTCTGATCCCGCTCGATCATCCGCATCGTCCAGATCTGAAGCGCCGGATCGATGCGCGACGCCGTATTGCGGATGTGCTCATGAGCGTCGGGCATGCTCTCATCGGCCCGCACCAGCGCCGTGGTGGAGCCGTGGCGCAGCCGGTCGGCGTCGATCGCCCCGGGCGTCGCGAAGACGCCGTCGTGCTCCCATCCCGCCACGTCCTTGCGCGCCCATACCGTCGGCGAGTCCTCGGGCAGCGTCCACCGCAGCCCGTCCGCGCCGTGCGCGGACTCCCCGGGCACCGGGCCCGGATCGCCGACGATCAGCTCCTTCCCCTTGCGCGCGGTCCGGTCGACCCACTCGCGCGAGGCCCGGTACTCCCGCCCGTGCACCACAAAGACGTCGCCGTCCTCGCAGGACGCGAGCCGGGCCAGCCTCTCCAGCACCGGGCACCCGGCGACGGTCAGCGTGGTGCTCGGCGGGGGATCGCCCTCGGCGGTCCAGCGCGCGCCCGGAGTACGCGCACTGGTCTGGATCATGGCGACCGTCTCGATGGCGCCCTCGGTGTCGCCGAACTCCCGGAGCATGCGCGCGGCGACCTCGGGGCTCGGGTACCCCGCGGTGACCACCACCCGCCCCCACGCCGGGCTGCGGCCCGTCGTCTCGCGGAAGTCGTCGTGCATCCCCGCGAACACCATCTGAAGGGCGATCGCCCCGGCCACGGCCACCATGATGCCGCTCACCGCCCGGGTCACCGTGTCGCTGCGGAGCTGGAGCCCGCGCATGGCCAGCTGCCAGGAGACCGGGCCGCCCCGCAGCCGCCCGCACACCGCGTCCACCACCCAGGGAAAGAGCGCGGTGACCCCGATCAGCACCAGGATCGCGCCGCCCGCCAGGGGAACCGGATAGACCAGCTCCGGATCGGTCGCCCCGGCGATCTCGTCCGAGACCAGCAGCAGCGCCACGCCCGCCGCCGGCAGCAGCAGCCGCCACCACAGCCGGCGGCGGCGCGGCGCTGCGCTCCGTACGACGCCCAGCGGCTCGATCACCACCGAACGCAGCGCGAACAGCGTGACCACCACGGCGGCCACCGGCACCGCGAGCAGGATCAGCGCGCCGAGGCCCGGCAGTGGGACCACGTCCGAGGGGAAGGCGCTCAGCCCCCAGAGCCGTACCGATCCGGCGAACAGACGCGCCACGGCGAAGACCGCCGCGCCCACGGCCAGCCCCAGCACCGCGCCGAAGAGCGCCTCGCCCGCGGCGATCCGGCGGGTCGTGGGGATGTCGGCGCCGACCAGCCGGAGCGCCGCCAGTCTGCGGTCGCGCCGCTCGCCGCCGACCCGTACCGCCGTGGCGATGAAGACCGCCACCGGCACCAGCAGCACCACACAGATCAGGGTGGCCAGCGCGGTCAGCACCGGGTCCACCGGCCCGTACTCGAAGCCCGGCCCGCCGAAGCCCTCGGTTCGCTGGCCGCCGTTCTCCGCGGTCAGCGTCGAGGTGCCCGCGTAGAAGAGGTACTCGCCCGGGTCGAGCAGACCGGCCTTCCCGATGACACCGGTCACCCGGTAGCCGAGCCGCTCCTTCAGCATCCCGCCGTCCGGCGAGCGCAGCAGCTCCGCCAGCGCGGGGGAGACCAGCATCTCGCCGGGGGCCGGGATCCGGTCGATGCCGGGCGGCAGCGACGGCCGGTCGCCGTCCGCGCGCAGCAGCGAGCCGGAGACCACGTCCGTGCGGTACTCGGTGGAGACGTCCGCCATCACCACCGAGGTGTCGGAGCGCTCGACCGGTTCCATATGGGCGAAGCCGGTCGCGGTCCGTGCCGTGACCCGCAGATCGCGGTTGTCCATGATCTGCGGCACCGACGCGGCGAGCAGCAGCAGCGCGACGCCGATCCCGACGCCGACCGCGGTGAGCGCGTTGCGGATCCAGCCCTCGCGACCGCCGAACGCGCCCAGCCGGAGCCCTATGCACAGATCCCGCAGCCACAGCCGCAGCCGGCCGGGAAGGGCGGGAAGGGCGGGAAGGGCGCGATCGGGGAGTGCGGCGCGGTGCTCAGGCTGCTTGTCCAGAAAAATCACGGTCAGTCGTCCAGGGTCTTCGGTGCGCGGGGTCCGGGCCACGGGTCCGTGGTGCTCGGGTGCTCGGTGCGCGGGGTCCGGGTCGCGGGTCCGTGGTGCTCGGTGTGCGAAGTCCGGGTCGCG
>NZ_VCLA01000192.1:57546-135905 GCF_009600885.1 Streptomyces jumonjinensis
GGCGGCGGCGACTGATCCGAGCCAGAGGACGGGTCCGGTCTGTCGGCAGTAGAGCCAGCACATGCCCGAGACCCAAACCCGGCCGTCGCAGCGATTTCGCGTACCGATCGCGACCTGGCTCACGGCGAGGGCCGGCTGTGCGGTTCTGGGCTCTTCGATGTGATGTCCAGTTCGGCCCAGACGCGTTTGCCGGTGATGAGGCGCTCGGCTCCCCAGCGGGAGGTGAGGGCTGCGACCAGGAGGAGTCCCCGCCCGTGCACTTCGCCTTCGCCCGCCGTCGCCGGGGATGACGGGGGAAGCTCCCGTGACGTGTCGGTGACCGTGAGGCGCACCGTGGAGTCCCCCACGCGGCTGAGGGAGACGCCGACCTGTGCTGTCTCGGTGTGGGCCACCGAATTGGTGACGAGCTCCGTCGCGACGAGGGCCAAGTCATCGATTCCGTGGCCGAGTCCCCAGGCGTTGAGGCATGAGGCGATGTCGGCGCGGGCGAGTCGTGGGGCTTGGAGTGTCGAGGGGTACGTCCGGCGGTGGCGCTCGGGGTCCACGGGGGAAGTAGGCATCACGAGCATCGCTTCCGCCTCGTCCCTGCACGGGTGTGCCGTATGGCGTCAGGGGTGCTGAAGAGCTCGACGTACAGCTTGAACGTCTCCGGCGTCCGCCACGCATCGGTGGTGCCGTGCCGGCGGACGAAGTCGCTGCCGGGGCTGTTCGGTGAAGGGCGGGGGGTACTGCTCTGGCTCGTTGTCATGTCGGCCTCGGCGGATGTCGAAGGGGAGTTCCGTCCGCGAGTCGCGCGGAGGCGGGACCAACTGTCGGGCAGGGGGATCCCCGGCGGTCCAATTCAGCAAATACCAAGAGTGGCGCGGGATTTGGGAATGCTGTGCAGCCGAAACCCGCGTACAGGCAGAATGCACGTATGGGCGGGTGAGTGCAAGCTTGGGGCATAAATAGTCAAGATTGGTATTTGTGTTCGTATGAGGCGGGTACCCGAGTGCCGAGGGAGCGTACCCGTGAGTCGGACCTCGATACCCAACTAGGCTGATAGCACTCCCGCATTCCGGGCCGCCGCACCCGGGAGGAGGCGTGCTTCACCCGGCCCACCGAAGGCTCCACTCGACTGCGAGAGAAGAGGTTTGAGATGCCGACGATCCCCTTGGTTCCCACCGTCCGTAGGCGACGGCTGGGCGACATGGTCCGGGCCTTCCGTACTGAGGCCGGCATGAGCGCGGAAGCAGCGGCCAGGGCCATGGGGTGGGACCCGGGCAAGCTGTCGCGCATCGAGCACGCCAAGGCCCAGCTCCAGCCCAAGGACGTGCCTCTGCTGCTGGCTCGCTACGGCGTCACCGACCTGGCCACTGTCAACGCCCTGGTCGCGCTGGCGAAAGATGCGGGGAAAACCGGTTGGTGGCAGACGTACAGCGGGGTTGTCGCACCGTCGTACGTGGACCTCATCGCGCTGGAAAGCGACGCGGAGGCAATCCGCGAGTGGTCGCCGCTCCTGGTGCCCGGGTTGCTCCAGACGGCGGCGTACGCGCGGGAGACCATTGCGGCGCATGCGCTCACACGCACGCCGGAGGAGGTTCACGCCCTCGCCGAGGTTCGGATTGCGCGGCAGTCGGTCCTGACCACCCGGCCCGGGGCTTCGCCCCTGCGGTACACGGCGATCATCAGCGAGGCTGTACTTCATCAGAGGTTCGCGTCTCGCCCCGAGACGATGCGAGACCAGACTCGGCGGCTGATCGAGCAGACGGATGTGCCCGGCATCACCATTCAGGTCATGCCGCTCAATGCCACCCCGCATCCCGGCGGTGCAGGTGGATTCAGCCTCTTCGAGTTTGCTCACCCCATGCCTGACGTCGTGCAGGTGGAGAACTTGAAGGGCACCACATACGCCGAAGGCACTGAAGACATGAGGCTGTTCGATGACGGCTTTGGCCGGATTATTGGAGCGGCCCTGTCAACAGATGACTCTTTGGCGCTGCTTAAGAAAATGGAGAAGAGGAACCGTTCATGAGTCAAGTAAGGCCAGCGCTCCGCGCAGCAGACCTTCCCGGTGCATCGTGGCGTAAGGCCAGTTTCAGCGCGGGCGAGGGAAATTGTGTCGAGGTGGCGGACTGTACAGAATTTGCCTCCCGGGGGATTGCCATCCGAGACTCAAAGGATTCCGAGGGGCCGGTTCTGCTGTTCCAGCGCGCGACGTTTTCGGCGTTCGTCAGTGGGATTGATGTCGTCGATCAATGATTGACGCACCCCGAGCTCAGGCATGAATTCATGAGGCAGAGCCCCTGTCGCCAGAGTGTGGCAGGGGCTCTGCTTTCAGCGTCTCCCTCATGATGTCCTCGATCGGGACGCCGGGAGAGGGGTTCGCCATGCGCTCGTCGATGATCCGGTTGATCTCGCGCTCTTCCCATCCCTGGTACTCGCACGGCGCGAGCTTGTCGAGGTCGAGACTGATCTCGAACGGCAGAGACAGCTTGAGCGTGTGGCGGAGGATTCCCGCCGGTGCGTACGCGCCGGTCGGCTCGTCGAGCTCGTAGACATGGACGACCGGTGCGCCGTCCTCATCCTCGATGCACCAGTAGTGCGGGATGCCGGCCTCGGCGTACTTGCGGAGCTTGACGGTCCGGTCGCGGTGCGCGGACTCCGGCGAGACCACCTCGATGACGAGCCGTACGTCTTCCGGGGCGAACCAGGTGCAGTCCGGGTCGTACGGGGCCGTGGTCACCACGAGGTCCGGCTCGGGGCGGTTGCGGGAGTCGAGGCGGATGGTCATTTCCCGACCGACCTTGAATCCCTCCGGGGCCTGCGCCCGGAGAGCGATCGTGAGGTCGGTGACCATCTCTCCGTGCCACGACTGCTGGGGCGACCACCGGAATACGAGGGCTCCGTGGATCAGCTCGGTGTGACGCGGCGCTTCCGGGAGGCGGTCCAGGTCCTCCGCGAACCAGCCTTCCGCGCGCGGCGGGCGCATCCAGTCGGGCAGTGCGGTCATGGCTTCACGGTAGCGGCCCGCGGGTCGGGACGAAGAGCTTTCGCATCCGGACATGGGCACCTCCTCGGGCCAGTCGTGCGGCACGGATGGTGCGGGGGAGGGGCGTCCACCCTCGCCGAAGAGGAGGCCGTCGCGGCATCCGTGCCCGCCGGTCAAGCCGCGCCCGCGCCCTTGTCCGTCAGGTCGGCGATCACCTCGGCGTGGCATCTCTCCGGGACGCACCAGCAGCCCAGCCGGTGGCCGCGCAGGGCGGGCAGCAGGGCGAGGAGGTCGGGGCGGGAGAGGAGATGGGTGCGGTACTTCTCCAGGATCTCCTCGCGGGTGCCGTCGGGGCCGGGGCGGTACGGGCTCGCCAGCGGGGAGCCGTCGAGGTGCCAGCCGCCCCGGTGCATGGGGCGGCCCACGTAGACGACATCCGCGTACGCCGGGTCGTCGCGGTGGCCCTTCAGGTTGACGACCGTCGTCCTCTCCATGGTGTGGATCCTCCAGGCTCCCGCCCGGAGCCGCCAGCCGGGGGCCTCCGGTTTCGGCGGTGTGGCGTCCTTTGCGGCGGTGTAGCGGCCATGTGGCGTATGTGGCACGCGCGTTACGGCGCTGCCCGCTCCCTTGTGGGATCTCTATGGATCGGACAATCTTTCGCTCAGTAGACAAGTCATGGACATGGCGGCTCCCGCTGCCATTAATTGTCATGCACTTGACATATCTGCCTCAGGAGGCCCCCATGCCACGTACCTCCCGCCGAAGAGTGACCACGATCGGCGCGAGCGCCGCCGCCGCGCTCGCGCTCGGTATGGTCTCCGTCCTGCCGGCCACCGCCACCGCGGCGGACCGGACCGCGGAAGGCGTCATCGAGAACGCGGGCGAGCCCGGCACCGTCGAGGGCAGTTACATCGTCACGCTCCATGAGTCCGCCCCCGACGCCCGTTCCCGGGCGGGCAAGGCCCTCGCCGCCGAGTACGGCGTGAAAATCCGCCGTACCTACACCGCCGCCCTCAACGGTTACTCCGTCCGGGCCTCCGAGGCGCAGGCGAAGAAGTTCGCCGCCGACCCCGCCGTCGCCTCCGTCGTCCAGAACCGCGTCTTCACGACCACGGCCACCCAGGCCAACCCGCCGTCCTGGGGCCTGGACCGGATCGATCAGCGCGCCCTCCCGGCAGACAACAGCTACACCTACCCCGACTCCGCCGGCGAGGGGGTGACCGCGTACATCATCGACACCGGTGTACGGATCTCCCACGGCGACTTCGGCGGCCGGGCGTTCAACGGCTATGACGCCGTCGACAACGACAACGTCGCCCAGGACGGCAACGGCCACGGCACCCATGTCGCGGGCACGGTCGCCGGTTCGGCGTACGGCGTGGCCAAGAAGGCCAGGATCGTCGGCGTACGCGTACTGAACGACGCCGGTTCCGGCACCACCGAGCAGGTCGTCGCGGGCATCGACTGGGTGACGCAGAACGCCGTCAAGCCCGCCGTCGCCAATCTGAGCCTGGGCGGCGGAGCGGACACCGTCCTCGACACCGCCGTACGCAACTCCATAGCCTCCGGCGTCACCTACGCCATCGCCGCGGGTAACTCCAACGCGAACGCCTCCAACTACTCCCCGGCCCGAGTCGGCGAGGCCATCACGGTCGGCTCGACGACCAGCACCGACGCCCGCTCCAGCTTCTCCAACTTCGGCGCGGTCCTCGACGTCTTCGCACCGGGGTCCTCCATCACCTCGGCCTGGAACACCAACGACTCGGCGACCAACACCATCTCCGGCACCTCCATGGCCGCCCCGCATGTCGCGGGCGCCGCGGCCCTGCATCTCGCGGCCAACCAGGGCGACTCCCCGGCGCAGGTCGCCACCGCGCTGACCTCGGCGGCCACGAACGGTGTGGTGACCTCGCCCGGCACGGGCTCGCCCAACCGTCTGCTGTACGTCGGCGGCGGCACCACCAACCCGCCGGGCAAGCGGTTCGAGAACACCGCGGACTACGCCATCGCCGACAACACCACCGTCGAATCCCCGATCACCGTCAGCGGCGTCGGCGGGAACGCGCCCGCCGCGCTGAGCGTGCCGGTCGACATCAAGCACACCTACATCGGTGATCTGCGCGTCGACCTCGTGGCCCCCGACGGGACCGTGTACAACCTCAAGGCGTACGGGGCGGGCGGCAGCGCGGACAACATCAACACCACCTACACGGTGAACGCGTCGTCCGAGGCCGCGGACGGGGTCTGGAAGCTGCGCGTCGGCGACAACGCGGCGCAGGACACCGGCCGGATCGACTCCTGGGCTCTCCAGTTCTGAGCGTCCGGGACAACAGCCGCCGGTCCGACGCGCTGAAGGCTTCGTGCTGAAGGCTTCGTGCTGAAGGTTCCGCGCTGAAGGCTCCGCGTCGGCGGTGAGCGAAGAATCCGGGGGAGGAGGGGCGGTCGCCACCATGGCGACCGCCCCTTCCGGCTGGCCGCCCTCCGCGAAGGGGCCGATGGGGCCCGGCAGATCAGGCCCGGCCATCGGTTTATACGATTCCTCCCTGTGCCGCCCCGGCGCGGCTCCCCGCGCCGGCCCCCGACGCCCTTCCGTACTCCTAGGAGCAACCCACCCGTGGACCCATCGCAGCCGGGCGGACAGCAGCCCCCCGACCAGCCCCAGCAGCAGGGCGGGCCGCAGCCGCAGCCGCACCCGGCGCCGGCGGCACCGCCGCCGTACCCGGGGCCGCATCCGCACCCGGCGGCACCGCATCCGGCGGCACCGCATCAGCATCCGCATCCGGCGTACCAGCCCCATCACCAGTTCCCGGGATACCCCGTACCGCCGCCGCCCCCTCCGGCCCCCTCGGTGAACGGGCTCGCCATCGCCTCCCTGGTGACCGGCATCGTCTGCTGTCTGCCGCCGCTCGGACTGGTTTTCGGAACGATCGCGATCAGGCAGATCAGAAAGAAGGGCCAGCGCGGCCTGGGCATGGCGTTCACGGGGACGATCCTCTCCGCCGTCAGCACCGTGCTGGTCGTCATCATGTTCGCCACCGGCGCGGCGGGCTCGCTCTGGGACGGCTTCGAGAAGGGCATGGACGAGGCGTCCCGTAACCGCAGCGCCATGGATCTGCGCAAGGGCGACTGCCTCGACCTCCCCGGCGGCGGCGGTTTGGAGGACGCGGAGGTCCTGACCGTGCAGACGGTGGACTGCGCCGAGCGGCACGACGCCGAGATCACGGGCATCTTCCAGATCACCGGTTTCGAGGAGTACCCCGGCGAGAGCCGGGTCGAGGCCCTGGCCGAAGAGCGCTGCGAGAAGATCAACCGGAAGTACGCCCTCGACCCCTGGGACATTCCGGCGGAGGCGGAGCTGTACTACTACGTGCCCCTGCGGGAGAGCTGGGCGTTCGGCGACCGGGAGGTCGTCTGCACCCTCGCCGTCTCGGACAAGGATGGGCTCACCGGGTCTCTCCGCACGGACGTCGCGGCGCTCGACCGGCACCAGACGGCCTATCTGACCGCTGAGTCCCAGGCCGACTCGGCCTCCAACGACGTACCCGTCGAGGAGTACTCCGACGACAGGGCCGCCTACCGGGCCTGGGCACGGGAGGCGTCCGCCGTGTTCGCGGCGCAGGCGCGTGCCCTGCGGGACCACGACTGGCCGGCGAAGGCCGAGAAGACGATGGCCAAGCGGGCGAAGGAGTTCGACGCGGTCGCTCTCGACTGGGACAAGGCGGCGGACGCCAAGGGCGAGGACGCCTTCTGGACTCATGTCGCAGCCGCCGACGGCCCGCTGGAGAACGACGGCACGGAGGTCGAGGTGCGCAAGGCGCTGGGGCTGCGGTCGACGCCTCCGCCGGAGGGTGACAGCCAGGTCTGACCTGCCGGTACGGAGGGGAAGAGGCCGGCGCCCCGCGGCCGGGTCTGACCCGCCGCCCGTACGGAACGGAAACGGAAGAGGCCGGTGCCCGGGGCCACCGACAGCCCACAGAGCACCGGCCTCGCTCCGGTCGCGTCCCGGTCCCCGCCAGGAACGCGTTCGCGTCCGAGCCTCCGCCAGGAACGCGGTCGCGTCCCGGCCTCAGCCCGGAACGCGCGATCCGCCGCCGTACGCACCCGAACCGCGTACGGCGGCGGAGACGGTCAGCGCCGCTTCAGCCCGCGATCGACGGCCTTCACCAGCTCGCCGTCCTCGGTGTCCCCGTCCAGGGACCAGAACATCGCGCCGCCCAGCTTCCGGTCACGGATGTACGACGTCTTGGCGTTCAGCACCTTCGCGTCGTCGTACGTCCACAGGGTGTTGCCGTCGAACAGCCATGCCTGGCCGTACTTCCGGTGCACCGTGTACTTCCCCGAATCGGCCAGCTTCTTCAGGACCTTGTAGTCCTCGAAGCCCGGCTGGTGGATCGCCGGCGCGGGCTTCTGGGCCGGCTGTCCCATGCCGTCGCCGCCGCCGGTGACCCCGGTCCAGCCCTGGCCGTAGAGCGGCATGCCGACCACCAGCTTGTGCGCGGGAGCGCCGCGCTTGAGCCAGTCGCTCACCGTCTGGTGGACGCTGAAGTCGTTCCTCGCGTAGAGGGCGGACTGCTGGGCGGTGGTCTTCTCGCCCGAGACATGGAAGTCGTACCCCTGGAGGTTGACCCAGTCGAAGTCCCGCATGATCTTCGGGATCTCGAAGCCCGCGTCGATCTTGGCGGGGGCCGTGGGCACGAAGGCGGAGAGGTCGTAGCGCTTGGCCTTCTCGCCCGTTCTGCGCGCCTCGCTCCTGGAGTGCGCGTCGAGCTGGGTCCGGAACTCCTTCACCAGCGCGGTGAAGTTCTGCTTGTCCTCCGGGCGGTACGGGGTGTCGTCCTCGCCCGCCGAGCCCGGCCACTCCCAGTCGATGTCGACGCCGTCGAAGAGTCCGGCCGCCGCGCCCTCGCCGCCGCGCGCGCCGTCCACGGGCAGATTGCCCTTGATGTAGATGTCGATGCAGGAGGAGACCAGCGACTTGCGCTTGGCCGGGGTGAGCACCGCGTCGGAGAAGTGGGTGGACCAGGTCCAGCCGCCCAGCGAGATCAGCACCCGGAGGTCCGGGTTCTTGGCCTTGAGCTCGCGCAGCTGGTTGAAGTTGCCCGCGAGCCGCTGGTCGGCCGTGTCGCCGACGCCGTCCACCGAGCCCGCCGCGTCCACCGGGCGCACATAGTCGGCCCAGGGGTCCGCCTGGCCGACCGGGCCGGTGATGAAGCACTTGCCCTCGGGGCTCACATTGGCGAAGGCGTAGTTGATATGGGTCAGCTTGGCGGCCTGGCCGCTGGTGTCGAGATTCTTGACGTGGTAATCCCGGCCGTAGATGCCCCACTGGTTGAAGTAACCGATGCGCTTGTACGAGCGCTTGCGGTCGCCGTCACCGTCGTCGTCATCGTCCTGGGCCGATGTGACCGACGTGTCGGTCCTCGGTGCGGAGAGGGCGGCCAGGGCGGCGGAATCGGCCGAGGCGGACGGTGCGATCGTCGCGAGAAGGGAGAGCGAGCTGACCGCGACGGCCGTACGTACAAGGGTTCTTCGACGCATGGGACTCATTCCTGTGCGTGCTCCGGGCTCCGGCCAACGCGGACCGCGGGGCATTTCCGTGAACGGGCGTCGTGCAGTCAGGACCGTATTGGTCTGGACCATTGAGGTCAATGGTCTGACGGCGAATGGTCCGCCGTACCCGCTGTAAATACGACTGAGGCCAGGGAAGCGTCGCAGGTGGCGGCCTATGGAGGCCCCAACTCATCACATCGGGTGAAACTTTGGCCCATGGTTGCGGCCAACAACCCACGGTTGCGAGTCTGTTGCTGTCTGTCAAGGTGATGGGAGTGGTCAGTGGCATTCGGTGAGCAGCCCGCCTATCTGCGCATTGCGAGCGATCTCCGCCGGCAGATCGCCAATGGCTCGCTGCCGCCGCACGCCCGGCTTCCCTCGCAGGCCCGCATCAGCGAGGAGTACGGAGTCTCCGACACGGTCGCCCTGGAGGCGCGCAGGGTTCTGATGGCGGAGGGGCTGGTGGAGGGCCGCTCCGGCTCCGGGACATATGTACGAGAGCGTCCGGTTCCGCGCCGTATCTCCCGCTCCGGCTACCGCCCCGCGGCCGGCGCCTCTCCTTTCCGTCAGGAGCAGACGGCCGGTGGTGCGCGCGGCACCTGGGAGTCCAGCAGCGAACAGGCGGAGGCGGGCCCGGACGTCGCCGCCCGGCTCGGCGTCGAGACCGGCGCGCGGGTGATGCGCACGCGCTATGTCTTCCGCGAGGGCGGGGAGGCGATGATGCTCTCCACCTCCTGGGAGCCGCTCGCGGTCACCGGCCGCACCCCGGTGATGCTGCCGGAGGAGGGGCCGCTCGGCGGCTGCGGCGTCGTGGAGCGGATGGCCGCCATCGATGTCATCGTGGACAACGTCTCGGAGGAGGTCGGCGCGCGCCCGGGTTTCGCCGACGAGTTGCTGGCGCTGGGCGGAGTGCCCGGGCATACGGTGCTGGTGGTGGCGCGTACGTACTACGCGTCGGGCCGCGCGGTCGAGACGGCGGACATCGTCGTTCCGGCGGACCGTTTCCGGATCGCGTACCACCTGCCGGTGAAGTGACGGCTGAGGCGGGAGTGCCTTCGCCGGTCCGGGGTGGCCTCAGAGGGGGGCGCGTTCGAACGAGTGCGCCCCTTGTTTCCTGTCTCTTTGTATAAATCCGTATCCGGTGAGTGAGGGTCAGGCGTAGGCTCCGGCATATGCGCAGTGAGGTTTCCGGGTCATCTCCCCGGGTCATCGCCGACGGTTCGAGGATCACCGAGGGAGGGGCGCGATGAACGACAGCAGTCCTGTGCTCCCCTGGCTCGTCATACGCCAGGACGACAACGGCAACTGCTATCGCGTCGGACGGTACGCGACCGAGGGCGAGGCGCAGCAGATAGCCGACACCCTCGATGTCAGGGGGCACAAGCAGCTCTACTGGGTGGAGCGCATCGGAGGGACGACGGTCTACTGACCCGCACCGGGGTGGGGTGCGGGACCGCCCGTCGCGCCATGCGCAGTACGCTCCGGCGCATGACAGATCGTGTCGTGGTCGCCGGAGCCGTATACAGCGGGGGAAGACTGCTGGCCGCGCGCCGCAGCGCCCCCGAGGAACTCGCGGGCCGCTGGGAGCTGCCCGGCGGCAAGCTGGAACCGGGGGAGCGGCCCGAGCAGGCCCTCGTCCGTGAGCTGCGCGAGGAGCTGGGCGTCGAGACGGAACCGGTGGCGCGCATTCCCGGTGAATGGCCGCTGGGGCCCGGTTATGTGCTCCAGGTGTGGACGGCCCGGCTGCTCTCCGGCGATCCCCGGCCGCTGGAGGACCATGACGAGCTGCGCTGGCTGGGGCCCGATGAGACCGACGCCGTCGACTGGCTCGACCAGGACCGCCCGGCCGTGGCGGAGGCCGCCCGGCTGCTGCGGGACGGCGGCTGGGACGCCCGGGGCTGAGCGGCGGACCGGAGTGCGGGACTGGGCCCGGGGTCCGGGGCCCGGAGCGCAGGGTCAGACCGGCGGCGCGGGGATGGGTGCGCGCGCCCGTCCGGAGGGCGCGTAAGGCCGCTCCGTACGCCGTTCGCGTCAACGATGCGCCTCTGACCGACCGAGCGGGATACCTCGACCTGAATATCGGGTATGTCCTGATTAGCCCTCCGAAATGGGACGTGGTCTGCTGCTGGGTTCGGGAAGTGAGCGGCGTGATCGACACTGATGGCGTGTGCGCCGAATGGAGCTTCCCCGCCGAGCCCGGCGCCGTGCGCACCGCTCGCCACGCCGTCCGCGACACCCTGCGCACCTGGGGCCTGGACCCGCTGATCGGCGACATCACGGTGCTGCTGGTCAGCGAGCTGGTCACCAACTCGCTCCGCTATGCGTCGGGCCCCATCGGGGTCCGGCTGATCCGGCACAAAGCCGGCGAGAGCATCCCCCTGCTCCTGGTGGAAGTCTCCGATCCGCTTCCGGATCCGCCCACCGAGCGGGTCGCCGCCCCCGATGACGAGGGCGGACGGGGGCTCCAGCTCGTCGCCGGGACCGCGCGGCGCTGGGGGACCCGCCGGGGCAGCACGGGGAAGACCGTGTGGTTCGAGCTGGCTCTTACGGGTTAAGAGTGTGAAGAGATAACGATCACCGCAGTGACGGCGCAAAATGAACGAGACCGTGCTGTGATCGTGAACGCCGTGTGCGTCAGAGCCGTAGTGCTGAATACTGCGGTCATGGCCGGTCCGGTGCGGTGAGCTGGAGGGGACGGTCGCGTGAGCGAGATATCCGGGACGACGAACGGTGTCGTGTGGCAGAGCAGTCCGCCTGGCTCGATCTATGACTACATCAGGGTCGCCGCGTTCTCGATAGGCCCCGATGGGCTGGTCGACCAGTGGAGCCGGCGTGCCGCCGAGCTCTTCGGCGTCACCGCCGATGAGGTCAGGGGCAAGGACCCGGTCGAGGTCTTTCTGGCGGGTGAGCTGCGGCCCCGGGGCCGGCGTCAGGTGGCGGAGATCCTCGACGGCAAGGAGTGGACCGGTCTGGTCCCCTTCCGGCTGCCGGGGACGCGGACCACGCACGGTGTCGCCGAGGTCTATGTGATGCCGAGCGAGACCGGGACCGGCGAACGGGCCGCGCTCTGTATCGTCGTCGATGTCCGCGCACTACGGCGGATTGAGACCGATCTTGCCGCTTCGCAGGCGATATTCGGCCAATCCCCCTTCGGGTTTCTGCTCTTCGGCACCGATCTGCGGGTGCAGCGCGCCAACCAGCGGTTCGCCACCGTCTTCGGCGGCACCGTCGAGGAACACCGCGGGCGCACCGTCCACGACTATCTCTCCCGGGCCGAGGCCGACCGGATGGACGCCTCGCTCCGCCGGGTCCTCGCGACCGGGGAGGCCGCGATCGACCTCCAGCTGATCGGGACCACCCCGGACAGCAAGGACCGCAGACACTGGTCCATCAACCTCTACCGGGTCCACAGCGGGACCGGCCGGCCCATCGGAGTGGCCGGTGTGGGCACCGATGTGACCCGCCGCCATGTCGCCGCCCGCGAGGCCGCCAGCGCCCGCCGGAACCTCGCGCTCCTCAACGAGGCCAGCGCCCGCATAGGCAATTCCCTCGATCTGGAGACCACTGCCAGGGAGCTCCTCGACGTCGCGGTCCCCGGCTTCTGCGACCTCGCCTCCGTCGACCTCTACCAGGCCCTGCTGACCGGTGACGAGGCCCCGCCCGGCCGCTGGGACGGCGCCCACGCCGGCGGTTACGGCGGAGGCAGCGCCGAACTGCGCCGGGTCGCCTTCGCCAGCGCCGTGTCCGACGCCCCGCTGATCACCACCCCGGGCTGCGGCTCCAAGGGCGACACCCCCACCGCGGTCGGCGAACTCCACCGCTTCCCCGTCAGCTCCCCCTGCGCCAACGCCCTGCGCACCGCCCGGGTGCAGTCCATCCCCGGCCAGGACGGCAGCCTGGTGCAGTCCACGCTCGCCGTGCCGATGGTGGCGCACGACACCGTCGTGGGCCTGGTCCAGTTCTCCCGTACCAAGGGCAGCGAGCCGTTCGGGGAGCGGGACCGGGCGCTCGCCGTCGAGCTCGCCGCCCGCGCCGCCGTCTGCATGGACAATGCCCGGCTCTACCGCAGAGAGCACGAACGCGCCCTCATCCTCCAGCGCAGTCTGCTCCCGCCGGGCGACCCGGAGGCCGCGGGCCTCGACATCGCCTGCCGCTATCTGCCGGGCAATACGGCCACCGAGGTCGGCGGGGACTGGTTCGACGTCATCGAACTGCCCGGCCACCGCACCGCCCTGGTCGTCGGCGATGTGATGGGCCGCGGGCTGCGCGCCGCCGTCGCCATGGGCGAACTGCGCACCGCCGTGCGCACCCTGGCGCTGCTCGACATGGAACCGGCCGAGGTGCTCTCCGCGCTCGACGAGGTGGCCCGTGGCCTGGGCAGCCCCAGCGGAGCGCAGCAGGCGTCGCGGGCGGCCCATAAGTCCCGGGAGGCCGATCTCTCGGAGGTGTACCTCGCGACCTGTGTGTACGCGGTCTACGATCCGGTCACCCGCCGCTGCACCTTCGCCAACGCCGGTCATCTGCCGCCGGTGCTGGTCGAGCCGGGGCAGGAGGCGCTGCTGCTCGATGTGCCGCCCGGCATGCCGCTCGGGGTGGGGGGCGAGCCCTTCGAGGAGGTCGAGGTCGAACTCCCCGAGGGGGCGCTGCTCGCGCTCTACACCGATGGCCTGGTGGAGTCCCGGGACCATCCGCTGGACGAGGGGCTGCGGGCGTTCCGTACGGCGCTCACCGAGCCCTCGCGCATCCGACGCTCCGAGCCCTCGCGTACCGCGCTCCCCGGCCCTTCCCGGTCGGTGCCGGGCCACCGCTCCCCGGCGACGGCGACAGCGCCACATCAGCATCAGCACCCGCAACCCCAGCCACATCAGCATCAGCATCAGCATCAGCATCAGCATCAGCATCAGCATCAGCACCCGCACCCGCATCCGGAACGGTCGCTGGAGGACGTCTGCGACCATGTGCTGAGCACGCTGGACACCCGTCACCGCGAGGACGACATCGCCCTGCTGATGGCCCGGGTGCAGGGTCTGCCCCTGGAAGCGGTCGGGGACTGGGTGCTGCCGCGCGAGCCGCGCTCGGTGGGCCGGGCCCGTGAACTGGCCCGCGCGCTGCTGGTCTCCTGGGATCTGGAGGCCCTGGTCGACACGGTCGAGCTGCTGGTCAGCGAGCTGGTGACCAACGCGCTGCGCTACGGCGAGGGCGAGATCCGGCTGCGGCTGCTGCGGGATCGCACCCTGGTCTGCGAAGTCTGGGACGCCGGACTGGTCCAGCCGCGCCGCCGCCGGGCGCGCGACACCGACGAGGGCGGCCGAGGGCTCCAGCTCGTCGGACTGCTCAGCGCGGCCTGGGGCTCGCGGCGGACCCCGCGCGGAAAGACGGTCTGGTTCGAACTGGCCCTGCCCGACGGGGGGCCGGGCGCCGAGCCCACGGTGGAGCAGCTGCTGAGCATGTTCTGAGCCGGTACGGCGGTACGGCGACGGGCCGGGCGCCGCGGTCGGGGTGCCGGGCGCCACGGTCAGGCCGCCGGGCGCCGCGGTCAGGGCGCGGGGCGCCGCGGTCGGGCCGTGGGAGGCCATGGTCAGGGCGCGGCCTTCAGCGCGGCCAGCCGGGCCTCCACCTCCGCCGAGTCGCCCAGGCCGTCCAGCCGCTCGAACTGCGCGTCCAGCGATGACGCGGCCAGCTCCTGTCTGCCCTGCGCCCTCGCCTCCTCCCGGCGCACCTTGTCCTCGAAGCGGTGCAGCTCGCTCGTGGGATCGAGGACGTCGACGCTCTTCACCGCGTCCATCATCCGGTTCTGCGCCTGCGCGGTACGGGAGCGGGCCACCAGCTCGTCCCGCTTGGACTGCAACTGGGCGAGCTTCTCCTTCATCTGGTCGAGCCCGGTTCTGAGCCGGTCCACGACATCGGTCTGGGAGGCGATCGCCGGCTCCGCCGTCTTCGCCTCCCGCTCGGACTGGAGCTGCCGCTGGAGCGCGACCTTCGCCAGATTGTCGAAGGTGTCCGCCTCGGCGCCCTGCCCGGCCGCTCGCAGCTCGTCCGCCTTTCCGCTGGCCGCCAGCGCCTTGGCGCCCCACTCCGCCGCCGCCTCCACATCCTCCTGGTGGTCCTGCTCCAGCAGCCGGAGATGGCCGATGACGCGCGCCACCGCCTGCTCCGCGTCGGCGATGTTGTTGACGTAGTCCCTGATCAGCTGGTCGATCATCTTCTGTGGATCCTCGGCCTGGTCGAGCAGGGCGTTGACATTGGCCTTCGCCAGCTGGGTGACCCGGCCGAGGACGGTCTGCTTGGTCATGGCGCTTCTCCTTGCGAACCGGATGCGAACCGGATGAGAACCGGATGAGGGGTGTCGCCGGGTGGGACGCGCCGTCGCGTGCACCCGGACCCGTGTCAGAACCGGCCACCTCCCATCCGGCCACGGGTGCCCCCGCCGCCGAAACTGCCCGGGCCGCCGCCGAAACCGCCGCCCCCGAAGCCGCCACGAGCTCCATACCCCCCGCCCCGTCCCCCGCCGAGGACTCCGCCGAGCAGGATTCCGCCGAGGACCGCGCCGCCGAGCCCGCCGCCCATGCCCGGCCCGCCGCCCGGACCGGACCGGCCGCCGAACCCGCGTACGTCGTCCTCGGCCAGGCTCTGCGCCCGCCGCGCCAGCGCGTCGGCCTGCTGCGCCTCGGCGATCGCGCCCGGCAGATCACCCGGGGCCCGGTCCCGCTGGTGCCAGGTCTCCCCACCGCCCCTGGGACCCGCCGCCTCCGGACCCGCCGCCTCCGGACCCGCTGCCTCCGGACCCGCTGCCTCCGGGCCGGCGCCGTCCGGAGCCGCGCCCGCCGGACCCCCGCCCGCCAGCTCCGCCGATCTCCGCAGCCTGCGCTCCGCCTCCGCCAGCCGGGTCCTCGCCTCGCTGCCGACCGCGCCGCGGTGGGTGGTGATGTAGTCGGCCGCCGCGCCGATCGCGGAGCGGGCGCCGAGGGTCGCCTGATCGAGCAGCTCCCTGGCCCGCCGGGCCCCCTGCTCGCTCTCCCGCGCCCCGGCCAGCGCCTGATCGAGCGCCGCGTCGGCCTCCTCGACCCGCCGCAGCGCGTCGATCGGGTCGTACGGGCCCGCCGCCATCTCCCCGCGCACCTCGGCGGCGACCGCACGGGCGCGGGCGATCCGCCCCTGGAGCGCCGCGGTCGGCACACCCGCCGCCGTGCCCTCCAGCACCCCGCCCGCCTCGGCCAGATCGCCGTCGGTCTCGGTGAGCGCGCCCGGCAGCCGGTCCACCGCCTCCGCGAGCTCCCGGGCACGCCGGTCCACGGCCGCCATCAGCCGCTCCGCCTGGTCGAGAGCGCCCTCCGCCGCCCGCACCCCCACGGCCGCAGCCCCGCTGTCGGACCGCGCCACCGCCGCGTTCGCCCGCTCCAGAGCGGTACGCGCGAAGGCGAGCCGCTCCCCGGCCTGTGCGGGGTTGTCCGCGACGGGCGCGGCGGCGGAGGGGGCGTACCGCTCGCGCAGCGTCGACAGCGTCGCCTCGGCGGCGCTCAACCGGGCGTCGAGACCGGTGAAGGCGCTCCGGGCGGCAGCCAGCGCCCCCGGCGCGTTCCGTTCCAGATCGCGCAGCCGGTCGAACGCCGCCGACTCCGCGTCGAGCCGCCGGCCGGCCTCGGCGCAGCGGGAGAGGATCTCGTCCAGCATCCGCCGCCGGGCGCCGTCGTCCTCCGGATGCGCGTCGTCGAGCTGCTGGCGCAGCCGGAAGGCCGCTGTCAGCTGGGTCTTCGCGTAACCGACCGCGTCCTGGAAGGGTCTGGCCGCGTCCTCGCCGAACTGGGCGGTGGCAAAGCCGAGCTCCTCCTGACTGGTGCGCAGGGCGTCATCGGCGTCGACCAGCGCCTGCCCGGCCTGTGCGTCGAGTTCGGCGAGCGGGACCGGGGGAGCGGGGCCGCTGCTCCAGCCCGCCCGGCCGCCCTGCGGAGTGGTACGGGCCGCGGTGCGCCTTCTGCGCCGGGCGTAGGCGTACGCGGCGACGGCGGCGGCCCCGCCGGCGACCAGGACCGGCACCACCAGGTCGCCCGCGCCCGTGCCGGATCCGGCGCCGGACCGGCCGGGGTCGGGATCGCCCGGGGTGATGGCGGGGGTGGGCACGGGCCGCCCGCTCAGGACGGCGCGGTAGCCGTCCGCCGCGCCGATGGCGGCGCCCGCCCAGTCGTTGCGCCGCAGCGCCGGTTCGACGGCGGTGCTCGCCACGTCCGCGAGCTGGGCGTTGGTCAGCGGGGAGGAGGCGTCGACCCAGTACGCGTACTGGCGGGCATGGGTGGCGATCGCCAGCAGGACATCGCTCTGGCCGAGGCCGTTCCGCCGTGCGGTGGCGTCGGTCCAGTCCTGGGCGGAGCGGCCGGAGAACTCGCGTACCCAGACGACGAAGAGCTGGATCCGCTCGTCGTCGTAGAGCCGGTCGAGCGCCTGCTCCACCTCCGGCCGGCGATCGCCGACCGCGTCCACCCGATCGGTGATCTGGCCGTCGCGGGAGAGCGTGACGGGGTCCTCGGCGGGCGGGCCCCCGCGCACCGGGCCGGTGCTCGCCGCCGGGGCCGCCCGCCCGCCGTCCGTGCCGGTGTCGGCGGGGAGGACGGTGGCGGCGAGTGCGGCCGGAGCGGCGGGCACGGTCAGCCACCACGCCGCCACCAGCGCCACAGGCAGTACCCGGGTGGCCATTCGCGTCACATTGGGAGGCTATGTCCGCACCGATGGCCGCGCGACCCGGCACCCTGCGACCCGGCACCCTGCGGCGCGGCGGGCGCCAGTCGAGCGGCCCCGGCCCCCGGGTCACGGCCCCCGGCCACGTACACCTGCGGCCCCGGGCTCCCGCGTCAGGCCGCCGGGCGCGGGAGGACGAAGAGGTCCTGCGCGTTGTTGGTGTCGCCCGGCACCAGATTGGCGGCCTCCGACTGGAACACGACGTACTGGCCGCTGACGCTGATCTCCGGCTGGTTGGAGAGCTTGTCGCCCTGGACTCCGCTGCCGTTGACGCTGGCCCGCACGGTGGTCCCGGCCTGTCGGTCCCGGACGAAGACGTCCTCGACGGCGTTGGTGTCGTACGGCACCAGGGTCTCGGCATCGGAGCTGAAGGCCACATAGCGGCCGTCGCCGCTAATGCTCGGGGCGTACGAGCTCAGCAGTCCCTGGCCGCCGCCGCTGCTCAGGCTGACCCGTTCGGTGGCGCCGCTCTGCCGGTCGCGGACGAAGACGTCCAAGGCGTTGTTGGTGTCGCCGGCGACCAGATTGGCCGCGGAGGACTCAAAGGCGACATAGCGGCCGTCCGCGCTGATCGACGAGTCGTAGGAGGTCTTGTCGCCCTGGCCGCCGCCGCTGGAGACGCTGACGCGTTCGGTGGTTCCGGTCTGCCGGTCGCGGACGAAGACGTCGGAGGACCGGTTGGTGTCACCGGCCACCAGATCGGTCGCGCCGGAGGTGAAGCTGACATGCCACCCATCGGCGCTGACCCGGGGGGCCCAGGCGCTGGAGTCGCCCTGGCCGCCGGCGGCGGTGAGGTTCACCCGCTCGACAGTGCCCGTCTGGCGGTCGCGCAGAAAGACGTCGGTCGAGGCGTTGGTGTCGCCCGGCACCAGATTGTCGGCGTTGGAGAGGAAGACGACATGGCGGCCGTTTGGGCTGATCGACGGCCACTCCGACATCCCGTTGCCCGGCTGACCGGTGGCGGACCGGCTGATCAGCTCGTTGGCTCCGGTGTGGCGGTCGCGTAGGTAGACGTCCTGCCCGGCGTTGGTGTCGGCGGCCACCAGTGCGGCGTCGGAGAGGAAGACGACATAGCGGCCGTCCTGGGTGATGCCGGGGCCGCCGCCGTAGTAGGAGCGGCTGCGGCGGGCGGGGGCCGCGGTGAGGCCGAGGGGTTCGGTGGTGCCCGCCGCGAGGTCCCGTACGGCGATGTCCGCACCGGATTCGAAGACCAGATAGCGGCCGGTGGCGCTGACGCTGCTGACATCCACGTACCGCCAGAAGCCCGCCGTCTGCGCGCCGGTGGAGGTGACGTTCGCCCGGACGACTCCGCCCGGCTCGGCGGCCGGGTCGTTGCCCGCCCCCGGGACGCGCTGGTGGAAGGCGGTCCCGGACTGTCCGGAGCACTCCGCGAGCCGGACCGCCGCGCCCGGGGCGTGGGAGCCGGCCGCGACCTCCAGACATCTCGCCGGAGAGGCGGACAGCGGCTGGAGCCAGACATGGGTGGTCCGGTCGACGATCCGGAAGCTGACCGAGGGCGCTCCGCCGCAGACGCCCTGCCGGGCCGGCGTGCCCACGGCGGAGCTCGGCGCCTCCAGGCACCAGCCGCTGTTCGCATTGACCAGATTGACCGTGCCGCCGCCCGCCGGGGAGTCCTGGAGCCGCCAGGCGGCGCCCGCCTGCCCGGTGCAGTCCTCCTGCACCACCGCGGCGCCGGAGACCACGGAGGAGCTCTCCGCCTCCACACAGCGTCCGCTGTGCCGCGCGATGATGTTGATCTCCCCGGCCCGGACCTCCCCGGCCGCCGCCGAAGCGTCCGGGGTCAGCTGCGGAACCAGGGGAACCGCCAGGGAGACGAGCGCGGTCAGGGCCGCCACGGCGCCGCCCCGGCGGCGTATGCGGGTCAGTGGCATGAGAATTCCCCCCACGGGACGGACAGCCGTACCGGACGGGCCAGCCTTGCGCCGGGCGCTGACACCGGGCTGACGGGTACGGGACCCGGGCACGCGGCCGGATCAGCCGCATGAGGGGAGCGCGGCGGCCCGCACGGTTGTGACGGGCCGCCCGGGAGTCCGGCCCGGTGTCAGGCCCTTCTCCGCCCGATCCTGCTCCCCAGCCAGACCAGCGGATCGTACTTACGGTCCACCGCCCGCTCCTTCAGCGGGATCAGCGCATTGTCCGTGATCTTGATCCCCTCCGGGCACACCTCCGTACAGCATTTGGTGATGTTGCAGTAGCCGAGCCCGTGCTCGTCCTGCGCGGTCTTCTTACGGTCGAGACCCGACTCGGCGGCGGCGTCCAGAGGGTGCATGTCCAGCTCCGCCACCCGCATCAGGAAGCGCGGCCCGGCGAACGCCGTCTTGTTCTCCTCGTGGTCGCGCACCACATGACAGGTGTCCTGGCAGAGGAAGCACTCGATGCACTTGCGGAACTCCTGGGAGCGGTCCACGTCCATCTGCTGCATGCGGTAGTCGCCCGCCGCCACCCCGGGCGGCGGGACGAAGGAGGGCACCTCCCGGGCCTTGGCGTAGTTGAAGGACACATCCGTCACCAGATCGCGCACCACGGGAAACGCCCGCAGCGGGGTCACCGTGATCGTCTCCTCGCGGGAGAAGACCGACATCCGCGTCATGCACATCAGCCGGGGCCTGCCGTTGATCTCCGCGCTGCACGACCCGCACTTGCCCGCCTTGCAGTTCCAGCGCACGGCGAGATCGGAGGTCTGGGTGGCCTGGAGGCGGTGGATGATGTCGAGGACGACCTCGCCCTCGTTGACCTCCACGGTGAAATCCTCAAGATCTCCGCCGGTCTGGTCGCCGCGCCACACCCGGAAGGCGGCCTGATACGAACTCACTCGTAGAGCTCCTCTTCGGCGAGGTACTTGACCAGCTCTTCCTTCTCGAAGAGAGCCAGCAGGTCATGACGGATGGGGTCGGTGACGACACGCTCCAGCGCGATCTGGGCGCGTACCGGATCGGTCTCCTGCGGATCGGCGGACGGGTTCGCCAGCCGGCAGAGCAGATTGACCGGCCGCCAGGTGCGCTCCATCGCGGGGAAGTCCTCACGGGTGTGCCCGCCGCGGCTCTCGGTGCGCTCCAGCGCCGCCCGTGCGACGCACTCGCTGACCAGCAGCATGTTCCGCAGATCGAGCGAGAGGTGCCAGCCGGGGTTGAACTGCCGGTGGCCCTCGACCCCGGCACGCCGGGCCCGGGCGCGCAGCTCGCCCAGTTTCTTCAGCGCCCGCGCCATCTCGCCCTCCCGGCGGATGATGCCGACCAGGTCGTTCATGGTCTGCTGGAGCTCCTGGTGCAGGGTGTACGGATTCTCCGGCGCGGCGCCGTCCGCCGCGGTGTCCGCGCTGAAGGGGCGCAGCGCCTCGGCGGCGGCTGCCGCGACCCGGTCGTCGTCCACGATGGGCCGGTCGGTGAGGCCCGCGGCGTACTCGGCCGCGTGCAGACCGGCGCGGCGTCCGAAGACCAGCAGATCGGAGAGGGAGTTGCCGCCGAGCCGGTTGGAGCCGTGCATGCCGCCCGCGACCTCGCCCGCCGCGAAGAGCCCGGGGACGCCGGTCGCGGCGGCGGTGTCGGAGTCGACCGAGATCCCGCCCATGACGTAGTGGCAGGTGGGGCCGACCTCCATGGCCTCGGCCGTGATGTCGACGTCCGCCAGCTCCTTGAACTGGTGGTACATCGACGGCAGCCGGCGGCGGATGACCTCGGCGGGCATCCGGGTCGACACATCGAGGAAGACCCCGCCGTGGGGGGAGCCGCGGCCCGCCTTCACCTCGGAGTTGATGGCGCGGGCCACCTCGTCGCGGGGGAGCAGCTCGGGGGGACGCCGGTTGTGGTCCGGGTCCTCGTACCAGCGGTCGCCCTCCTCCTCGGTCTGCGCGTACTTCTCCTTGAACACCTCGGGGATGTAGTCGAACATGAACCGCTTGCCCTCGGAGTTGCGCAGCACTCCGCCGTCGCCGCGTACCGACTCGGTGACGAGGATGCCCTTCACCGACGGCGGCCAGACCATCCCGGTGGGGTGGAACTGGACGAACTCCATGTTGCGCAGCGGCGCTCCCGCGAGCAGGGCCAGGGCGTGGCCGTCGCCGGTGTACTCCCAGGAGTTGGACGTCACCTTGAAGGACTTGCCGATGCCGCCGGTGGCCAGGACGACCGAGGGGGCCTCCAGGACGAAGAAGCGGCCGGACTCCCGCTCGTAGCAGAAGGCCCCCGAGACCCGTTCGCCGCCGGCGTCGGCGTCGGCGTCGTTGTCGGACCCGTGGTCCTTGAGGACGCGGGTCACGGTGCATTCCTGGAAGACCTTCAGCCGCGCCTCGTAGTCGCCGTACTCCTCCTTGTCCTGCTGCTGGAGCGAGACGATCTTCTGCTGGAGGGTGCGGATCAGCTCCAGGCCGGTCCGGTCGCCGACATGCGCGAGCCTCGGGTACTCATGGCCGCCGAAGTTGCGCTGGGAGATCTTTCCGTCCGCGGTGCGGTCGAAGAGCGCTCCCCAGGTCTCCAGTTCCCAGACGCGGTCGGGGGCCTCCTGGGCGTGCAGTTCGGCCATCCGCCACTGGTTGAGGAACTTGCCGCCGCGCATGGTGTCGCGGAAGTGGACCTGCCAGTTGTCGCCGGAGTTCACATTGCCCATGGAGGCGGCGATGCCGCCCTCGGCCATCACCGTATGGGCCTTGCCGAAGAGGGATTTGCAGATCACCGCCGTACGGGCGCCCTGCTCGCGGGCCGCGATCGCGGCCCGCAGTCCCGCTCCGCCCGCGCCCACCACGACGACGTCCCACTGCTGCCGTTCGAGCTGCGTCATCAGAAGAACCTCGGATCGTCGAAGGCGCCGGACGCGACGAGATAGACGTAGAAGTCGGCGAGCGCGACGCTGATCAAGGACGACCAGGCGAGCAGCATATGGCGTTCGTTGAGCTTGCCGACCCAGCCCCAGAGCCGGTAGCGCACCGGGTGCCGGGAGAAGTGCTTGAGCCGGCCGCCGATGATGTGCCGGCAGGAGTGGCAGGAGAGGGTGTAGGCCCAGATCAGCACGATGTTCACCAGGAAGACGACCGTGCCGAGGCCCATATGGCCCCACGCGTACTGCTCGTCGCGGAAGGCGAGCACGGTGTCGTAGGTGAGGATTCCGGCGACCGGGATCGCCGCGTAGAAGAAGTACCGGTGGATGTTCTGGAGGATCAGCGGGAAGCGGGTCTCACCGGTGTACTTCTTGTGCGGTTCGGCGACCGCGCACGCCGGGGGCGAGGCCCAGAAGCCCCGGTAGTAGGCCTTGCGGTAGTAGTAGCAGGTCAGCCGGAAGCCCAGGGGGAAGATCAGGATCAGCAGCGCGGGGGAGAGCCCCCACCAGCTGCCGAAGACCTCCCAGTTGGGGCCGCCCTTCATCGGCGCGCAGTTCTCCGCGAGACAGGGCGAGTAGAACGGCGAGACATACGGTGCGGCGTAGTAGTCCGCGTTGGCGAACGCCCGCCATGTCGAGTAGACGATGAAGGCGAGCAGTCCGCCCGCGGTCAGTGCCGGAGCCAGCCACCAGCGGTCCGTCCGCAGATGGCGGGGGCCGATGGCGGCGCGGGCCGCGCCGTGCACGCCGGTATGGATTTGTGGTGGTTCGGTACCAGTGGCCAACGAGAGTCTCCTAGGGCCTGCCCTCAGGGGGAGGCCGTATCAGGGAGCGCGCCGGTCCCGGACGCCCAGACCCTCGTCGTCCGAGTCCGTCCAGAGCGCGTTGTCGTAGGGAACGTCGGGGATGGTGACCAGTTCGCGGTTCTCCGCCGGTTTCCGTTCGGCCCGGCTGCCACGGGGCTGGTCACCGGCGCCACGCAGCTGATCGACAGTCCTCTCCAGCTGTCCGACACGCTGGACCAGCTCGTCGAGGCGGTGCTGGATGGTGGCCAGATCGTCCTGCTGGGACATGTGTGCCCTCACTTCCGCAGGGTGCGGGTGGCGTCGCTCATGCGCCTGCGAGTGTTGCGCGTCACATCCGCCTTGGGAAGAGGAAGCGCCGGATTCTCATCGGCTCACATCGCTTGTGCCGGGCTCGCACCTGGTGGTTTCTGTCTTGCTACACCTATTTTGGCGATTTTTGACAGAGAATGTACGGCTCCTTTTTGCGCCGTACGGGTGGCTTTGCGAGGTGGAAGCGTCGTGTCTGCGTTGACGGCGGCCATCCGTCCACTTCAGTGACCTGGAATCAGTGTGATCATCCCAAATTCCGTGAAACAGGATGAATGAGGTAAAGCTCATGTCCCAGGTCGACGAGCCGAGCGGGAGGGCCAGCTCCCCGACATCCCGGGCCGCTGACGACACCCTGGCCTCCCGGGACACCCGGATCTCTCCCTCCCGGGGGATCCGGGCCCACCCGGAGCACGGCGGTGCCCACACCCACCCGGAGCCCCGCACCCACCCGGAGCAGGGCGGCGCCCCGATCCCCCCGGAGCGCGGCCGGGCCCCGGTCCCCCCGGAGCGCCGCCCTGCCCGCTCCCCGCGGGCCCTGCGCTCCGTGGCGCTGATCGCCGGAGGAGTGCTGGCGCTGCCCACCCTGTCGGGCTGCGCCTCCGACGACGCCGGCGGCCCGGCCGCGCCCCAGGACATCGCCGAGGCCAAGCGGGACGAGGTCCGCGACGGAGGCAGCCTGCGCTGGGCGATCGACGCGGTGCCGACCACCCTCAACACCTTCCAGGCCGACGCCGACGCCGCCACCAGCCGGGTCGCCGGGGCCGTGCTGCCCGCCCTCTTCACCCTCGACGAACGGGGCAGACCCCAGCGCAACCCCGACTACGTCGAGTCGGCGGAGATCGTCGAGCGGGAGCCCAAACAGGTCGTGCTCTACAAGCTCAACCAGAAGGCGGTCTGGAGCGACGGCCGGGAGATCGGCGCGCCCGACTTCGCCGCCCAGTGGCGCGCTCTCAGCGGCCGGGACAGCGCCTACTGGACCGCGCGCAACGCCGGATACGACCGGATCGAGGAGATCCAGAAGGGCGCGAACGACCTGGAGGTCAAGGTCACCTTCAAGAAGCCCTACGCCGACTGGCAGTCCCTCTTCACCCCGCTCTACCCCAAGAGCGTCACCGGAACCCCCAACGCCTTCAACGACGGCGCGCGCACCCGGCTCAAGGCCACCGCCGGCCCCTTCCAGCTGGAGAAGCTCGACCGCAAGGCGGGCGCCGTGACCCTGGTGCGCAACCCCCGCTGGTGGGGCGAGCAGGCCAAACTGAACAGCCTGGTGCTCACCGCCGTGCCCCGGGAGAAGCGGGCCGCCGCCCTCGCCGGGGGGCGGGTCGACCTCGCCGAGATCGACCGGAACACCGCCGACCGCATCGCCCTCGCGGTGAAGAACAAGGGAGCCGCCGCCCCGCCGCCCGCGCGGGGCCCCGACGGCGCCCGGCTCCGGTACCGGCCCTCCCACGGCCCCGCCGCGGCCCTCACCCCGTCCTCGGTGCTGCGCTCCTGGGCGCTGGCCAACGGCTCCGACGAGGAGGAGGCCGAGGAGGCGCAGGCGTCCCGCGCGCGCACCGTCAAGGCGATCGACGTCTACGGCGACGAGCAGAGCGGGCTGCGCACCCTGGTGGTCCGCAGATCCCTGGAGCCCGCCTTCACCCAGCTCGCGCTGAACGGCGAGTCCGGTCCCCTCTCCGACGACCGGGTCCGCCGGGCCGTGGCCCGCGCCCTCGACCGCGAGGAGCTCGCCGCGACCGTGCTGGGTCCGCTCGGGCTTCCCGCGGAGCCGCCCGGCAGCCATCTGGCGCTCGCGGGCCAGCGTACGTACACGGACAACAGCGGAGCGCTCGGCGAGCAGAACACCCAGGAGGCGCAGGCGCTGCTCGCGGACGCGGGATGGGTGCCCGGCGGGGCGCTCAAGAAGTCCGAGCCGGCCAAGGCGGGCGGTGAGGCCAAGCAGGGCGCCGAAGCCGATGAGTCCGACGAGTCCGCTGACGAGTCCACCGACGACAAGTCCGGCTCCGACTCCAAGAACCCCGCGGGGAAGACCTCCCGCAAGGCGGCGGGGGAGTCCCCGGACCATCCGTCCGAGGACGGGCTCTACATCGTCGGCGACGAGCCCGCCGGCGAACCCGGCTCCGGCGGCGCCCATGTCCTCGCCCCCGCCCCGGTGACCTTCCAGGAGCTGGCCTTCCAGCCCCGGATCCAGCCCCGGCTCCCGGCCGCGGGCAGCCGCGCCGATACCGGTGCCCAGGAGGCCCGCCGCGACGCCCGGGGCGGTGCCGCGGGGGCCTACGCGCCGGCCGGCACCGCGGCCCCCGTCGCCGCGGGCGGACAGCTCGGCAAGAACGGCGAGGCCCTCTCCCTCCGCTTCGTCCTGACCTCCGGCCCCGGCTCGGAGTCGCTGCGCGCCGTCGGCGGGAAGATCGCGCGGATGCTGGACCGGATCGGTATCCGGACCCAGACCGTCAAGGTCCCGGACGAGAGCTACTTCAAGGACCACGTCGCCTCGGGCCAGTACGATCTGGCGCTCTACTCCTGGCCCGCCACCGCCTACCCCGCGACCGACGCCCGCCCCGTCTACGCCAAGCCCCAGCCCGCCAGCGACGGCTCCCTGCTGGTGGAGCAGAACTACACCCGGGTCGGCACCGACTACATCGACCAGCTCTTCGACCAGGCGGTCGCCGAGCTCGACGAGGACGAGGCCCGCGATCTGGTGCGCCGGGCCGACGCCCGGATCTGGGCGGCGGCCGGGTCCATCCCGCTCTACCAGCGCCCCGAGCTGGTCGCGGCCAGACCCCTGGTCCGCAACGCGGGAGCCTTCGGCTTCGCCACCCCCCGCTACCAGGACATCGGCTTCGTCAAGCCGGCGGCGAAGCAGGGTAAGGGGGCAAGGGAGCCAAGGGAGACTAAGGGAGGCAAGGGAGCCAAGGCCGCCGGGCCCGCTCAGGCCGCCCACCTTCCCGAGAAGGACCGTCCCGCCCGCGCACAGGCCGCCGGATCATGACGCGTACAGGCCACCGGATCGCGGCCCGTACAGGCCACCGGATCACGGCCCGTACAGGCCACCGGATCACGGTCCGGACAGGCCGCCGGATCACGGCGTAGTTACGCAACCAGGTTTCACAAACCCGGCTGCGCAAGCTCAGAACCAGCTCAACTCTCTTGCCCGCCGGCGCCCCCGGCGGGCAAGATCGTGTCCACCTGTTGACCAATGTTCAGCCGCTTCGGCCGCGCCCCCACCCCACTCTCCCCACCGCGTGGATCTCCCCCTCCGGCGGCCGGGAGGCCCCTCGCGCGACGGCCCCGTACCATGGGAAGAGCCGCGGCGCGTCCGCCCCGGCAGGGCGTACGAGCAGCACGCCGCGTCCGACGCCGCATCCCACGATCGAGAGAAGCGCCAGCCAGCATGCCCACGCGCCACGATATTCGTAACGTCGCCATCGTCGCCCACGTCGACCACGGCAAGACCACCCTGGTCGACGCCATGCTGAAGCAGGCCGGAGCCTTCGCAGCGCACCAGCAGGTCGATGACCGGGTCATGGACTCGAACGACCTGGAGCGTGAGAAGGGCATCACGATCCTCGCCAAGAACACGGCGGTGAAGTACCACCCCAAGGCGGGCGGGTCGCCCATCACCATCAACATCATCGACACCCCCGGCCACGCCGACTTCGGTGGCGAGGTCGAGCGCGGTCTGTCGATGGTCGACGCGGTCGTCCTTCTCGTGGACGCCTCCGAGGGCCCGCTCCCGCAGACCCGCTTCGTGCTGCGCAAGGCCCTCCAGGCCCGGATGCCGGTCATCCTGTGCATCAACAAGACGGACCGTCCCGACTCCCGTATCGACGAGGTCGTCAACGAGACCTACGACCTCTTCCTGGACCTCGACGCCGACGAGGACCAGATCGAGTTCCCGATCGTCTACGCCTGCGCCCGTGACGGCGTCGCCTCGCTGACCAAGCCGGCCGACGGCACGGTCCCGACCGACAGCGACAGCCTGGAGCCGTTCTTCTCCACCATCCTGGAGACGGTCCCGGCCCCCGAGTTCGACGAGTCCGCGCCGCTCCAGGCCCATGTCACCAACCTGGACGCCGACAACTTCCTCGGCCGTATCGCGCTGCTCCGCGTCGAGCAGGGCGAGCTGCGCAAGGGCCAGAACGTCGCCTGGATCAAGCGGGACGGCTCCATCGCCAATGTCCGCATCTCCGAGCTGATGATGACCGAGGCGCTCACCCGCAAGCCCGCCGAGGTGGCCGGCCCCGGCGACATCTGCGCCGTCGCGGGCATCCCCGACATCATGATCGGCGAGACCCTGGCCGACCCGGAGAACCCGATCGCGCTGCCGCTGATCACGGTGGACGAGCCCGCGATCTCCATGACCGTCGGCACCAACACCTCGCCTCTGGTCGGCCGGGGCGGCACCGGCAAGGGCGCCGACAACAAGGCGGCCGTCAAGGACCGCAAGGTCACCGCCCGCCAGGTCAAGGACCGTCTGGAGCGCGAGCTGGTCGGCAACGTCTCGCTCCGCGTCCTGGAGACCGAGCGTCCGGACGCCTGGGAGGTGCAGGGCCGCGGTGAGCTGGCGCTGGCCATCCTGGTCGAGCAGATGCGCCGTGAGGGCTTCGAGCTGACCATCGGCAAGCCCCAGGTGGTCACCAAGCTGGTCGACGGCAAGGTCCACGAGCCGGTCGAGCGCCTCACGGTGGACGTCCCCGAGGAGCACATGGGCGCGGTCACCCAGCTCATGGGCACCCGCAAGGGCCGGATGGACAACATGTCCAACCACGGCTCCGGCTGGGTCCGCATGGAGTTCGTCGTCCCGTCGCGCGGCCTCATCGGCTTCCGTACGGAGTTCCTGACCAACACCCGCGGCACCGGTATCGCCCACTCCATCCACGAGGGCCACGAGGCGTGGTTCGGCGAGCTCAAGACCCGTAACAACGGTTCGCTGGTCGCCGACCGCTCCGGCGCCGTCACCGCCTTCGCGATGACCAACCTCCAGGAGCGCGGCGTGCTCTTCACGGAGCCGGGCACCGAGGTCTACGAGGGCATGATCGTCGGTGAGAACTCCCGCTCCGACGACATGGACGTCAACATCACCAAGGAGAAGAAGCTCACCAACATGCGCTCCTCCTCGGCCGACTCCTTCGAGGCGATCGTCCCGCCGCGGAAGCTCTCCCTGGAGCAGTCGCTGGAGTTCTGCCGCGACGACGAGTGCGTCGAGGTGACCCCCGAGGCGGTCCGCATCCGCAAGGTGAACCTGGACGGGCGCGAGCGCGCCCGCGCCGCCTCCCGCGCCAAGCACGGCTGACATAGCGCCACGCGCGCCCCCGGCGCGCTCCGGCGGACCGGGAAACCTCCGCCACCCGCCTTTGGCTGAAAACGGCCCGGGCGGCCCCTGAGACAGGGGCCGCCCGGGCCGTTTGCGTACCCCCGCCGGGTGGGAAACTGATGGATTGGACCACGGCCCCCCGGCCGTCCGTCAACCGGTTTTCCTACCCTCTCTGTCCGACTATCGGGCGTAGCTCACCGGAAACCTGTATTAACAGTCCGTTTCGGGGGTGTCTGTCTGCGATCCCTTTGTCCGAATTTTGGTCATGAGGGCCGTACTGATGTTGCCAAAACGAGATGCTTTAAGTGTGGTTTACAGCCCGAACTTACCCAATAGTTGGCTTCACTGAGCTCGGGTCAACGGGTCATGCGCTGTGGGGAGCGCCGACTCACGAGCACACGGGGTACAGCTCTTCGCCGTCAGGGGTGTCGGTGGGTGTCTTGTGCCCAGCCTTGCAGTGAACACGTGGACTCATGAGGAGGAACCCATGCGCGGTGCCACGAGCGCCAGTGGGGTCGGGTCGTCGCAGATGGCTTGTACGGCCGGTTTCCAGCGCATTCCATCCGGCCGGGCCGCCGACGTCGGCCGCCGATCCTGAGCCCCGGTCAACCGCTCGGCTCGCGCTCCTGAGGGTGGGATCAATCCCTATTGACGCGCTTTCCAGCCATTTTGCCCGTGGGTGACTGACCCGCTGGCGGAACGGCAGTACGGCCACACCCGTTCCCGGGTCCCGTGGCCGACAGGGGGATCGTCATACGGCGGCATCGGCGGCACGAGTGCATCCACTCGGCCGTCACCACTGCCGTGCGCAGGAACGCGGGTCACCCGACACCCGTGAATGGACACATCATGACCAGTCCAATCGAGACCGAGGCCACCGACGCCTCTGTCGCCTTGGACAAAGAGACCGCGACCAAGAACGACGCCGCGGAAGGCACATCGCACACCGGCCGCTCGCCCGGCCAGCTGATGTGGGCGCGCTTCAAGCGCGACCGCGTCGGCATGATCTCCGCCGGCATCGTGATCTTCTACTTCGCGGTCTCCGCGCTGGCTCCGGTGATCTCGAAGCTGTACGGCAAGGACCCGTACACGCTCTACCCGAGCGAGCCGGGCCACGAGTACATCCTCGACGACTTCGCCATGCCGGTCGGCACCTTCGGCGGCGTCTCCGGCGAGTTCTGGTTCGGCGTCGAGCCGAACCTGGGCCGCGATGTGTTCACCATGCTGCTCTACGGCATGCGCACCTCGCTCTACATGGCGCTGGTCATCACCACGCTGATGGTGATCACGGGTGTGCTCATCGGCATGGTCGGCGGCTACTTCGGCGGCAGGGCCGACTACTGGCTCGGCCGGATCACCGACTTCTTCCTCGCCTTCCCGAGCCAGCTGTTCTTCATCGCCTTCATGCCCGTCGTGACCGCGCTCTTCGTCTCCCCCCGGGATGAGACCCCCACCTACCTGCGCGCCGTCGCGATCATCCTGGTGATGTGGTTCCTCGGCTGGATGGGCATGGCCCGTCTGGTGCGCAGCTCCGTGCTCTCCCTGCGCGAGCGGGAGTTCGTGGAGGCGGCCAAGGTGTCGGGCGCCTCGCGCTGGCGGATCGTCCGCAAGGAGATCCTGCCGAACATCGTCACGCCGATCCTGGTGCAGGGCACCTATATGCTGCCCGGCTCGATCCTGACCATCGCCTTCCTCTCCTATGTCGGCGTCGGCTTCGTGGAGCCGACCCCGGACTGGGGCCGGATGTTCGCGATCGGCAGTGACATCTACGAGCAGAACCCGGCGTTCATGTTCTTCCCGGGCGTCGCCATGGTGGTGTTCGTGCTCGCCTTCAACCTTCTCGGCGACTCCGTCCGGGACGCGTTCGACCCCAAGACCGGACGGTGACGTCCATGGGCGGGGGTGGCTGCCGCCCTCGCGCCGGGCAACCGGACGGTCAGGCAGCTCTTGATGGATATCAACTGACAGGTAGGTGCACGAGCATCATGAAGCCCCTTCGCTCACGCACGGTGCGGGCCATAGTCGTCGCTGCCGCGGCCGGCTCCCTGGCGCTCACCGGTTGCTCCAGCAACGACGGCGAGACCAAGAACGAGTCCAAGACGAAGAAGGACGCGGCGGCTCAGTCCAAGCCGGTCGTCTACGGCGACGCCGCCGCTTCGAAGGGCCCCGCGGCACAGGTTCAGGGCGCCAAGGACGGCGGAACCATCAATGTGTTCATGCAGTCCGACCTCACGCACATGGACCCGGGGCAGATCTACGTCAGTGACGCGGGTCAGTTCGCCAACCTGATCCACCGCGGTCTGACCAACTTCCAGGAGGACGACAAGGGCAACCTGACCGTCGTCGGCGACATCGCCACCGACGCCGGCCAGGCCTCCGAGGGCAACAAGGTCTGGACGTACAAGCTCAAGGACGGCATCAAGGACGAGAACGGCAACGAGATCACGTCGGCCGACGTCCGGCACACCATCGAGCGCATGTACTCGAAGGTGATCTTCGACGGCCCGATGTACGTCCAGCGCTGGCTCTCCGGCGACGACTACCGCAAGGCGCTGCCGGACGGCCCCTACAAGGGCAAGAGCCTGCCGGACAGCGTCCTGGAGACCCCGGACAAGAGCACGGTCGTCTTCAAGTTCAAGGAGCCGCAGCCCGACCTGCCGCAGGCCCTTGCCATGGCCGGCTACTCCATCGTGCCCAAGAAGGCGGACACGAAGGAGAAGTACGACAAGGCCCCGGTCTCGCTCGGTCCCTACAAGATCGAGGACTACAAGCCGGGCAAGTCCATCAAGCTGGTCAAGAACGAGAACTGGGACGCCAACACGGACTCCGTGCGTCACCAGTACGTCGACGGCTACGACTTCCAGCTGACGATCGACCAGGCGAGCCAGACCAAGCGTCTGATCGCCGACCAGGGTGAGTCCAAGAACGCCATCCAGTTCACGGACGCTGCTGACCCGACCCAGATCAAGGAAATCATCAGCAAGCCCGAGGTCAACAAGCGCAGCGTCAAGGGCTACCAGCCCTACGTCTGGCAGATGACCTACAACATGGACAGGATGAAGGACAAGCGGATCCGCGACGCCATCGGCTACGCGATCCCGGGTCAGCGCATGATCGCCCAGGACGGCGGCAAGTACGGCGGCGAGCTCGCCGGCGGTCTGCTCTCCCCGACCCTGCCGGGCTACGACCCGAAGTACGACCCGATGGGCAAGGTGAAGAACCCGCAGGGCGACATGGCCAAGGCCAAGGAGCTGCTGAAGGAGGCGGGCTTCAAGAAGGGCACCAAGCTCACCTACGCCTACGCCAGCGCGCCGCGCAGCCAGAAGCAGGCCGTGGTGATCAAGGACACGCTGACCGAACTCGGCTTCGACCTCCAGTCCAAGGAGATCGAGCGCTCGGCCTTCTACCAGCAGGTCGGCAAGCTGGACAACCCGTACGACCTGTACATGACCGCGTGGGGCCAGGACTGGCCGTCCCCGTCCACGGTGCTCCCCCCGGTCTACGACGGTGACCAGATCGCCGATGGCGCGCAGAACTACTCGCACGTCGACGACAAGCAGGTCAACGACACCATGGACGAGGCGTCGAAGCTGACGCCCGAGGCCGCGGCCACGAAGTGGGAAGAGGCCCACCACCGTCTGGTGGAGGAGGTCAACCCGGCGACCCCGGTCTACTACGCCAAGCAGATCCAGCTGTCCGGCTCGAACGTGGGCGGCGTCCGGTACAGCGTCGAGTCGAGCTACATCGACATCAACGACCTGTTCCTGAAGACCCCGTAAGACCGGCCCACAAGGCACAGGTCCACGGCTGACCCGTGGGGGCGCGCGCCAGGCGGAGCGCGCCCCCACGGGCCCCTGTCTCACAACCCCCGCCGCCTTCGAAGAGAGCAGCCTCCCGCGATGCTTCAGTTCCTCATCCGCAGGTTGACCGGCGCCGTAGTGATCATGTTTCTGATCGGCGCGTTCACGTTCTTCCTGTTCTACACAATCCCCCAGGACTTCGCCGAACTCGCCTGCGGCAAGAACTGCACGCCGGAGAACATTGCGGTGATCCGCGAGAACCTCGGCCTCGACAAGCCCATCACCGCCCAGTTCTGGGAGTTCATGGGCGGCATCCTGACCGGCCGGGACTTCGCCACCGGGCACTGCGCCGCGCCGTGTCTGGGCCAGTCCTTCGACACCCGTGAGTTTGTCTGGGACTCGATCATCGACCGTTTCCCGCTCACCCTCTCGCTGACCGTCGGCGGTCTGGTCATCTTCCTGATCCTGGGCCTGGGCTCGGGTCTGCTCGCGGCCTGGAAGCGCGGAACCGTCATCGACAAGGCCGTCAGCGGCGCTTCGATGGTGCTGAGCTCGTTCCAGATCTACTTCCTCGGACCCATCGTCCTCGGCATCTTCGTCTACAGCACCGGCTGGATGGAGAACCCCAAGTACTACCCGATCACCGAGGACCCGGCGGCCTGGGTCGTGGGGCTGCTGATTCCCTGGGCCGTCATGGCGACGATCTTCACCGCCCAGTACACGCGTATGGCCCGCTCGACCATGATCGAGCAGCTCCAGGAGGAGCACGTCCGCACCGCCCGGGCCAAGGGCATGAAGAAGAGTTACGTATTCTTCCGTTATGCCTGGCGCGGTTCCCTCACCCCCATCGTCACCATCCTCGGCATGGACCTCAGCGGTCTGCTCGCCGGCGCCGTGGTCACCGAGTTCACCTTCGATCTCCCGGGCATCGGCCGTCTCGCGGTGGACTCCTCGCTCACCAAGGACCTGCCGCTGACGATGGGCGTGATGTTGTTCGGAGCCTTCTTCATCCTGATTCTGAACATCATCGTGGACCTCGCCTACGCCTACATCGACCCGCGCGTGCGCCTCGCCTAGGAGAACGACCGTGACCACTCAGACCAAGACCGAAGACACACCGGCCCCGACCGGGCCGGAGGCCTTCCTCTCGGTTCGCGACCTGCGGGTGCGGTTCTCCACCGAGGACGGCGTCGTCAACGCGGTCGACGGCCTCTCCTTCGACGTCGAGCGCGGTAAGACGCTCGGCATCGTGGGCGAGTCGGGCTCCGGCAAGTCCGTCACCAACCTGACCATCCTCGGACTGCACAACCCCCAGACCGCCTCGGTCGAGGGCGAGATCGTCCTGGACGGCCAGGAACTGGTCTCGGCCCCCGAGAGGGAACTGGAGAAGCTCCGCGGCAACAAGGTCGCGATGATCTTCCAGGACCCGCTGACGGCGCTCTCGCCGTACTACACCGTGGGCCGCCAGATCGCCGAGCCGTATATGAAGCACACCGGCGCCTCCAAGAAGGAGGCGAAGGCCCGCGCCATCGAGATGCTCGACAAGGTCGGCATCCCGCAGCCCGCGACCCGCTTCAACGACTACCCGCACCAGTTCTCCGGCGGTATGCGCCAGCGCGCGATGATCGCCATGGCGCTGATCTGCGACCCCGATCTGCTGATCGCCGACGAGCCGACCACCGCGCTCGATGTGACCGTGCAGGCCCAGATCCTCGATCTGCTGAAGGACCTCCAGCAGGAGTTCGGATCGGCGATCATCTTCATCACCCATGACCTGGGCGTCATCGCCAATATGGCCGACGACCTGCTGGTGATGTACGCGGGCCGGGCGGTGGAGCGCGGCAGCGTCCGCGAGGTGCTCCAGACCCCCAAGCACCCCTACACCTGGGGACTGCTCAGCTCGATGCCGCGCCTCGGGGGCGACCTCGACGAGCCGCTGGTGCCGATCCCCGGCTCTCCGCCGAGCCTGCTCAACCCGCCTTCGGGTTGCGCCTTCCACCCGCGCTGTACCTTTAAGGACCAGGTGGACGCCGGCCTCTGCTCGGGTGAGAAGCCGCTGCTTGCCGCGGGACGGGCTGCCGCCTGTCACCTCACGCCGGACCAGAAGCAGTCCATCTTCATCGATCAGATCAAGCCCCGGCTGGGTTAGGGAGACGCAGAGACATGAGCGAGAACGTCACTCTGCCTAAGCAGCAGGATTCCAGCGGCCCCGGCAACGGCGGTGAGCCGCTGCTCACCGTCGAGGGCCTTCAGAAGCATTTCCCGATCTACGGCGGCTTCCCCTTCAAGCGACAGGTCGGCGCCGTGAAGGCGGTCGACGGAGTCGATCTGACGGTGTACCCCGGCGAGGCCCTCGGCCTGGTCGGCGAGTCCGGCTGTGGCAAGTCCACCACCGGCCGGCTGGTCACCCGGCTCCTGGAGCCGACCGGCGGAAAGATCACCTACGCGGGCCAGGACATCACCCACGCCAGCCGCAAGCAGCTGGCGCCGATCCGGTCCGAGATCCAGATGATCTTCCAGGACCCCTTCTCGTCGCTGAACCCGCGGCAAACCGTCGGCACCATCATCAAGAGCCCGATGGAGGTCAACGGCATCAACCCGCCCGGTGGGCGGGAGAAGCGGGTACGGGAGCTGCTGGAGACCGTCGGTCTCAACCCGGAGCACTACAACCGCTTCCCGCACGAGTTCTCCGGCGGTCAGCGCCAGCGCATCGGCGTGGCCCGGGCCCTCGCGCTCGAACCCAAGCTGATCGTCGCCGACGAGCCGGTCTCCGCGCTGGACGTGTCCATCCAGGCGCAGGTCGTCAATCTGCTCCAGAAGGTGCAGGACGAGCTGGGCATCGCCTTCCTCTTCATCGCCCACGACCTGGCGGTGGTCCGGCACTTCTCGCAGCGCGTGGCCGTGATGTACCTGGGCAAGGTGATGGAGGTCGCCGACCGCGACTCCCTCTACACCCGGCCCCGCCACCCGTACACGCACGCGCTGCTCTCGGCCGTGCCCGAGGCGGATGTGGACTCGGCGAAGAAGGAGCGCATCCGCCTCTCCGGCGATGTGCCCTCGCCGATCATGCCGCCGTCCGGCTGCCCCTTCCGCACCCGCTGCTGGAAGGCGCAGGACAAGTGCGCGACGGACGTGCCGCCGCTGGTGCAGATCTCCGGGAACCGTGAGGGCCACCTGACGGCCTGCCACTTCCCCGAGGAGCCGACGATCGCGGCGCGCGCCGAGGACGTCGTGCTGGACCCGGCGCTCGCGGCGCTGGAGGCCGAGCGGCCCGCGAAGGACTGACCCGGATATCCGCGACGGGCCCCGGGACGCCAGCTGGCGTCCCGGGGCCTTCGCCATGCCGGTCGCCGGTCGTGGGGCGTGGGTCGCGGTCACCGGGGGCGTCCGCTGTCTCTGGCGCCGCCCGCCGCCGGGAAAAGGCGTTGCGCCGCCCCCGCCCCGCCCCCGACAGTGAGGCGATGACCGACCTCGCCATCAGGGCCGCCACCCCCGCCGACGCCGACGACGTCTGCCGACTGCTCAACGCCGTGGACATGATCGAGATAGGCCGGGCGGAGACCGATCTGCACACGGTGGAAGCCGATCTCTCCCACCCCGACGCCAGGCTCCCGGACAACTCCTGGCTCGCCTTCCGGGACGGGGAACTGGTCGGCTACGGCCTGATGTGGGACGACTCCGGCGCCGAGCGCATCGACATGGACCAGTACGTCCTCCCCGGGCAGCAGGAGGCGGCCGAGCGGCTGACCGGGCTGATGGAGGAGCAGGCGGTGCGGCGGGCCGCGGCCAACGGCGCCGACCGGGCCGTGGTCCATCTGCATCTCAACACCCGCCCCACGCTGGACACCGCGCTGCTCACCGGCCGCGGCTGGACGACCGTACGCCGCTATCACGTCCTGACCCGCCCGCTCAGCCCCGCCGCCGACCCGCTGCCCGCCCCGCCCGACGGCGTCACCCTGCGCGACTGCCGGGACGAGGCCGACCGGAGACTCGCTCATACGCTGGTCCAGGAGAGCTTCGCCGGGCACTTCGACCATCAGCCGCGCACCTACCAGCAGTGGCTGGACGATCTGGGCCCGGACTTCGACTGGTCCCTGGTGTGGATCGCCGCCCTCGCCGGAGCCGGTGACGCGGCCGTTCTGGTCAGCCGGAACGACCGGGAGGTCCACGGCTGGATCAACAACATCGGGGTGCGCGAGCGGTACCGGGGCCGGGGGATCGCGGGCCATCTGCTGCGCCATGCCTTCGGCGTCTACGCGGAGCTGGGCCGGGACGCCATCGGCCTCGGCGTCGACACCGGCAATGAGACGGGAGCCCTGCGGCTGTACGAGGCGCACGGCATGGCCGTCCACTTCGCCGTGGACACCTGGGAGGTCGCCCTCCCGGTCGCCGTCCCCTCCCGGTCCTCCTGAACCGACGGGCCTCTCCGGGCTGGTCCATTTAGTCGCATATATCGGGCAGATTGCCGTACTTTGAGGTGATATTCGGTCCTAGGCAGCGTCCAGACGGCGTTCTGGAACGTCCAGGCGGCGTCCTGGAAGACGCAGAGGACCGGGAGGCAATCCATGCGTGGAGCCATGCGCGCGGGGTGGACCGTCTGCGCGGTGGCCGTCGCCCTCACGGCGGCGGCCTGCGGAGGGGGCGGCAGCAGCGGCGGCAGCGGTGCGAGCGGAGTGGTCAGCGCCTCCTGGGGGGACCCGGCGAACCCGCTGGAGCCCGCGAACACCAATGAGGTCCAGGGCGGCAAGGTCCTCGACATGATCTTCCGCGGTCTCAAGCGCTACGACCCGAAGACCGCCGAAGCCAAGGACATGCTCGCCGAGAAGATCGAGACCTCCGACTCGGTCGACTTCGCCGTCACCGTCAAAGACGGCTGGACCTTCAGCAACGGAGAGCCGGTCACCGCCGCCTCCTTCGTCGACGCCTGGAACTACGGCGCCGCCCTCCGCAACAACCAGCGCAACGCCTACTTCTTCGGCTATATCGAGGGCTACGCCGACGTCCACCCCGACACCGGCGAGCCCAAGGCCACCACCATGTCCGGCCTCAAGGTCACCGGAGCCCGCACCTTCACCGTCAGACTCACCCAGAAGTTCTCCACCTGGCCCGAGACCCTCGGCTACGCCGCCTTCGCGCCCCTGCCCCGGGCCTTCTTCGACGACCACTCCGGCTGGCTCGCCAAGCCCATCGGCAACGGCCCTTATCTCGTCGACTCCTACGCCCGGGGCTCCCAGATGTCGCTGCGCGCCTGGTCCGGCTACCCCGGCCCCGACAAGGCGCGGAACGGGGGCGTCGACCTCAGGGTCTACACCGACAACAACAGCGCCTACACCGATCTGACCGCGGGCAATCTCGACCTCGTCGACGATGTGCCCGCGGCGCAGCTCAGAAACGTACGGGCGGACCTCGGCGACCGGTACATCAACACCCCCGCCGGAATCATCCAGACCCTCGCCTTCCCGTACTACGACACGGCGTGGAACACCCCCGGCGGCGCCAGGCTCCGCACCGGAATCTCCCGCGCGATCAACCGCGAGCAGATCACCGACACCATCTTCCAGCGGACCCGCACCCCCGCGAAGGACTGGACCTCGCCCGTGCTCGGCGCCGAGGGCGGCTTCGACGACACCCTCTGCGGCGACGCCTGCGACTACGACCCCGCCGAGGCGAAGAAGCTGATCGCGGAGGGCGGCGGCCTCCCCGGCGGCGGACTGAAGATCACGTACAACTCGGACACCGGCTCCCACAAGGACTGGGTCGACGCCGTCTGCAACAGCATCAACAACGCGCTCGGCGACGACCGGGCCTGCGCCGGCAACTCCATCGGCACCTTCGCCGACTTCCGCAGCCAGATCACCCAGTCCAAGATGTCCGGCCCCTTCCGGGCCGGCTGGCAGATGGACTACCCGCTGATCCAGAACTTCCTCCAGCCGCTCTACTACACCAACGCCTCGTCCAACGACGGCAAGTGGAGCAACCAGGAGTTCGACAAGCTGGTGGACCAGGCCAACGCCGAGAGCGACCCCGCCAAGGCCGTGGACACCTTCCAGCAGGCCGAGAGGGTCGTACGGGACCAGATGGCGGCCATCCCGCTCTGGTACCAGAACGGCAGCGCGGGCTACTCCCCGCGGATCTCCGATGTCGCGCTGAACCCGTTCAGCCTCCCGGTCTACAACGAGATCAAGGTCAGCTGACGGCGGACCGCCGCCCCGGCACGCCCTCCGCGCCGGGCCGCACCCCCGCCCCCCACCCCGGGAGCCCGCCATGGGACGTTATGTGATCCGGCGTCTGCTACAGATGATCCCCGTCTTCTTCGGCGCCACCCTGCTGATCTTCCTCATGGTCAATGTGATGGGCGACCCCATCCAGGGCCTCTGCGGCCAGCGCCAGTGCGACCCCGCCACCGCGGCCCGGCTGCGCCAGGAGTTCGGCCTCGACAAACCGGTCTGGCAGCAATACCTCACCTATATGGGCAATGTCTTCACCGGGGACTTCGGCACCGCCTTCAACGGACAGCCGGTCACCGAGCTGATGGCCAGTGCCTTCCCGGTCACCATCCGGCTCACCCTGGTCGCGATCTTCTTCGAGATCGTCATCGGCATCACTTTCGGAGTGATCACCGGGCTGCGCCGAGGCCGGCCCGTCGACACCTCCGTACTGCTGCTGACCCTGATCGTCATCTCCGTCCCCACCTTCGTCACCGGGCTGCTGCTGCAACTGCTGCTCGGCGTCGAATGGGGCGTCATCAAACCCGCCGTGTCACCGGAGGCGCCCCTCGACGAGCTGATCGTCCCCGGGCTGGTGCTGGCCTCCGTCTCCCTGGCCTATGTCACCCGGCTCACCCGGACCTCGATCGCCGAGAACGCCCGGTCCGACTATGTCCGCACCGCCAAGGCCAAGGGGCTGCCCTGCCACCGGGTGATCACCCGCCATCTGCTGCGCAACTCCCTCATCCCGGTCGTCACCTTCATCGGCACCGACATCGGCGCGCTGATGGGCGGCGCCATCGTCACCGAGCGCATCTTCAACATCCATGGCGTGGGCTACCAGCTCTACCAGGGCATCGTCCGCCAGAGCACCCAGACCGTCGTCGGCTTCGTCACCGTGCTGGTGCTGGTCTTCCTGGTGGCGAATCTGCTCGTGGACCTGCTGTACGCCGTTCTCGACCCGAGGATCCGCTATGCCTGAGCCGCAGTACGACGACCGGGGCGCCATCGCCCCCACCGGCGCGGGCGGCGCGACCGATCTGGCGCTGAGCGAGGCCGAGACCCTGGAACGGCCGCCACCGGGCTCCCCCCTCGGCACCGGCCCCTCGGGCAAGCCCCGCAGCCTCTGGTCCGACGCCTGGCACGATCTCCGCCGCGACCCCGTCTTCATCGTCTCCGCGCTGGTCATCCTCTTTCTGGTGATCATCTCGATCTGGCCGTCCCTGATCGCCTCCGGCAACCCCCTCCAGTGCGATCTCGCCAAGGCCCAGGAGGGCTCCCAGCCCGGCCACCCCTTCGGCTTCAACGGCCAGGGCTGCGACGTCTACACCCGTACCGTCTACGGAGCCAGGACCTCCGTCACCGTCGGCGTCTGCGCCACCCTCGGCGTCGCCCTCCTCGGCTCCGTGCTCGGCTCGCTCGCGGGATTCTTCGGCGGCGGCTGGGACGCGACCCTCTCCCGGCTCACCGATGTGTTCTTCGGAATCCCCGTCGTCCTCGGCGGACTGGTCCTGCTCTCCGTCGTCACCAGTGACACCGTCTGGCCCGTCATCGGATTCATGGTGCTGCTGGGCTGGCCCCAGCTCTCCCGTATCGCCCGCGGCTCGGTCATCACCGCCAAACAGAACGACTACGTCCAGGCGGCCCGCGCGCTCGGCGCGTCCCACACCCGGCTGCTGCTGCGCCATATCGCGCCCAACGCCGTCGCCCCGGTCATCGTCGTCGCGACCATCGCGCTCGGCACCTATATCTCCCTGGAGGCGACCCTCTCCTACCTCGGCGTCGGGCTGAAGCCGCCCACCGTCTCCTGGGGCATCGACATCTCGTCCGCCTCGCCCTACATCCGCAACGCCCCGCACATGCTGCTCTGGCCGGCCGGGGCGCTGGCGGTCACCGTGCTCGCGTTCATCATGCTCGGCGACTCCGTGCGCGACGCCCTCGACCCCAAACTGCGCTGAGGAGCCCGCCATGACGACCGCCGCCGAAGCCCGCGGACACCACGCCCTGCTGGAGGTGCGCAACCTCGAAGTGGAATTCCGCACCCGGGACGGGGTCGCCCGCGCCGTCAACGGCGTCGACTACTCCGTCGAGCAGGGCAGCACCCTCGCCGTGCTCGGCGAGTCCGGCTCCGGGAAATCCGTCACCGCCCAGGCCGTCATGGGCATTCTCGACACACCCCCCGGAAAGATCACCGGCGGGGAGATCTTCTTCCGGGGCCGGAATCTGCTCACCCTCACCGAGAAGGAGCGCAGAAAGATCCGCGGGTCCGAGATGGCCATGATCTTCCAGGACGCGCTCTCCGCCCTCAACCCGGTGCTCAGCGTGGGCGACCAGCTCGGCGAGATGTTCACCGTCCACCGGGGCCTGTCGCGGAAGGACGCCCGCGACCGCGCGATCGAGCTGATGGAGAGGGTCGGCATCCCCGCCGCGAAGGAACGCGTACGGCAGTACCCCCACCAGTTCTCCGGCGGTATGCGCCAGCGCGTCATGATCGCCATGGCGCTGGCGCTGGAACCGGCCCTGATCATCGCCGATGAGCCCACCACCGCCCTGGACGTCACCGTCCAGGCGCAGGTGATGGAGCTGCTCGCCGAGCTCCGGAGCGAGCTGGACATGGGACTGATCCTGATCACCCACGATCTGGGCGTGGTCGCCGACGTCGCCGACCGGATCGCGGTGATGTACGCGGGCCGGATCGTCGAGACGGCCCCCGTCCACGACATCTACCGGGCCCCCGCCCACCCCTACACCCGCGGACTGCTGGAGTCGATCCCGCGCCTGGACCGCAAGGGGCGGGAGCTGTACGCGATCAAGGGCCTGCCGCCCAATCCCACGGCCGTCCCGCCCGGCTGCGCCTTCCATCCGCGCTGCCCGCTCGCCCAGGACGTGTGCCGCACGGACGAACCGCCGCTGTACGAGGTGTCGCCGGAGCGCCGGAGTGCCTGCCACTTCTGGCGCGAGACCCTCGGGGAGCCGCCGGGGCCGGGACCTTCAGAGCCGCCGGGACCTTCTGCGCGGGCGAACGACGGACGGCGGGCCGGGGACCGGGAACACAGCGGAGAGCAGGAGCACGGGACGCACGGGACGCACAGGACGCACGGGGAGCACGGGGAGCACGGGGAGCACGGGGAGCACGGGGAGCGCCGATGAGCGAGCCGATCCTCGAAGTACGCGAACTGCACAAGCACTACCCCCTCACCCGGGGCATCGTCTTCCGGAGGCAGATCGGCGCGGTCAGAGCCGTCGACGGCGTCGACCTCGCCCTCCACACCGGCGAGACGCTCGGCATCGTGGGGGAGTCGGGGTGCGGAAAGTCCACCCTCGCCAAGATGATGGTCCATCTGGAACAGCCCACCGCCGGAGTGATCCGCTACAAGGGCGAGGACATCACCCGGCTCTCCGGCCGCGCCCTCAAACGCGTACGCCGGAACATCCAGATGGTCTTCCAGGACCCGTACACCTCGCTCAACCCCCGGATGACCGTGGGCGACATCGTCGGCGAGCCGTTCGCGATCCATCCCGACGCCGCCCCCAAGGGAGACCGGCGGCGCCGGGTGCGGGAGCTGCTCGAAGTGGTCGGCCTCGACCCCGACTACATCAACCGCTATCCGCACCAGTTCAGCGGCGGCCAGCGCCAGCGCATCGGCATCGCGCGCGGACTGGCGCTCCGGCCGGAGATCATCGTCGCCGACGAACCCGTCTCCGCCCTCGATGTCTCCGTCCAGGCCCAGGTCGTCAATCTGCTCGCCTCGCTCCAGCGCGAACTCGGCCTCAGCCTCGTCTTCATCTCCCACGATCTGTCGATCGTGCGGCATATCTCCGACCGGGTCGGCGTGATGTATCTGGGCCGGGTGGTGGAGCTGGGCCGGGACGAGGAGATCTACGACCACCCCACCCACCCCTATACCCAGGCGCTGCTCTCGGCCGTCCCGGTGCCGGACCCCGCCGCGCGCGAGCACCGCGAACGGATTCTGCTGGGCGGCGATGTGCCGTCGCCCGCCCACATCCCCTCCGGCTGCCGCTTCCGCACCCGTTGCTGGAAGGCCCAGGAGCGGTGTGCGCTGGAGGTGCCGCTGCTGGAGGTGCCGGCGGAGTTCCGGATCTGGGAGGGCCCTGCGAAACACCCCTCCGCCTGCCACTTCGCCGAGGAGAGGCATGTGGTCCCGCCATCCGGGTGAGCCCGCCCTCTGCCCGCCCTCTGTTACCTCCGGGCAATGTGTCCGTCGCGATTCCGATATACGGACGCGACAGGCTGCGGGGCGTACGGCCGTGCGGGTGCCGTAGACCGGCCGGGGGCTCATCGACGTGACCCCGGCCGGTCGCCCGGCCCCCGCACACCGGTCGCCCGGCCCCCGCACACCGGTCGCCCGGCCCCCGGCCCCCGGCCTCCGCACACACCGGGCGTACGCCGGAGCGCGCCCGTACTGGCGGAAGTGCCCCTTGTTCAGCCGTACGGGTGGATGCACGATCGCAGCGTGACACTGACGCGGGGCGCTCGGATCACGGTGGTCGTCCTGTCCGCCGTGCTCACGCTGATCGTGGCCGGCTGGATCGCCCGCGATCTCGCCACCCCGCTCACCCCGCTGGAACTGTGGCGGCTGTGGAGCTCCGCCGCCCCCGCGCCGATCCCCACCCCGGCCCAGACCACCGGCTTCGAACAGCTGCTGCTCCTCACCGTGTACGGCGCCCTCCTCGCCGCGGCCCTGCGCCCCGGACTGACCGCCGCCGCGCCCGCGGCCGTCGGAGCGATCACCCTCGCGCTCTGGCTCCCGGGACTCTGGGTGCTCAGCTCCTCCTGGGCGGGGCTGCGCGTCACCGACGAACTGCGCACCCAGGGCCTCTGCACAAGCCTCGCCGCGCTGGCCCTCGGCGTGGGCCTGCTGCTCACCGCCGCGACGGCCGGCCGGACCCGGCCGGCCGGGCCCGGCCGGCGGATGCCCGTCGCCGCCTCGGTGCTGCTCGGGGCCTCGGCCGGGGTGCTGGCCGGCTGGGAGATCCGCAGCGCGGTGCTGCGGCCCGCCGCCTACCCCGACCGCTTCACCGGCGGCGAACCGCTGCTGCCGCTGCTCGCCGCCCCGTCCGGCTGGCTGACCGCCGTCACCGTGCTGCTCTCGGCGGTCTCCGCACTCGCCGTGCTGCGCCCGCCGGCGCTGATCGCGGCGGTGTTCGTGCTGGGCGCGGGGGTACGGGGAGCCGACACGGCCCTCCGCACGGGGCTGCTGCCCCGGTTCGCCGAACTGCCGCCGGGGGAGCGGCTCTTGATGGGATCCTGGGCGTTCGAGGCGCTGGCGGGCGCGGCCGTCCTGCTGCTGCTGACGCTGGGCCGGGCCCCGGCCCCCGAGCCGCGTCCCGCACCGCCCGTCCCCGGCCCGCCGCCGCCCGCGTCCCGCCCGCCCGGCTGGTGAGCCGGGAGCGGGCGGGTCACACCGCCGGGCCCTCCCCCTGGGCTTCGCCCGGGGGGACCCCCATCCGGGCGGACGACGCTGCTTTGAAGCCACCCCCCAGCGCTCGTGCGCCCCCGTGTGCTGCCGTGCACCGATCAATGCGTTCGTACGGATAGTTATGATCCGTAGCGCGAGGTGGGTAGGAACCATCTGGCACATGCAAGCTGCCCGTCCCGACCGAATATCTGTGGAGGTGAACCGCCGTGGCACTCTCCATTTCGGCGGTGCTGCTGCTGGCGATCATCGTCTTCCTGCTGATCCGGAAGTCCGGGCTCAAGGGAGGGCATGCCGCGGTCTGCGTGTTGCTCGGCTTCTATCTCGCAAGCTCGTCCATCGCCCCGACCATCACCGATCTCACGTCGAACGTGGCGGGGATGATCGGCGACTTCAAGTTCTGACCCCGCACCCCGCACCCCGACGACGACGGGTGCCCGGGCGTTCCGGCGGACGCCCGGGGACCGGGACTTCACGGCCCGTGTGATCACGGGTCGCTCGTTCCAGCGCGGCGGTGCCCCCTTGCCTCGTAGGCTGTCCCCATGAAGGACGTTCCCGCCCATCGGCTCCTCCTCGTGCACGCGCACCCGGACGACGAGTCGATCAACAACGGCGCGACGATGGCTCGCTACGCCGCCGCCGGCGCCCAGGTCACCCTGGTGACCTGCACCCTCGGAGAAGAGGGCGAGGTCATCCCGCCGGATCTCGCCCATCTCGCACCGGACCGCGAGAACCGGCTGGGCCCCCATCGAGTCGGCGAACTGGCCGCGGCGATGAAGGAGCTGGGCGTCACCGACCACCGCTTCCTCGGCGGCCCCGGGCGCTTTCGCGACTCCGGGATGATGGGCGTCGCCGAGAACCGCCGGACGGGCGCCTTCTGGCAGACCCCGGTCGACGACGCCGCCGGACATCTCGTGGAAGTCATCCGTTCGGTGCGTCCTCAGGTGCTGGTGACCTATGACCCCGACGGGGGATACGGACACCCCGACCACATCCAGGCCCACCGGGTGGCCATGCGCGCCGCCGAACTGGCCGCCGAGCCCGCGTACCGCCGAGACCTCGGCGAACCGCATGCCATCGCGAAGATCTACTGGAATCGGGTGCCGCGCACGGTGGTCGAAGAGGGCTTCGGCCGGCTGCGCGCCGAACCGCCGACCGCCTTCCCCGGCGGGATCGCCTCCGTGAACGACGTCCCCGGCGTGGTGGACGACGCGCGGATCACCACGGAGATCGACGGGTCGGCCTACGCGGAACGCAAGGCTGCGGCGATGCGCGCCCACGCCACCCAAGTCGCCGTGAACGGAACCCGCTTCGCCCTCTCCAACCATCTGGTCCAGCCGATCTTCAGCACCGAGTACTACCAGCTGGTGCACGGCGAGCCGGGTGCGCCCGAGGGCGAGCGCGAGCGCGATCTGTTCGCGGGAGTGACCGAGTGAACGAGCGTACGAAGGAACCGCGGGAGCCCGGAGCATGGCTGACCCGCCCCGCGAAGCCCGCCAGGATCGCCGTCTACGCGGTTCTCGTCCTCCTCGGACTGGTCGTCGGCGCGGCGGGATCGCTGATCCAGGCAGCCTGGTTCCCCGGTGGTCTGCTGCTGGCCCTGCTGGGGGCCGCCGGCCTCTTCCACGGCTCCGGGCGGCTGCTGGGCAACCAGCTCGGGGTGCTCGTGTCCGCCGCGGGCTGGCTGGTCGCGATCATGCTGCTGACCACGGGACGGCCGGAGGGCGACGGAGTCTTCTCCGCCGGCATCGGGCCGCTGGTCTTCATCCTCGGCGGCATGGCCATCGCTGTGATCTGTGCCACCATGGCGCGCGGAGTGCAACCGGGTGGCCCCGCCATCCGACTTGACGGATGAGGGGTCCGCGGAGCCCCCTGCCGACAGCCGGTTCCGCCCTTCCGGGGCGGGCCGCCGCGGGGGGCGTCAAGCCCTCGAACTGACCATGCCCGTACGGTCGACGGCATGATGCTTTGCACAGTCGCAGGGTGAGTGTCCGCGGCGGCCAGTATGGTGGTGCGCGCCGCCGAGCCGCCCACCGCAGTCGCTATCCAGTAAGAGACGGGCGGCGAAGCCAACCGGGAGAACCTGCTTTGAGCCGTGAAACTGACAGTTCGTCCTCCGGGCCCCAGGGGCGCGGTGGAGCCGCGTACCCCTCGGGGACACCGCCGTACGGATCGCGCCAGTACCCGTCATCGCATCCGGCGCAGGGCGCCGCTGACGGCCCGGCGGGCGGTGCCGCCGACGGGTCCCCGGAGCCGAAGGCGGACGGGGCCAAGTCCGAGCCCAAGACCGAGACCACGCTGACCACCCGGATCCGGATCAACATCCCCGGGTCGCGGCCGATCCCGCCCGTCGTGATGCGGAAGCCGATGAGCGAGTCCGAGGCTCCGGCGGCTGCGCCCGCCGAGCCGGACCCCGAGCGCACGGCCGCCATGCCGGTGATCGGCGGGCCGCAGGGCGGTGAGCCCGCGCCGGTGGAGCCGCCGACCGGGGAGAAGCCCGGGCCCGGGCAGAACGACTGGTTCGCGCCCCGGCGAGGCTCCTCCGGTACGAACGGGGCGGGTATCCCGTCTCCGGGCTCGAACGGGGTGGGTATCCCGTCTCCGGGCTCGAACGGGGCGGGTATCCCGTCCCCCGGTTCGAACGGCGCGGGCATCCCGTCCCCGGGCATGGGCCCCGATGGCGCGGGCGTCCCCGCTCCCGGCGCTCGGATGCCGGGACCGTTCGACGCGACGGCCCCCGCCGCGAGGGACCAGGGGGCCCCGCAGGCTCCCGCCGCCGGCCTCCAGAGCATGTCCGCCGGTCTTCAGAGCACCGCCGCCGGTCCGCTGGACCAGGCTCCGGCCGCTCCGGCCGCCGGAGCCTACGGCGGCGCCCAGGGCCCCCACCCGCGCAGCGCGCTGAGCGAGCTGAACGGGAACGGCGGCGCACCCGCGTCCGGCGGCGGATTCGCCCCCGGCGGCGGGCCGCACCCGGGAGCGGTGGCCGAGCCGACCGGGGCGACCTCGGGCCCGGTCAAGGGCAGCATGCCGATCCGGCAGCGCAAGGGACCGGGCGCCCCCGCGGCGGGCGGACCCGGCGCGGCGGCTCCGGCGGCCCCCGGCTCCGGCACGCCCGGCGTGCCCGGCATCCCGGGAACCGGCCCCGGCTCCGGCCCGCGGCAGTCCGGCACGCCCCGGATGTCCGATGACACCGCCATACTGACCCCGCAGAAGCCGGCACCGGCGCCCGCCCCCGGCGGTCATGTCTCCGGGGACACGCTCACCAGCGGCATTCCCGTGGTCCCGCAGGAACAGCGTCCCCCCTTCCCGGCCCCGGGCGCTCCGGGCGGACCCGACTTCCCCGCCCGCCCCGGCGGCACGAAGGGCAAGGGCCCCGCGGCCTCCCGGCAGGCCCCCCCGGCCAAGAAGAAGGGCCGCTCCAAGCTGGTCCTCCTCGGCGTCGGCGTGGTCGCCCTGTTCGGCGTCGCCTACGGCGCGGGGCTGCTGCTCAACCACTCCGAGGTGCCCAAGCGCACCACGGTCCTCGGCGTCGACATCGGCGGCGGCACCAAGGAGCAGGCCGTCGTCAAGCTGGAGCAGGCCCTCGGCAAGCGGGCCGCCACCCCGCTCCAGCTCACCGTCGGCGACAGCAAGGAGGAGCTCGCCCCGGACAAGGCCGGTCTGGTGCTGGACAGCCAGGCGACCGTGCGCAAGGCCGCGGGCAGCGACTACAACCCCGTCTCGGTGATCGGCTCCCTCTTCGGCGGTGAGCGGATCGTGCAGCCCGAGATCCCCGTGGACGAGGAGAAGCTGAGCGTCGCGCTCACCGATCTCGCGGGTGAGGCGGGCTCGGCGGTCGAGGGCACCATCACCTTCGAGCCCGGCCGGGCGGTCGCCGTACCGGGGAAGGCCGGGCAGACGCTGGACGTCGAGCGCTCCATGCTCTCGGTCAAGGACGCCTTCCGCGCCCAGGTCGAGACGGGCCGGCCCAACGCGGTCCAGCTGCCCGTCGGCAAGAGCGAGCCCGCCGTCAGCAACGCCGAGATCGACCGGGCGATGAAGGAGTTCGCCGAGCCCGCGATGTCGGGGGTGATCACGATCAGCGCCGGGGGCAGGTCGATCCCGTTCGGCCCGACCAAGTCGCTGCCGCAGATCCTCTCCATGAAGGCGATCGACGGCAAGCTGGTCGAGGTCTACGACAAGAAGGCGATCGAGGAGCTGCTCGGTGGGTTCTTCGACGGAGTCCTGATCACCAAGGGCGACGGCAAGCAGCACCAGCTGAGCGCGGACGACGTCGCCCAGGCGATGGGGCCCGCGCTGCGCGGCACGACACCGGAGGAGCGTACGGCGGTCATCGAGCTGAACCCCAGCTGACCGCCCCGCCCGCCTGCCGACGAGCGAGCCCCCGCACCCGAGAAGGTGCGGGGGCTCGCCGTCTTCTGGAGGTGCGGGGGCGCGGGGTCTGCTGAGGGCCGCCCGGCGGGGGTGCGAGGTCCACTCAAGGCCGCCCGGCGGCGGGGGAGGGCGCCGGGCGCTCAGAACGCCTGGTCGGCAGGGCGCACGGTCAGTTCAGCATCGCCCGGGCCGCCCGGGCCCGCCCCCGGACCGCCTCCGCCGTCGCCGGCTCCACCGCCGACACCGCCTCCGCGTAGGCGTCCAGCTCCGCCGCCCCCGCCAGGAAGTCGCCGCGCTGGATCAGCAGTTCGGCCCGCTCGAAGCGGAGCCGCACCGGATGGGAGGGCAGCAGCAGCGACAGCTCCACCGCCCACAGGGCGACCGCGGACTGCTCCGGCCGGGCCGTCGCCCAGCCCTGGATGTTGTTCAGGATCCGCTGCACCACATCGAGCGTGGCGGCTGGGCGGAGCGCCGAGGGATCCAGCGGCGCCCCCGTCGCGCTCACCGCCAGCAGCTCGGCCTCGGCGCCGCTGAGCGGCCGGCCCCCGGCGAAGGGATCCGCGAGCACCCGCTCGCCGGAGCCCTCCGGGTCGCCGAAGCCGACCACGAAATGACCCGGCAGCGCCACCCCGTACACCGGGGCGCCCGCCCGCCGCGCCACCTCGGTCCAGACGGCCGAGAGCAGGATCGGCAGCCCCCGGCGGCGGCGGAGCACCTCATGCAGCAGAGAGGACTCCAGACGCCGGTAGTCGGCGGCGGAGCCCCGGAAGCCGCAGCGGTCGCCGAGCAGACCGGCGAGCGCCGCCGCCCAGGCGGCCGGGGTCTTCGGCCCGTACGGCAGCATCCCGGCGAGACGGTCCAGCTCGACCTGGGCGGCGTCCATCCCCGCCTCGTCCAGCGAGGGGTCGGCCACCGCGCCGATCAGCAGGCAGAGCAGGGTGAGATCGGGCCGTTCCGAGCGAGCCTCCTCGGCGAACCGGCTCCGACTGTCGGCGGAATCATCGTGCATATGCCACTCGTACCTGTCTGTCCGTATCTCATCCAGATCTCATCCAGATCTCGTCCAGCCCGATCCGAACGGCAGGCCCTACCTGTCCGCGGCCCTGAAGTGGTGGTAGCTGTGATGGGTCGCGAAACCCATGCCCTCGTACAGCGCCCGTGCCCCTTCATTGTCCGCCTCCGCCTGGAGCCAGGCAGCCGACGCCCCCTCCTCCAGCGCCCGTCGGGCGAGTGCGGTCATCACCGCGGTGGCGAGCCCCTGCCGCCGGTACGCCGGGTCCACCTCCACCGCCATGAACCCCGCCCACCGTCCGTCGACCACACACCGTCCGATCGCCGCGGGCACGTCCCCCGACCCCGGCACCGAGACGAACCAGACCGAGGGGCCGCTGCCGAGCACCTTCGCCACATGCGCCCCCGCCGCACCGGAGCGCTGGTAGCGCCGTAGCCACGGCTCGTCGAAGGAGCGGGCGAGGGCGACCCGGGCCACCTCGGCGTCCCGGTCGGCGAGGGGGGCGAGCGCCGCGATCCGTACGTCCGCCGAGACCTCGCGCCGCCAGCCGCGCGCCTCCAGGGCGGCGCAGAGGGTCTCCTGCGTCCTGGCCGCGCCGGTCGCCGCCTGGACGTACGCGGGCAGATCGCGCTCCCCGTACCACTGGCGGACCCGGTCCAGCGCCTCGTCGAGCGGGAGGCCCGGGTCGCCGAGGGGGAGCGCCGAGTTCGCGCGCCGGGTGAACCCGGACGCGGCCCGCAGCCGCCACTCGCCGAGCGGCTCGCTCTCGACCGGCTGCCAGGCCCGTGAGGTGACCCTGGTGAGCTCCTCGAAGTCGGTGGCCGGGCCGCGCCGGCGGGCCGGGGCCGCCGGGACGACCTTGCCCGCGACCAGCGACGACTCCGGGATCCGTACGCTCTCTCCGTCCCGTCTTGTGATCAGCAGCACACCGTTGTCCCATGATGTGAGAACGCCGATCGTGTCGGTGAACTTCGCGCCCCCGGCGCCCGAGTCCGCAAGACGCCGGATTGATACTCGTTTGCCCACGTCAAGGTGTGTAATACGGACTTCGAGCCGTCCCGCGCCAGTGAATTCCACAGCTCTGCGTGCCCCTCCTGTTCGGATCGTCCTCAGGAACGGAGATACTAGAGGCGGGCATCGACGACGCCGCGCTCCCGCGCAATGCCAGCCCTACCGAGGAGGAACGACAGCGTGACCTACGTCATCGCGCAGCCTTGTGTCGACGTCAAGGACAAGGCGTGCATCGAGGAGTGCCCCGTCGACTGCATCTACGAGGGCTCCCGGTCCTTGTACATCCACCCGGACGAATGCGTCGACTGCGGGGCCTGTGAACCGGTCTGCCCCGTGGAGGCGATCTTCTATGAGGACGACACCCCGGAGGAGTGGAAGGACTACTACAAGGCGAATGTCGAGTTCTTCGACGAGCTCGGTTCGCCCGGTGGCGCCTCCAAGCTCGGTCTGATCGAGCGCGACCACCCCTTCGTCGCCTCGCTCCCGCCGCAGAACCAGTAAAACGGAGATCCCCCGGGCGCGGTCCGGGGGAGAGCCGATCTCCCCGGTCCCGTACGGTCGTCGTCCGTACGGGACCGAGCCGTCTCCGCCGCGCACTGGGCGCAGGCCGGAGCCCGGTCACCAGAACGAGAGAGAGAAAGCCTGTGTCCGCAGTCTCTTCGCGCCTTCCCGTCTTTCCCTGGGACAAGCTGGAGCCGTACAAGGCGACGGCGGCGGCGCACGCCGACGGCATCGTGGACCTCTCCGTCGGCACCCCGGTGGACCCGGTGCCGGAGCTGATCCAAAAGGCTCTGGCAGCCGCCGCCGACTCGCCGGGCTATCCCACGGTCTGGGGGACGCCCGCGCTGCGGAACGCGCTCACCGGCTGGGTGGAGGGCAGGCTCGGCGCGGTCGGCGTCACGCACGCCAATGTGCTGCCCGTGGTCGGCTCCAAGGAACTGGTGGCCTGGCTGCCCACCCAGCTGGGCCTGGGCCCGGGGGACCGGGTCGGCTATCCGCGGCTGGCCTACCCGACCTATGAGGTCGGCGCGCGGCTGTGCGGGGCGACGCCCGTCGAGTACGACGACCCGACCGAGCTCGACCCGGCCGGTCTGAAGCTGCTCTGGCTCAACTCGCCCTCCAACCCCACCGGTCGGGTCACCCCGAAGGAAGAGCTGGCCCGTACCGTCGCCTGGGCGCGTGAGCACGGTGTGCTGGTCTTCAGCGACGAGTGCTATCTGGAGCTGGGCTGGGAGGGGGCCGAGCCGGTATCGGTGCTCCATCCCGATGTCTGCGGCGGTGCGTACGACGGGATCGTCGCGGTCCACTCGCTCTCCAAGCGCTCGAACCTGGCCGGATACCGGGCCGCTTTCATCGCGGGCGATGAGCGCGTGCTGGGTGCGCTGCTCCTGATCCGCAAGCACGGCGGGATGATGGTCCCCGCGCCGGTGCAGGCGGCGACGGCGGTCGCGCTGGGCGACGACGGCCATGTCGCGGAGCAGCGGGAGCGGTACGCGGCCCGGCGCGCGGCACTGCGGGCGGCCCTGGAGGGGCACGGCTTCCGGATCGAGCACAGCGAGGCCAGCCTCTATCTGTGGGCGACCCGTGACGAGCCCTGCTGGGAGACGGTGGCGTACCTGGCTGAGCTGGGCATTCTGGTCGCGCCCGGCGATTTCTACGGGTCCGCGGGGGAGCGTTTCGTACGGGTGGCGTTCACGGCGACCGATGAGCGGGTCCAGGCCGCGGTGAAGCGCCTCGGCGGCTGACCGGACGGGCCTGCGGTACGGGGACGGGTACGGGGCCGGGGCCGGCCTGCCGTACGGTCCCGGGCCCGGGGGACGGCCCCGGAGACGGACAGGGCGAGGGGCCCTGGAGTGCGCACTCCAGGGCCCCTCGCCCTATCGCCGTTCGATGCGGGTCAGCCCAGCGGCAGACCCTTCAGCGGCAGGGTGTCGGCGGGCAGGGCGCCGGTGACGTTCCCGGCGCCCCCGCCGAGGATGCCGGTCGCGCCGTCGGAGACCTCACCGGCGGTCTTCTGGAGTACGGGGGCGGCGGTGCCGCCCACCTTGCCGACGGACTTGCCCGCCGTGGGAACGGCCTGCGCGACGGTGTTGCCTCCGGTGCTCCCGGCCAGCTCGGTGGCCTGGGCAGCGGTGCCGTCGAGGGTGCCGCCGAGGCTCTCGGCGTCGACGGAGGAGAGCCCGCCGAGCGGGGTGGCCTGCTGGAGGTCCACCGCGCTCGCGGAGCCGGCCGCACCGACCACGGGAGCCGCGCCCGCCGCGATGAGCAGCGCGGCACGGGCGATCCGACGGGTCAGAGGGAGGGACATGGTGCTCCTTGAGACGAGAAGAACAAGGGGGATGACGTCTGTCGTCCGATCGCCGGTGACGGCCTCCGGACGACGCCGGTCCGTGCGATCGGACGCAGTGACAACCGTTCGGAGGGCGGGGGAAGTTGCGGTGAGCCAAGGTAAAGAGTTGGTAATGCATCGCATTATCAGTCACCGGCGAATGCGGGTGAAAGGGGTATTTCGCCAGGGCTCCGAACGGGCTCGGCGAACCGTCACTTCCCAGTGCTCACAACGGATCCTGACCATCGGGACGGCACCGCGGGGAAAGGGCCGTCAGGCCATTGGAGTGACGCCCCTGAAGTCCTTCTCGCGGGCGAACGCCCGAATCAGCGTGCGATGAGCAGCCGGACGTCGCCGTCCGTACGCTCGGAACCCTCGCCGCCGGGTCCGCCGCCCGCCGCGCCGCGCCAGCCCTCGTCGGACCGCTCGGCGCTCCACACCCGGTTCCCGTACGCGACCTCGCCGATCCCCAGCCCCGCCGCGCGGGCCACCGCCCAGTGCGCCAGCTCCCAGCCGCGCCGGGCCGCCCCGCCGCTCACCGCACCGCTCCGCGCGCCGCTCTCCGCCGCGAACGACGACGGCACCGGGACCGTGATCTCCCGCGCGCCCGGCACGCCGCCGCTGCCGGGGCCCTGGGCCACCTTCGGCAGCACCCCGGGACCGAAGTCCCGCACCAGCTCCGCCCGTACCCGCTCCGGATCGCCCGCCCCGGCCGGGCCGGCGCCCGTCGTGCAGTTCAACGACCCGCCCGTCCGCCCGGTCAGCGCGGCGGCCAGCAGCGAGGCGTCCGGCTCGTGCTTCGCGTACGCCTGCGGGAAACCGCTGCGCTGCACCCGCTGCGCGGCCACCGTCAGCGGCAGCCGCGAGTAGCCGGGGACCTCGGCGAGCTGCTCGTAGAACTTCCCCGCCGAGTAGACCGGGTCCAGGATCTGCTCCGGGGTGCCCCAGCCCTTGGACGGCCGCTGCTGGAACAGCCCCAGCGAGTCCCGGTCGCCGTACTCGATATTGCGCAGCGCCGACTCCTGGAGCGCGGTCGCCAGCGCGATGGTCACCGCGCGCTCCGGCAGGCCCCGGGCGGTGCCCACGGCGGCGACGGTCGCGGCGTTCGCGGCCATCTCGGTGCTCAGCTCGTACGACGGGCCGCCCGCGCCCGGGGCGGCGTGGACCACACAGCGCGGAGCACCCGAGTCCGACAGATGCTGCACCGCGAGATAGCCGGTCACCGCCAGCAGCGCGGCGGACGCGGCCGTCAGGCGCTTCAGCCGGCCGCGCCGGGCAGGAGGGGCGATCTTGGACACAGCCCCACCGTACAAGGCCGCGCGCTAAGGTCGGGCTCATGCCCGACACAGCGCTTGATCTGACCCTCGACGCCCCCGCGCTCACCGCCGCCCTGGTGGACTTCCCCTCCGTCAGCGGGCAGGAGAAGCCCCTCGCGGACGCCATCGAACAGGCTCTGCGCGCCCTGCCGCATCTCACCGTCGACCGGCTCGGCAACAACGTGGTCGCCCGCACCCGCCTCGGGCGTGCCGAGCGGGTGATCCTCGCGGGACACATCGACACCGTGCCCATCGCCGACAATGTGCCCTCCCGGCTGGACGACGACGGAGTGCTGTGGGGCTGCGGCACCAGCGATATGAAGTCCGGCGTCGCCCTCCAGCTGCGCATCGCCGCCACCGTGCCCGCGCCCAACCGCGACCTCACCTTCGTGTTCTACGACAACGAGGAGGTCGCGGCCCATCTCAACGGCCTCGGCCAGGTCGCCGACGCGCACCCCGACTGGCTGACGGGCGACTTCGCCGTACTCCTCGAACCCCCCGACGCCGAGGTCGAGGGCGGCTGCCAGGGCACCCTGCGGGTCCAGCTGCGCACCAAGGGCGAGCGAGCGCACTCCGCACGCAGCTGGATGGGGGCCAACGCCATCCACGCGGCGGCCCCGATCCTGGCCCGCCTCTCCTCCTACGAGCCCAGGCGCCCGCTGATCGACGGCCTCGAATACCGCGAGGGGCTCAACGCCGTACGGATAGAGGGCGGGGTCGCGGGCAACGTCATCCCGGACGCGTGCACGGTCACGGTCAACTACCGCTACGCCCCGGACCGCGACGCGCAGCAGGCCATCGCCCATGTCCGCGAGGTCTTCGCCGACTGCGGCGTGGCCGAGTTCGTGGTGGACGACCACTCCGGCGGCGCGCTGCCGGGACTGTCGCACCCCGCGGCGGCGGCGTTCATGAAGGCGGTCGGGGGCAGCGCCCGGCCGAAGTTCGGCTGGACCGACGTCTCCCGCTTCAGCGCCCTCGGGGTGCCCGCGGTGAACTACGGCCCCGGGGACGCGCTCTTCGCCCACAAGCGGGACGAGCATGTCGCCGTGGAGAAGATCATCCACTGCGAGACCCGGCTGAGGGAGTGGCTGACCTCCTGAGTTTCCCCTTTGGTCGCCTTGCCGACCTACCCTTGGGCCAGCAAAGTGTTCGGCGGAGGGAGCAGGTCATGGGCAACCCGGAGAACGCGCGGGAGTTCGAGGAGCGGAGGCAGGGACCGGTGCTGCGCCGCAGAGAGCAGGTACAGCCCGGGACCACCGACCAGCGGCTGCTGGATACCGAGGGCGACTCCGAGTGGGTGCACACCGACCCCTGGCGGGTCATGCGCATCCAGTCGGAGTTCGTGGAGGGCTTCGGCGCGCTCGCCGAACTGCCCAGCGCGATCAGCGTCTTCGGCTCCGCCCGGACCGCGCCCGGGACGCCCGAGTACGAAGCGGGCATCCGTATCGGCAAGGCGCTGGTCGACGCCGGATTCGCGGTGATCACGGGTGGCGGCCCGGGCGCCATGGAGGCGGCGAACAAGGGCGCGCGGGAGGCCGGCGGCATCTCGGTGGGGCTCGGGATCGAGCTGCCCTTCGAGCAGGGATTGAACCCGCATGTCGACATCGGGGTGAACTTCCGCTACTTCTTCGTCCGCAAGACGATGTTCGTGAAGTACGCGTCGGGCTTCGTGGTCCTGCCGGGCGGCCTGGGCACGCTCGACGAGCTCTTCGAGGCGCTGACCCTGGTCCAGACGGGCAAGGTGACGCGGTTCCCCATCGTGCTCTTCGGCACGGAGTACTGGAGCGGTCTGGTGGACTGGCTGCGGGACACCGTGGTGGCGCAGGGGAAGGCGTCCGAGCGCGATCTGCTGCTCTTCCATGTCACGGACGACGTGGAGGAGGCGGTCTCCCTCGTGACGAAGGAGACCGGCCTGTAGGACCGACTCCAGGGCGTGTGGAGCCCGGTCTCCCGGATGTGGCGCAGCCGGGTCTCCCGGACGCGGTGGAGGCCCTGGGCGGCGCCCTTCGGGGAGGGCCGGCCGGGGCTCCGCCTCACGCCGGGCTCGGGCGGTCCGCGCCTCAGGCCGGGCTCCGGTGGCCCGGCCTGAGGCCGGGCTCCGGGGCTCCGCGCCTCACCGCCGGGCTTTCGCCGCCCAGCCTTACGCCAGGCCCCGGCGGGCCACCGAGGGCTCGCGGTGGCCCGCGATGGCGGCGACCATGTCCAGCACCTGGCGGGTCTCCGCCACCTCGTGCACCCGGTACACCTGCGCCCCCAGCCAGGCGGAGACGGCGGTCGTCGCCAGCGTCCCGATCACCCGCTCCTTCACGGGGCGGTCCAGCGTCTCCCCGACGAAGTCCTTGTTCGACAGCGAGACCAGCACCGGCCACCCCGTCTCCACCAGCTCCCCGAGGCGGCGCGTGGCCTCCAGCGAATGGCGGGTGTTCTTCCCGAAGTCATGACCGGGGTCGATCATGATCCCGTCCCGGCGCACCCCCAGCTCCACCGCCCGCTCGGCCAGACCCAGCGTCACCCGCAGGATGTCCGCCACCACGTCCTCGTACACGACCCGGTGCGGCCGGGTCCGCGGCTCCGCGCCCCCGGCGTGGGTGCACACCAGCCCCGCGCCGTAGCGCGCGGCGACCTCGGCCAGCTTCGGGTCCACCCCGCCCCACGCGTCGTTCAGCAGATCCGCGCCCGCCTCGCAGACCGCCTCGCCCACCTCATGACGCCAGGTGTCCACACTGATCACCACATCGGGGAAGCGTCTGCGCACCTCGGCCACGAAACCGACCGTCCGCCGGGCCTCCTCCGCGGCCGTGACCTCCTCCCCGGGCCCGGCCTTCACCCCGCCGACATCGATGATGGCGGCCCCCTCCGACACCGCCTGCTCGACCCGGGCGAGCGCGGGCTCGTCCTGGAACGTCGCACCCTGGTCGTAGAAGGAGTCGGGCGTACGGTTGACGATGGCCATGATCACCGGCTCATGCGCATCGAATTCACGCTGTCCCAGCCGCAGCATCAGCGGTTTTCCTCCTCAGGTCGTCCGGCTGCGACCCTAACTGTCACACCGGCGTGGCACGATCAGCCGGGAACAGTTTCCGTCCGGCCGATCGCCGGAAGCCGGGGAGAGGGTCGTTCGTGTTCTTGTTCTTGCTGATCACGATGGTGGTGGTCGTCGGAGCCGTGACGCTCGCGGTGGTCGCCGGCGGAGACAGCGCCGCCCTGCCCGAGACCGCGCCCGAACAGCCGGTGGACCCGCTGCCGCAGACCCGGCCCGTGAACCGCTCCGACATCGAGGCGCTGCGGCTGCCGGTGACCCTGCGGGGCTACCGGATGGCGGATGTGGACGACGCGCTGGACCGCCTCGCGGCGGAGCTGGCCGAGCGGGACGCCCGTATCGCCGAGCTGGAGTCCGCCCTCGCCGGAGCGCAGGCCACCGCCGTGAGCGGGCCCGGACTCTTCGCCAAGCCGGGCGAGGAGCAGGACCAGTGAGCGACGGCGGCCCGGTTCCCGGGCCCGACGGCAGGCCGCGCTGCCCCTGGGGTCTCTCCACGGACGACTACCTCGCCTATCACGACACGGAATGGGGCCGCCCGGTCCACGGGGACGATGCCCTCTTCGAGCGGCTCTGTCTGGAGGCATTCCAGTCGGGGCTGTCCTGGATCACCATCCTGCGGCGGCGCGAGGGCTTCCGGCGGGCGTTCGACGGCTTCCGGATCGCATCGGTCGCGGGGTTCACCGACGACGACCGGGAGCGGCTCCTCGCCGACGAGGGCATCATCCGCAACCGCGCCAAGATCGACGCGACCCTGGCCAACGCCCGGCTGCTCGCCGAGTGGTCGCCCGGCGAACTGGACACCCTGATCTGGTCCTACGCACCGGACACGGCGGGGCGCCCGGCGCCCCGGACCATCGCCGACGTGCCCGCGGTCACGGACGAGTCGGCGGCGCTCGCGAAGGACCTCAAGAAGAAGGGGCTGCGTTTCATCGGCCCCACGACGGCGTATGCGCTGATGCAGGCGTGCGGCCTGGTCGACGACCATCTCGACGGCTGCGCGGCCCGGGGCCGCCCCGAACCGGTCAGCCCCGGACCCCGGCGGTCCTAGGGAGCTCGCCGGGGGGCGGAGCCCGGTGATTCCGCATCGCCCGGATCGGCGGCGGACCGCCGGGGTTCCGGAGTGCCCGGTTCGGCGGCGGCGGACTTCCGCGGTCCCGGAGTGCCCGGTTCGGCGGCGGCGGACCTCCGCGATCCCGGCCGGGCGGGCTCAGCGGCCCAGATAGCGGGGCTTCTCCTTGGCGATGAAGGCCCGGACCGCGATGGAGTGGTCCTCGGACGCGCCCGCTCGCCCCTGGAGCTCCTCCTCCGTCTTCAGCGTCTCGTCCAGGGTGTGACCGGCCCCATAGGCCAGCGACTCCTTGATCGACGCGTACGCCAGGGTCGGCCCGTCGGCCAGCGCGCGGGCCACAGCGGTCGCCTCGGCGGCCAGTTCGGCGGCCGGGACCACCTTGTTCGCGATGCCCCAGTCGTACGCCTCCTGGGCCGAGAAGGGGCGGGGGAAGAGCAGCAGATCGGCGGCGCGGCTGGGGCCGACCAGCCGGGGCAGCGTCCAGGACACCCCGGAGTCGGCCGTCAGCGCCACCCCGGCGAACGACGTGGTGAAGGTGGCGGTGTCGGCGACCACCCGGTAGTCCGCGGCGAGCGCGAAGCCGAGGCCCGCGCCCGCGGCCACCCCGTTCACCCCGGCGACGACGGGTTTCGGCATTCCGGCCAGGGCCCGCACGATCGGGTTGTAGTGATCACGCACCGTGCTCATGGTGGTGCCGCTGCCCGACTTCCGGTCCTCGGCGAGCAGCGTGATGTGCTCCTTGAGGTCCTGGCCCACACAGAAGGCACGCCCGGTGGCGGTGAGCAGAACCGCGCGTACGTCAGGGTCGGCGGCGGCCGTCCGCGCCGAGTCCCGGAGCGCGTTCTTGGCCTCGATGTTCATCGCGTTCATGGCCTCGGGCCGGTTGATCGTGATTGTCGCGAGTCCGTCGCTCACCTCGTACAGCACGGAGTCGGCCATCTCAGCTCCCCTTACGCCTCGGCGGTGGTGTTACCAGGCCCAGCATGGCGGAGATCACCGGGGGTGGGCATGTGACCTGCGTCAAACCGGAGCGGGTCGGCTGGTCCGGCATGCACACGGAGGGTGGCGAAGTATCGCAGGCAGATCGCCGAATTGGGTGGTTTTGCGAGAGCGCGTTGCCTAAGCGATGCCGACCGATGTTGGTCATCGGGTCCCGCGATGCGGGATAATGACCTGGAAGCAATGTGTTCGATGCCGGTGACGCGTGCCTACCCAGGGGCCGTCGGCTGAGGATGAGCTGGTTTCAGGAAGGGGAACGAGCATGGCGGCCATGAAGCCGCGGACGGGCGACGGCCCGCTCGAGGTGACCAAGGAGGGGCGGGGCATCGTCATGCGCGTTCCGCTCGAAGGCGGCGGTCGGCTTGTCGTCGAGCTGACACCGGACGAAGCCGAAGCGCTGGGCGATGCCCTCAAGAAGGTCGTCGGCTGACGCGCGCGAGCGCACCAGTCCTCCCGCCCCGGCACCTCTGAGGTGCCGGGGCGGCCCTGTCTCTCCGTCCGGGCGGGTACCCCGCGGGACGCGGTTCATCCAGGGTCCGGGCACGCCGCCGGACGCGGTTCATCCGGGATTCGGGGACCGGGCGGCTCGCCTCGGTCGGAGACGGGACGGCTCGCGCCGGTCGGTCAGTCAGATCAGTAAGTCAGATCGGTCGGTCAGATCGGTCGGTCCGTCGGCGGCGGGGGCGGCCGGTCAGCCGCGGCGGACCGCGCAGAGCAGACCGTCGCCCACCGGCAGCAGCGACGGCAGCAGCTCCTGGCTCTCCCGCACCGCGCGCAGCAGCTCCCGCAGCCGCAGCACCTCGACCGGCTGAGCGGCCGAGTCGACGGTACGGCCATGGGCGAAAACGCCCTCGAAGCAGACGAGCCCGCCCGGCCTCAGCAGCCGCAACGATTCGGCGAGACACTCCAGCGACTCCATCCGGTCGCCGTCGCAGAAGACGAGGTCGTACCCGCCGTCCGCGAGCCTCGGAAGGACGTCGAGGGCGCGGCCGGGGATGAAACGCGCCCGGTTCCCCGCGAAACCCGCCGCGCGGAACGCCTGTTTGGCGAACTGCTGCCGCGCCGGCTCCGGGTCCACGGTGGTCAGTACCCCGTCCGGCCGCATGCCCTGGAGCAGATAGATGCCGGAGACGCCGGCCCCCGTACCGATCTCCGCCACCGCTTTCGCGTCGGTGGTGGCGGCCAGCAGCCGCAGCGCGGCGCCGGTGCCCGGCGACACCGAGGGGAGCCCCGACTCCCGGGCCCGCTCCCGGGCCCAGCGCAGCGCGTCGTCCTCGGCGACAAAGGCGTCGGCGAACGCCCAGCTTGTCTGCCGGTTTGCGGTAATGGGCCTCTCCTGTCCCCGTAGTTGAACGCGACGTTGACTGTATCCGCTGCCCCCGGGAACCCGCAGATGGGACCGGGCGTTGAACGGGGCAGGGGGGAGCAATGGACCAGAGCTGGAAGCGGCACCCAAATTCGCGTAAAGATTCTTATCCGGAGCTAACGGGCGAGGTGGCTATGGTAGGGGCTCCGCTGGACACCACCAGAGCCGATAGGGGAGGTGCGGCTGCACCTGCGGATCGCAGGGGAGTGCTCAGGCGCTTTCTCAGGTCACCGGGTGAGCCGAAATCCGTGACCGACATTGCTGACCGTCCCACCACCGACTCCGCCGCAACCGCGACCTTCGCATCGGATGCGGAATCGCCGGCGTGGACCCCTCCCACCTGGGAGGAGATCGTCAGCACGCACAGCGGGCGGGTCTACCGCCTCGCCTACCGTCTCACAGGCAATCAGCATGACGCCGAGGATCTGACGCAGGAAGTCTTCGTCCGGGTCTTCCGCTCGCTCTCCACCTACACGCCCGGCACCTTCGAGGGCTGGCTGCACCGGATCACCACCAATCTCTTCCTCGACATGGTCCGCCGTAAGCAGCGCATCCGTTTCGACGCGCTCGGCGACGACGCGGCCGAGCGGCTGCCCAGCCGTGAGCCGTCCCCCCAGCAGGTGTTCAACGACACCCACTTCGACGCGGATGTGCAGCAGGCCCTGGACACCCTCGCGCCCGAGTTCCGGGCCGCCGTGGTGCTCTGCGACATCGAGGGGCTGTCCTACGAGGAGATCGCCGCGACCCTGGGCGTCAAGCTCGGCACGGTCCGCAGCCGGATCCACCGCGGCCGGTCCCATCTGCGCAAGGCCCTCAAGCACCGTTCCCCCGAGGCCCGCGCCGAGCAGCGCATGCTGGCGGGAGCGGTGGGGCTGGCAGGGGAGGGCGGATCGGCGTGAGCGCATCCAGCCCCACCCCCGCCGAGCAGCATCTGGGGGACCGGCTCGCCGCCCTCGTCGACGGCGAGCTGAAACATGACGCCCGGGACCGGGTCCTGGCCCATCTGGCGACCTGCTCCAAGTGCAAGGCCGAGGCCGACGCCCAGCGCAGGCTGAAGGACGTCTTCGCCCAGGCCGCTCCTCCCTCGCCCTCCGAAGGGCTGCTCGCGCGGCTCCAGGGGCTGCCCGCGGGGCCGGGCGGCGACTCCGGCGGCGGGCCCTTCGACGGGGGAAGCGTCATCGACGCGGTCTTCGGCGGGGTGAGCGCCCCGGCGGGAAGACCCGGCGACCGCCGCCCGGCGACGTTCGGATACGTCCCCGGGGCCCACGCGGGCACGGCGGTGCTGCCGTCCCGTTCCGGCGGTTTCCGCATCCATGAGGTCGGGCGTCATGACGCCGAGCGCTCCGCCTGGCGGGGCCGCAGATTCGCCTTCGCCGCCGCGAGCGCGGTCTCCCTCGCCGCGATCGCCCTCGGCGGAGCGCTGCCGCTCGACGCCTCGGGCCCATCGAGCCGGAGCGGCACGGGCAACAGCGTCACCCCCCTGGGGGCCGCTGCGAGCTCGGGAGCCCTGGGCGGCAGTGCCGGGGTTCCCTCGACGACCCCCGCTGCGCGGAGCGCGGAGTTCGAGCGACGCCGTCAGGCGGCCCAGGCGCCGGCCAGGTCCGAGGAGCGGGTGATCGGCCATTCCGTCCCCGGTCTGCTGACCCCGGGGGACCCGCTGCGCCGGCCCTCCGTCCCCTCGGTCACACCCCACCGGCCCGCCGCCCCACCGGTCTCGCTGCTCAGCTCCGTCTTCGCCCCTCCGCCGCTGATACGCCCGGTGGACACGGCCTTCCAGCTGGCCTCGGCCCCTGGGGTCACCCCGTCGGCGACGCCGTCCCCCACCCATCCGGCGGCCCCGGAGCACCCCGCGCTCCGGCCGGCGCTTCCCACGTCTTCACTGACGCCCCATCGCTGACCAGGCCCCTCTCCGGTCCCCTGCGCGGTGATTCGCAAACCTGGTTGAATCTTCGGAGGGGTGCCCGAGGGGCGCCGCGGCGGACTGCAGTTTGCGGGGAGACCATGGAACACGGGAAGCCCACCGGAGCGAAGGCGAAGTGGTGGAGCAGGCCCGGGGCGGAGCACACCCCGCACCCGGAGCCCGAGCGGACCACCGCCGCGGAGCACACCCCGGGAGCGGCCCCGGACCAGGAGTCCGTCCCGGAGCCGCCCGCTCCGCCCGCTCCGCCCGCCGCTCCTCCGGGGCCGCCGCCCGGGCCCATGGAGTCGCGGGGCGCCGTGCCGGGACCCTCGGGCGAGCCCGGGTCGGTCCGGACCGAGCCGTCCGTGCCGCCGCCGCTGCACGACCCCGGCGACCTCGGTGACCCCGACGACACCCCGCCGTACGGCGGGCCGGGACCCTGGGCGCCCGCCCCGCCCGTGCAGCGGCCCGCGCCCGCCGGGACCGCACCCGTACCGCCCGTACCGCCCATACCGCCACAGCACCCGGGTCAGCAGCCGTCCGCCCTCCCTCCGTACCCGCAGCCGGAAGGGCAGGGACGCCCCCAGGAAGCCCCCACCGGCCCTCAGACGGCCCAGTGGGGGCGGTATGACCCGTGGGGGTCCCCCGGCGGCGCCGAGCCGCTCACCCACCCCGGAGAGCCTCCCCGCGCAAAGGGCAGACGCGGGGCGCTGCTGGTCGGCGCGCTGCTGCTGGCGCTGGTCGCCGGCGGGGTCGGCGGCGGCATCGGCTCGTACGTCGAACGGAACGGCGGCATCGACCGTGTCGAGCTGGACCAGGCCCCCGGGGACAGCGGCGGCCGGGCGCCCGACAGCGTCGCGGGAATCGCGGCCAGGGCCCTGCCGGGCGTGGTCACCCTCCATGTCAGCGGCGGCGGGGAACAGGGCACCGGCACCGGCTTCGTGCTCGACCGGCGGGGCCATATCCTCACCAACAACCATGTCGTCGACCCGGCTGGCTCCAACGGCGGGATCTCGGTCACCTTCAGCGGCGGCGAGACCGCCAGGGCGACGCTCGTCGGCAAGGACAGCGGTTACGACCTCGCCGTGGTCAAGGTCAGCGGAGTGTCGGGCCTCACCCCGCTGCCGCTGGGGAACTCCGAGAGTGTGCGCGTCGGGGACCCGGTCGTCGCCATCGGCGCGCCCTTCGACCTCCAGAACACCGTGACCTCCGGCATCATCAGCGCCAAGGAGCGGCCCATCACCGCGGGCGGCGAGAAGGGCGACGGCAGCGATGTCAGCTATGTCGACGCCCTCCAGACCGACGCCCCGATAAACCCGGGGAACTCCGGCGGCCCGCTGGTGGACGCCAAGGCCCGGGTCATCGGCATCAACAGCGCGATCCGCGCCGCCGACACCGGCTCGGGCGACGAAGGCGGCCAGTCCGGCTCCATCGGCCTCGGCTTCGCCATCCCGATCAACCAGGGCAAGCGCGTCGCCGAAGAGCTGATCAACGACGGCCGGGCCACTCACCCCGTGATCGGCGTCAGCCTCGACATGAAGTACGAGGGCGACGGCGCGCGCGTCGGCGACGAGGGCAAGGACGGCACCTCCTCGGTCACGCCGGACGGTCCCAGCGCCAAGGCCGGGATCAGACCGGGCGACGTCATCACCGAGGTCGACGGCCGCCGGGTGCACAGCGGCGAGGAGCTGATCGTGAAGATCCGCGCCCACCGGCCCGGCGACCGGCTGGAGCTGACCCTGCTGCGTTCGGGCAAGGAGCGGACGATCACCCTCACCCTCGGCGCCGCGAGCGGCAAGGACTGATCACAAGGACTGATCACAAGGACGGACTTGGATGGACTTGAGCGGAATCCATCGGTCGCGAACAGGCGAGGACGGGGCATGAACCCCCGATGACGGCTCGGTGCCGGACGCACCTCGCCTTGTCAGGCACGTGACTCACCGAAGATTCGCCGGGTACCGTGGATCGGGCCCCGAACCCATACGACCGGCGGGCTGCCGAGAACACGAGGAGCGACAGGGTGTTCAATGACATAGGCGCACTGGAGCTGGTGACTCTGGTGGTGCTCGCCGTGCTGGTCTTCGGCCCGGACAAGCTGCCGAAGTTCATCCAGGACGTCAGTCGCTTCATCCGCAAGGTGCGGGAGTTCTCCGACAACGCCAAGCAGGACATCCGCAGCGAGCTCGGCCCCGAGTTCAAGGACTTCGAGTTCGAGGACCTGAACCCCAAGACGTTCATCCGCAAGCAGCTCAATGAGCACGACGAGCTCAGGGAGCTCAAGGAGCTCGGCGACAGCTTCGACCTCCGCAAGGAGATGAACGAGGTCGCCGACGCGGTCAACGGGAAGGGCATCTCCGGCACTGCCTCAGGCACCGCCTCCGGCACCGTCCCCGCGGCGGTCAACGGGACGACCGATCCGCTCGCCAAGCGCGCCAAGCCCGCCGCGGACGACCGCCCGCCGTTCGACTCCGACGCGACCTGAGCCGGCGGAGGTCCGCGACCTGAATCGGCCGAGGCGCGCGGCCTGAGCCGCCCGCGTCCGTATCCCGTCTGAGCCGATCGGCCCGCTCCCCCCCGCCGTCCGGGCCAACCCATACCGTCCGAGCCGGGCGTATGCAACCGCCGACAGCGGTCAATCCCGGGGCGCCGAGCCAGGATGGTTATCCTCTCCATCTGTCAGGACGCGAGGACGCCCGAGGGGGGCGGGTCCGCTCCGGGCCTCGGACACAGAGGAGACGGCCGGGTAGATGGAGACGACCAGTCGAACAGCTGCGCAGAGCACGGTCGGCGATTCACCCGCCGCCGGCCCCCAGCGCACACAGCGGGGCCCGTCGGCGCACCGCACGGTCGACGCGTACACACGCGCCTCATTCCCCTGGTACGGCCTGGACGGGGCCTTCACCGGCCCGCGCTGGCTGATGCGGGTGAGCTCCGCCGCCGACGGCGTCGTCCAGCACGGCTCGATGGGCCACGGCCATGAGCCGTCGATACGCTCCGAGGCCGGGGCGCTGGAGAAGGAACGGTTCGCGGTCGTCATCACCGTCGCCGCGGTACCGGTCCGGCGCAGCGGCGACGGTACGGGGGTGCTGGACGCCACCTCGGTCTCATCGGCCGCCTGGCTGGCCGGCTCGGGGCTGCTCGGCCACACCTGGCCCGCGCAGCTCGACCACTCACTGCGGGACGACTGGCTCGAACAGCAGACGGAGACCGCCTTCGAACTGGCTGACGACCTGGACGGAGAGCTCTGGTCCACGCTCTCGCTCCCGGTGGACGGGGAGGCGACCGTCTTCCACTACCGCGAGTCCGAGTTCGGCTGGGTGCTGGCCGGCTCACCCGGCGGCGGGGTGCACATCGGGGCGTACGGACGGGGCATGAGCGCCTACGGCCTCGGCTTCTCCGCGGTGGAGGACCTCTCCCAGTACCTCTGAACGCGTACAGATGAACGCGTACAGATGAACGCGTACAGATGAACGCGTACAGATGAACGCGCACAGATGAACGCGCACAGACCGAAGGGCACCGCTCGTCGAACGGCGCCCTTCGGTCTGTACATCCGGGGAAATCCGGCTAGAACTTGTTCCTCGGCGTGATCCCGAGGCTCATCCCCGAAAGCCCCCGCTGACGGCCGCCCAGCTTCCCGGCGATCGCCCGCAGCGCGGAGCCCGCGGGCGAATCGGGATCGCTGAGGACCACCGGCTTGCCCTCGTCGCCGCCCTCCCGCAGCCGTACGTCGATCGGGATCGAGCCCAGCACCGGCACATTCGCGCCGGTCGTCCTGGTCAGCCCCTCCGCGACCCGCTGCCCGCCGCCGCTGCCGAACACATCGACCATCTCGTCGCAGTGCGGACAGGGCAGGCCGGACATGTTCTCGACCACGCCCACGATCTTCTGATGCGTCTGCACCGCGATCGAGCCCGCCCGCTCGGCGACCTCGGCCGCCGCCTGCTGCGGGGTGGTGACCACCAGGATCTCCGCGTTCGGCACCAGCTGCGCCACCGAGATGGCGATATCGCCGGTACCGGGCGGCAGATCCAGCAGCAGCACATCGAGATCGCCCCAGTACACATCCGCGAGGAACTGCTGGAGCGCGCGGTGCAGCATCGGGCCGCGCCACACCACCGGCGCGTTGCCGGGGGTGAACATGCCGATCGAGATGACCTTCACCCCGTGCGCGGACGGCGGCATGATCATGTTCTCTACCTGGGTGGGACGGCCGTCCGCGCCCAGCATCCGGGGCACCGAGTGGCCGTAGATGTCCGCGTCCACCACGCCGACCTTCAGCCCGTCGGCCGCCATCGCCGCCGCCAGATTCACGGTGACGGAGGACTTACCGACCCCGCCCTTGCCGGAGGCCACCGCGTACACCCTGGTCAGCGAGCCGGGCTGGGCGAAAGGAACCTCCCGTTCGGCGCTGGTGCCGCGCAGCGAGGCCGCCAGCTCGCGCCGCTGTTCGTCGCCCATCACATCGAGCGCGACCTCGACGCGGGTGACCCCGTCGACGCGTGCGACCGCTTCCGTCACGTTCTTGGTGATCGTCTCGCGCATCGGACAGCCGGAGACGGTGAGATACACCGTGACGGCGACCACGCCGTCCGCCCCGATCTCAACCGATTTGACCATGCCGAGGTCGGTGATGGGGCGGTTGATCTCCGGGTCGTTCACCGTCGCCAGTGCTTCGAGCACAGCGTCTTCCGTAGCCATACGACGATGGTACGGCGCTGCCTCCCGCCGCCGGAAAGCCCGTCAGCGGTCGGCTTCATCACTCCCCGGACCGCCCTCGTGCGGGAATAGCGCCCGCTGCTCCTCCATCTCGCGGACCAGGTCCTGAAGTTCGGAGCGGATCCAGTCCCTGGTGGCCACCTCGCCGAGGCCCATCCGCAGCGCGGCGATCTCCCGGGTCAGATACTCGGTGTCCGCGATCGACCGCTCGTTCTGCTTGCGGTCCTGCTCATGGGTGACCCGGTCCCGGTCGGCCTGCCGGTTCTGCGCCAGCAGGATCAGCGGGGCCGCGTAGGAGGCCTGGAGCGAGAGCATCAGGGTCAGAAAGATGAAGGGGTACTGGTCGAAGCGGAGACTGAGCGGGGCACTGACGTTCCACACCACCCACAGGATGATGATCAGCGTCATCCAGACGATGAACCGGCCGGTGCCCAGGAAGCGCGCGATCCGCTCGGAGAGCCGGCCGAACGCCTCGGGGTCGTACTCCGGCAGCAGCGTCCGGCGCGGGGCGCGCGGCAGATCCAGCCGTACGCGCGGACGCGGGGCCGCCGCCCCCGGGGGCGTACGGTCCTTCGCCTCCGGCCCCGAGTGCTCGCCGCCGCTACCCATGTCCACGCCCCCCGCCGGCGGTGCGCTGTCCGCTGCCGCCCATGCCTGTGCCCGTGCCCCTGCCCGTGCCCGTGCCCCTGCCCGTGCTCCGGCCGGCGGTGCGCTGTCCGCTACCCATGCGCCGACTCCTCGAACTCTGTTTCCCGCCAGTCCTCGGGCAGCAGATGGTCGAGCACGTCGTCCACGGTCACCGCGCCCAGCAGTGAGCCGCTCTCGTCCACGACCGGTGCCGCGACCATGTTGTACGTGGCGAGATAGCTGGTCACGGCGGGCAGCGGGGTATCCGGTGAGAGCGGCGGCAGATCGCTGTCCACCAATGAGCTCACCAGGGTGAACGGCGGATCCCGCAGCAGCCGCTGGAAGTGCACCGTGCCCAGGTACTTCCCGGTCGGCGTCTCGTCCGGCGGCCGGCACACATAGACCTGGGCCGCGAGCGCCGGGGAGAGATCCTGCTGGCGTACGCGCGCCAGCGCGTCGGCGACCGTGGCGTCCGGGCGCAGCACGATCGGCTCGGTGGTCATCAGACCGCCCGCGGTGCGCTCCTCGTACGACAGCAGCCGGCGCACATCGGCGGCGTCGTCCGGGCGCATCAGGGCGAGCAGCCGCTCCTGGTCGTCCTCGGGGAGCTCGGAGAGGAGATCGGCCGCGTCGTCCGGGTCCATGGCCTCCAGGACATCGGCCGCCCGCTCCTCCTGGAGCTTGCCGAGGATCTCCACCTGGTCGTCCTCCGGCAGCTCCTCCAGCACATCGGCGAGTCGGTCGTCGTCGAGCGCGGCGGCGACCTCGGCACGCCGTTTGGGGGAGAGATGGTGCAGCGCGTTGGCGAGATCGGCCGGGCGCATCCGCTCGAAGGTGGCGACGAGGCTCTCCGCGCCCTGGGCGGCCTCGTCCAGCGAGAACCCGGTGACCGCCGACCACTCCACGGTCAGCGTCTCGCCCCGGCGGCGCAGGGCCCCGCCGCGCCCTCTGCGGACGAACACCTTGTCGATCTCCCAGTCGCGGCGGGCGGGCAGCCGCTGGATCGACACATCGAGCACGGTGGCCTCCTCGCCGCTGTCCACCAGCCGTACCCGCCGGTCGAGCAGCTCGCCGAGGACCAGCCGCTCGGTGGGGCGCTGTTCGAAACGGCGTACGTTCAGCACACCCGTGGTGATGACCTGGCCGGACTCGATGCCGGTGATCCTGGTCATCGGCAGAAAGATCCGGCGGCGGCTGAGCACCTCCACCACCAGGCCGAGCAGCCGGGGCGGGCGGCGGCCCACGCGCAGCATCGCCACGAGATCGCGGACCCGGCCGACCTGATCGCCGTTGGGGTCGAAGACGGGCACTCCGGCGAGATGGGAGACAAAGACCCGGGGGGCGCTCGCGACCATGATCCGCACCTCCGCTCCGGTCCCGGCGGAGTCATCGGCCCGCTGGGAAATGCCCCTGTCACCCTTGTTCAAGGGTTTAAGGCTAGCTCGTGACGTTACGTACCGCTGTCAGCCGGGGTCCGTACGGCGTCCATACGACTACCTGCGTAGGGCCTTCTCCGGCACCGGTACGCTGCGATCTGCCACCCATGACACGCAGATGAGAGGCAGTGCGCCGGTGACTCTCCTCCCCCCGGTTTCCCGGGCCCGCAGGGCCGTGCTCTCGGCGGTGCTGTGCGCGGGGCTCGCGCTGACCGCCACGGCCTGCACCGAGGAGAAGCCGGATCCGGACAAGGGGACCAACGGCGTCGGAAAGCTCTCCGCCGACGAGATCGAGAAGAAGGCGCGCGCGGCGGCGGACGAGGCCACGTCGGTACGGCTCTCCGGCACGCTGGTCAGCAAGGGCGGACCCTACAAGCTGAACATGCGGCTCAAGGACGACGGCGGCACCGGCTCGGTGACCTCGAAGGAGAACACCTTCGCGCTGCTGCGGGTCGGCGACGACCTCTATCTCAAGGCCGACGCGGACTTCTGGAAGCACCAGGACGACGGCAAGGACGGCGGGGAGCCGGCCGCGCCCACCCAGGCGGACGCGGAGGCGGCCGGAAAGCTCGGCGACAAGTATGTGAAGGTCCCTCAGGGCGACCCGGCGTACCAGGAGTTCCGCGGCTTCACCGAGATGGATGTGCTGCTCGACGGGCTGCTGGGGATGGAGGGCCCGCTGAGCACGGGGGAGCGCACCAAGGTGGGGGGCGTACGGACGATCAAGGTGCAGGCGGCGGAGGGCGCGGGCGGGGTGCTGGACGTCTCGCTGGAGGGCGAACCGTATCCGCTCCAATTCGCCCGGGCCGGGGGGAAGGGCGTGCTGACGCTCGGCGAGTGGGACGCGGACTTCGAGCTGACCCCGCCCGCGGAGGGCGAGATCGTGGACTACGGCGGGCAGCTCCCCAAGACCAGCGACTAGGGTCCCGGGCGGGACCGGCGACGGGGGCGGGTTTCGGGACCGGCGACCGGGGTCCCGTGCCGGACCGGCGACCGAGCGCCGTGCCGGATCGGCGGCCAGGATCCCGAGCCGGACCGGCGACCGGGGCGGGTTTCCGGATCAGCGGCCGAGACCCCGAGCCCGGCCAGCGACCGGGACCCCGAGCCCGGCCAGCGGCCGAGACCCCGAGCCCGGCCAGTGACCGAGACCCCGAGCCCGACCAGCGACCGGGACCCCGTGCCGGACCTGCCACCAGGGCCTCGCGACCAGAACCCGAGGCCGCCCCGGGCCCCCGCGCTCAGCCCCGCTCGGGACCGGACTTCTTCTTGGACCGGGACCTCTTCAGCAGGAGCCGGGGCAGCGCCGCCGGAATCGGATGGCGGGTGGTGGCCGGAGTGGGCAGCGGGCACGCCGCCAGAGAGCCCGTCGGATGGTCCGCCGTCGAGGCCCCGGGCGCGGGCGTCAGCCGGAGCACCCGGCACTCCGCCGCCCAGCGCTCCGGCACCCGCTCCGCCTCCACCGCGTTCAGCCGTTTGCCCTTCAGCTCCGCCACGGCCGACTCCCAGCCCTCCGAGCGCGGCTCCAGCTCGCTCACCGACGCCGTCCAGGCGACCAGCCGGCCGCCCTTGTCCTTGCTGCGGACCGTGACCTCGGCCGTGGCGCCGTCCGCGAGGCCCGGCAGCGGCTGCTCGCCCGCGCCGTCGCCGACGACATACGCCGCGCCGTCGTGCCACACATGCCACAGCGCCCGCTCGGCCCCCGCGCCACGCACCCAGATGAGGCCGGACTTCTTCGTGGCCTCCTCGATGAGAGCCTGGCCGAGGAGTGCGGTGTCCTCCGCAGGGCTGTCCTCCGCAGGGCTGTCCTCCGCGGAGCTGTTCTCCACGGAGCTGTCCTCCGCGGGGCGCGGGGCGTCGTCAGTCATGCACGCAGCCTATCTACAGCCAGCCGTTGCGCTTCAGCGTGCGGTGAATGGTGAAACAGATCGCGGCGATGGAGGTCAGCACCATCGGATAGCCGTACTCCCACCGCAGCTCCGGCATGTAGTCGAAGTTCATGCCGTACACCCCGCACACCGCCGTCGGCACCGCGATGATCGCCGCCCACGATGTGATCTTGCGCATGTCCTCGTTCTGCGCCACCGTCGCCTGTGCCAGATTCGCCTGGAGGATCGAGTTCAGCAGCTCGTCGAAGCCGATGACCTCCTCCTGCACCCGGGCGAGATGGTCGGCGACGTCGCGGAAGTACTTCTGGATGTCGGGGTCGATCAGCCGCATCGGCCGCTCGCTCAGCAGCTGCATCGGCCGCAGCAGCGGGGACACCGCCCGCTTGAACTCCAGCACCTCCCGCTTGAGCTGGTAGATCCGCCCTGCGTCGCTGCCGCGCTGCCTGCCTTTGGAGGGCGCGGAGAAGACGTCGATCTCGACCTCGTCGATATCGTCCTGGACGGCCGCCGCGACCCCGATATAGCCGTCGACCACATGGTCGGCGATCGCGTGCAGCACCGCGGAGGGGCCCTTCGCCAGCAGCTCGGTGTCCTTCTGGAGTCCGTGCCGCAGCGCCCGCAGCGAGCCCTTGCCGCCGTGCCGGACCGTGATCACGAAGTCCCGCCCGGTGAAGCACATGACCTCACCCGTCTCCACGACCTCACTGGTCGCGGTGAGTTCGGCGTGCTCGACATAGTGGATCGTCTTGAAGACGGTGAAGAGGGTGTCGTCGTACCGCTCCAGCTTGGGCCGCTGATGGGCGTGGACGGCGTCCTCCACGGCCAGCGGGTGCAGCCCGAACTCGGCCGCGATGCCCGCGAACTCCTCCTCGGTCGGCTCATGCAGCCCTATCCAGGCGAAGCCGCCGCCCTCGCGCACCCGCAGCATCGCCTCACGCGGCGACTGGCAGGAGCCGTTCTCCAGCCGGCGGCCGTCGCGGTAGACGGCGCAGTCGACGACGGCGCTGGAGACGGATGGGTCACGGGTGGTGTCGTACGAGCTGTAGGGGGCGCTGCTCTTGCGCAGGGAGGGGCGGACCGCTGCACGCAGGTCACGGATCATCGACATGGCTGGCTCCTTCACGGAGAGGCCGTCGGCGAGGGGTGGCACAGCCCGGAATGGGGACGTGAACTTACGTCCGCAAAGCGGGCGGCACCGCGGAATCGCGGTGACGGCGTTCGCTACAGACAGGCAAAACGAAGTGCTCTTCCGTCGTGCGAAATTCCGATGAACGGGTGCCGTCTAACGGGATGCCGGCGATACGGAGTGCCGTTGTACGGATATGCCGTGGGCCCGAACTGAGGGGCTTTAGACCACCGGGAGGTGATGCCGTACGGAAGAGCGGTTGGTACTGCACGGTCGACTTCGATCCACCGCAGACCCCACCTCCTCCGGCCGGTCCCCCGTAAGGGACAGTCGTGACACCGGGTCGGAGAGCGCCGCTTCCGCGAGCCGCCTCCGTGTGCCTAGCGCACACCACCCCGGTCAGCGGCCAAGACTATCAGCCGACTGAGGGTCAAACCCTGGGTTCTCCCCTTTCATACGCGTTCTATGCTCGCCGGATGGCAGAAGTTCTCGCTCTGGTCGAGGCCAGGCTGTGTACGGCGCTCGGCGAGCCCGACGCCCGGGCCGCGGTGACCTTTCTCGGCACGGACCGCATCGAGGTGCTCAGATTCACCGACCGGGACGGGGGCCTCGTGCGGTACGCCACGCTCGGCATGTCCGCCCATCCGATGACCGACCCCACGGCGGCGGTGGCCGACCCCGTCAAGGGCCCGCGCGCCGAGCTGATCCTGACGGTGCGGGCCGGGTCCGCCGACACCGACAAGGTGCTCCGCCCGCTCGCCGTGCTGGCCGCCTCCCCTCAGGTCGAGGGGGTCGTCGTGGCCCCCGGCGCCTCGCTGGACACCGGTGATCCGCTCTGGCCCGCCGCGCCGTTCACCTCGGTGCTGGTCGCCGAGCCCGGCGGTCTGGTCGCGGATCTGGAGCTGGCCGCCCCGATGGACCCGGTCCGCTTTCTGCCGCTGCTCCCGATGACGCCGAACGAGGCCGCGTGGAAGCGGGTACACGGCGCGCGGGAGCTCCGGGAACGGTGGCTGGCCCGGGGAACGGATCTGCGCGATCCGCTGCGCGGGTCCGTCGCGCTGGACTGAATCCCGCCCGCCGCCGAGCCTGCCGCCAGGGCCGCCGCCGAGCCCGCCGCCGGGCCAGTCGGCGGTCACCCGGGCAGATCCGCACACGCCGGAAGGGTGATCGTCCTTGACGCGGCGACGGACGGGTAGGACCGTTGGGCGCTATGAGGGGCGAACCCAGTTGCCCGAAGTGCGGTGGCCGGGTCAGGGCGCCCGGTCTCTTTGCCGACTCCTGGCAGTGTGATGTGCACGGCACCGTGCATCCGCTCCAGCCGGTGATCCCGCCCAGTGTCGAAGCCCTCGATGTCGTGGTGCACCGCGCCCGGGTCCCGGTGTGGATGCCCTGGCCGCTGCCGGTCGGCTGGCTCTTCACCGGGGTCGCGTACGCGGGGGACGACCGCAGCGGCGGCCGGGCCACCGCCGTGGCCTGCTCCGGCCCGGGGCCGCTCGGCGGGATCGGCGAACTGCTGCTGGTCGCGGAGGAGCTGGGCGTAGGTCTCGGCGCGCGGTACGCGGGCATCGACGGACCGGACCCCGGGGCCCATATCGACGTCGCCGGACCGCCGCAGGCCAAGGTGCTGGCGGCGGGCCGCCCCACTCCTCTGTGGCATGTCCGTGAGACGCCCCCCGACCGGGCCGTCTTCGCGGGCGAGGCCCGTGGGCTATGGCTGTGGGCGATCGTCTGGCCGGAGCAGTCCGGGCTGCTGATGTACGACGAGCTGGTGCTGACCGATCTGCGGGACGCGGGCGCGGAGGTGGAGCTGGTGCCCTGCGGAGCGCTCTCCCCCCGGCTGCTGTCCTGAGCGACCGTCTCCGGGGCCCGGGGGCCCCGGGGACCGTTCGCCCCGAGCCCCGGGGCGGCTCGCCGCCCGGTGCTCGGAGCCGTCCCCTTGGGCCAGGACGCTCCCTTGCCTCAGGCCGCCCCCTCCGCGCCGAGCCGCGTCCCCTTCGAGGCTGGACGGGCGGGTTCCGGTGCCCGATACACTGGATCGTCCCCTGCCCGTATCCGCCCCTGGAGTCAGCGTCGTGCGCATCGATCTGCACACCCACTCCACGGCGTCGGACGGTACGGACACCCCCGCCGAGCTGGTGCGCGGAGCCGCCGCCGCGGGGCTGGACATCGTCGCCCTCACCGACCACGACACCACCCGGGGCCATGCCGAGGCGATCGCCGCGCTCCCCGAGGGACTGACCCTGGTCACCGGCGCCGAGCTCTCCTGCGCCCTCGACGGCGTCAGCCTGCATCTGCTGGCGTATCTCTTCGACCCGGACGAGCCCGAGCTGCTGCGCGAACGCGAGCTGGTGCGCGACGACCGGGTGCCGCGCGCCCGCGCGATGGTCGGCAAGCTCCGTGAGCTGGGCGTCCCCGTCGAGTGGGACCGGGTCGCCCGTATCGCAGGCGACGGCTCGGTCGGCCGCCCGCATATCGCGACCGCGCTGGTGGAGCTCGGCGTCGTACCGACGGTGTCGGACGCCTTCACCCCGCAGTGGATCGCCGACGGCGGCCGGGCCCATGTCGCCAAGCACGAACTCGACCCCTTCACCGCGGTCCGCCTGGTCAAAGCGGCCGGCGGCGTAGCCGTCCTCGCCCACCCCGCCGCCGCCAAACGCGGCCGTACGCTGCCCGAGTCGGCCTTCGCCGAGCTGGCCGGGGCCGGGCTCGACGGCATCGAGGTCGACCACGCCGAGCACGACGCCCTCACCCGCGAGCGGCTGCGCGCCCTCGCCGGCGACCTCGGGCTGCTCACCACCGGGTCCAGCGACTACCACGGCAGCCGCAAAGAAGTGCGGCTCGGCGAGTACACCACCGACCCGGAGATCTACGGCGAGATCACGCGGCGCGCGACCGGGGCCTTCCCGGTGCCGGGCGCGGGCGGACGCCGCTCCTAGGGTCTGCCGTCTCCTGGAGTCTTCCGGCTCCTAGGGCCTGGCGACTCCTGAGGTCTGGCGGGCTCGCTCCTGAGGCCCGGCGGTTCCCAGGTAACGCCGGACCGATTCCGCTGGGCGCCGGCCCGCTCCGGACGACCCGCGCCTCTCGCTCCGCTCCGTGCACCTTTCATCTGCTTTCATCTGTTTTCATCTCTCCGCAAGGCCACACTGTGTTCGACGCCGCCGTTTTCGGCTCTCTGTTCCTGACGCTCTTCGTCATCATGGACCCCCCTGGGGTCACCCCGATCTTTCTCGCCCTGACCTCCGGCAGACCCGCCAAGGCGCAGCGCCGGATGGCCTGGCAGGCGGTCGCCGTCGCCTTCGGCGTGATCACCGTCTTCGGTCTGGTCGGCCAGCAGATCCTGGACTATCTGCATGTCTCGGTCCCCGCGCTGATGATCGCGGGCGGTCTGCTGCTGCTGTTGATCGCGCTGGATCTGCTGACCGGCAAGACGGACGAGCCCAAGCAGACCAAGGACGTCAACGTCGCGCTCGTACCGCTCGGCATGCCGCTGCTGGCCGGGCCCGGCGCGATCGTCTCGGTGATACTCGCCGTGCAGAACGCCGACGGCGCCTCCCAGCAGATCGCCGTCTGGGCGGCGATCGTGGCCATGCACGCGGTGCTCTGGCTGGCCATGCGCTACTCGCTGGGCATCATCAGACTGATCAAGGACGGCGGTGTGGTCCTGGTGACCAGATTGGCCGGAATGATGCTCTCCGCGATCGCCGTGCAGCAGATCATCAACGGTGTCACCCAGGTCGTGCAGAGCGCCTGAGCCGCGGGCGCGGGCGCGGACGCGGGCCGGGACGACAGCGCCCCCGTACGGAACCTTCCGTACGGGGGCGTGTCAGGTCGCAGGTGCGCCGGGCGCACTACAAGGCCGAGGAGTCGACCGGGCGGATATAGACGCGCTGGCCGGTTGCTGCGGCCTGCTGCACGATCCGCGTGACGGAGGCGGCGTCCACGACGGTGCTGTCCACGGCGGTGCCGTCGACGTCGTCGAGTCGCATGATCTCGAAGCGCATGGCTTCTCCCTTCGTCTGATCCTCCTGTAGGAGAACTGGTGTATGTCATGTCCAACAGTGGGGCGTCTGCAAACATTCCCTACACTAAGGAAAATCTTTCCTTCTCTAACTACTGGCGAGTATCCGCCGTCGGCCGGAGAATGGGCTCCGTATGAACGACGCAGAGATCGACACAGCGACCAAGGCGGCCATCAGCGAGCTCGGCGCCCGGGTCGAGCGCACCAATGAGCTGCTCCAGCGCATGCTCGCCGAGGTCGCCAAAACCCCCTCGACCCACGCCATCTTCGTGGACGCCGGGTATGTCTACGCCGCGGCCGGACTCCTGGTCACCGGGACGGAGGACCGGCGCTCCTTCGACCTCGACGCCGAAGGTTTGATCGAGGCGTTCATCGACAAGGCCCGGACGATCTTCGCGGACAGCCGGCTGCTCCGGGTGTACTGGTACGACGGCGCGCGGCGGCGTATCCACACGCCCGAGCAGCAGTCCATAGCCGAGCTGCCGGATGTGAAGGTGCGGCTCGGCAATCTCAACGCCAACAATCAGCAGAAGGGCGTCGACTCCCTCATCCGCACGGATCTGGAGTCGCTCGCCCGGCACCGCGCCATCAGCGACGCGGCGCTGGTGGGCGGTGACGAGGATCTGGTCTCGGCGGTGGAGGCGGCACAGGGGTACGGGGCCCGGGTCCATCTCTGGGGCATCGAGGCGGTGGACGGCGGCAACCAGGCCGAGCCGCTGCTCTGGGAGGTGGACAGCCAGCGGACCTTCGATCTGGACTTCTGCCGCCCGTACATCACCCGTCGGGCCGTGACGGTCTACGAGAACGAGGGTGCGCCGCCGCCCTCGCGGGACGAGGTGCGGTTCGTCGGGGCGCAGATCGCGGCGACCTGGCTGGGGGAACGGGGGCGGGATGCGCTGGCGGAGCTGCTGCCGGGGCATCCGTATCTCCCGGGGCCGGTGGACCAGGATCTGCTGATCGAGGCGGAGCGGGTGCTCCAGCGCTCGCTGAGGGGCCACGCGGTGCTGCGGAGGGCGCTCAGGGACGGGTTCTGGCAGCACCTCCAGGCGCAGTACTGACCTTTCGGGCTCAGCGCCGAGGTTCCGTGGCTTCCGGGCTCGGCGCTGAGCTCCCGTGTGTCAGTGCCGGCTCCAGAAGCCGGCGATCGCCGCCGCCGTCTCTCCGGGGCGGTCGGTGTTGGGGGAGTGCCCCGCCCCGGCGACGACGGTCCTGAGCGCGCCGAGCCGCCGCGCCATGTCGTCGAAGAGCGGTACGGGCCAGGTGTCGTCGCGCTCACCGCTGATCACATGCTTGGGCAGCGGCTGTACGGCGGCGAGCTCATCGACGCGGTCCGGCTCGACGGTCAGCTGCCGGCCGGTGGTGATCAGCTGTACGGGGTTGTGGAGCAGCCAGCGACGCCGGAGGTCCTCGCCGTCCGTTTCGGCCTCCTCCGGCGGTTCGAAGGCCCTCATCGCGTCCCAGACCTCGGCCATTTCCATCGTGCCGAGCACCTCGCTCAGCAGCTGCACCTTCTGCCCCTGGCCGGGGGCGATCGCGGCGGGTCCGGAGGACATGACGGTGAAGGTCCGGAAGGGCGCGGGGTCGAGGAGCACCGCGGCCCGGGAGATCTGCCCGCCGAGGGAGTGCCCCAGCAGATGCAGCGGGCCGCTGTCGAGGGCCTCGGCCTGGGCGAGCACATCGAGGGCCAGCTCGCGCTGGGCGTAGGCGTCCGGGTCCGGGGGGCCGGGGGTCTGGTACTGGCCGCGCCCGTCGACCGAGACGACGCGGTATCCGGCGTGGGCGAGAGGTTCGAGCAGGGCGATGAAGTCCTCCTTGCTCCCGGTGTAGCCGGGGAGGAGGAGGGCAGTGCCCTTGGCCGGGCCGTGTTCGGGCCGGGCGTCGAGTACGGCGAAATCCCCCCGCGAGGTCCGGAGTACGTCCGCCCGCGTACAGGGCGGCGGCAGAAACGTCGGCGGCCGGCTCATGCCCTTGAGGCTACCGCCGTCCCGCCGGGGACGGGGCATCCGGGATCCGGTGAGTACGGCACGGGCTCGTCGAGCGCTCCCGGGAACGCCGAACGGCCCGGCCCCTCATGACTGAAAGGGGCCGGGCCGTCGACTGAGCGGATCAGACCTCCGGCTCCGCGGCCTTGCGGGCGCGGGTGCGGCGGGGCTTGACCTCGGCCTCGGCGGCCT
>NZ_VCLA01000192.1:136450-188898 GCF_009600885.1 Streptomyces jumonjinensis
AACCGGCTCGGCGACCTTGCGGGTCCGAGTACGGCGCGGCTTGACCTCGGCTTCGGCCTCGGGGGCCTCGGCCACAGCAACCTCGACCGGCTCGGCGACCTTGCGGGCGCGGGTCCGACGCGGCTTGGCCTCGACCTCGGCCTCGACGACCGTGGCCACAGCGGCCTCAACCGTCTCGACAGCCGCCACCGGCTCGGCGGCCTTGCGCGTGCGGGTCCGACGCGGCTTGGTCTCCGGCGCGGGCTCCGGCTTGGCCTCCGGCTCCGGCGCGGGCTCCCGCACCGGCGTCACCACGGTCTCGGCGATCTCCACCGCCGGGGCTCCCACCCGCGTACGGCGGCGACGCCTCGGCGTGCGGGTCGCCACGGTCTCGGCGGTCTCCGACGACTCCGGAGCCACGGCCTCCGCCGACGCGCCCGCCCTGGTGCGGCGGCGCTGGCGCGGCGGCCTCGCCGCACGCGCCGGACGCTCCTCCGCGGGGGCGGGAGCCGAGGGCTTGCGGCCACGGCCGCCCGTCTCGCCCAGATCCTCCAGCTCCTCGGCCGCCAGCCCGGCACGGGTGCGCTCGGCACGCGGCAGCACACCCTTGGTGCCTGCCGGGATGCTGAGCTCCTCGAACAGATGCGGCGAGGTCGAATACGTCTCGACCGGGTCCGGGAACTTCAGGTCCAGCGCCTTGTTGATCAGCTGCCAGCGCGGGATGTCGTCCCAGTCCACCAGCGTGACCGCGGTACCCGACGCCCCCGCACGGCCGGTGCGGCCGATCCGGTGGAGATAGGTCTTCTCGTCCTCGGGCGACTGGTAATTGATGACATGGGTCACGCCCTCGACATCGATGCCGCGCGCGGCGACGTCGGTGCAGACGAGGACGTCCACCTTGCCGTTGCGGAACGCGCGCAGCGCCTGCTCGCGCGCGCCCTGCCCGAGGTCGCCGTGGACCGCCCCGGAGGCGAACCCGCGGCGCGCGAGCTGGTCGGCGATGTCCGCCGCCGTGCGCTTGGTACGGCAGAAGATCATCGCGAGTCCGCGGCCGTCCGCCTGGAGGATCCGCGAGACCATCTCCGGCTTGTCCATCGAGTGCGCGCGGTAGACGCGCTGCGTGATGTTGGCGACGGTCGCGCCCTCGTCGTCCGGCGCGGTCGCGCGGATGTGCGTGGGCTGGGACATATAGCGGCGGGCCAGTCCGATGACCGCGCCCGGCATGGTCGCCGAGAAGAGCATCGTCTGCCGCTTGGGAGGCAGCAGCTGGATGATCTTCTCGACATCCGGGAGGAAGCCCAGGTCGAGCATCTCGTCGGCCTCGTCGAGGACCAGCGCCCGCACCTTGGACAGGTCGAGCTTCTTCTGGCCCGCGAGGTCGAGCAGCCGGCCCGGGGTGCCGACGATCACGTCGACGCCCTTCCTGAGGGCCTCGACCTGCGGTTCGTACGCCCGGCCGCCGTAGATCGCCAGCACGCGCACATTACGCACCTTGCCGGCGGTCAGCAGGTCATTGGTGACCTGGGTGCAGAGCTCACGGGTGGGGACGACCACCAGCGCCTGCGGAGCGTCGGTGAGCTGGTCGGGACGGGCCCGGCCCGCCTCGACGTCCGCCGGCACCGTGACACGCTCCAGCAGCGGCAGACCGAAACCGAGCGTCTTGCCGGTGCCTGTCTTCGCCTGGCCGATCACATCGGTGCCGGAGAGCGCGACGGGGAGCGTCATCTCCTGAATGGGGAACGGGGACAGAATGCCGACGGCTTCGAGTGCCTCGGCGGTCTCATCCAGGATCCCGAGATCCCGGAAAGTGGTTTGCTGCGTAGTCAGGGTGTTGCCTCTTCTGTGAGACGCGGCGCGAGGCGAACGATGGGGGTCGTACCGCACCCGGGTAGCGGGCCGGCCGTGGATGGGCCGGATGGCGCGGGACCACTGCCTTCGCTTCGAGCGCTCTCGCCGCTGAGGGGGCCCCTCATCTGCGGTCGTACTGGTGTGTACGGTCCGCGCGGAGGGCGGTCGGTTCGGAGCCGATCGTGCAACCGACCGGGCATCCTCAAGGGGTCAGAAGGACTGAATCCCTCAGTCAAACACTGCGATCGCCTACCGAGAAACAGAAAAAGCTCCGTAGGCGCATTACCACTGTACCCCGGATTCGCGCATGTGTGTTGGGCGATTTCGTAGGAACCGTGGTGCCGAAGGGGTCCGGGCACGCCCCCGGCACGGCTGACCAGCCCCTTACGACCCGGTGCCGGCGGGCTATTGTGCGCTTCATGGAGACGCCTGACAACGCCGCTGAACCCACCGGACCCACCGGACCCGCTGAAAGCACCGAAAGCACCGAAAGCACGGAGAACGCTGGGCACACCGGGATCGCCGCCCAGGACTGGGCCACCGCCTCCGCCGAGCCCCAGTACCGGGCGGCCGTCGTGGATCTTCTGGGCGCGCTCGCCTATGGAGAGCTCGCCGCCTTCGAGCGGCTCGCCGAGGACGCCAAGCTGGCCCCGACCCTCGGTGACAAGGCCGAGCTGGCGAAGATGGCCTCCGCCGAGTTCCACCACTTCGAGCGGCTGCGCGACCGGCTCTCCGCCATCGACGCCGAGCCGACCGGCGCCATGGAGCCCTTCGCTCAGGCACTGGACGACTTCCACCGCCAGACCGCGCCGTCCGACTGGCTGGAGGGCCTGGTCAAGGCGTATGTCGGCGACTCGATCGCCAGCGATTTCTACCGTGAGGTCGCCGCCCGTCTCGACTCCGACACCCGCGCCCTGGTGCTCGCGGTGCTCGACGACACGGGGCACGGGAACTTCGCCGTCGAGAAGGTGCGCGCCGCCATCGAGGCCGACCCCCGGGTGGGCGGACGGCTCGCCCTGTGGGCGCGGCGGCTGATGGGCGAGGCGCTCTCCCAGGCCCAGCGGGTCGTGGCGGAGCGTGACGCGCTCTCCACCATGCTGGTGGGCGGGGTGGCGGACGGCTTCGACCTGGCGGCGGTCGGCGAGATGTTCACCCGGATCACCAAGGCCCACACCCAGCGCATGGCGGCACTCGGTCTCGCCGCCTGAGAGGGGTCGGTGTGAGCGGCCAGGGTGTGAGCGGGTCCTGAGACGGCCGCCCCACACCCAGCGGCAGGGGCAGCGCGCCGGAGACGGCGGCATGCCCGGCGGCGCGGAGGGCCGCTCAGAAGGGCAGCGCTCTCCGCAGCCGGTGTGCCCGCGGCCTCAGCAGCAGCGACAGCAGTACGGCTCCGATCAGCGCGGCGCCCGCCAGCGTCCCCAGCAGATGGCCGGGACCGAGCGCGGCATGGGTCACCCCCGCGCCGAAGAGCGCCCCGAGCGGTCCGGTGAGAAAGACCACGCGCCGCGCCGGGAGACGCCCGGAGAGACGGCGGTCGGCGGCCCAGGCGAAGGCGAATCCGAGCAGAACCGAGCCGAGCGCTTCCAGCAGCACCGCTGATCACCTCACGGACACGGGCAGGGGCAAGTGGGTCAAGCCCGTACTACCCGCTGACCATGGAGAACAACCCTTCGCCGCGGGTGAACCAGCGCGGGTGAACCAGGCGGAGGAGAAGCCTCCGGAGAACGGCCCAGGGCCCGTACGGAACATCTCCCGTACGGGCCCTGGGCCGTATCCGCTGCTACAGGGCTCCGAAGCCCACCCGGCGGACCGCGGGCTCACCGATCTCGACGTACGCGATCCGGTCCGACGGGACCAGAACCTTGCGGCCCTTGTCGTCCGAGAGGCTGAGCAGCTGCGTCTTGCCGGCCAGCGCATCGCCCACCGCGCGCTCGACCTCCTCGGCGGACTCCCCGCTCTCCAGAACGATCTCCCGCGGCGAATGCTGCACGCCGATCTTGACCTCCACGGCTATGTCCCTCCGAACGGTCAGTGCGTTGCGCGGTCAGCCGCGCCGTACCCAGCACACATTAGCCGGGCCGGAGCAGTGGACAGCAGCCCCGGGGCACGCCAGGAGCGAACACGCTCCCGTGTGTCAGTGCTGTTCGATGGGGAGATCGGCGCCGTGCAGCGGGAAGCCGGCGATGCCCCGCCAGGCCAGCGAGGTGAGCAGCTGCACCGCCGTGTCCCGGGGGATGCGCGACCCGCTGGCGAGCCAGTACCTGGCCACCACCTGCGAGACCCCGCCCAGACCCACGGCCAGCAGCATGGACTCCTCTTTGGAGAGCCCGGTGTCCCCGGCGATCACATCGGAGATGGCCTCCGCGCACTGGAGCGACACCCGCTCGACCCGCTCGCGCACCGCGGGCTCATTGGTCAGATCCGACTCGAAGACCAGCCGGAACGCTCCGCCCTCGTCCTCGATATAGGCGAAGTAGGCGTCCATGGTCGCCGCCACCCGCAGCTTGTTGTCGGTGGTCGACGCGAGGGCGGTCCGCACCCCTTGCAGCAGCGCCTCGCAGTGCTGGTCGAGCAGGGCGAGATACAGCTCCAGCTTGCCCGGGAAGTGCTGATAGAGCACGGGCTTGCTGACGCCGGCCCGCTCGGCGATGTCGTCCATCGCGGCCGAGTGGTAACCCTGGGCCACGAAGACCTCCTGGGCGGCGCCCAGAAGCTGGTTCCTACGGGCTCGGCGTGGCAGGCGCGTGCCCCGCGGGCGCGCCGCCTGTGTCTGCTCGATGGCTGTCACGCCGCCTCCCAAATTTCGTTCCGTGCGCGCTGTGCGCCGCGCCGCCATCGTACTTTTGGGTAACCCGGACGTGCGCGTCGCGGACGCAGAATTTCACGGACCGGACAGTCGCGGTAGCTCCCTATTCGGGGGCAAAGAGGTCACGTCACCGTCACGTCACCACACCACGTCACCACGTCACCACGTCACCGGTAGTCGTCCTCGTCGAGACCGACGACCCGCGCCTGTTCCATGGCGTCCGCCTCGTCGGCGGTGTCCGCGTCGATATGGGTCAGGGGTTCGTCGTGCTGTGGGTTCACCTCCGTGTGCTGTTCCGCGGCGTCGGCCTCGGGGACCTCGGCTTCCAGCGCCGGCTCCCCGCGCTTCGCCGCTTCAGCGTTCGGGCCGTTCTCGTCGAAGGTTTCCGGGTCGGTGGGATCGACAGCCATACGGCACCGCTTTCCCTGAAGCGTGAAGGGCATCCCTGTGCGAAGGCCGCTTCCCGATGGAGCTCCCGGAGTCGGGCGGGCCCCGGGGACCGGTGAATCCTGTGAGCCGTCTCTGAATACGGCCTCACCTTCGAGCGTAGAAGCTGATGAGGCCCCGCGCTATGCGATGTGTGACGCCGAACACACGATTCGCGGTGTGATCGTCTCGTAACATTGCCGCATGTCTTCGACCGAGCTGCCCGGCATCCGTGCCGCCACCGCCGCGACGGCCCCGAGGGTCTCCGCCGTGCGGGTCGCCGAAGGAGAGGACCTGCGCTCCGTCGCACTGCCCGGACTCACGCTCACCGTGCGCTCGCGTCCGGCGTCGCGCGCCGGACTGCCGCCCGCGCTGTACGTTCACGGGCTCGGCGGATCCTCGCAGAACTGGTCGGCGCTGATGCCGCTGCTCGCGGACGCGGTGGACGGCGAAGCGGTCGATCTGCCCGGTTTCGGGGACTCGCCGCCGCCGGACGACGGCAATTACTCGATCACCGGACACGCTCGGGCGGTCATCCGCTATCTCGACGCGGCCGGCCGCGGCCCCGTACACCTCTTCGGGAACTCCCTGGGCGGCTCGGTCGCCACCCGGGTCGCCGCCGTCCGCCCCGATCTGGTGCGTACGCTCACCCTGGTCTCGCCCGCGCTGCCCGAGATCCGGGTCCAGCGCACCGCGGTCCCCACCGGACTGCTCGCCCTGCCCGGTGTGGCCCGGCTCTTCAGCCGGGTGTCCCGGGACTGGACGGCCGAGCAGCGCACCCGGGGGGTGATGGCGCTCTGTTACGGAGATGCCTCGCGGGTGTCCGACGAAGCGGTGCGCCATGCGGTCGAGGAGATGGAGCGGCGGACCCAACTCCCTTATTTCTGGGACGCGATGGCCCGCTCGGCGCGCGGTATCGTCGACGCGTACACCCTGGGCGGCCAGCACGGACTGTGGCGGCAGGCGGAGCGGGTGCTCGCGCCGACGCTGCTGGTGTACGGCGGACGGGACCGGCTCGTCTCGTACCGCATGGCGAACAGGGCCGCGGCGGCCTTCCGCGGCTCACGGCTGCTGACCCTGCCGGAGGCGGGGCATGTGGCGATGATGGAGTACCCGGAGGCGGTCGCGCGGGCCGTCCGGGAGCTGCTCGACGACACCGGTAGGAGCTGATCGGGGCCCGTGGGACGACACAGCCGTAAAGGCCCCGCGCCCAAGGGCGCGGATGCGGACCCGGCGGCCGGCACACCGGACGAGCGCCGCGCCGCCGACACCGGGCAGCACCGCGTCCCGGGGGGCGTGAGCCGTGAGCAGCGCCTCGGGCAGGCGGCGCCCGGAGGGCACGGCGGCGGCGCGTACGGAAGCACCGCGCACGGCACGCACCAGGAAAGCGCGCAGGGTCGGACCGCGTACGACGGCGGCTCCTACGACGGGAACGCGCGGGAGCAGGCCGTGTACGACGGCAGCGCGTACGGCGGAACCGTGCAGGGGCGGGCCGCGTACGACGGCGGCTCCTGCGGCGGTGACGGCGAGTGGAGCGGATACCCCGCGCCGGCTCCGGCCGCCGGGCATCCCGTCCCGGCTCATGTACCCGGCGGCGAGCATCTCGCCACCGGAAGCGGACAGGCGCACACCCGCGGCGGCCACCCCGAGCAGCATGAGGCGGGCGGCGGCTGGGGCGATCCGGCCGCCCCGCAGGCGGCCGGCGCGGGTCAGCGGCGCGGCGCCGCGCCCCGGATACCGGGTCCGCGCGCCGAGTTCGTCGACGCGTTCGACGAACCGCGCGCGGCGGCCCCCGCGGACCCCCGCGCGCCCGGCGCCGCACCGGCCGATGATCCGTCCGGCACCGGCACGGGCACCGGCACCGGCACGGGCGACGGACGGGACGGCGCCCCGGGTGGCGGTCTCCCGGGCGGCGTTCTCCCCGGCCAGCGGGCCAGGGGCGGCTGGGGGCGTACCGCCACCGGGATCGCGGCAGCCGCCGTGACCACCGTGCTCGCCGTGGTCGTGGCCGGACAGGTCGCCGAGGACGGCGGCGCCAAGCCCGGTGCGAGCACCACCGGCCAGGACCGCCCGGACGACGACGAGTCCGCTTCCCGCTCGGACACCAGAAGCGCCCCGAAGCCCGCCGGGCAGAAGGCGCAGCAGCCGCCGACCTACGCGGAGCTGATGGCGGCCCGGTTCCCCATCGACCCCAAGATGGCCGCGGACGGCACCTTCGAGGCGGTCCCCGGCCTCGACCGGGCACCGGGGACCGGCGAAAAGATTCGCTACCGCGTCGATGTCGAGAAAGGGCTGGGACTGGACGGTGTGCTCTTCGCGCAGGCCGTGCAGCGCACCCTGAACGACGACCGCAGCTGGGCCCATGACGGGGCCATGACCTTCGAGCGCATCTCATCCGGCAAGCCGGAATTCGTCGTGACGCTCGCCAGTCCCGAAACGACGCATGACTGGTGTGATCGATCCACCCTGGACACCTCCGTCGAAAATGTCAGCTGTGACGCCGCCCTCAGCGAGCGGGTGATGATCAACGGCTTCCGCTGGGCGCAGGGCTCGGAGACCTACGGCCCCGAGAAGATGCACGCCTACCGGCAGATGCTCATCAACCACGAGGTGGGCCACCGCCTCGGTCACACGCATGTGAAGTGTGCGAAGGAGGGCGCCCTCGCCCCGGTGATGCAGCAGCAGACGAAATCCCTGAACATCGGCGGGATCGAATGCCGCCCCAACTCCTGGGCGTACCCCGGGAATTGAGCTGTTCCGCCGTCCCGTCCGGACGGTGTCCGACGCACCCGGCGCTGTCCGATAGGTGAGACGGCTGTCTCACATTCGGCCCCCGGGGCTTTGACATCACCGGCGCGGTCATACATATTGCTCGACATGCCGCACCGTCACGCCACCGTCGAACGCGCCGCCATAGAGCTGGCGCTCATCGGCGTGACCGGGCACAGCGTGTCCGACGTCCACTGTCGCTGACGCCTGCCCGAGCGCGCGCCCGGCCCCTTACCGGACCGGGAACCTTCAGACGGTGTTCACGGTATTCCCCGTAGCTCTCCTCTGATGGCCGCGCCAGGGCGTTCTGTACGTCCGCGGGCGCGGCACCCCTTTTTCTCTCCCCGTATGCGCTCGGCGCTCCCCTGCGCCGAGGAGCCGATGAGCCGCATGCGCTCTCACCGTCGCCCGTATGGACATTTCCTTCTTTCTCCGTACGACGAGAGGTGTGTCTCTGATGCGTCAACTGTCTCCCCTGTCCCCCCTGTCCCGCCGGGTGGCAGCGGCAGCCGTCAGCCTCGCCGTGGTCTCGTCCGCCGCCGCCTGCGCCGGGCCGAAGGACGGCGGCGCCGAGGGCGGCGCGGGCGGGGACGAGCCGCGCCGGGGCGGCACGCTCACCGTGCTGAACGCCGAGCCGCAGACCGACTTCGACCCGGCACGCCTCTACACCTCCGGCGGCGGCAACGTCCCCTCGCTGGTCTTCCGCACCCTGACCACCCGAAACCGCGAGGACGGCGCCGCCGGAACCGAGGTCGTCCCCGACCTCGCCACCGACACCGGCCGCCCCAACAAGGACGCCACCGTCTGGACGTACACCCTCAAAGAGGGACTGAAGTACGAGGACGGCACCCCGATCACCTCCGCCGACGTCAAGTACGGCATCGAGCGCTCCTTCGCCGCCGAGCTCTCCGGCGGCGCGCCCTATCTGCGGGACTGGCTCATCGGCGGCGACACCTACCAGGGCCCGTTCAAGGCGGGGGCCGACGGCGAGAAGGGCAAGGGGCTGGCGTCGATCGTCGTCCCCGACGACCGGACGATCGTCTTCAAGCTGCGTAAGCCGGAAGGCGAGTTCCCCTATCTCGCCACCCAGACCCAGTTCACCCCGGTGCCCAAGGACAGGGACACCGGAACCCGGTACGAGGAACGGCCGCTGTCCTCCGGCCCGTACCGCGTGGTCGAGAACGAGAACGACGGCGAGCGCCTGGTGCTGAAGCGCAATCCGCACTGGGACGAGAAGACCGACCCGGAGCGCAAGGCTTACCCCGACACCATCGACGTCCGCTCCGGCCTGGACCCCGCCGTCATCAACCAGCGGCTCTCCACCGGATCCGGAGCGGACGCCTCCGCCGTCACCACCGACACCAACCTCGGACCCGCCGAGCTCGCCCGGATCGGCGATGACAAGGAGCTCGCGGGCCGGGTCGGCACCGGGCGCTTCGGCTATGTCAACTACCTCGCCTTCAACCCGAAGGTGAAGCCCTTCGACGACATCGCGGTGCGCAAGGCGATCTCGTACGCCGTCAATCGCACCAGCGTGATCAACGCGGCGGGCGGCTCGGCGCTCGCCGAGCCCGCGACCACCTTCCTGCCCGAGCAGAAGGCGTTCGGCCACACCGCGTACGACCACTTCCCGGCCGGGAAGACCGGTGACCCGGACAAGGCCCGGCAGCTGCTGAAGAAGGCCGGGCACCAGAACCTCACCATCACCCTGACCCATTCCACCGAGCAGAACCGGCAGACCAGCCCCGAAGTCGCCACCGCCGTCCAGGAAGCGCTGAAGAAGGCCGGGATCACCGTCGAACTCCAGGGCCTGGAGAGCAATGCGTTCAACGAAAGGCGCTGGAGCGCGAAGAAGGCCCCCGGCTTCTTCCTCTCCCGCTGGGGCGCGGACTGGCCCTCCGGAGCCCCCTTCCTCGCGCCGATCTTCGACGGCCGGCAGATCGTCGAGGACGGCTCCAACTACAACCACGCGCAGCTCGACGACCCCGCCGTCAACAACGAGATAGACGAGATCAACAAGCTGACCGACCTGGACGCCGCCGCCGAGCGCTGGGGCGCGCTCGACAGGAGGATCGGCGAGCGGGCCCTGGACGTTCCGCTGTTCCACCCCGTCTACAAGCGGCTCTACGGCAAGAACGTCAAGAACGTCGTGATCAGCGACTGGACCGGCGTACTCGACATCTCGCAGGTCTCGGTCAAGTGAGCGGTCTCGGTCGAGTGAGCGGTCCCGGTCGGGTGAGCGGTCTCGGCCGGGTGAGCGGCACGCTCACCCGGCCGGCCGCGGGCGCGGCGCAGACCCCGCCCGCGGCCGGGCCACCGGTTCCTTCCTCCCCCGCCGGAGTCCTGCGCCGACTCCGGTCCCGGCCGTCGGCCGTGCTCTCGGCAGGCGTGCTCGCCGTACTGGTGCTGCTCGCCCTGGCCGCGCCCCTGCTGACGGCCCTCGCAGGTCAGGACCCCTACGCCTACCACGACGAGCTCGTGGACTCCGCGCGCGGCGGAGTGCCGATCGGCTCCTTCGGCGGGGTGAGCGCCGACCACTGGCTGGGCGTCGAGCCCGGCACCGGACGGGATCTGTTCGCCCGGCTGCTGTACGGCGCGCGGATCTCCCTGCTCGTCGCGGTCGGCGCGACCCTGGTGCAGCTCGCGATAGGCGTCGCCGTGGGCCTCGCGGCCGGACTCGGCAACCGCTTCACCGACCATCTCCTCAGCCGGGTCACCGATGTGATGACAGCGCTGCCGATGCTGGTCCTCGGCATCGCGCTCACCGCCGTCGTACCCGCCGACTTCCCGCGCCCGCTGCTGCTGATCCTGGTCATCGGCGTACTGGGCTGGGGCGGCGCCTCCCGGATCGTCCGGGCCCAGACCCTGACCCTGAAGCGGCTGGACTTCGTCGCCGCGGCGCGGCTCGGCGGGAACGGCCCCTGGCGGGTGGCCCGGCGCGAGCTGCTGCCGTCGCTGGCCGCGCCCGTGATCACCTACGCGGCGATCCTGCTGCCCGCCAACATCGTCGTCGAGGCGTCGCTCTCGTTCCTCGGCGTCGGGGTGAAGCCGCCGACGCCGTCCTGGGGCCAGATGCTGTCGAACGCGCAGACCTGGTTCCGGGCCGACCCGCTGTATGTGCTGCTCCCCGCGGGGCTGCTCCTGGTGACGGTCCTGGCGTTCACCGTCCTCGGCGACGCCGTGCGCACCGCGCTGGACCCCCGGGAGGCGAGCCGGCTCCGGGTCGGCACCCGGAAGGAAGACTCATGATCCGCTTTACGCTCCAACGGCTCGGCGGCGCGGTGCTCGTGCTGCTGGCCCTGTCCGTGCTGGTCTTCGGGCTGATCTGGCTCGCCCCCGGCGACCCGGCGAAACTGGCGTGCGGCGACCGCTGCTCCCCGGCGCAGATCGCCCAGGTGCGCGAGCGGCTGGGCCTCAACGACGCGGTGCTCACCCGGTACGCCGACTTCGTCCGGGGCATCGTCGCCGGCCGCGACTACAGCACCGGTACGGGGGTGCTTCGCTGCGACGCCCCCTGCCTCGGGCTCTCGTACCGCAGCGACCGGCAGGTCACCGAGGTGATCCTGGAGCGGCTGCCCGCCACCGCCTCGCTCGCGCTGGGCGCGATGGTGATCTGGCTGGCCGTGGGCGTGGGCGCCGGGCTGCTCTCCGCACTGCGGCGCGGCGGGGTCACCGAGCGGGCGGTGACCGTGCTGACCCTGGCCGCGACCGGGGTGCCGGTGTTCATCCTCGGGCTCCTGCTGCTCATGATCGTGTGCGCGTATCTGCGGTGGCTGCCGTTCCCGTCCTATGTGCCGCTGAGCCAGGACCCCGAGCAGTGGGCGTGGAACATGCTGCTGCCCTGGCTGACCCTCGGCCTCTTCGAGTCGGCCAAATACGCCCGGCTGACCCGTGCTTCCACCCTGGAGACGCTGGCCGAGGACCACATCCGCACCTTCCGGGCCTATGGCGTCGGCGAGCGGGCGATCGTGGGGCGGCATGCCCTGCGGGGAGCCGTGCCGCCCGTGATCGCGCTCAGCGCGCTCGACGTCGGCACGATGTTCGGCGGGGCGGTGCTCACGGAGTCCCTCTTCGGCATCCCCGGGCTCGGCAAGACGCTGATCGACGGGGTGCGGGTGATCGATCTGCCGGTGGTGACGGGCGTGGTGCTGGTGATGGGCGCCGCTGTGGTGCTGGCGAACGTGGTCGCGGATCTGCTGTACGCCGCCGCCGACCGAAGGGTGGTTCTGTCATGACGGCCGATCTGGTGGAAGTCGACGGGCTGGCGGTGGAGTTCCCCGGCGCGGGCGGTGTGCGCGCGGTGGACGGGCTGTCCTTCACCCTCGCCCCGGGCGGGGCGCTCGCCCTGGTCGGCGAGTCGGGCAGCGGGAAGAGCACGGTCGCGGGCGCGCTGCTGGGGCTGCACCGGGGGACCGGCGCGCTGACCTCGGGGACGGTGCGCGTCGGCGGTACGGATGTGGGCTCGGCGAGCGCCCGGGAGCTGCGGGCGCTGCGCGGCGCGGTGGCGGCGATGGTCTTCCAGGACCCGCTGTCGTCGCTGGATCCGTACTACGCGATCGGCGACCAGATCGCCGAGGTGTACCGGGTGCACACCCGGGCCTCGCGCCGGGCGGCCGGGGCGCGGGCCGTCGAGGTCCTGGACCGGGTCGGCATCCCGGGCGCGGCGCGGCGGGCCCGCTCCCGTCCGCATGAGTTCAGCGGGGGGATGCGGCAGCGGGCCCTGATCGCGATGGCGCTGGCGTGCGAGCCACGGCTGCTGATCGCGGACGAGCCGACGACCGCGCTGGATGTGACCGTGCAGGCGCAGATCCTGGATCTGCTGCACGAGCTGCGCGAGGAGGCGGGGATGGGGCTGCTGCTGGTCACCCACGATGTGGGGGTGGCGGCGGAGAGCGTGGACGAGGTGCTGGTGATGAAGGAGGGGAGACAGGTCGAACGGGGGCCGGTGGGGGAGGTGCTGAGGTCTCCGGCCCATCCGTATACGAAGGCGCTGCTGGCGGCGGTTCCCCGGGTGGAGGCGGGTTCCGGGGTTCCTCGGGGTTCCGGTTCCGGCGGTTCTGGGGCCGTACCGGCCCCGGCCCCGGCCCCGTCTCCGCCCCCGGCTCCGTCTTCTGGGGCGGTCCAGGGCGGTGCGCTGCTCGAAGTCTCCGGACTGCGGCGCGAGTTCGGCCGGGGCCGGGACCGGGTCGTCGCCGTCGACGGCGTCGACCTCGCCGTCCGCCCCGGGGACACCCTCGGCATCGTCGGCGAGAGCGGCAGCGGCAAGACCACCCTCGGCCGTCTTCTCGTACGCCTTCTCGACCCGACCTCGGGCCGTGTCCACTACGACGGCAGGGAGATCGGCGGCCTCTCCGAACGGGCCCTGCGCCCGTACCGGCGCGAACTCCAGATGGTGTTCCAGGACCCCGTCGCCTCCCTCAACCCCCGGCGCTCCATCGGCGAGTCGATCGCCGACCCGCTGCGCGCCGCCGGGACACTCGACGAGGCGGGCGTCCGGCGGCGGGTGCGGGAGGCGCTGGAACGGGTCGGCCTCGATCCCGACCGGTACGACGGCCACCCCCATGAGTTCAGCGGCGGCCAGCGCCAGCGCGTCGGCATCGCCCGCGCCCTGGTCGCCGAACCGAGAGTGATCGTCTGCGACGAGCCCGTCTCCGCGCTCGATGTGACCACCCAGGCCCAGATCGTGGAGCTGCTGCGCGGAGTGCAGCGCGATCTCGGACTCGCGCTCGTCTTCATCGCCCACGATCTCGCCGTCGTACGGCAGATCAGCGACCGCGTCGCCGTCATGCGGCAGGGCCGGATCGTGGAACAAGGGCCGGTCGACCAGGTGTACGGAGCACCGCGTGACCCGTATACGCGGCGACTGCTGGCCGCCGTCCCCACGCTCGATCCCGACCTCGCCCGCGCCCGGCGCACGGCGCGTAAAGAGCCGGTCCCGCTCTGACCCTCCGTGAGGGAAAGCTCCCCTAGCGCGACAGAACGCTGTTCGGGGGCGAAAGTTACGTGCATTCACCCCTTCCGGTGGCGCGACGGACAACCGTCCATCGCGCCACCGTTGCACCGGCTTACGGTCTTTGCGCTGTGAGTCGCCGTGTCAGCGGTGGCCGTCCACGGAGGAGATCGGGGGTGCACTCGGTGCGGATCGGGCTACTCACGGACAGTGGTTGTCCATATGCGATGAGTAGGACCACGCGGTGGTGCGACCGGCGCGTGCGCGGGCTTACGCGGCACGAGTTCGAAACCGTCTGCCGCGCCCCCGGCGCACGCCCTGGGGCGCATGGCCCGGCCGTCTCCGGCCCTCCCGGACTCTCAGCGGAACCGGAGAAGGCGCTCCGCCTCCGGTTCATGCCCTTGCTCTCCGTGCTCCGGCGTGGGGGCGACCCTTTCCGTCTCCGCCTCCGTGTGCCGTGCCCGGCTCCGAGCCCTGCCCCGCGCCCTGCCGTGTCCGGCGGGACGGAACCGCTGCCCGGCCCGCTGGCCAAACGCTTCTTCCGGGTTCCGCCGCCGGTCACCGGAGACATGGGAGGCGACGCCCCGGCTCCGGCCCGGGCCTCGGCCCACACCGGCTAGCCCCCGCACGACCCACCCCGGAGTGGACGTACTCCGGCAACAGCAGCCGCACTGCCCCCTCAAGCCCCCTGGGCCGCTGAGTTCCCTGAGAACCCCTGAGGAGAAGACGACATGACCCGCCAATCCCCCCTCCTGGCCCGTCGGTACAGAGGGGGCGCGCGATGAGGGTGCTGCTGCTCGGAGCCAATGGTTTCCTCGGCCGGTTCGTCGCCGACCGGCTGCTCGCCGACCCCGCCGTCCATCTCACCGCCCTCGGCCGCGGCGATGACGCCGACGTCCGCTTCGACCTCGCCGGAGGCAGCCCGGGAGCGCTCACCCGCTTTCTGAGCGCCGTCCACCCCGGCGTCGTCATCAACTGCGCCGGAGCCACCCGGGGCGGCGCCCGCGATCTCACCCGGCACAACACCGTCGCCGTGGCCACCGTCTGCGAGGCGCTGCGCCGCAGCGGCTGCGGCGCCCGGCTCGTGCAGCTCGGCTGCGCCTCCGAGTACGGGCCGTCCCAGCAGGGCTCCTCCACCGCGGAAGACGCGATTCCGAGGCCCGGCGGCCCCTACGGCGTCAGCAAGCTCGCCGCCACCGAGCTGGTGCTCGGCTCCGGTCTGGACGCCGTCGTGCTGCGGGTCTTCTCGCCGGTCGGACCCGGCACCCCCGCCGGATCCCCGCTCGGCCGGCTCGCTGAGGCGATGCGCCGCGCCATGCAGTCCGGCGACGGCGAGCTGAAGCTGAGCGGGCTGGGCGTGCAGCGTGACTTCGTCGATGTCCGCGATGTCGCACGGGCGGTGCACGCGGCGTCGCTCTCCGCCGCACAGGGCGTCGTCAACATCGGCACCGGCCGCGCCGTACGGCTCCGGGACGCCGCCGCCGTACTGGCGAGGGTCGCCGGTTACGCGGGAGCGCTCCATGAACTGGACACCCCGCCCGGCAGATCCGGCGGCCCCGGAATCGGAGCACCACGTTCCGAATCGGTGCTGGAACATCTGGCCGCGACCCCGGTCCCCTACCCCGACGGCTGCGGCAACTGGCAGCAGGCCGATGTCCGCACCGCGCGCGACCGGCTCGGCTGGCGGCCCCGGATCAACCTGGAGGAGTCCCTCGCCGATATCTGGATGGAGGCGGCGTGTCGCATCTGACCACCGCCGGCGCCCCGCGCTCCGCCCCCGAGGGCGTCTCCCCGGGCGGGGGCGGGGGCGGGGGCTGGGGAAGGCTCGGCCTCGGCGTCCCCGGCTATGCGCATCCGCTGCTCGCGCCCGCCGAATGGGCGGGGCTGACCCGGCCGGGCGCCCCGCTCCACTGGGTGGTGCTCAATGTCGCAGGCGGCCCCGGCGACCGCCCCGACCCGCACTGTCTCGCGGCGGCCGGACGGCTGAACAACGCGGGTGTACGGGTGCTCGGCCATCTCGACCTCGCCCATGGCGAGCGTCCCTTCGGCGAGGTGATCACGGACGCCCAGCGCTATCTGGAGTGGTACCGCGTCGGCGGGTTTCTGCTGGACCGGGCCCCGGTCGAGCGCGCCGCCCTGGCGGCGGTACGGCGTACGACGGCGACCCTGGAAGCGGTGCTCGAAGGCGGGTTCCTGGTCCTCGGGCACGGTTCGCACCCCTACCCCGGCTATGCGGAGGCCGCCGATCAGCTGGTGACCTTCTCCGGGCCCTGGACGGAGTACCGCTGGTCACAGGCGGCTCCGTGGACGGCGGACCATCCGCCGGAGCGATTCGCGCACTTCGTCCACGGGGTGCCGCGCACCCGCCTGGAACGAGCCATCCGCATCGCCCGCTGGCAGGGCGCCGGCACGGTCTTCTTCACGGACCGCACCGACCGGACGGACCGGCTCGGCGGAGGGACGGGCCGGATCGGCGGACGGGCCGACCGCGTCGGCGGGCCCGGCCGCCCCCTCGGCGGGCCGGACCGTCCGGAGAGTCAGAAGGTACGGATCGGTCCTTATGAGACGCTGCCCGGCTACTGGGACGAAATCGTCTCGCGGATCGGACCGGGTGTCTCGGAATGAGGAGACGCGTGGCAGTGTTACCAGGGAACAACCGTACTGACTTATCGACGCAACGGAGTCCCCGTGTCGCTGCCACCCCTGGTCGAGCCAGCTGATGAGCTCACCGTTGACGAGGTTCGCAGGTACTCCCGCCACCTGATCATCCCGGATGTCGGGATGGACGGGCAGAAGCGGCTGAAGAACGCCAAGGTGCTCTGTGTGGGCGCCGGAGGGCTGGGGTCGCCGGCCCTGATGTATCTCGCCGCGGCCGGTGTCGGCACCCTCGGCATCGTGGAGTTCGACGAGGTGGACGAGTCCAACCTCCAGCGCCAGATCATCCACAGTCAGTCCGACATCGGCCGCTCCAAGGCCGAGTCCGCCAAGGACTCGGTCCTCGGCATCAACCCGTATGTCAATGTCGTCCTGCACGAAGAGCGGCTCGAAGCCGAGAACGTGATGGACATCTTCGGTCAGTACGACCTGATCGTCGACGGGACGGACAACTTCGCCACCCGGTACCTGGTCAATGACGCGTGCGTGCTGCTGAACAAGCCGTACGTCTGGGGCTCCATCTACCGCTTCGACGGTCAGGCCTCCGTCTTCTGGTCCGAGCACGGCCCCTGCTACCGCTGCCTCTACCCGGAGCCCCCGCCGCCGGGCATGGTCCCGAGCTGCGCCGAAGGCGGCGTCCTCGGTGTGCTCTGCGCCTCCATCGGCTCCATCCAGGTCACCGAGGCGATCAAGGTGCTGGCCGGTGTCGGCGAGCCGCTGGTCGGCCGGCTGATGATCTACGACGCCCTGGAGATGCAGTACCGCCAGGTCAAGGTGCGCAAGGACCCGAACTGCGCGATCTGCGGCGAGAACCCCACCGTCACCGAGCTGATCGACTACGAGGCGTTCTGCGGCGTCGTGTCGGAGGAGGCCCAGGAGGCGGCGGCCGGTTCCACGATCACTCCCAAGCAGCTCAAGGAGTGGATCGACGACGGCGAGAACATCGAGATCATCGATGTCCGCGAGGTCAACGAGTACGAGATCGTCTCGATCCCGGGCGCGAAGCTGATCCCCAAGAACGAGTTCCTGATGGGCACGGCTCTGGAGAGCCTGCCGCAGGACAAGAAGATCGTCTTGCACTGCAAGACGGGTGTCCGCAGTGCGGAAGTCCTCGCGGTGCTGAAGTCGGCCGGATTCGCCGACGCGGTGCACGTCGGCGGCGGAGTGATCGGCTGGGTCCACCAGATCGAGCCGGACAAGCCGGTCTACTGACCCGCTGATCCCCTCTGCCGGGCCCCGGAACGCGATCGTGTTCCGGGGCCTCCGCCTTTCCCGCCCGCGTGGGGGCGCGGTGAGCCGCCGGAGTGGGTGCCGACGCCGGCCTCGGTGCGGTGACGGAGTGGGTGCCGACGCTGAGCCCGGTGCTGAGCTCGGTGCGGTGCCAGGGCACGGCAGGCAGACGGGACTTGGCAGCGGGACTTTGCAGACACGGCCTGGCTAGGAGCAGGTCTTGCCGCTCGGCGGGACCTCGCCCTTCAGCAGATAGTCGTCGATCGTCTCCGTCACACACTCCGCGGAGCCGTACGCCCCATGGGTGTCGCCTTTGTTGGTGAGCAGCACTCCGACGCCGTCGCCCAGCTCATCGGCCATCTTCCGCGCACCTTCGTACGGGGTGGCCGAGTCGCCGGTGGTGCCCACGACCAGGATCGGGGCCGCGCCCTTCGCGGAGACCTCCGGGTCGTCCCATGCCCCGGGCACCGGCCAGTCGGCGCACCAGCCCGCCAGGTCCCAGGCCAGATAGGGGCCGAAGACGGGGGAGACCTCGGTGAAGTCCGCCAGATAGCGGGACTTGACCTCGGCCGCGGTCGGCCTGCCCTTGCTGTCGGCGCAGGATATGGCGCGCTGTGAGTGATCCTGGGTGGCGTACTCGCCTTGGTCGTCGCGGTTGTTGTAGGAATCGGCGAGCGCCAGCAACTGGGTGCCTTCGCCGCTCTCCGCCTCCTTCAGCGCATCGGTGAGATACGGCCACTGCTCCTCGGAGTACAGCGCCTGGATGATTCCGGTGAGGGCGAGGGTCTCGGTGAGTTCGCGGTCCGAGTCGGTGGGCAGCGGCTCGCCGTCCGTCTTCTTCAGCAGCCGCACCACCCGGTCGGTGCCGTCCTCGGCGCCGATGTCCCGGCTCTTGAAGTAGTTCTCCAGGGCCCGCTGGAACCCCAGGGCCTGGTTGCGCGCTCCTCCGGCGAAGTCGGCGGTGGGATCGACGACGGCGTCGAGGACCAGGCGGCCGACCTTGGCGGGGAAGAGATGGGCGTAGACCGCGCCCAGCTCCGTGCCGTAGGAGAAGCCCAGATAGTGCAGCTTGTCGTCGCCGAGGACCTGGCGTATCAGATCCATGTCGCGCGCCGTGTTGGCGGTGCCGACATGGGGGAGCACGGTGCCCGACCGTTCGGCGCAGCCCGCGCCGAACGCGGCGGAGGTCTTGAGGAACGCCTTCTCCTCGGCCGCGGTGTCGGGGCTGTGGTCCATCTGGTGGGCGGCTTCGGTCTGTTCGCTGTCGCGGCAGACCACGGCGGAGCTCTCTGCGACCCCGCGCGGGTCGAAGCTGACCAGGTCATAGCGGCTGTGCAGGGTCTTGAACTGATCGCCGCCGCCGGGCAGCGCCGCGACTCCGGAGCCGCCGGGTCCGCCGAAGTTGAACAGCAGGGAGCCGATGCGCCCGGCGGAGTCCTGAGCCCGGGCGCGGACCAGGGCTATGCCGATGGTCTCGCCGGAGGGCTCGCGGTAGTCGAGCGGGGCTTTGAGGGTGGCGCACTGCCACTGCTTCCCGGGCCGCTCGGCATAGCTGCCGTATGCCTTGACCGGGGCCGCGCACCGCTTCCAGGCGAGCTTCTGCCCGGTGAGCGCGGCGGGCAGCGCTTCCCCGGCCGCGCCCTCGTCCGCTTCACCGTCCGTTTCACCGCCCGTTTCACCGGCGGGGGAGGAGGCGGGCGCCGAGCCGTTCTTCCCCTGCGAGCCCGGAGCGTCGTCCCCGTCGGAGTCCGCGCCACAGCCCACGGCCGCCCCGGCGAGCAGCACCAGCGCAGCGGCCAGAGCCCCCGCCCGTACCCTCATGGTCATCGCGTCCCCCCACAGTTCCGATGTGCTCAGCCATCCTAAGCAGCGGCACTGACAGCCGGTCGGGGGGACGCCCCGGGCCTGATGGGGGCTACTCGCAGACGGTCCCCGAAGCGGGCACCCTGCCCTCCAGCAGATAGCCGTCCACGTTCTCCCGTACGCACTTGTTGCCGCCGTTGTACGCCCCGTGGCCCTCGCCCTTGTACGTCAGCACGATGCCGACCCCTTCGCCGAGAGCGGCGGCCATCGCCTTCGTACCCTCGTAGGGCGTCGCCGGGTCTCCGGTGCTGCCGATGACGATGATGGGCGCGGCGCCGGGCGCCGAGACGTCGGGGTGGCTCCATGCGCCGGGCACCGGCCAGCCGTCGCAGCTCGTCAGTCCCCAGCCGAGGTAGTCGCCGAAGACGGGCGACGCCGCGCGGAACTCCGGCAGCTTCGCCTTGGTCTGCGCGAGCGAGTACCGGTCATTGAAGTCGGCGCAGCTGATGGCGGTGTTGGCGGCCATGCTGTTGTCGTAGTGGCCGGTCTGGTCGCGGCCGTTCATCAGATCGGCGAAGGTGAGCAGCAGCCCGCCGTTGCCGCCGTCGGCCTCGTCCAGACCCTGTTCCAGGTACTTCCAGAATTCTTTGGAGTACAGGGTCTGCGCGATGCCCGTGGTGGCCAGCGTCTGGGTCAGCTTCCGCTCGCCGATGCCCGGGATCGGCTTCTCGTCGAGCCGCTGGAGCAGATCGATGACCCAGTTCTGGACCTCCGTCACGGAGTTGCCGGGGATCAGGCATTTCTCGGCGCGCTCGACGCAGTCCCGCGCGAAGTTGGTGAAGGCGAGCTGGAAGCCTTTCGCCTGGCCGAGCGAGGACTGTTCGGCCGTCTTGGTCGGGTCCACGGAGGCGTCGAGCACGGCGCGGCCGACTTTCTCCGGGAAGAGGTGCGCGTAGACGGCGCCGAGTTCGGTGCCGTAGGAGATCCCGAAGTAGTGCAGCTTGCCGTCGCCGAGTACCTGGCGCATCAGATCCAGATCACGGGCGGCGCTGGTGGTGCCGACATGCGGGAGTTCGGTGCCGGAGTTCTTCTCGCAGGCGTCGGTGTACGACTTCTGGCTCTTCTGGAGGGCCTGTTCCTCGGCGCTGTCGTCGGGTGTCGCGTCTCTGGCGTAGAACGCGTCGAGCTCCCGGTTGCCCTCGCACTCCACGGGCACACTGCGGCCGACCCCGCGCGGATCGAAGCTCACCAGGTCGTAGCGGGTGCGCAGATCGGCGAAGTCCGGCCCGAAGCCGGGCAGCGCGGCGACTCCGGAGCCGCCGGGTCCGCCGAAGTTGAAGATCAGCGAGCCGATTCGTTTCTGCTGGTCGACCGAGTGGGCGCGGATCAGGGCCAGCTCGATGGTCTCGCCGTCGGGTTCGGCGTAGTCCAGGGGCGCGTCCATGAAGGAGCACTCCCAGGGGGTGCCGCCGGGCAGCGGGGAGGGGGTGGGGCCGCCGCCCTCGGCCTCGGAAGGAGCCGGGCACTCACGCCACTTCAGCTTCTGCGCCGCGAGCCGCTTCAGCCCGGTCTCGCCGGACGCGGTGCTCGGCACCGGATTCCGCAGCTCGCCTCTGCCCCGGGCCTGGCCGCCGCCGTCTGAGCAGCCCGCGGCCAGCAGCACGGTGAGGGAGGCGGCGAAGGCCACGGTGCGCAGGGCGGAGGAGGTGGTCGGCATGCCACCATCGTGCGCCGCCGCGGAGTGGGGTGCCCGTGCGGGGGGCCATGCGGGTGGTTGTGCGGGCGGACCGTCCGGGGTGGGGGCGCACGCCGTGCGGGGGGCGGGAGCGCGCGCACTGTCCGGGGGGCGGGGAGCGCGCGCCGTCCAAGGGAGGAGGGCGCGCGCCGTACGGGGGCGGGGGCGCGGGCCATCCGGATCCGCCCCCGTCCGGTCGCGGTCTAGAGCGCGCCCTTGCGCGTCAGATGGTTGAACATGAACCACCCCGGCAGCACCGGCAGCCAGAGCGTCAGCGTCCGGTACAGCAGCACCGCGGGCGTCGCGACCTCCTTGGGCACCCCCGCGTAGAACAGGCCCAGGATCAGCGCGCCCTCCACCGCGCCCACACCACCGGGCGTCGGAGCCGCCGACCCCAGCGCGTTGCCCGCGAGGAAGACCACGGCGAGGCTCGCGTAACTGAGCGGCTGCTCGCCGTCGTTGAACGCCCTGATCGAGGCGTCCAGACACATCACGAACACACCGGACAGCAGCAGCATCCCGCCGATGCCGGTGAGCAGCTTCCCCGGCCGCTGAAGCACATCGAGCATGCGCGGCACCACCCCGGCGAACAGCGACCGCAGCCGGGTGGCGACGAACTTCCGCAGGAACGGGATCGCGGTCACCACCAGCACCAGCACCGCGACCGTGAGCAGCCCCGCGATCACCGTTCTGGACGGGTTGAGCGAGGGGGTCTTCTCCGTACCGGTGAGATAGCCGAAGGTCAGCAGCAGCAGGATGTGCGCACCGAGGCCGAAGAGCTGCGACGCGCCCACGCTCGCCACCGCGAGCCCCGGGCGCACTCCCGCGCGCTGGAGGAACCGGGTGTTCAGCGCCACACCGCCGACCGCCGCCGGAGCGACGATCTTGACGAAGGAACCGGCGACCTGCGCCGCGACGGTCCGGAGGAAGGACACCCGCTCGGGTACGAAGCCCAGCAGGCTCATCGCCGCGGCCATATAGCTGAGCGCCGAGAACACGGCCGCCGTGGCCACCCAGCCCCAGTGCGCATGGCTGAAGTCGGTGCTGAAGTCATTGCCCGCGATGAAGGTGAGCAGGAAGTACGCGGCGACGGCTCCGGCGATCAGACTGACGAGCGTCCGGGGTCTGATCCGTTCCAGACGGACCGGCTCCACCGGCGCCTGGGGTCTGATCAGCAGCACCTGATGGCGGATCTGGGTGAGCAGATCCTCCTCGCGCGCCTCGTCCATGGCCTCGTCCATCGCGCGCTTTTCGGCCTGTTTCTCGGCGCGCTCCGACTTGCGTACGGCCTTGCGGTCGGCGGCGGATGCCTCGGCGGCCTTCGCGGAGACCTCCGCGCGGGCCCGCTTGGCGGCGGCGGAGGCTTCGAGCACCGCCTCCCGCTCCCGGTCCGCGCGCTCGCGGGCGAGCCTGCGCAGCGTGGCCCGGGTGGAACGGGTCAGGGCGATCGGCTGGAGCAGCGGCAGACAGTCGGCGACCGCGTCCGGACCGAGGATCTCGACGGCGGTCGCCACCGCGCGCTCGGCGCCCACCCGCAGCCCGATGGCGGTGAGGAGCTGGGCGATGTCCATGCGCAGCACCACATCGCCGGCGGCGATCTCGCCGCCGCGCAGATCGGTCAGGATCACCTTGCCGGAACGATCCACCAGGATCGCCTCGCCGTTCAGCCTGCGGTGCGCGATACGGCGCGACTGGAGCGCCTTCACCTGCCGCCAGGCCCCGCTCACCACGTCGTCGGTGATCTCGTCGTCGGCCATGGCGTCCAGCGAGCGCCCGCCCAGGTGCTCGTAGACCAGCATCACGGCGTCGGGGCCGAGCTCGGAGGTGGCGATCAGCTTGGGGGCGTTCGCACCCGCGGAGATCGCCGCGTACGCCAGCAGGGCCTCCTGCTCCAGCGCCTGGCGGAGCGACTGGAGCGAGCGGCGGGTGGTGATGGAGCGCAGCGTCAGCCGCCGCCAGACCCGGTAGAAGAAGCCCTGCGCCTGCTGCTCGCGGTCGACGACGGTGACATCGAGCGGAGGCCCGTCCTCCAGGGTGACCAGATAGCGGCGGCCCCGGTCGTTCTGCTCGGCCGGGCCGGGCGAGGGCCCGCCGGGCACATCCTCGGCGCGCATCGCGGTGACCGGATGGAAACCGACATGGCGCAGGCCCGCCAGCAGGGTCTGGCCGGTGGGGCGGACGTTCGGCGAGCCGACGGTGTAGAGCGTTCCGTACGCGACGGTCCAGCCGAGCAGCACGGTGAGGATGATCGAGAACGGCGTGGTGTACCCGGCGACCAGCATCGCGAACGCGTCGAGCAGCAGCACCACCCACAGCACCACGCGCCACCGGGGTCTGCGGGCCATGCCCACGGCGGTCATATACGCGATGACGGGTGCGAGATAGCCGTGGACGGGGTCGGTGAGACCGCCGTTGCTCTGGGTCTGGGTGAGCGCGTCCTGGAGGGTGCTGGGCGCGGCCCTGGCGACCCAGAGATCGGTGGCCAGGGTGACGCCGTGCGCGAGCACGGCGGCGAGCACGCCGTCGGCGATGCGGAGTCCGTCGCGTTTGATCAGCCGTTCGATGGCGAAGGCGACGGGGACGAGGAGGACGGCGATGGAGGAGACCAGGCCGGCGATCTTGACGAGCAGGTCGGGGGCCTGGCCGGTGCCCTTGCTGATGTCCTTCTCAAGACCGGCGGTGGTGCCGAGGGCGAAGGAGGCGACGGCGAGCACGACGGCGATGGCGAGGATGCCGACGAGCAGGCGCAGCAGGTCGGAGGGGCGGTGGACACGTGCGGCGAGCAGGGGTTCGTCGCCCGAGACGCGGTCGATGCTGGTGACGTCGGGGACGACGGGGCAGCTGTCATCCGAGCCGTCGTCCGAGCCGTCGTCCGAGCTGTCCGCGGCGGAGTCGGCGGCGGGGTCGGCGGCGGTGGGCCGAGGCTTCTCCGCCGGCTTCTTCTTGGTCAAGGAAGTCTTCTCGTCCGAGCCGGGGTCCTGCTCGTCGGCGCCGCCGGGCGCGCGCTTCGCGCCCGGGCCGTCTTCCGCGCCGGGGCCGTCTTCCGCGCCGGGGCCGTCTCCCGTGCGGGGGCCGTCTCCCGTGCGGGGACCGTCTCCCGTACCCGGGCTGTTCTCCGGGGCCGGACCGTTCTCCGGGTCCGGGCCGCGCCCTGAACCGGGGCCGTGTTCCGGGTACGGCTGGGACTCAGGGGTGCTCGCCGCCCTGCCAGGCTGCACGCCCCGCTCCTTCGCCGTCTCGGTCTCTTCTTGATCTCGTATCACCAGTCACCGCCCGCACGATGGTGGCATGACCGGGCGTCGGGCGGGGGAATCAGGGGGGAATGAGGGGGCCATGAGCGTTGTGCTTTTCGCCACTTCGCCCGGTGAGACCCATTTTGCACCGCTGGTCGTCGTCCACAGAACGCCTGGGGCTGTCGGTGCTGTGCGGCAGGATGGGCGGGATGGAAGAGCTTCCCGATTACGCGGAGCGGGTGCTGGAGGTCGCGGAGCTGATCCCGCCCGGACGGGTGATGACCTACGGCGATGTCGCCGAGTGGCTGGGCGAGGGCGGCCCGCGCCAGGTGGGCAGAGTGATGGCGCTGTACGGCGCGGCCGTGCCCTGGTGGCGCGTGGTCCGCTCCGATGGAGTCCTGCTGCCCGGGCACGAGCTGAGCGCCCTCGCGGAGTACCGGTCCGAGAGCACACCGCTGCGCGAGGCCCCGCGCGGCGCCGAGGGACATCTGCCGCGTCTCGATATGAAGCGGGCGCGCTGGGACGGTGAGGGCTCTCACATATGACAGCTTCGGCCAGTCGGTGGCGGGGCGGGCGTCCACAGGACCGTACGGAGTACGCACCGGATGCGGCGGTCCCGCCGCGCCCCGGCCGTGCACTGGCGTAGCGTCTTCAGCACGCGGCACGGACCGCTCCCTCAGCACCAGCGCACCCACCAGGACCGACGATCCACGTGAGCTCCTTCTCCACCACCGGGCGTACGCCGTACCAGCGACAGGTACCGCGGCGGACCCCGGGCGCGTACCGGCTGGTGCGTACGCCGCCGGGTGCCGTGGTTCACCCAGTACTGGACGCGGCGCAGCGCGCGGTGGTCGACCACAGAGCCGGTCCGCTGCTCGTGCTCGCGGGTCCGGGCACCGGAAAGACCACGACACTGGTGGAGGCCGTGGCCTCGCGGGTGGCGTCGGGAGCCGACCCCGAGCGGATTCTGGTGCTCACCTTCAGCCGCAAGGCCGCGGTGGAGCTGAGGGACCGGATGGCGCTGCGGCTGGGCGGCACCCGGGGGCCGAGGGCGACCACCTTCCACTCGTTCTGCTACGCCCTGGTCCGCGCGCACCAGGACGCCGATCTGTTCGCGGAGCCGCTGCGGCTGCTGTCGGGTCCCGAGCAGGACGTGACCGTACGGGAGCTGCTCACCGGCCAGATCGATCTGGAGGCGGAGGGGCTGGCGCGCAACCACTGGCCGGACGAGCTGCGGGCCTGTCTGACCACCCGGGGCTTCGCCGATGAGGTGCGGGCCGTGCTGGCCCGCAGCCGCGAGCTCGGGCTCGGGCCCGGGGCGCTGGACCGCTTCGCGACGCGCACCGGGCGGCCCGACTGGAAGGCGGCGGCGTCCTTCCTGGCGGAGTATCTGGACATCCTGGATATGCAGGGCGTGCTCGACTACGCGGAGCTGGTGCACCGGGCGGTGCTGCTGGCCGAGCGGACCGCGTCGCCGCTGGACTTCCCGTACGACGCGGTCTTCGTCGACGAGTACCAGGACACCGACCCCTCTCAGGTGCGGCTGCTGCGGGCGCTGGCGGGCGGGGGCCGGACCCTGGTCGCGTTCGGCGACCCGGACCAGTCGATCTACGCCTTCCGGGGCGCGGATGTGAACGGGATCCTGGACTTTCCGGACGCCTTCCGCCATCCGGACGGCAGACCGGCGGATGTGGCGGTCCTGACGACCTCCCGGCGCAGCGGGGCGGAGCTGCTGGCCGCGACCCGTCTGCTGACCCGCAGAATGCCGCTGCCCCGGCTCTCCGTGGACAAGGCGCGGGCCCATCGGGAGCTGGCGGCGACGCGCGAGGGCGGCGCGGTCGAGACGTACACCTTCCCCACGGCGTCGGCGGAGCTCGACAACGTCGCGGACATCCTGCGCCGGGCTCATCTGGAGGACGGGGTTCCGTGGCATGAGATGGCGGTGCTCGTCCGCGCGGGCAACCGCACCATACCGGCGATCCGCCGGGCGCTGACCTCGGCGGGCGTGCCCCTGGAGGTGGACGGCGCGGATGTGCCGCTGCGCCATGAGCCGGCGGTGGCGCCGCTGCTGACGGCCCTCCGCGCGGTGGCGACGGCGGCGACGGCGTTCCCTCGGCACCGGGGGCCGTTCCCGGGGGGCGAGGAGTCCGGCGCCGATTCGTCCGCACGCGCGGCGGAGGCGGGGGTCGGGTCCCTGCCGGTGGGCGAGCGGGAGGTCGGGTCCCTGCCGGTGGGCGAGCGGGAGGTCGTGTCCCTGGCCGTGGGCGAGTCCGAGCCCGTGTCCGAGCCCGTGTCCGAGCCCGTGTCCGAGCCCGTGTCCGAGCCCGTACCCGGGTCGGTGGCGGAGTCCGAGTCCGTGGGCGAGTCCGAGTCCGTGCCCCTGCCGGTGGCGGAGTCCGAGCCCGAGTCCGTATCCCCGTCCGTGGTTGAGCCCGGGCCCGTACCCCTGTCCGAGTCCGCACCGGCCGACTCCGCGCCGGAGCGTGCGGCCGTATCCGGAACCGGGGACGGCATGGCTGTTTCCGGAACCGATGGCGGCGTGGCCGTATCCGGAACCGACGGCGACGGCGACGGGCCGCCGGACGCAGGCGAGGGCTCCCGTGCCGAGGGGGCGGAGGCCGCCGGGCCCGGGTCCGGAGAGCGGGGCACCCCCTGGCTCGACACCGAGACCGCGCTCACCCTCCTCACCTCCCCCCTCGCCGGCATGGACGCCGCCGACCTCCGCCGGCTCGGGCGGGCCCTCCGCGACGAGGAGCGGGCGGCCGGGAACCGGGTGCCTCCGCCCTCCGATCAGCTCATCGCGCGCGCCCTCGCCGAGCCCGAGCGGCTCATCGCCCACGACCGTTCCTACGCCTTCGGCGCACAGCGGCTCGGCGATCTCCTCCGGGCCGCCCGTGAGCTGCTCGAACGCGGCGGCACCGCGGAAGAGGCCCTCTGGGGGCTGTGGAGCGGCACCAGCTGGCCCACCCGTCTGGAGCGGGCTGCCCTGCGCGGCGGCGCGGCCGGGCGCAACGCCGATCGCGACCTCGACGCCGTCTGCGCCCTCTTCGACACCGCCGCCCGCGCCGAGGAGCGCATCGGCGGCCGGGGCGCGCTCAACTTCATCGAGGAGATCGAGGCCCAGGACATCGCCGCCGACACCCTCTCGACCCGCGAGACCCGCCCCGAAGCCGTGCGTCTGATGACCGCGCACCGCTCCAAGGGCCTTGAATGGAGCCTTGTCGTCGTCGCCGGCGTCCAGGAGGGCCTCTGGCCCGACCTCCGCCGCCGTGGATCGCTGCTGGAGGCCGACCGCATCGGCCGCGACGGCCTCGCCGAGCCGCTCACCCCCGGCGCGCTCCTCGCCGAGGAGCGCAGGCTCTTCTACGTGGCCGCCACCCGCGCCCGTGAGCGCCTGGTCGTCACCGCCGTCAAGGCTCCCGCCGACGACGGTGACCAGCCCTCCCGTTTTCTCACCGAGCTCGGCGCGGAGCCCAAGGACGTCACCGGCCGGCCCCGCCGCCCCCTCGCCGTCGCCGCTCTCGTCGCCGAACTGCGGGCCACCACCGTCGACCCCCAGGCGTCCCCGGTACTGCGCGACGCCGCCGCCCAGCGCCTCGCCCGGCTCGCCGCGCTCACCGACGACGAGGGCATGCCCCTGGCGCCGGCCGCGCACCCCGACCAGTGGTGGGGGCTGCGCGAACCCACCCACGGCCCGGAGCCCCTGCGCGACCGGAACCAGCCCGTCGCCCTCTCCGGAAGCGCCCTGGACCAGCTCGCCAACACCTGCTCCCTCCAGTGGTTCCTGGGCCGCGAGGTCAAGGCCGACGCCCCCGCCACCGCCGCCCAGGGCTTCGGAAACGTCATCCATGTGCTCGCGGACGAGGTCGCGTCCGGCCGTACCCCGGCCGATCTCGCCGTCCTCATGGAACGTCTCGACTCCGTCTGGGACGCACTCGTCTTCGACGCCCCCTGGAAGTCGCAGCAGGAGAAGGAGCACGCCCGCGCCGCCCTGGAGCGCTTTCTGCGCTGGCATGTGATGGACCGCGGCGGCCGTGCCCCCACCGCCACCGAACGCGACTTCGACGTCACCCTTAAGGCGGGGGAGTACGCGGTACGCATCCGGGGGTCCATGGACCGCGTCGAACAGGACGCGGAGGGGCGTGCCTACGTCGTGGACTTCAAGACCGGCAAACAGGCCCCCACCCGCGAGGAGGTCGCCCACCACCCGCAGCTCGCGGTCTATCAGCTGGCCGTACGCGAGGGCGCGCTCGACGAGGCGTTCGACGGCCGCCCGCGGCCCGGCGGAGCCGAACTCGTCCATCTGCGGCAGCCCGCCCCCGTGAAGGAGGGCGGCGACACGCTCCCCAAGGTGCAGGCGCAGCAGCCGCTCGAAGGGGAGTGGATCGGCGAGCTGCTCGCCACCGCCGCGGGCCGGGTCCTGGAAGAACGTTTCACCCCGTCCACCGGGCAGCACTGCGCGAACTGCTCGTTCCGCGCTTCGTGCAGCGCGCAGCCGGAGGGACGGCACATCGTGGAGTGAGCCGTCCGCGGGCGGACCGGGTCGTCGGCCGAAGGGCAGGGGAACGCGGGCACGGACGGGAGCCGTCCGTGGGTGGGCAGGCCGAAGGGCACGGAGGCTGGGCACGGCCGGGAGCCGTCCGCGGGCGGGCCAGGCCGGGCCGGGCTGTCGGCCGAAGGGCCATGGGAGCTGTGGGCACGGCCGGGAGCTGCGGGCACCGCCGGGAGTTATCCACAGGCGGACCGGGTTGTCGGCGCCCGCCGTTACCTTTGTGGATGTGACCGCTCGTATCACCGATCCCGAGCAGCTCAAGGAGCTCCTCGGGATCCCCTTCACCCCGGAGCAGACGGCCTGCATCACCGCGCCGCCCGCCCCGCAGGTCATCGTGGCCGGAGCCGGGTCGGGGAAGACGACGGTCATGGCCGCGCGGGTGGTGTGGCTGGTGGGGACCGGTCAGGTCGCCCCCGAGCAGGTCCTCGGCCTCACCTTCACCAACAAAGCCGCGGGCGAGCTGGCCGAGCGGGTCCGCAAGGCGCTGGTCCGGGCGGGGGTGACCGACCCCGATGCGATCGACCCGGACAATCCACCCGGTGAGCCCCGGATCTCCACCTACCACGCCTTCGCCGGGCAGCTCCTCGCCGACCACGGACTGCGCATCGGTCTGGAGCCGACCGCCCGCCTCCTCGCCGACGCCACCCGCCACCAGCTCGCCGCCCGGGTGCTGCGCGAGGCCCCGGGCCCGTATCCGGCGCTGACCCGCTCCTTCTCCTCCCTGGTCAGCGATCTGCTCGCGCTGGACGCCGAGCTCTCCGAGCACCTGGTGCGCCCCGGCCTGCTCGACGACCACGACACCGACGTGCTCCGCGCGCTGGCGGAGGCCAAGCTCTCCAACGCGGATCTGCGCAAGATCCCCGAGGCGGCGTCCGCCCGCCGTGAGCTGCTCGAACTGACCAGGCGCTACCGCGAGGCCAAGCGCGTCCGCGAGCTGCTCGACTTCGGCGACCAGATAGCGCTCTCCGCCGAGCTGGCGCTCACCCGGCCCGCCGTGGGGGCGATCCTGCGGGACGAATTCCGCGTCGTCCTGCTCGATGAGTACCAGGACACCTCGGTCGCCCAGCGGCTGCTGCTCTCCGGGCTCTTCGGCCAGGGCGCCGGCCATGCCGTCACTGCGGTCGGCGACCCCTGCCAGGCCATCTACGGCTGGCGTGGCGCCTCCGTCGCCAATCTCGACGACTTCCCCGAGCACTTCCCCCATGCCGACGGCACTCCCGCCACCCGGTTCTCGCTCAGTGAGAACCGCCGCAGCGGCGGACGGCTGCTCCAGCTCGCCAATGGGCTGGCCGCCCCCCTGCGCGCCATGCACGAAGGCGTCGAGGCGCTGCGTCCCGCTCCCGGCGCCGAGCGCGACGGATCGGTGCGCATCGCCCTGCTGCCCTCCCATACGGAGGAGATCGCGTGGCTCGCCGACTCCATCGCGCACCTGGTGCGCACGGGCAAGGCTCCCGGCGAGATCGCCGTGCTCTGCCGTACGGCGGGCGACTTCGCCGAGATCCAGGGAGCGCTGGTCGCCCGGGACGTCCCGGTGGAGGTCGTGGGCCTCTCCGGGCTGCTCCATCTGCCCGAGGTCGCCGATCTGGTCGCGGTCTGCGAGGTCCTCCAGGACCCGGGGGCCAATGCCTCCCTGGTGCGGCTGCTCACCGGGCCGCGCTGGCGGATCGGCCCCAGGGATCTGGCCCTGCTGGGGCGGCGTGCCCGGCTGCTGGTCCACCGGGCCTCGGACCCGGAGGCCGACGCCGACCAGCGACTCGCAGCCGCCGTGGAGGGCACCGACCCGGCCGAGGTCATCTCGCTCGCCGACGCGCTCGACACCTTCCTCGACGGGGCCGGCGCGGAGGACGGTCTGCCGTTCTCGGCCGAGGCCCGGGTCCGCTTCGCCCATCTCGCCCGGGAGCTGCGCGACCTGCGCCGCTCCCTCTCCGACCCGCTGATGGACGTGCTGCACCGGGTGCTGTCCACGACGGGCCTCGATGTGGAGCTCTCCGCTTCGCCGCACGCCCTGGCCGCGCGCCGCCGCGAGACCCTAGGGAACTTCCTCGACGTCGCGGCCGGGTTCGCCGCTCTGGACGGCGAGGCGTCGCTGCTGGCGTTCCTCGGGTTTCTGCGCACGGCGGCGCAGTTCGAGAAGGGCCTGGACAATGCCCTGCCCGGCGGCGAGAACACCGTCAAGGTGCTGACCGCGCACAAGTCCAAGGGGCTGGAGTGGGATGTGGTGGCGGTCCCCGGTCTGACCGCCAAGCACTTTCCGAGCGAGCAGCCCCGCGAGTCCTGGACCTCGCACGCCAGGGTGCTGCCGCACGCCCTGCGCGGTGACGCGGGCACGCTCCCGGACATCGGGTCATGGGACGCGAAGGGCCTGAAGGCGTTCAAGGACGCGATGAAGGCGCATCAGCACACGGAGGAGCTCCGTCTCGGCTATGTCACCTTCACCCGTCCCCGCTCCCTGCTCCTGGGCTCGGCGCACTGGTGGGGACCGGCCCAGAAGCGCAGCCGGGGGCCGTCGTCGTTTCTGAAGGCGCTGTACGACCACTGTGCGGCGGGTTACGGCGAGATCGAGGTCTGGGCGGAGGAGCCGTCTGCGGACGCGGAGAACCCGCATCTGCTGGAGGCGGGCCCGGACCGGGTCTGGCCGCTGCCGCTGGACTCCGTCTCCCTGGACCGCCGCCGCCGGGCCCGGGACACGGTGCTGGCGCATCTGGAGCGGGAGCGGGGCCGGGCGCGGGGCGGGCTCGGGGAGCGGTCGTCCGCCCCGGAGGCGCCGCAGCCGCCGGACCTGTCAGGGTTCCCGGAGCCGATGGGGCCCTCGGCCTTCTCGGGGCCCTCGGAGTCCTCGGGGTCCGACGAGGCCCTGGAGGCCCTGGAGGCCCTGGAGGCGGCGTATGCGTCCGTGCCGCCGAGCGATCTCTTCCCCTTCGCTTTCCCGGACGAGCCGGACTATTCCGATGAGCCGCCGGATGATTTTCATGATCTGCCTCCGGAGCCGGACCTCCGTGATCTGCCTCCCGAGCCGGACCCCTTCGCGGCGGTCCCGGACGGCGACGGAGGGTCTTCGGGCCCGCTCGCGGACGGCCCGCGATCCGCTGTCGAGCTGCCCCGGCAGGGCGGCCCGTCCGGTCCGTCCGGGCTGGTCGGCCCGTCCGGCCCGGTCGGGTCCGCGCGCGGTCGGGTGCCCCTGCCCCCGGAGCCGGACCACGACGGTCCGTCGGCCGGGCGGCACGCCACCCCCGAGGACCTGCGTGCCATCGCCTCCTGGGACCGCGATCTGCTCTCCCTCGCCCGAGAGCTCCGTCACACCCGCGCCGCCAGTCATGACGTCCTTCTTCCGCCCTCCCTCACCGCGTCCCAGCTGATGCGTCTCGCCGCCGACCCCGACGGCTTCGCCAAGGACCTGGCCCGGCCCATGCCCCGGCCCCCGCAGCCAGCCGCCCGGCGGGGCACCCGGTTCCACGCCTGGGTGGAATCCCGGTTCGAGGAGGTGCCGCTGCCCCTGCTCGATCCCGATGAGCTGCCCGGCGGCGACACCACCGGCCCCGATGTGGCCGAGATCTCCGACGAGCGGGACCTCGCCGCGCTCAAGGAGGCGTTCGAGCGCACCCCGTACGCCCGCCGGACCCCCTACCGGGTCGAGACGCCCTTCCAGATCACCCTCGCGGGCCGGGTGATCAGGGGCCGTATCGACGCCGTCTACCGCACCCCCGCCCCCACCGCGGCGGCAGGCCCCTCCCACCGCTACGAGATCGTCGACTGGAAGACCAGCCGCACCCATGACGCGGACCCCGTCCAGCTCGCCGTCTACCGGCTGGCCTGGGCCGAGCAGCACGGCCTGCCCCCTGAGGAGGTGGACGCCGCGTTCGTGTTCGTACGGAGCGGCGAGGTCGTCCGTCCCCGGTCCCTGCCCGGCCGTGCCGCCCTGGAGGGCATCCTGCTGGGCGGGACGGAAGGCGATACGGTCCCCGGCGACCGTTAGGCTCAGACACATGAGCGACACCCCGGACAGCGCCGTCCGTACGTACATCCAGCAGCATCGCGCCGCCTTCCTCGACGACCTCGCGGAGTGGCTCCGCATCCCCTCCGTTTCGGCCCAGCCCGAGCACGAGGAGGATGTACGGCGCAGCGCCGACTGGCTCGCCGCCAGTCTCCGGGAGACCGGCTTCCCGGTCGCCGAGGTGTGGTCCACGCCCGGCGCGCCCGCCGTGTTCGCCGAGTGGCCGTCCGGCGACCCCGCCGCGCCCACCGTGCTGGTCTACGGGCACCATGATGTGCAGCCCGCCGCCCGCGAGGACGGCTGGCACACCGACCCCTTCGAGCCGACGTTCGTCGGGGGCAGGCTCTACGCCCGTGGCGCGGCCGACGACAAGGGGCAGGTCTTCTTCCACACCCTGGGGGTGCGGGCGCATCTGGCCGCCACCGGGCGCAGCGCGCCCGCCGTCAATCTGAAGCTGCTGATCGAGGGCGAGGAGGAGTCCGGGTCGCCGAACTTCCGGGATCTGGTCGAGGCCAACGCGGGCCGCCTCGCGGCCGACGCCGTGATCGTCTCGGACACCGGTATGTGGTCCGAGGACACCCCCACCGTCTGCACCGGAATGCGCGGGCTCGCGGACTGCGAGATCGAGCTGTACGGCCCCGATCAGGACATCCACTCCGGCTCCTTCGGCGGTGCGGTCCCCAATCCGGCCACGGTCGCGGCCCGTCTCGTCGCCGGGCTGCACGACGAGGACGAGAGGGTCACGATCCCCGGCTTCTACGACGGGATCCCCCCGCTCGGCGACGCGGAGCGCGCGCTCATCGCCGAGCTGCCGTTCGATGAGGCGGCCTGGCTGAGCACGGCCAAGTCGCACGGCACGCTCGGGGAGCGCGGCTACTCCACCCTGGAGCGGGTCTGGGCCCGCCCGACCGCCGAGGTCAACGGCATCGGCGGCGGTTACCAGGGCCCCGGCGGCAAGACGATCGTTCCTTCGTCGGCGGTTCTGAAGCTCTCGTTCCGCCTGGTCGCCGGGCAGGATCCGGACGCGATCGAGGTCGCGGTGAACCAGTGGATCGCCGAGCGCGTCCCGGCGGGCATCCGCTACGACCTCACCTTCGGGGCCTCCACCCGCCCCTGTCTGACCCCGCTGGACCACCCCGCCCTCCAGTCGGTGGTGCGCTCCATGAGCCGGGCCTTCGACGGCGCGAAGATCCGCTTCACCCGTGAGGGCGGCTCGGGACCGGCCGCCGATCTCCAGGATGTGCTGGGCACGCCCGTGCTGTTCCTCGGCATCTCCGTACCGTCCGACGGCTGGCACGCCCCCAACGAGAAGGTCGAGGTGGACCTGCTGTTCAAGGGCGTGGAGACGGCCGCCCATCTGTGGGAGGACCTCGCCGCCGCGGCCATCGGCTGATCCGCCGACCCATCGATCCATCGATCCACCGCCGATTCGCCGATCCGCCGAAACCGAGACCCGATTCACCGGGGGAGTTGGAAGTACGTGAGCACCAACGGTCATGTCACCACGGAGCGCGCCACCGGCCTCACCGCACCGCCCGTCAGCCTGACCGCACCCAGCGGGATCGACCGGGAGGCCCATCACCGCCTGGACGAGGCATGGCTGGCGGCTGCGTGGAGCCACCCCACGACCCGGGTCTTCGTGGTCAGCGGCGGGCAGGCGCTGATCGACGACACCCCCGACGGGCGGACCGAACTGGTCATGACCCCGGCCTTCGAGGCCCCGGTCACCGAGACCCACCGCTACTTCCTGGGCACCGACGAGAACGGGGTGCGCTACTTCGCGCTCCAGAAGGACACCCTGCCGGGCCGGATGGACCAGTCGGCCCGCCCGGCCGGGCTCAGGGAGGCCGGGCTGCTGCTCTCGCCGAGGGACGCCGGTCTGCTGGTGCACGCGGTCGCGCTGGAGAACTGGCAGCGGCTGCACCGCTTCTGCTCACGCTGCGGCGAGCGCACGGTGATCGCGGCGGCGGGCCATGTCCGCCGCTGCCAGGCCTGCGGCGCCGAGCACTATCCGCGCACGGACCCGGCCGTGATCATGCTGGTCACCGATGAGGACGACCGGGTACTGCTGGGCCGCCAGGTGCACTGGCCCGAGGGCCGCTTCTCGACGCTCGCGGGCTTTGTGGAGCCGGGCGAGTCCATCGAGCAGTCGGTGCGCCGCGAGGCATGGGAGGAGGCGGGGGTCACGATCGGCGAGGTCGACTACATCGCCAGCCAGCCCTGGCCCTTCCCGTCCAGCCTGATGCTCGGCTTCACCGCGCGGGCCACCTCGTCCGAGATCACCGTGGACGGCGAGGAGCTCCATGAGGCGCGCTGGTTCTCCCGGGAAGACCTGCGGGCCGCGTTCGAGTCCGGGGAGGTGCTGCCTCCCTTCGGGATCTCGATCGCGGCCCGGCTGATCGAACTCTGGTACGGCGAACCGCTCCCCAGACCGGGAAGCCCGGCCTGAGCGGCCCGCCGGGGCGCCCACGAGGGCCCGCGTGAGCGGGCCCTTCCGGCGGCACCCGCCATGAGGCGGGGTGATCAGGAGGCGAGGGCCTGCTTCACCTGGGCCAGGCTCGGGTTCGTCATGACCGACTCGCTGCCGGCGGGAGAGATCACCAGGAGCGTCGGCACGGTCTGGTTGCCGCCGTTGGCCTTCTCCACGAACGCGGCGGACTCGGGGTCCTGCTCGATGTTGATCTCGGTGTACGCGATGCCCTCGCGGTCCATCTGGCTCTTCAGCCGACGGCAGTATCCGCACCAGGTGGTGCTGTACATCGTCACAGTGCCCGACATCGTCTTCCGGCTCCTCTGCTGGTCTGCTGTCCTGTGGTCTGCTGGTCCGCGCTCCGCCGACCCGGCGGGCGCGGACATGCGTCCGCGCCCGCCGGGTGCGCTACCGCTAGAACATACGTGTCCCGGCCACCATTCCCCGCGCCCGGTACTCTCCCGCCCGCACCCGGATCCGGCGCGGACCCGCACCCGATCACCGTACGGCCCGGTACCGGTATGACTACAGCCTCCCGGCTGTGGACAACCGCCGCACCGGCCTCCGTGGACCTGGCAGCATGGCAGTGTGACAGCAGCAACGCACTCCTCTCTTTTCCCGCAGGTCCCCGAGTCGGCCGACGCGGTGCTCGACGGGCTCGACCCCGAGCAGCGCGAGGTGGCGACCGCCCTGCACGGTCCGGTGTGCGTGCTGGCGGGCGCTGGCACGGGCAAGACACGGGCGATCACCCACCGCATCGCCTACGGCGTCCGCGCGGGCATACTCCAGCCCGGCAGCGTGCTGGCCGTCACTTTCACCAACCGTGCCGCGGGTGAGATGCGCGGGCGGCTGCGGCAGCTCGGCGCGGGCGGCGTCCAGGCCCGCACCTTCCACTCCGCGGCCCTGCGCCAGCTGCAGTACTTCTGGCCGAAAGTCGTCGGCGGTGATCTGCCCCGGCTGCTGGATCGCAAGATCCAGCTGGTCGCGGAGTCGGCCGCGCGCTGCCGTATCCGGCTCGACCGCAATGAGCTGCGCGATGTCACCAGCGAGATCGAGTGGGCGAAGGTCACCCAGACCGTGCCCGCCGACTATCCGGCGGCCGTCGCCAAATCCCTGCGGGAGGCCCCGCGCGACCCGGCTGAAATCAGCCAGATCTATGGGATGTACGAGCAGCTCAAGCGCGATCGCGCGGTGATTGACTTCGAGGACGTCCTGCTGCTGACGGTCGGCATCCTCCAGGACCGCCGTGACATCGCCGACCAGATCCGCCGCCAGTACCAGCATTTCGTCGTGGACGAGTACCAGGACGTGAGCCCGCTCCAGCAGCGCCTGCTCGATCTGTGGCTCGGGGACCGCGACAGCCTCTGCGTCGTCGGCGACGCCAGCCAGACGATCTACTCCTTCACCGGAGCCACCCCCGACCATCTGCTGAACTTCCGTACCCGCCACCCCTCGGCGACCGTCGTCAAACTGGTCCGCGACTACCGCTCCACCCCCGAGGTCGTCCACCTCGCCAACGGACTGCTCAACCAGGCCCGCGGCCGGGCTGCCGAGCACCGCCTCGAACTGGTCTCCCAGCGCGACCCCGGCCCCGCGCCCTCCTATACGGAGTACCCGGACGAACCGGCGGAGGCCGAGGGCACCGCCCGCAGGATCCGCGATCTGATCGCCGCGGGCGTGCCCGCCGGAGAGATCGCCGTGCTCTACCGGATCAACGCCCAGTCGGAGGTCTACGAGCAGGCCCTCGCCGATGCGGGAGTCCCCTATCAGCTGCGCGGCGCGGAGCGCTTCTTCGAACGCCAGGAAGTGCGGGAAGCGGGCGTCGCCCTGCGCGGAGCGGCCCGCGCGGGGGGCAATGACTCTCTGCTCGACGACGCGGAGAATCTGCCTTCCCAGGTCCGCGCGGTGCTCTCCACCAAGGGCTGGACCACCGAGCCGCCCGCTGGGTCCGGAGCGGTGCGCGACCGCTGGGAGTCCCTGGCCGCGCTGGTGCGCCTCGCGGAGGACTTCGCCCGGGTCAAGCCCGAGGCCACGCTCGCCGACCTGGTGGCCGAGCTGGACGAGCGGGCCGCCGCCCAGCACGCCCCCACCGTGCAGGGGGTCACCCTCGCCTCCCTGCACGCGGCGAAGGGCCTGGAGTGGGATGCCGTCTTCCTGGTCGGGCTCACCGAGGGCATGATGCCGATCACCTATGCCAAGACCGATGAGCAGGTGGAGGAGGAGCGGCGGCTGCTCTATGTCGGCGTCACCCGCGCCCGGCTCCATCTCTCGCTGTCCTGGGCGCTCTCCCGCTCCCCGGGAGGCCGCGCCTCCCGCCGCCCCACGCGCTTTCTGAACGGGATGCGCCCGGGTTCGGCCGCCCCCGGGTCCCGGGGGGCCGCGGGAGCGGGCGGGGCCGAGCGCGGCAGCGGGCGGCGCAAGCGGCGTGGCCCGGTGCTCTGCCGGGTGTGCGGCACGACGCTGACCGACGCGGGCGAGATGAAGCTGATGCGCTGTGAGGACTGCCCGTCCGACATGGACGAGGCGCTGTACGAGCGGCTGCGCGAGTGGCGCTCGGAACAGGCGAAGGAACTGGGCCAGCCCGCCTACTGCGTGTTCACCGACAAGACCCTGATGGCGATCGCCGAGAGCGTCCCGGGCGACGCGGGCGAGCTGTCGGGCATCTCCGGTGTCGGCGGTCGCAAACTGGAGCGGTTCGGAGCCGATGTCCTCGCCATCTGCGCAGGTCAGGAGCCGGGGCAGGAGGCCGAGGAGGGGTCCGCGGAAGACTGAGACAAACTCGTCGGAAAAATAGTTTGCGCAGGCCCCGACGCTCCCCATAGGTTCTTAACCACGCGAACAGCGGCTTCTCCGAAGCCCTGTCATCGTGTTGTACTTATCCGAATACAGCGACCGGCTTCGGCCGGTCCCGAGACGCCGAGAGGAGGCGAGTCCAGTGATCAGCAACAACATCAGCTCCATCAAGCCCATCCCGATGACCGATCGCTCGATCGTCGCCTCCGCCTGCTCGCTCGGCTTCTCGGCGTCGTTCCGCGCCACCGGTCTGTCCGGTCTCCGGACCGAGACGGCTCTGCTGCCTCTGGCAGGACTTCCCGTCCCCATGGGCAATGAGCGACCGACCAAGGCACTGGAAGCAGCAGTAGCGACGGCGGAGGCGAAAGCCTATGCCTTTGCGGCAGCCAGTGCCGGAACCGTGCAGCAGACGCACCACCACCACACCAAGTGGGCCTTCCGTGGGCTCAAACCCTGGAGTGATCCAGCCTGATCTGATCAGGCTGGCGCCTTCAGGGCCGCGGAACCCCACTCGGGATCCGCGGCCCTTCTGTTTTCCCTGGACCAGGGGAGCCAGAGCGAAGGGGCCTCGGGACAGCAGCACCCGGTACCAGCCCCCCGGCACCGCCCGGGGGACCACCAACCGGCCGACCGGCCGGACCGACAAGACGAGGAAAGACACCACCGTGCAACTCGAAGCGCACGCCCCGTCCGTACCGCATTCCGAGACGATCCCCTTGCCCGCTCCCACGGAGGACCCCACCTTGACCCCGCTCACCCCACTCACCGCGCTGACCGCGCTCGATGACGCCATCGAGAACCTCGGCGTACCCGTTCCCTGCCGCTCCTACGACCCGGAGGTCTTCTTCGCCGAGTCCCCCGCGGACGTGGAGTACGCCAAGTCCCTCTGCCGCACCTGCCCGCTGATGGAGGCTTGCCTCGCGGGTGCCAAGGAGCGGCGTGAGCCGTGGGGTGTCTGGGGCGGAGAGCTCTTCGTCCAGGGCGTGGTCGTCGCCCGGAAGCGGCCCCGTGGTCGCCCGCGCAAGAACCCGGTCTCGGCATGAACGTCATCGGGACCATCGACCGCCCCCTCACGCACGATCCCCAGAAGCAGGCCCCCATGCCCACTTCCACGAGCGAGCCCTCCGGCTCCGCCACCTCAGACGTCACCACCATCGGCGCGAACGCCTCGCGTCAGAACAGGACCCGTGAGATGCAACTCATCCCAGAAGCTCTAGCCCGTGCGCATATGCATGAGCGCATGCGCGAGGCCGAGACGGAGCGCCGGGCCGTACACCTGGTCTCCGCCCGGCGGATGCAGCGCCGCGCCGAGCGTGTCTCGATGCGCGCCCGCCGTGCGCTCGCCATGGCCGTCATGAACTGACAGCAGCTGAACCCGCGGGGGCCGGTCCGAACGGACCGGCCCCCGCGGTGCGTTGTCCCCCCGCCGGGCCGCCCGGGGGGTTATCGTCACCGGGTGGATGAGCAGCAGACTCCCCGCCCGGTGCGACCGGGTGCCGAGAACGTCGTGTGTTCCCGCTGCGGCAAGGCCGCGGAGGGGATCCCGCCCACCTGGATCTGCTCCGTGGAGAACCACACCCGTCACTACTTCTGCGAGGGCTGCGCGCGGGCCAATCTCCGCGCGATCGAGAGCCGTCTCGACTCGGCCTGGTGGTGACCGCGAGGTCTGCCCCGGCCCCGCGGCGGCGGCCCGGAAGCCCGGGGCTCAGCTTCCGGCCTCGACCACCGCGTCCGCCTCCGGCTCCTCGGCGTCCTCGTACTCGTACTCGTACTCCGCCAGGAACCCTGGCACCCATGCCTCCAGTTCATCGCGCAGCCGCACCGTCGCGTTCAGCTGGCACAGCACGCCGATCGTGCTCAGCGTGACACGGTGTATCAGCAGATAGGAGGGTGGCAGATTGAGCTGCTTCCCCAGCTGGTACGCGGGGGAGCGGATGTCGGCGAGCCGGGCCGCCTGGGTGCGCATCCAGCTCCGGGTGAAGGTGAACTCCTCGACCTCCGCCGGTTCGATGATCGGAAGCAGATAGTCCAGTACCGCGTCGGGATCGAGTTCTATCTCGTCCTTGACGAAGCCCTCCTCGCACAGCAGCCCGTACACCGCCTCGGCCTGGCCCTCCAGCGTCATCCGCAGACAGTCCCCGATGGGATCGGGCAGCCCACCGGGCAGCCGGTCCACCGTCCCGAAGTCGAGTACGCCGAGCCGCCAGCCCTCGCCGTCCTCCTCGGGCAGCAGCCGGAAGTTCCCCGGGTGCGGGTCCGCGTGCAGCAGACCCGTACGAGCGGGTCCCGAGAAGAGGAACCGCGCCAGCAGCTGACCGGCCCGGTCCCGCTGCTCCTCGGTGCCGTCCGAGATCACCTCGGCCAGCGGGATCCCGTCCATCCACTCGGTCACCAGCACCTGATCCGACTGGAACACCACATCGGGCACCCGCACATCCGGATCGTCCGCGAACTCCGCCGCGTGCTCCCGCTGGGACCGTGCCTCAAGGTCGTAGTCCAGCTCCTCGGAGACCCGGTCACGGAGCTCGGTGATCAGCGGCTTGATGTCCATTCCCGGGATCAGCGGCCCCAGCAGCTTGGCGAATCGGCTGAGCTGCGTCAGATCGGAGAGCAGCGCCTCACCCGCCCCCGGATACTGCACCTTCACCGCCACCTCGCGGCCGTCGTGCCAGACCGCGCGGTGCACCTGACCGATGGACGCGGCTGCCGACGGCTTGTCCTCGAAGTTCAGGAACAGCTCCTGCCACTCATCGCCCAGGCGCTCCGTCAGCACCGCGTGGACCGTGCTGGTCGGCATCGGGGGAGCGGCGTCCTGGAGCTTGGTGAGCGCCGCACGGTAGGGCCCCGCGATCTCTTCCGGCAGTGCGGACTCGAAGACGGACAGGGCCTGTCCGAATTTCATGGCCCCGCCCTTGAGCTCACCGAGCACCCGGAAGAGCTGGTCCGCCGTGCGCTGTTGCAGCTCGCGGGCGACGATCTCCGCCGACTTCCCGCCGATCCTTTTGCCGAGCCCCCACGTGGCACGGCCGGCGAACCCCAGTGGCAGCGCGGCCAACTTGGCAGTCCGGGTGATCGCCTTCCGGGGAAGATCAGACATGAGCCCCTCCAAATCCCAGACGGCCGTGCCGCGTGTACCGTACGGCCCGTGCTCCGTTGACGCCGGTTACCCGGCCATTGTCTCGTGCGAGGGCTCCAAGCCCGAGGTGTCGTGTACCTCACTTTTCCCGGCGGAACCGCAGACGCAGCGGGGATGCGGCGCGATCCGCTCCGAGCGCCAGTCGAGCAGCGGCAGCGAGGTCTCCCAGCGGGCTCCCGCGCTGGTGGGCAACTCGCCGTCGAGGAACGACAGCGCGTGCGCCGCGGCCATTCCCGCGACCGCCGCGGCCAGCGCGGTGTCACCCGCGGGGACAGGGGCGCGACGCCCGCCCGAGCGCCACTGCGCCAGCAGCCGCGGCCATCCCGGATCGCGCTCCGTCCGGGCCAGCTCCAGGCATCCCGCGCACCCTGTGCCGCCGGGCAGCACCAGAGGCCCCACCATCCCCGTCGCCTCGATGACTCCCGCGTAGAGATGGGGCGTTCCGGTGGCGATCCAGTCCGAGGCGGGCGCCGGATCGGGGGCGTAGGCCATCAGCCCGTCGCGCGGACAGACAATGATCAGGGAGAGCCCGCCCTCCCCGGAGCCGGGCGGCTCACCGCCGGCCCGCGCCGCCGCTCCCGGTCCACCCTCCCGGGCCATGGCGCCGCCCCCGGCGACACCCTTTCCGGTGACTGCCCCTCCTGCGGCACGCCCCGCCATGGCACCGGTCGAGCGCTGGGGCGGAATCGGCGCGACCTCACGCACCCGCCGACGGGCCGCCGCCTCCCGCCGCTCACCGACCGCCTCGGGCGCCAGCCCGCCGGGCGATACATCGCCGGGCTCGACGCGGCCACCGTCCAGTACCTCGATACGCCCCACCCCCGAAGCGGACAGCAGCGCCGCCACCGCCGCACCGACCCTGCCGGCGCCCCGGATCTGGATCCGTACGGCCCGCCGGGCGGCCAGCCGCCGCATCCCCGCGCCGGGCTCCGGGTGGACCACCGAGAGCGCCGCCAGATCGGGCCGCAGCCGGTCGACGGCTCCGGCCCTGGCGCGCAGCGCCTCGGCGGCCGGTCCGCCCGCCGTGGGATCGTCCAGCAGGCCCGCCGCCGTCAGCCGCTGCACCAAGGCGTCCGAGTGCCCCTCGGGCAGCCCTATCGCCCGGGCCTCCTCGCGCAGCAGCGGCAGTCCCCGTGTCCCGTCGAGCAGTTCGAGCAGGGCCCCGGTCGCCGTGTCCACCGGGCCGAGCGTCACCGCGTGGGCGGGCGTCACTCCGAACTGGATGCTCTGCCGTTCTCGCCATGCCCGCCGCAGGGCAGGTTTCAGCATCGGATGCATATCCGCTTCCCCCGTTTGTAGGAGTACAGAGGATCTCCCCGTCGATCCGCTGCCAGAATGCACGGCCGGGCCGAGCTCTGTGAAAAGTTGTCCACAGGGTCAGAGCATTAGTCGTTCAAATGGTGCAGTCATCGGGCGGATCACGCCCGAACCGTTCCGGACGCGGGACTTCCCGTACGGTCAGCGGGTAACGTCGGGGCGTGTCCGTCGAGCCTTCCCCCAGCGTTTCCGGGGAGCATCCGCCCCACCCCTCCCGCAGATCCCGGACCAGCGCGGTCGAGGTCCGCAGAAGCGCGCGCCGCCGCAGAACGGTCTCCGCCTATCGGGAGGGAGACCGCACCATCGTCCTGATCCCGGCCCGGATGTCCGAGGCGGAGGAGCAGCGCTGGGTGGGCGTGATGCTCGACAAACTCGCCGCGCAGGAGAGCAGACGGAACCTCGGCGACGGTGAACTGACCGAGCGCGCCGAGCGGTTGTCCGCCCAGTATTTCGAGGGCCGGGCGCGGCCGGCGTCCGTGCGATGGGTGACCAACCAGAACACCCGCTGGGGCTCCTGCACCCCCGCAGAGGGAAGCATCCGGCTCTCGCACCGGCTTCAAGGCATGCCCGAGTACGTCGTCGACTATGTACTCGTCCACGAGCTGGCGCATCTCCTCGTGCCCGGCCACGGACCGGGTTTCTGGCGGCTGCTGGAGGCATACCCCCGTACCGAGCGGGCCCGGGGTTATCTGGAGGGGGTCGTCGCCGCGGACCGGCTGCGGCACCTGCCCGGCACGGACAGTGAATGAATCGGATCGGTCGTGTGCGTCCGCGCCGCTCTTATTGATCGCCGTGTATCAAATGTGTCCCAGCGGCTGTTGAGGGCTTGGCTCAATGTAGTGGTCAACGGTTAGCCTGGCGCGACGTATTCATGTTCTGGGATGGGGGACGGACGTACGCATGGCCAGGGAATTCCAACGTGGCCACAAGGCCAGGATCAGCGATCTCACCGCGGGAACGGATCTGTACGTAGGCGTCCAGATCGCGTCCCCGGGGCTGACCTTCGACATCAGCTGCTTCGGTCTCGACGCCGATGAGCGGCTTTCGGACGACCGGTACTTCGTCTTCTTCAATCAGCCGAAGTCACCGGAGGAGTCCCTTCAGCTCCTTGGCGCACAGGCCGGTGACACCGAGTCGTTCCGGGTCACCCTCGACCGTCTGCCGGCGCATGTCCACCGGCTCTCGTTCACCGCGGCCATCGACGGCGCGGGACAGATGTCGCAGATCGGCCCGGGGTACATCCGTATCGTCGCGGGGGGCGAGGAGGTCGCCCGCTATCCCTTCACCGGCTCGGAGTTCACCACCGAACGCGCGGTGATGCTCGGCGACTTCTATCTGAAGGACGTGTGGCGCTTCGCAGCCATCGGCCAGGGTTTCGACGGCGGACTCGAAGCGCTGCTGAAGAACTTCGGCGGCGAGGTCGCCGAAGAACAGCAGGCGGCCCAGCAGCCGATGGGAGCCGCACCGGCGTTCGCGCCGCCCGCCCAGGCCGCGGTGCCTCCGGCCTTCGGCGTCCCGCCCCAGGCTTCCCAGACACCCCAGATACCTCACGCACCTCAACCCGCGCCTTCGTTCGGCACCCCCGCCGCCTCGCCCCCTGCACCCCCGCAGACACCCCCATCCGCCTACCCGCCGCCGCAGCGGAACCCGCAGATCCATACGGCGCACACCATCGCCGCGCCGGTGTTCCCGCCCGGCGGCGCGGTGCCGCCGCCTCCTCCCGGGGACGGCCTGCCGCCGCAGCCTCCGCAGTTCGGACAGGCACCGGGCCAGACCATGCCGCTAGCCCCGCCCGCACCGTTCGGAGCGCAGCCCTCCGCACCGTACGGACAGCCCCAGGGCGTCCCCGCGGCCGGCGCGGGGCTTCAGGCCGCCCTCCAGCCCTATCGCGAGACCCCCACGGGCCAGCGCTGGACCCCGCAGAATCAGCAGCTCATGCGGGTCGAACTCGGCATAGGCGGCTCCGCGGTCCTCGCCCGCCAGGGCAGCATGGTGATGTACCAGGGCAGAGTCGACTTCAGCCACAAGAGCGCCGGCTACGTCGGCCGGAAGCTCGGCGACGCCACCGGCCAGGAGATGCAGCTGATGCGCTGCTCCGGCCGTGGCCAGGTCTTCCTCGCGGAGGACGCCGCCCAGCTGCACCCCATCGAACTCCAGGGCGACGGCATCTGTGTCTCCGCGGAGAACGTCCTCGCGTTCGACGAGACGCTCCAGTACGAGATCCGCCGTATCGAAGGCCATGGCATCCCCGGCGGCGCGCTGTTCACCATACAGCTCACCGGCACCGGCACCGTCGTCGTCAAGACCCGGGGCACTCCGGTCGTCCTGCCGGTCACACCCACCACCTTCGCCGACGCCAACGCCGTCGTCGCCTGGTCGTCCGCGTCCCAGGTGATCCTCTCCAGCCAGGTCCGGCTGCGCCGCAACGCCTACCCCGGGCACAGCGGGGAGACGGTCAACCTCCAGTTCCGGGGCGCACCCGGCAACTTCATCGTCGTTCAGCCGTACGAGGTCTGAGGGAGCCCGGATAATGAATCAGCAGCTCGCGGGCTACGCCCCGACCCCGGTCGTGGCCCGGATGGAGAACCATGGCCGCACCATGCTGAAGGTCGCCATGGCCACCGGCCAGGACCTGTTCGCCCGGACCGGCTCGATCGTGTCCTACGAGGGCTTCATCCAGTACGAGCCGAACCCGCCCGCCGCCCGCCAGGCCGCGGCCCAGTGGGTGAGCGGCGAGGGCTCCCCCGTCATGAAGTGCTCCGGCGACGGACTGCTCTATCTCGCGGACTACGGCGCCGACGTGGTCGTCATCCATCTCGACGACGACGCCATCTCGGTCAACGGCACCAATGTCCTCGCCTTCGACGCCCATCTCCAGTGGGGCGTCGAAAGGGTCAAGGGGCTCGCCAAACTGGCGGGCCAGGGCCTGTGGAACGTGGAGATCTCCGGCACCGGCTGGGTCGCGCTGACCTCACGCGGCACCCCGGTCGTCGTGGACTGCGGCAAGGGCGAGGACGAGACCTACGTCGACCCGGACGCCCTGGTCGCCTGGTCGCCGAAGCTCAAGGTCAAGGGCAAACGCAGCTTCAAGGCCTCCTCGCTCATCGGGCGGGGCAGCGGGGAGGCGTATCAGATGGCCTTCTCGGGCCAGGGCATCGTCGTCGTACAGCCGAGCGAGGACAGCACCGACCGTCTGCGGATCCGGGGCTGAGGGGAGCGAGAACACACCATGCAGAGCCCGCTTTTCCAGCATGTGGAACTACAGTCGCATGAACGCTATGCCGTGCAGAACCCGCAGCTCCTCAGGGTCGCGCTCACCGGCCATGACGATGTGCTCGCCCGTAAGGGGGCGATGGTCGCCTATCAGGGGCTGGTCGACTTCGACGGTGAGTACGAGTCGTCCGGCCGCCGGCGCGACCGGGCCGCCACCGGCGAGGGCCTGGAGCTGATGCGCTGCTCCGGCCAGGGCACCGTCTACCTCGCCAATCTCGCGCAGTACGTGCATGTCGTGGACGTCGACCGGGACGGTCTGACCGTCGACAGCGACTACGTCCTCGCGCTGGACTCGTCGCTGCACACCGAGGTCATCGCGGTGGACAGCCAGTACGGGATCTCCGGATCCGGGAAGTACCAGCTCAATGTCGTCGGCCAGGGCAAGATCGCGCTGATGACCTCGGGGATGCCGCTGATGATGTCGGTCACCCCCGACACCTACGTCAATGTCGACGCCGACGCGATCATCGCCTGGTCCACCCCGCTGCGGGTCCAGATGCAGGCCCAGACCCATTCCTCGAACATTCTGCGACGGCGCGGCAACACCGGGGAGGGCTGGGAGCTCAACTTCCTCGGGCGGGGCTTCGCCCTCGTACAGCCCAGCGAGGTCATGCCGCCGCAGAACGCACAGATCGGCGAGGGGCTGCGCGGACAGTACGGGAACGGTGGTCAGAACCGGAACAACGTCTGGTCCTGACTCCCTGGACGGGATACAAGCGGTAAGGGGCGACCTCCAGGGAGGCCGCCCCTTACCGCTTGTCAGTACTTGTCACTGCTGCCGGTGCTGTAGGCGCCTACAGCACCGCGCGGGTGCGCTCCAGCAGCCGTACGACCGAGGTGTCGGCGACCTCCGGCACCTCGTCATACGCGAACCAGCGCAGATCCAGCGACTCGTCGCTGATCTCCGCCACCGCCCCGGCCGGAGCCAGCGCCGCGTACTGCACATCCAGATGCCAATGGCACGGAGCCGGGATCGGATGCCGGTCCAGCCGCACCGGGCGGCCGGCCCCCAGCAGCGTCAGGCCCTGGATGCCCGATTCCTCAGTGGCCTCGCGCAGCGCGGCACCGGAGAGCGTCGTATCGCCCGGCTCGCAGTGGCCGCCCATCTGAAGCCACATGCCGAGCTTTCGGTGCAGGGTCAGCAGCACCCGTCCGCGCTCCGGGTCGATCACCAGAGCGCTGGCCGTGACATGCCCGGCCGTACAGGACTTCCACATGCCGTCGGCATGGTCGAGGAGATGATCCAGATACAGCTGCCGCAGCTCCTCCTGGTCCGTCTCGCAGTCCTTCAGCACCAGAACGGCGTCATCGTGCAGGCTCACCGGCCGGCGCCGTCCTTGCCGTCCTCGCCGTCCTTGCCGTCCACGGCACCCTTGCCCTCGCCGTCGTCGTTCCCCGGGGCCTCGCCCTCGGAGCCCGCGCCAGCGCCCTTGGACGCGGCCTCGCCGAGCATCTTGTCCAGCTCCGAGAAATCGAGGTGCTCACGGTGGACGAAGCCGTCCGGGTCGTCCAGATCGGTGGCCGTCGGCAGCATGTCCGGGTGCTCCCAGAGCGCGTCGCGTCCGTCCACACCGCGCGCGTCGGTGAGCGAGGCCCAGAGCCGGGACGCGTCCCGCAGCCTGCGCGGGCGCAGCTGGAGACCGATCAGCGTCGCGAAGGTCTGCTCGGCGGGACCGCCGGACGCCCGCCGCCTGCGCAGGGTCTCCCGCAGGGCCCCGGCCGAGGTCAGCCGGGTCGAGGCGGCCTCATGGACCACCGCGTCCACCCAGCCCTCGACCAGCGCGAGCGCCGTCTCCAGCCGGGCCAGCGCCGCCTTCTGCTGCGGAGTGTCCTCCGGCTGGAACATGCCCTGCTGAAGAGCTTCCTGGAGCTGCTCGGGGTGCGACGGGTCGAACTGTCCGACCACGTCCTCCAGCTTGGTCGTGTCGACCTTGATCCCCCGGGCATAGCCCTCGACCGCGCCGAAGAGATGCGAGCGCAGCCACGGCACATGGGCGAAGAGCCGCTGATGGGCCGACTCGCGCAGGGCCAGATAGAGCCGGACCTCCTCCTTCGGCACACCGAGGTCCTTGCCCAGCGCCTCGATGTTCAACGGAAGGAGCGCGGCCTTGCCCGCGGGACCGAGCGGCAGGCCGATGTCGGTCGAGCCGACCACCTCGCCCGCCAGCACTCCCACGGCCTGGCCGATCTGCTGGCCGAACATCGCCCCGCCCATGGAGCGCATCATGCCGATCAGCGGGCCGGCCATGGCCTGCATCTCCTCGGGCAGCACACTGCCCATGGCGATGCCGACCCGCTCGGCGACCGGGTCCGCGAGCTGCCGCCACGCGGGCAGGGTCTCCTCGACCCACTCCGCACGGCTCCAGGCCACCGCGGTGGTCGCGCCGGACGGCAGCGAGGTCACCCCGTCCAGCCAGAGGTCCGCCAGCCGCAGGGCCTCCTCGACCGCGGTGCGCTCGGCGGGGCCCACGCTCTCGTCCTTGGTGCCGTCCGCGGTGCCCTGCGAGACCGTCTGGCGGGCGATCTGCTTGGCCATGTCCCAGTTCACCGGGCCGCCCTCATAGCTCAGCATCTGGCCCAGCTGCTGGAAGGCGGCGCCCAGGTCATTGGGGTTCAGCGAACCGAACATGGCGGCGAAGGGATTGTCCGCGCCGCCGTCCCCGAGGCCGAATCCGAAGGGATTCGCCGGGGAGGGACCGCCGGCGCCGTGGCCACCGCCGGCGGGATCCTTCTTCTTGCCCTCGTCGCCGTTCTCCGGCTCCTCCGGCGGAAGGCCGAATCCGAATGGGGTGTCACTCACGGGTTTCCTCGGCTCGTAGGGCCGCCGGCTTCTGACCGACGGCGAATGCCCGACAACACTCCCAGCGTAGACACCCCGGCCCGCATCCGGGCTCGGTGCTCCGCCGACTCGTGGCCTGGGGCAGGATGGACGCCACCTGGTACGTACGCGTCATGCGCTCACGTACTGAAGACAACCGCTGGAGACGCCTGGTGAGTTCCCCAGATCCGCAGGTTCGCGGAGCGCGAAACCGCTCAACCCCGTCGTCCGGCGACGGGCCGCAAGGACGCGGCCCCGTGGTCGCGGTCACGGGCGCCGCCACCGGCACCGGCGAGCTGCTCGCCCGGCGGCTGGCCGCGTCCGACGAGGTCAAGCAGGTGATCGCGATCGACGAGCGCCGGGGCGAGGTCTCCGAGGCGCAGTGGCACATTCTCGACGTCCGCGACCCGGCGATCGCCGAGAAACTGCGCGGAGTCGATGTGGTGGTGCATCTGGCGCTCGATCTCGACCTGGAGAGCGACGACGCGGCCCGTACCGCGTACAACGTACGGGGGACGCAGACCGTACTCACCGCGGCGGCGGCAGCCGGTGTGCGCCGGGTGGTTCTGTGCACCTCCGCCATGGTCTACGGGGCGCTGCCCGAGAACGACATCCCGCTCTCGGAGGACGCCGAGCTGCGCGCCACAGCCGAGGCCACCGGTGTCGGTGATCTGCTGGAGATCGAGCGTCTCGGCCGCCGGGCCCCGCGCGCCCACCCGGGGCTCAATGTGACGGTGGTAAGGCCCGCCATCCTGGTGGGCGGCACTGACACCGCGCTCACCCGCTACTTCGAGTCACCACGGCTTCTGGTGGTCGCCGGATCGCGTCCGACCTGGCAGTTCTGCCATGTCGACGACCTGGTGAGCGCTCTGGAGTACGCGGCCCTGGAGAAGGTCGAGGGCGAGCTCGCCGTGGGCTGCGACGGCTGGCTGGAGCAGGAGGAGATCGAGGAGCTCAGCGGCATCAGACGGATGGAGCTGCCCTCCGCCGTGGCCCTGGGGGCCGCCGCCAGGCTCCATCGCATCGGTCTCACCCCGTCTCCGGCCGGGGATCTCGCCTACACCATGCATCCCTGGGTGGTGAGCGTCAGCCGTCTCCATGACGCGGGCTGGCGACCGCGCTGGACGAACGAGGGGGTGCTCGCCGCGCTGCTCGAAGAGGTGGAGGGCCGCCATACCGTCGCGGGCCGCCGGCTGGGCCGCAAGGACGCCACCGCGGCGGGCGCGGCGGGCGCCACGGTCGCCCTGCTCGGCACGGCCGCGCTGGTACGCCGGGCCCGCAAGGCACGCCGACGGCTGTAGCCCCGGCCGGTCGGGTCTCCCGGGGCCCCGGGACCCGGGAGCGCTGGGGGACCTGACGTGCGAGGCGTACGAGCCGTACTGGGCGTACGAGGCCCTCTGCCCACTGTCAGTGGCATACGGCACGATGGGGTCATGGGCAACCGATACGACCATCCGGGTGAGCAGACGGCTCAGGATCCGATCCGTCTGCTCGCCGTCCGTGACGCTCCGCTCTCCGTCGACGAGATCCTCGCGGCCGTGGGCGACGACGCCGCGGGCGGCACCGCGCTCTTCGTCGGCACCGTGCGCGATCACGACGGCGGCGTCGATGTGGCGTCCCTCGGTTACTCCTGTCATCCGACCGCGGAGGCGGAGATGCGCCGAATAGCCGAAGGCGTCGCCGCGAAGTTCCCGGTGCGGGCGCTGGCGGCCGTCCACCGAGTGGGGGATCTGAGGGTGGGGGACCTGGCGGTCGTGGCAGCGGTGGCGTGCGCCCATCGGGGTGAGGCCTTCGACGCCTGCCGGCAGCTGATCGACGACCTCAAGCGCGAGGTCCCGATCTGGAAGCACCAGACCTTCGCCGACGGAACAGAGGAGTGGGTGGGCGCGTAGCGCCTCGTTGGGGGGCGGTGGTCGGGTGACAGAGGGGTGGGTGGCGCGTAGTGCCTCGTTGGGGGGCGGTGGTCGGGCGACGGGTGGGCGGGTGGGCGCGTAGCGCCTCGTTGGGGGGTGGTGGTCGGGTACCGGCTCGCACCGTCGTTCGGGGGATGGGGGGTGGCTGAAACCCGTATGGGAGCCAAGCGCCCGATTTGCGTAACCGCCCCCCTGCCGTGAGCGTTGAACTGGCAGATGGCTAATCTGCTGATCACTCAGTTGCGTTCGCTCATGGGGTAGGGAGGTCGCGATGGCAGCGCTCGCCTGGTTGTTGATTCCGCTTTTCGCCGTTGTCGGTGCTGCGATATGGGGCGGCTGGGCCGCACGGAACCGGACGACCGGGGATGTGGCCGAGCTGGCCGGATACGCGCGGTTTCGCGACGCGATGGAGAAGACCGGTTCCGGTAACAGCCCCACCGAGTAGCGGCCCCGCCGACGTGATCTGATGCCGTCGGCCGGCCCTCCCGCGCGGCGGCCGAGCGGTCCCCGTACGGTCCGGCCCGGACAGTGCGTTGACAGCTCCGTCCCGTACTGTCGTTCCATGCCACGCCGCACCGCGACGATGCTCGCCTCCACCCTGATTTTCATCGCGCTGCTCTGTGCCGGGGTACTGATCCCCGTTCCCTACTCCGAGATGTCTCCCGGGCCCACGTTCAACACTCTCGGCAAGGCCCGGAACGAGCCGGTTCTGGAGATCTCCGGACGCAAGACCTACCCGACCACCGGTCATCTCAATATGACAACGGTCCGGGTCACCGGCGCGGAGTACCGGATGAACCTCGTCGAGACCGTCTACGGCTGGCTGGCGCACGACAATGTGGTCGTGCCGCACGACACTCTCTACCCGGACGGGAAGACCGAGGAGGAGTCGACACAGGAGAACGCCGAGGAGTTCACCCAGTCGCAGGAAAGCGCGAAAGTGGCCGCGCTGAAGCAGCTGAAGATCCCCGTGCGGTCCCAGGTCGTCGTCTCCGCCGTCCTCAAGGACAGTCCGGCCGAGGACCGGCTGCACGCCGGTGATGTGATCCGGGCCGTGGACGGGGAGCCGGTGAAGGAGCCCGGGGACGTGGTCGAGCTGGTCACCCGGCACAAGCCCGGCGAGGACGTCGTCTTCACCATCGTTCCGGCGAAGGAGGCCGTGGCCGCGGAGAAGGCGGACCGGGAGCCCACCGCCACCGAGAAGGTGACCGTCACCACCGCCCGCTCCGCCGACGGCAAGAAGGCGATCGTCGGCATCGAGGCCGGGACCGACCACGCCTTCCCGTTCACCATCGACATCAATCTCGCCGATGTGGGAGGCCCGAGCGCCGGCCTGATGTTCGCGCTGGGCATTGTGGACAAACTCACTCCGGGCGATCTGACCGGCGGCGCGTTCGTGGCGGGCACCGGCACGATCGACGACGCGGGGAAGGTCGGTCCGATCGGCGGTATCGAGATGAAGCTCGTGGGGGCGCGCGAGGCGGGCGCGGAGTACTTTCTGACCCCGAGCGACAACTGCGCGGCGGCGGCGTCGGACATCCCCGAGGGGCTGACCCTGGTGAAGGTGGACACCATCGCCGACGCGACCGCATCGCTCAAGAAGATCGACTCGGGGGACACGGCCGGGCTCCCGAGCTGCTCGTCGAGCTGAGCCCAAGCCCGAGCCCAAGCCCTAGCCCGAGCTGAGCGGTCGGCCCGAGCGGTCGGCCCGAGCCTCAGCCGAGGACTGCGATCCGGGATGCAGGGCCGCC
>NZ_VCLA01000192.1:189343-214616 GCF_009600885.1 Streptomyces jumonjinensis
GAACGTGGCCGAGAGCGCCTCCGCCAGCCCCGGCACCAGATCCGAGCCTGTCAGGACCTCCTTCGGGGAGTCCTTCTCCCGCAGCCGCAGCGCCGACTCACGGGCGCCGTCGCGGAGCACCGCCACGGTCATCCGGACCTCCTGGCGGTCCGGGTGCTTGGACACCCACTTCGTCAGGGCCGCGTCGTCGAGGCCGTCCGGCACCTGGGCCTCCGCCGAGGCGGGCAGCATCTGGCGCTCCACGGTCAGGGCGCAGCCGGCGACCGCGTCCGGCCAGGCGATGGTGGCGAGAAATTCGTCCAGTGGGGTACCGGCCGGGATCTCGTCCTGTTCGATCGGGGTCAGCGGGGCGCCCGCCTCATCGCCGTCGAGGCCGAGCTGAGCGGCCAGCTCCGGTTCCTGGGAGCGCAGCCGCGCGGTGTCGACCAGGGCGAAGAGCCTGGCGGGCTGCTCCCAGCCCAGGCCTGATGCGTACTCGTCGATCTCCAGTACGGCCCGGGTCAGCGGGCTCGCGGCGATCGGGCTCGACCCGGACGGGTTCGGTTCGGAGGCCCCGGATGAGGGGGTGGAAGGGGAAACGTTGGACATGACCAATATCCTGCCTCCTTCCGGGCCCGAGTCGGGAACTAGGTAAAGCCTCGGTAAGTTGCATCAGTGGGGCTCTAGGATCGCGGGGCCCGACTTGACAGACCGCGAACTTTCAAACGACCGCGAACTTCGAGGTGCGCACGTTGGCTTTCCAGATGCCGGACCGCGGCGGAGGCCCCCCGACCGGGCCACGGATCAGAGTGGGCCGGCCGTCCAGGCGCGTCCGCACCCTGCTGATGACACTGGGCGTGCTGGCGGTGCTCGCCATGGCGTTCGTCATGTTCGCCGGGTTCTGGACCGACTGGCTCTGGTACCGCTCCGTCAACTACTCATCGGTGTTCACCACCACCCTGTGGACCAAGATCGGGCTGTTCGCCTTCTTCGGTCTGCTGATGGCGACAGCCGTCGGTGTGAACATCTGGCTCGCGCACCGGCTGCGTCCGCCGCTGAGCGCGATGTCGCTGGAGCAGCAGAGCCTTGACCGCTACCGGATGGGCATCGCCCCGTACAAGAAGTGGGTGCTCCTCGCGATCACCGCTCTGGTCGGGCTGATCGCCGGAGCCTCCGCCACCGGCCAGTGGCGGACCTGGCTGATGTGGGTCAACGGCGTGCCCTTCGGCCAGAAGGACCCGCAGTTCAAGATGGACGTGTCGTTCTACGCGTTCGATCTGCCCTGGTACCGGTTCATGCTGGGCTTCGGCTTCGCCGCCGTGATCCTGTCGCTGATCGCCGCCGCGCTGACCCACTACCTGTACGGCGGGCTGCGGATCACCAGCCCCGGCGCGCGGGCGACCGGCGCGGCCACCGGGCATCTGTCGGTGCTGCTGGGGATCTTCGTCTCGCTGAAGGCGGTGGCGTACTGGCTCGACCGGTACGGCCTCGCGGTGAAGTCCAGCGACTTCAAGGCCACCGGCAACTGGACCGGCCTGCGGTATGTGGACGCCAACGCCTACCTTCCGGCGAAGACGATCCTGTTCTGCATCGCGGCCATCTGCGCCGTGCTCTTCTTCGCCACGCTCTGGCGCCGTACCTGGCAGCTGCCGGTGATCGGCTTCGGGCTGATGGTGCTGTCGGCCATTCTCATCGGCGGCCTGTATCCGGCCATCGTGCAGAAGTTCCAGGTCCAGCCGAACGAGCAGGCCAAGGAGAGCCCGTACATCCAGAAGAACATCGACGCCACGCGTAAGGCGTACGGCATCGACAGCGCCAAACCCGAGGACTACGCGGGCAAGGGCGACCCCAGCCAGAAGGCCAAGCAGCGCGAGGACGCCAAATCGGCGGCCAGCTACCGTGTGGTCGACTCCAATGTGGTCTCGCCCGCGTTCCAGCAGCTTCAGCAGGAGCGGAAGTACTACCAGTTCCCCGCCACGCTGGACGTCGACCGGTACACGGGCCCCGACGGCAAGCCGCAGGACACCGTCATCGGTCTGCGTGAGCTGGACATCACGGGTATCCCGAAGCGCAACTGGATCAACGATCACTTCACCTACACCCATGGCTACGGCGCGATCGCGGCCAAGGGCACCAGCGTGATCACCGACCCGACCGACGGCACGGTGGGATCGCCGGACTTCACCGAGTCCGGGCTGCCGACCTCCGGCCAGCTCAGTGACGACACCACGGACAAGAAGTACGAGCAGCGGATCTACTACGGCGAGAAGACCGAGCAGTACTCGATCGTCGGCGGTCCCCAGAAGGAGCTGGACTACGAGGCCAGCACCGGGCCCACGAAGTACACCAGCTACCAGGGCAAGAGCGGCGTCAGCCTCTCCAACACGCTGAACCGCGCCGCGTACGCGGTGTCCTTCGGCGAGCCGCAGATCCTGTACTCCGGGGCGGTCGGCGAGGGCTCGCGGATTCTCTACAACCGCACGCCCAAGGAGCGCGTCGAGGCCGTCGCGCCCTGGCTGACCATCGACGGCGACGCCTATCCGGCGGTGGTCAACGGCCGCATCCAGTGGATCGTGGACGCCTACACCACCACCAATGGCTACCCCTACGCCTCGCGTACGACGCTGGGGGACACCACGGCCGACTCGCTGACCACCAACCAGCGCGCGGTCGTCGCCCAGCAGAACCAGGTCAACTACATCCGCAACTCGGTCAAGGCCACCGTCGACGCCTATGACGGCTCGGTGAAGCTCTACCAGTGGGACACCGAGGACCCGGTGCTGAAGACCTGGATGAAGGCATTCCCCGGCACGGTGAAGGCCAAGGGCGAGATCTCCGACGAGCTCAAGTCCCATCTGCGCTACCCGCAGGACATGTTCAAGGTGCAGCGTGAGCTGCTCACCCGGTACCACGTCACCGAGCCCGAGCAGTTCTACAGCGGCAGTGACGCCTGGCAGGTGCCGGACGATCCGACGAACAAGAAGGACACCAGCGCGGTTCCGCCGTACTACCTGAGCCTGAAGATGCCCGGCGAGAGTGAGCAGAAGTTCTCGCTGACGACCACCTTCACCCCTGCCGGACGCCCCAATCTGGGTGCGTTCATGGCGGTCGACGCCGACGCCAACAGCGATGACTACGGCTCGATAAGGCTGCTGAGAGTCACCGAGACCGTACAGGGACCGTCCCAGGTGCAGTCCGAGCTCAACGGTGTGCCCGAGGTCGCGACCTTCGTACGTGACCTGAGGGGCACCGACTCGGACATCGAGTACGGAAATCTGCTGACGATCCCCCTGGACGGCGGGTTCCTCTATGTGGAGCCGGTCTACGCACGCGGCGGCAGCCAGAACTATCCGCTGCTGAAGAAGGTGGCCGTCGCCTACGGCGGTGGCAAACCGGTGTTCAAGGACACTCTGCCGGAGGCGCTCGACGCGGTCTTCGAACAGCAGGGCACCACCACTGAGCCGCCACCGCCGTCCGACGAGGGCGAGACCACCAAGCCGCCGCAGAAGCCGGCCACGGGGGACGCGGCCCTGAAGGCCGCCATCGCGGATGTGCTGAAGGCCCATGAGGACGCCGACGCGGCGCTGGCGAAGGACCCGAAGGACTGGGGCGCCTACGGCAGGGCCCAGGAGGATCTGGACGACGCGCTGGCGCGGCTCGCGGCTGCCGAGGGCAAGCAGAGCCCGTCCGAGTCGCCATCGGAGAAGAAATCGCCCTAGGGAGACACGCACCAGCCAGGTGATCCGGCTGGTGCGGGGAGCGGTGAGACCGCTGCCGTAGCGCCGCTGAGCAGGCGACATCCCGTGTCGTGATAGTGTGTGAACACAACGACGCGGGGTGGAGCAGCTCGGTAGCTCGCTGGGCTCATAACCCAGAGGTCGCAGGTTCAAATCCTGTCCCCGCTACTGAAATCGAAGAGGGCCCGGATCCTTTGAGGATCCGGGCCCTCTTTGTGCGTACTGACCCTGGGGGGCGGGGAACTGTCGGCGGGGCGCTGAGAGTTGAAGAAATGAGTGTTTGGCTTATCTCTCTGTGGGCATGTCGACAAAACGCTGAAGTGACCTTCCTGGTTGCGGTATACCGGGTGTGAGCCGGTTGCGGGTGGTGCGACGATGGAATATATGGGGGACAGGGCAACTCTGTTGGAGACAGGGCGGTTTGTGCAGCGGCATGTCGGAAGCGCGGCGGATGCGATCGACCCGGCCGCGGACGGCACCGCCGGGATCGCTGTGGGCAACGGCTCCGGCGCGGAATCGGACATCGTCGGCGCGGGTATAGACGCCGTCGAGACCGCCGGGACCGAGGAGCGATACCGCCGTGCGGCCGACGGCGGGGACAGAGCGTCGATGAGCATGCTCGGCGCACTGCTGCTGCGCCGCGGCGATCTGGACGGCGCGGAGTCCTATCTGCGGGGTGCGACCGCGGACGGCGACCGCGCCGCCGCCAACAATCTGGGCGTCCTGCTCCACCAGCGCGGATACGCCGATGAGGCGGCCGGCTGGTGGCGGGTCGCCGCTGTGGCCGGCTCGGCCGCCGCCGCGCATGCCCTGGGGCGTCATTTCCGGGAGCGCGGCGACGAGCCCGCCGCCGAGTACTGGCTGCGCCAGGCGGCCGAGCAGGGCCATGCCCTCGGGGCGTACGCCCTCGCCGATCTGCTGGAGCACCGCGGTGATGTGGGCGCCGAACGCTGGCTGCGCGCGGCGGCCGAGCAGGGCCACCGCGAAGCCGCCTACCGGCTCGCCCGCGCGCTTGAGCTGCGGGCGGCGGACGAGTCACGCCAGAGCGGGGCGGCCGGTCCGGTGGCGCGCGCCATCGCGGTGCGCGGCCCGGCGGACGCGGTGACGGGCCGCCCGGCGCACGGCCGCGGCGGAACGGCTCATCCGTCCACGGAGACCGGTACGGGTGTGCCCCAGGGCGGCGAGCGCACAGCAGCGGGCACAGGGCGCGCGGGTGCGGCTTCACGCCCGGGAGGGCCAGGGGTACGTCCGCCGGCATCGGGTACGCGCCAGGGAGCCGCGCGCAAGGGCTCCGAAGGCCCAGGAGGCCAGGGAGGCCCGGGAGCCGCGGGTAAGGGTTCGGGAGGCCCGGTGCCCGCGCGTTCGGGAGCGTCCGGCCCGGGTACCGGGCACGCGGGTGCGGGTGCGGACGCGCGGTCCGGCGGCCCGGGCACCGGCCTCGTCGACAGCGTGACCAACCTCCGCCTCTCCACCCTCGACGAGGCCGCCCAGTGGTACCGCCAGGCCGCCGCCCGGGGCCACCGCAGGGCCGCCCTCCACCTCGGAGTCATCCTGGAGAAGCGCGGCGAGCTCAAGGAGGCCGGACGCTGGTATCTCACCTCCGCCAAGGACGGTGAGACCAGGGCCGCCTGCGCGCTCGGCTTTCTGCTGCGCGACGCGGGCGACGAGGAGAGCGCCGCCGTCTGGTGGCTGCGCGCCGCTCAGGAGGGCGACGGAAACGCCGCCAACGCCCTGGGCGCGCTGCACGCCGCCCGGGGGGAGCCCCAGACCGCCGAGCGCTGGTACCGCGCCGCCATGACCGCCGGAGATGTGAACGGCGCGTACAACCTCGGGCTGCTCTGCGCCGCTCAGGACCGTACCCAGCAGGCCGAGCAGTGGTATCGCCACGCCGCCTACGCCGGACACCGTGAGGCCGCCAACGCGCTCGCCGTACTGCTTCTCCAGGCCGGTGACGCGACCGGGGCCGAGCCCTGGTTCTCCAAGGCGGCCGAGGCCGGGAGCGTGGACGCCGCCTTCAATCTGGGCATCCTCCACGTCGGCCGGGACGACGACCGTACGGCCCTGACCTGGTACGAACGGGCGGCGGACGCCGGTCACACGGAGGCCGCACTCCAGGTGGGCATGGCCCGGCTGCGGGACGGCGACGACCAGAGCGCCGAGCGCCATCTGCGCTGTGCCGCGGGCGGCGGCAGCGCGGAGGCGGCCTTCCGGCTCGCGACCCTGCTGGACGCGCGCCAGCCGCCGCCGGGCCCGCCGGTGCTGGGCGAGCCGATGGCGGAGAAGACCGAGTGCGAGGAGTGGTACGAGCGCGCCGCCGAACAGGGGCACCGCCGGGCGCAGGTGCGGGTGGGGATGCTCGCGGCGTCCCGGGGCGATATGACCGACGCGGCCCGCTGGTACCGGGAGGCGGCGGAGGCGGGCAGCCGCAACGGCGCGTTCAACCTCGGGCTGCTGCTGGCGCGCGAGGGCAATGAGCGCGAGGCGGCCCTGTGGTGGACCCGGGCCGCCCGCGCCGGGCACGGCCGGGCCGCGCTGCGGCTGGCGCTGCTCGCCGCGCGCCGGGGGGAGCTGACCGAGGGGCAGCGGTGGTGTGCCCGCGCGGTGGAACTGGGCCCGGCGGAGGTGTCCGAGCGGGCCGCCCGGCTGCGGGAGGCCCTGCATCAGGAGCTGACGGCGTGAGCGGGGCCGCGCTGGTGAGCGAGCGCTCCTGGACGGCGCCGATCGCCGTGCCCGCCCCGGGCCACCGGTAGCCCTTCCGCAGGTCCTGGCTCTCCATGACGGGCGCACGGCGTGCGGCTCCGAGGGCTCCGGCCCGGTCCTGCGTAGGCCCCGCCCAGGGATTTGCACTGGTCGGTCGGGTCCCGTAAGGTTGGGTTCAACGACGCGGGGTGGAGCAGCTCGGTAGCTCGCTGGGCTCATAACCCAGAGGTCGCAGGTTCAAATCCTGTCCCCGCTACTGAAGACAGAGACCCGGATCCTGATGGATCCGGGTCTCTGTCGTATCTCCGCTCGGATGCGAGCAGCCGCGACCACCGCGGCCGTACGCGTATGGGTATGGGTATGCGGCGCGCGGGACGCGCCTTCCGGTGGACGGGGTGCGGCTAGCCGGCGCAGGCCGGGCAGATGCCCCGGTAGGTCACTTCCACATCCGAGACCGTGAAACCGAAGCGCTCCGAGTCCGGCAGATCCGCCAGCGGATTGCCCGAGGGGTGCACATCGCGGATGGCGCCGCACTGGGCGCAGACCAGATGCTGATGCGGGCGGTGCGCGTTCGGGTCGTAGCGCTTGGCGCGGCGGTCGGTCGCGACCTCCAGCACCTCGCCCAGCGAGACCAGCTCACCCAGCGTGTTGTACACGGTCGCACGCGAGATCTCCGGCAGTCTCAGGGTCGCTCGCGCGTGCACCTCGTCGGCCGTCAGATGGACGTGCTCGCCGTCGAGGACCTCTGCCACGACACGCCTCTGGGCGGTCATACGCCAGCCGCGTCCGCGAAGTCGTTCCAACAGGTCACTCATAAGGACCAGCCTAGCAGCGGGGGGATCGTGATCCCGAACGGGTGTGACTTTGGATGTTCACTTGACTTAGACAAAGTCCATCGTAGGATCGGATCGGCACAAGGGCCAGGACAAGGATCACGCAGGAGGCGTACGTGACGCAGGGACCGCTCACCACGGAGGCCGGGGCTCCGGTCGCCGACAACCAGAACAGCGAGACCGCTGGCGTCGGCGGTCCGGTTCTGATCCAGGATCAGTCGCTTCTGGAGAAGCTCGCCCACTTCAACCGCGAGCGCATTCCGGAGCGGGTCGTCCACGCCCGGGGTGCGGGTGCCTACGGCACCTTCACGCTGACCCGCGATGTCTCCCGGTGGACGCGCGCGGCCTTCCTCTCCGAGGTCGGCAAGCAGACGGAGACGTTTCTGCGCTTCTCCACCGTGGCGGGCAACCTCGGTTCGGCCGACGCGGTGCGCGACCCCCGGGGCTTCGCGCTGAAGTTCTACACCGAGGACGGCAACTACGACCTCGTCGGCAACAACACCCCGGTGTTCTTCATCAAGGACGCCATCAAGTTCCCGGACTTCATCCACACCCAGAAGCGCGACCCGTACACGGGCTCCCAGGAGGCCGACAACGTATGGGACTTCTGGGGCCTGTCGCCCGAGTCGACCCACCAGGTGACCTGGCTCTTCGGCGACCGAGGCATCCCGGCCACGCTGCGTCACATGAACGGCTACGGCTCGCACACCTACCAGTGGAACAACGCCGCGGGCGAGATCTTCTGGGTGAAGTACCACTTCAAGACCGACCAGGGCATCAAGAACCTCACCCAGGAAGAGGCCAACAAGCTCGCCGGTGAGGACCCGGACAGCCACCAGCGCGATCTGCGCCAGGCCATCGAGGCCGGTGACTTCCCGAGCTGGACCGTGCAGGTCCAGATCATGCCCGCGGCCGAGGCGGCGAACTACCGCTTCAACCCGTTCGACCTCACCAAGGTGTGGCCGCACGAGGACTACCCGCCGATCGAGATCGGCAAGCTGGAGCTGAACCGCAACCCGGAGAACGTCTTCGCCGAGGTCGAGCAGTCCATCTTCTCGCCCGCGCACTTCGTTCCGGGCATCGGCCCGTCGCCGGACAAGATGCTCCAGGGCCGTCTCTTCGCGTACGGCGACGCTCACCGCTACCGCGTCGGCATCAACGCCGACCATCTGCCGGTGAACCGTCCGCACGCCACCGAGGCGCGCACCAACAGCCGTGACGGCTTCCTGTACGACGGCCGTCACAAGGGCGCGAAGAACTACGAGCCCAACAGTTTCGGCGGCCCGTTCCAGACGGATAAGCCGCTCTGGTCCGCGACGGCCGTCTCGGGCGCCACCGGCACCCATGAGGCTCCGGGGCACGCCGAGGACAGCGACTTCGTACAGGCGGGCAATCTCTACCGGCTGATGTCGGAGGACGAGAAGTCCCGGCTGATCGAGAACCTCGCCGGGTTCATCGCGAAGGTCTCGCGGGACGGCATCGCCGAGCGCGCGGTCAACAACTTCCGTCAGGCGGACGGAGACTTCGGCAAGCGGCTGGAAGCCGCGGTCCAGGCCCTGCGTGGCTGACGGGCGCTTGCCGTAGATCGGAGGGCCGGATACCTGTCCAGGGGAGTCCGGCCCTCTCGTATGCCCGGAGCCGGAGCCGGACCCGGAGCCGGACCCGGAGCCGGAGCCGGAGCCGGAATCGGGGTCCGAAACCGGAATCGGTCCCGGACCTCGGATCGCTCTGCGGCACCCCGGGCCCGGCAGCGGGTCAGCCGACCAGCGCCGTCCCGTCGCGGCGGGCCGGGGCCCAGCAGCGGATGATGTCCCGGACGGAGACGATGCCCACGGGCCCCTGCCCGTCCAGCACTATCAGATGCCGGAATCCGCCCCGGGACATCGCCTCCGCGGCCTCCTCCAGGGTCCAGGACGGCGCCGCGAACACGACGTCGGTGGTGGTGTGGGCGCTCGCGATCTCCTGATCGGGGTCCTCACCCGTACCCACCGAGGTGAGGATGTCGCGCTCGGTCAGAATGCCCACCCCCTCGGCGTCGCCGTCGAAGACGACGGCCGCGCCGACCCGGCGGGCGGCCATCAGCCTGGCGGCCTGGCGGAGGGTGTGTGCCGGTCCGATGGTGAGGACCACCGTGCTCATGGCGTCACGGACGAGCATGGGCGGAGCCACCTCCTTGGTGAGCCGGCCCTTTCGAGAACCGATTCACAAGTTCACAAGCGGGGGGACTCCCAGAGTCGCAGCCGGGGCGGGACCCGGCAAGGGGGGCGGCATGCCGGGTTCCGGGGCGTATGGGAGCCCGCCGGCGGAGCGGAGCGCGGCGAAAGCGCTCAGGAGCGCCGGCCCAGATGGGCGAGCAGCTCGTCATGGAGCAGGCCGTTCGACGCGGCGGCGTTGCCGCCGTGCGGGCCGGGGGCCCCGTCCAGCGAGGTGAAGACGCCGCCCGCCTCCTGGACGACGATCGCGGTCGCGGCCATGTCCCACAGGGACAGCTCCGGCTCGGCGCAGATGTCGATCGATCCCTCGGCGACCATCATGTAGGGCCAGAAGTCGCCATATCCGCGGGTGCGCCAGCAGGCGCGGGTGAGGTCGAGAAAACCGTCGAGCCGGCCCTGCTCCTCCCACCCCGTCAGCGAGGAGTAGGCGAAAGAAGCGTCCCGGACGCTGTTCACCCGGGACACCTGAATCCTGGTCGCGGAGCCGAGCGAACGCCCGGTGTGCGCGCCGCCGCCCTGCGCGGCCCACCAGCGCCGCCCCAGCGCCGGGGCCGAGACCACCCCGACCACGGGCTGGAAGCCGTCCTCGCCCTCCTCCATCAGCGAGATCAGCGTCGCCCAGACCGGCACACCGCGCACATAGTTCTTGGTTCCGTCGATCGGGTCGATGACCCAGCGGCGCGGGCCCGTGCCCTCGACGCCGTACTCCTCGCCGAGGATCGCGTCGTGCGGGCGTGCCCGCAGGAGCCGCTCCCGGATCAGCTCCTCGGCCGCCTTGTCGGCCTCGCTCACCGGAGTCATGTCCGGCTTGGTCTCGACCTTGAGGTCCAGAGCCTGGAAGCGGTCCATGGTGGCGGCGTCGGCGGCGTCGGCGAGGACATGGGCGAGACGCAGATCGTCGTCGTAGTCGGGCATGGCGATCACTCTATCGAGACTCGGACGCCGGGAGCGGGGAGGTCAATTCGCCAAGTACGCCGCTGCCGCCGCCATGGCCCTTGACAGTGAAAGGAGGCGCGTCAAATCTGAGCGGGACGCCGTGCGGCCGGTGGGCATCGGGCCCCGAGGTCAACGCGGTCTGGGAGGCGACGATGCCTACGGCCCGTGAGTCCCTGCTGGACGCCGCACTCGCGGCGCTCGCGGAATCTCCCTGGCCAGGGGTGCGGATGGTTGATGTCGCCGCCGCCGCGGGCCTCTCACGGCAGACTCTCTACAACGAGTTCGGCAGCAAGGACGGACTGGCCAGAGCGCTGGTACGCAGAGAGGCCGACAGCTATCTCCACGGGGTGGACCGCTTACTGGGCGAGCGGACCGGGCCGGTCGACCCGCTGGTCGCCATCGCCGAGTGGACCGTCGGCGAGGCGCGGAGCAGACCCCTGCTGAGAGCGTTGCTCACCGGCTGCTGGGGCGAGCGGCTGCCCGCGCCCAAACCCGTACGCCGGGGTGCGCCGCCGGCCGGTGCGCCAGCCCAGCGCCGCGCGGACGCGGGGCTTCCGGCGCCGTCCGACGTGGTCGCGCTGGTACGGGACCGGTCGCTGGCCGCGCTGGAGAGGGCGAGCTGCGGCGGTTGCGCGGGAGAGGCGTCGGGGGATCTCGCGTTCCGCTGCGAACTGGTGGTGCGGCTGGCGCTCTCCTGCGTGATCGCGCCGGTGGGCGACGGGGTCGGGCCGCTGATCCGTACCGCGGTCGGCGACCCGGGAACGGAGTCGACGCCGGAAACAACGGTAGAGACAGAGGCTGGGAAACCGGAAGAGCCGGGCGCGGGGGCGGTGCTCAGTGGGCCGAGCCCGACAGCTGTAGACCGATGACGCCGACGATCACCAGCGTGATCGACACGATCTTCAGAGCGGAGACCAGATCGCCCAGGAACACCATCCCGTAGATGGCGGTCCCCGCGGCCCCGATCCCCGTCCACACGGCGTAGGCGGGACCCACGTCCAGCCGCTTCAGCGCCAGGGTCAGCAGTCCGAAGCTGCTCAGGGCGAAGGCGGCGAAGGCGATGGTGGGCCAGAGCCGGGTGAATCCATGCGACAGCTTCAGACAGACGGCGAATCCCGTTTCCAGGATTCCGGCGACCACCACCAGCAGCCAGGCCATGGCCAGTGCCTCCCCGTCAGTCGGCGACCGCATCCTCGGGCGTGCTGCGATTATGCACTTACCGAGGATCAGAAGACCGCAAAAGGGATTAATTCACTCGCCTTCGCGTCGTACTCCGCCCCGATCCCCGTCAGTCGCCCTCGCGCCGCTCGCGGGTGGCGAGCAGCCGGCGCAGCGAGTACAGCCGGGCCGGGTCGGCATGGCCCTCTGCCACCCACTCGTCGAGCGCGCACTCCGGTTCGTCGTGGCTGCACGCCCGGGGGCAGTTCACCGTCCCCGGTTCGAGGTCGGGGAAGGCGAGGATCACCCGCGAGGGGTCCACATGGTTGAGGCCGAAGGAGCGCAACCCCGGGGTGTCGATCACCCAGCCGCCCTGCTCATCCGCGAGCGGAATGGCCAGCGCCGATGTGGTGGTGTGCCGGCCGCGCCCGGTGACCGCGTTGACATGTCCGGTCAAACGGCGGCGGTCCTCCGGCACCAGCGCGTTGACCAGGGTCGTCTTACCGACGCCGGAGTGTCCGACGAAGGCCGTGGTCCGTCCCGACAGATGCTCGTGCACCCGGTCGGCGGCGGCCCCGTCCACGAACTCCTCCCGGGTGGTGACGACAAAGGGGACGCCGAGCGCCCCGTACATCTCCAGCAGTCCGTCCGGCGAGGCGAGGTCGGACTTCGTCAGGACCAGCAGGGGTTCGAGTCCGCCGTCGTACGCCGCGACCAGACAGCGGTCGATCAGCCGGGGGCGGGGCTCCGGGTCGGCGAGGGCGGTGACGATGGCGAGCTGGTCCGCGTTGGCGACGACCACCCGCTCGAAGGGGTCGTCGTCGTCGGCCGTACGGCGCAGCACGGAGGTGCGCTGCGAGATCCGCACGATGCGGGCGAGGGTGTCCTTGGCGCCGGAGAGGTCGCCGACGAGCGAGACCCGGTCGCCGACCACGGCGGCCTTGCGGCCCAGTTCGCGGGCCTTCATCGCATGGACGACACGGTCCTCGACGAGACAGGTCAGCCGCCCCCGGTCGACGGTGAGGACCATGCCCTCCGAGGCGTCCTCGTGTTTGGGGCGGATATTGGTCCGGGGCCGGTTGCCCTTGCGATTGGGGCGTACGCGAACGTCGTCCTCGTCGGGGTTCTTGCCGTAGCGCCGCATCTCAGATTCCGTTCAGCTTTCCGCTCCGAGCATTGTTGTCCACATCCGGGGGAAGTCGGGCAGGGTCTTGGCGGTGGTCGCCACGTTCTCGATCTCGACGCCCGCGACGGCGAGGCCGATGACCGCGCCCGCGGTGGCCATCCGGTGGTCGTCGTAGGTGTGGAAGACACCGGAGTGCAGCGGACGGGGGCGGATGTGCAGACCGTCCTCGGTCTCGGTCACATCGCCGCCGAGCCCGTTGATCTCCTTGGTGAGCGCGGCCAGCCGGTCCGTCTCATGGAGCCGCAGATGGGCGACGCCGCGCAGGGTGGAGGGGGAGTCGGCGAGCGCCGCGACGGCCGCGATGCCCGGGGTCAGCTCGCCGACCTCGCCGAGGTCCACGTCGATGCCGTGGATACGGCCCGTGCCGGTGAAGGTCAGCCCCGTCTCGGTCAGCTCGCAGGCGCCGCCCATCTCGGTGAAGATCCGGCGCAGCGCGTCGCCGGGCTGGGTGGTGCGCTGCGGCCAGTCGGGGATGGTGACCCGGCCGCCGGTGATCAGGGCGGCGGCGAGGAACGGCTGGGCGTTCGACAGATCGGGCTCGATGACGATGTCCCGGCCGAGTATGGCCGAGGGGGAGACCCGCCAGACATCGGGCTCGCCGCCGGTCTCCGGCTCGTCCACCTGTGCGCCGACGGCGCGCAGCATGTCCACGGTCATCCGGATATGCGGCATGGAGGGGAGCCGGCCGCCGATGTGGCGGACCTCGACGCCCTGGTTGAAGCGGGGGGCGGAGAGCAGCAGCGCCGAGACGAACTGGGAGGACGAGGAGGCGTCTATCTCGACGGAGCCGCCGTCCAGTGCGCCGCTGCCGTGCACGGTCATGGGGAGCGCGCCGCGGCCGTCGTCGTCGATCCGCGCGCCGAGGACGCGCAGGGCGTCGATCACGCCGTTCAGCGGGCGCTCATAGGAACGGGGGTCGCCGTCGAAGCGGACCGGGCGCTCCGCGAGCGCGGCGACCGGCGGCAGGAAGCGCATCACGGTGCCCGCGTTGCCCACGTCGACCGTGGCGGGGCCGTGCAGACCGGCGGGGATGACGCGCCATGCCTCGCCCTCTCCGTCCGGGACGCCCTCGGCCCCGGGGGCGGGGGACGAGGAGCTGGAGGAGACCGTCTCCTCGATGCCGACGCCGAGGGCGCGCAGCGCCTGGGCCATCAGCAGGCTGTCGCGGGAGCGCAGCGGGCGGCGCAGCCAGCCCGGCTCGGCGGCGAGCGAGGCCAGCACCAGGGCACGGTTGGTGACCGACTTCGAACCGGGCACGGTCACCGTCGCTTCGACGGCTCCGGTCGCGAGCGGGGCGGGCCAGAGGGCGGGGTGCACGGAGACTTCGGTCATGGCCCTTACTTTAGTGGCTCCGCCAAGCCTCTGATCTTGATCAAATGCGCCGAAACCTGGACGTAACCAAGGTCTCGCCCGATGGGCGGGGTGCGGGACGGCCGGTCAGCGGCCCGGAGGGCGGGCCGGGGCGGTGGATCGACGGGCCGCGGCTACAGGTCGAGCAGCCAGCGACCGCCGCCGATGAGTGAGCAGATCGACACCGCGTGGAAGAGGAAGAGCCACATCGCGGGCGGTACATGGGTGAGCCGGGAGAGCTGGTCGGCGTCCGAGTCGGGCGCTCCGCCGTGCCGGCGCTTGGCCTGGAGCTCGAAGACCGGCCGTACGCCGCCGAGCAGCAGGAACCAGACCGCGGCGTAGGCGAAGCCCGCCTGGACCCCGGGGTCGGCCAGCCAGGAGATCAGCAGAAAGGCGGCTCCGGTGAGGATCATGGTCAGCGCCCCGTACGCGTTGCGGATCATCACCAGCATGGCGAGGAGCAGGGCGGTCGCCAGCCAGAGCAGCAGGGTGATGTGGCCGGCGGCGAGCAGCCAGGCGCCGCCGAGGCCGAGCAGCGACGGGGCGGTGTAGCCCGCGGCGGCGGTCAGCACCATGCCGAGCCCGGTCGGTCTGCCCCGGCTGACGGTCAGCCCGCTGGTGTCGGAGTGCAGCCGGATGCCCTCCAGCCGGCGGCCGGTGAGCAGCGCGATCAGGCCGTGGCCGCCCTCGTGGGCGATGGTGACGGCGTTGCGGGAGAGCCGCCACAGGGGCCGGGGGAGGACGGCGGCCAGGGCCAGCGCGCAGGTGGCTATGGTCAGCCACTGCTCGGGGGCGGGCTGGGTGCCGAAGAGGCGGTCCCACAGCTCGCCGGGGGAGGCGCTGCCGAGAAGACCGGGCGAGGCGCTGCCGAGAAGATAAGCGGAATGGTGATTATCCATTTCTGGGGCGGCTCCTGGTGCGGCGGGCGGGAGTGGCAGTGTGGCAGCCATGTGTGGACGGTATGCGGCGAGTCGTCGGCCCGAGGACCTGGTGGGGATCTTCGATGTCCAGAAGTGGGAGCCCGAGGAGACCTTGGCCCCCGATTGGAATGTGGCCCCCACCAAAGAGGTCTACGCGATTCTCGAACGCCCTCTGAAAGACGCGGCCGACCCGCGCCCGGTTCGCCAGCTCAGAGCGCTGAAGTGGGGGCTGGTGCCCTCCTGGGCGAAATCTCCCGAGGGCGCGGCGCGGATGATCAACGCGCGGGCGGAGACGGTGCACGAGAAGCCGTCGTTCCGCGGACCGTTCGCCTCCCGCCGGTGCATCCTGCCCGCCGACGGCTATTACGAGTGGGTGACCGCGCCGGAGGAACGGGAGCTGGAGGAGCAGGGCAAGCGGAAACGGCCCCGGAAGCAGCCGTACTTCGTGACCCCGGCGGACGGATCGGTGTTCGCGATGGCGGGGCTCTACGAGTTCTGGCGGGACCGGACGCTGCCCGACGACCATCCCCTGGCCTGGTGGGCGACGTGCACGGTGCTCACCACGGAGGCCGAGCGGGCGCCGCTCGGGGTGGCCCCGGCGGAGGGTCCGGGATCGCTGGCGGAGATCCACCCCCGGATGCCGCTGATGCTGACGCCGGACCGGTGGGACGCCTGGCTGGACCCGTCGGCCACGGACAAGGAGCGGCTGAAGGGCCTGCTGGCGCCGCCGCCGGAGGGGCTGATGCGGGCGTACGCGGTGACCACGGCGGTCAGCAACGTCCGCAACAACGGGCCGGAGCTGCTGGCGGAGCTGTCGGGGCCGGAGGAGGGCACCCTGTTCTGACCGGCCCGTGCCGCCCCGCCGGCCTCCGTCACAAGGCGTGCCGGCCCTCCGCGCGGGGGAGGATGGGCCGGTGCGCGACAACCGAAGAGCCGAGATCGAGACCGAGGCCGGAACCGCCCGTATCACCTGGTGGTCGGCCGACGAGCCATGGGCCGTGCTCGCCCTCGGACACGGCGCCGGAGGCGGGATCGGGACCCGCGATCTGTGCGCCATCGCCCGGACGCTCCCCGCCGACGGCGTCACCGTCGCCCTGGTGGAGCAGCCCTGGCGCGTCGCCGGAAAACGGCTCGCCCCCGCGCCCAAGACCCTCGACACCGCCTGGCGCGGCCTCTGGCCCGCGCTCGCCGAACCCGGACTTCCCGTGGTCGCGGGCGGACGCAGCGCCGGGGCCCGCGTCGCCTGCCGAACCGCCGGGGAGCTCGGCGCCGTCGCCGTGCTCGCGCTCGCCTTCCCCCTCCATCCCCCCGGCAGACCCGAGAGCTCCCGCGCGGCCGAACTGCTCGGCGCCGGTCTGCCCACGCTGGTCGTCCAGGGCGGCAACGACCCCTTCGGAAAACCCGCGGAATTCCCCGAAGGGCCGTACGGCCTGGTGGAAGTTCCCGCCGCCGATCACGGCTTCGCGGTGCCCAAGCGCGCGGGTATCACCGAGGAGCAGACCGTGATGACCATCACAGACGCGGTACGGAAATGGCTCCGGCCGCTGCGGGAATGACCGGCCGCCCAGGTCTGTTGTGCGGGGTGTACAGCACGTCACCAGCAGAGCATGGAGTAGGGAGTCCCTCGCATGGGTCCGACCATCTGCCCCCGCCGGGCGCACCGCGCCGACCTGGAGTGGACCGTGCTCACGGCGGCCAAGAACGCGCCGGTCCGGGCGCAGGCCGGTGCGGATCGACGAGAGCTCGCGCCCCAAGGTCGACTATTCTCCGATTCGAGCGAGTCCGCACTCGGGCTCGTCACAGCGTTGGAGGAGGTGGGTCCGGTCACTGGGACCGACGCAGGGACCGACGACGGCCAAGCGGCACAGGGACAGGCGGCCGAGTCCGCCTCGGCGGCACGCCCCGCCGAGACGACCGCCGAGGAGACGACCGCCGAGCGGAACGCCCGTTTCGAGCGGGACGCCCTGGGCTTCCTCGACCAGATGTACTCCGCCGCGCTCCGCATGACGCGCAACCCCGCCGACGCGGAGGATCTCGTGCAGGAGACCTACGCCAAGGCGTACGGCTCCTTCCACCAGTTCCGTGAGGGCACCAACCTCAAGGCCTGGCTCTATCGGATCCTCACCAACACGTTCATCAACTCGTACCGCAAGAAGCAGCGTGAGCCCCAGCGCAGCGCCGCCGAGGAGATCGAGGACTGGCAGCTGGCGCGTGCCGAGTCGCATATGTCGACCGGGCTCCGCTCCGCCGAGTCGCAGGCTCTGGACCATCTGCCGGACTCCGATGTGAAGTCCGCGCTCCAGGCCATCCCCGAGGAGTTCCGCATCGCGGTCTACCTCGCCGACGTGGAAGGCTTTGCGTACAAGGAGATCGCGGACATCATGGGTACACCCATCGGGACGGTCATGTCCCGGCTGCACCGGGGCCGCCGTCAGCTGCGCGGAATGCTGGAGGACTACGCGCGTGAGCGCGGGCTCGTCCCCGCCGGCGCGGGGGAGTCGAACGAAGCGAAAGGATCGGGCTCATGAGCTGCGGAGAGCCGCATGAGACGGACTGCTCGGAGGTGCTCGACCACCTCTATGAGTTCCTCGACCGAGAGATGCCGGACAGCGACTGCACCAAATTCGAGTCGCACTTCGAGGAATGCTCCCCCTGCCTGGAGAAGTACGGGCTGGAGCAGGCCGTGAAGAAGCTCGTCAAGCGGTGCTGCGGGCATGATGACGTGCCCACCGATCTGCGCGCCAAGGTCATGGGCCGGATCGATCTGATCCGCTCCGGGCAGACCGTCCCCGACGAGGACGTCACCGTCGTCGCCCACGTGGAAGCCCCCCGGGCGGACTGACCGCGCGCCGCAGGACCCGTACCCGTACCCGTACGGACGAGGAACCGCACCCGTACGGGGACGAGGGACCGCACCCGTACAGGCAAGGACCCGCACCCGTACAGGCAAGGACCCGCACCCGTACAGGCAAGGACCCGCATCCGTACGGACAGGGCCGATACCCGTACGGACAAGGGCCCGCACCCGTACAGGCAAGGGGACGGGGCACAGACATACGGAGAGGGCACGCCATGACCACATGGCGTGCCCTCTTCGTACGCACCCTCCGTCACTCGTCTGTGCGAACCCCCGCCCGCGCGCCGCCACCCATGCCCCCAACTCGCTAGCGTGACGCGCGAGATGGGAAGGGGGCAGTGCGGTGAGGTCCGTACCGGCGACGGCACACGCCTACATACTCTGCGCCGTGCTCTGCGCGGCGGCATGCGCGCTGCCCCTGCCGCGGCAGGACATCCCCGTCGACTGGAGCGCCGTCTGCCTGCTCGCCGCGCTCTACGCCCTGTGCGAGCTGCCCGCCCACTGCCGCTACCTCGGCAAGGCCCTCCCCATCAGCGCCGGATCGTTCTTCCCGGTGCTGCTCACCGCCGCCTTTCTGCTCCCCTGCGCCGCCACCCCGCTGATCGCGGTGCCCGGCGCGCTCGTGGGACGCGTCGAGCGCCGCCCGGCCGGAGTCCGGCGGATCTGGCGTGCCGCACAGCTCTCCCTCGCCACCTGGAGCGCCTCCCGGACCCATGTCCTGCTCGGCGGCGAGCGCACCCTGAGCGATCCCGGCGGCCCCGGCTTCCCGCACGCCCTGCTCCCCGCCGCCGCCGGGGCCGTCGCCTTCTGCCTCGTACTGACCCTCCTCGAAGCCGGCATCCTCGCCACCGCCGAACGGCTGCCGCCGCACACCGCCTGGCGTGGACTGCTGCTGCGCTCCCTGGTGCCGCATCTGACCCACGGGCTCGCCGGACTGATGATGGCCGTGCTCTGGACCAGCCCCTACGGGCCGGTCTCCGCGCTCTTCGTCCTGCTGCCCATGTACATCTCCTGCTGGCTCTTCGGCCAGTACCACCGCGAACGCACCGCCCACCAGGCCACCATCCGCGCCCTGGTCCAGGCCGTCGACCTCAAGGACCGCTACACCCGGGGCCACAGCGAGCGGGTCGGCCGGGCCTCGGTGCTGATCGCCCGCGAGCTGGGCTGGGACGAGAGGCGCGTCGAAGTGATCCGCTTCGCCGGGATCCTCCATGACGTGGGCAAACTCGGCGTGCCGACGCGGGTGCTCCGCAAGGACGGCCCGCTGACGCCCGAGGAACGGCGGGTCATCCAGCTGCACCCCGAGTACGGCCATGAGATCGTGCGCGGCATCGGCTTCCTCGGTGACGCCCGGGCCGCGATCCTGTACCACCACGAACGGATGGACGGCACCGGATACCCCTCGGGACTGGCCGGCGACCGCATCCCCGAATTCGCCCGGGTGGTCGCGGTGGCCGACGCCTTCGACGCCATGACCTCGACCCGCTCCTACTCCCGGGCGCGTCCGGTCCCGGTGGCGCTCGCGGAACTGGAGCGGTGCGCGGGCGCCCAGTTCGACCCCGCGATGGTGGAGGCGCTGGTCAGCGCGTTGGAACGGCACGGCTGGGAGAGCGAGGTCACCGCCGACGAGGCGACCGCCGCCCCCACCGGGGAAGCCCCCGCCAAAGACGTACGCGGAATCCCCTCGCAGCCGGTGCGCGTCGCCGACCGCACACCGGGCGGTGCCGGGTGATCCGAGGCCGGGAAGCGGAGCCCGTACGCCCAGTACGCCCCGGACGCCCCGGTCCGCCGGGAGACGGATACGGCGGACCGGCGCCGCTGCTCGTCTACGCCGCCGCGACCGCCCTCACCTGCGCGGCCCTCGCCGGAACCCTCTGGCACGGCCTCCATGAACCCGGGAACGCGCTCGCCTTCGCCACGCTCATCGCCATCGGCGAGATCGCCCGCTGGGGAGCCGCGCCCGGCGAACGGGAGCCCGCGCCGCTCGGCGCGGCCGGAGCGCTCGCGTACGCCCTCCTCGGCGAGTGCCAGGGCGAGCCGACCACCCACGGAGTGCTCCAGGTGATCGCCGTCGTGGTCGTCTGCGCGCTCGCCGGAGCGGTCCCGCAGCTGGCACGCGGGCAGTACCACGCACTCGACCATGTCGTACGCCGGGTACTGAGCGTCACCTTCGCCGCCGTCTGCTTCCAGCCGCTCTACAACTCGGGCGAGCTCGGCCAGTGGGCGCGGGGCGCGTCGTACGCGCTCTTCCTGGTGGTGCTGCTGGTGCTGACGGCGCTCTGCGACGCCCTGCTCTCCGCGCTGATACTCCGCACCCGCACCGGATTCCCGTACGGGCCGCTGCTCCGCGACGAACTGCGCGCGCTGCTCGGCATCGGCTCCGCCGTCTGCGCCACCGGGACGGTCATCGCGCTCGCCGTCGCCGTCGCCGGGCTGTGGGCGCTGCCCGTCTTCTGTGTGCCGCTGCTCCTCACCCAGCTGTCGTTCCGGCGGTACGAGGGGGTCAGGGCCACCTACCGGCAGACCATCGTCTCGCTCGCCCGCTCCACCGAGATCGCCGGATACACCCCGTCCGGGCACGCCTGCAGGGTGGCGGCGCTGAGCCGCGCGGTCGGCCGCGAGATGGGGCTCACCGGGAAAGAGCTCACGGTGCTGGAGTACGCGGCGCTGATGCACGACATCGGACAGCTGTCCCTGGTGGACCCCGTGCCCCATGGCGCGACCGTGCTGCTCCCGGCGGCCCGGCAGCGCCGTATCGCACTGCTGGGCGGGGCCGTGGTCCGGCAGACGGGCGTGCCGGCCGAGGTCGCCGTGGTGGTGGAGCGGCAGGCCGACCCCTACCGCGAGCAGCCGCTGCCCGCGCGGATCGTCCGCGCCGTGAACGCGTACGACGATCTCGCCGGGGGCGGCGGGGGAGCGGGCGGGGCCCCCGGCGCGCTGGAGCGGCTGCGGCTGGACGCCGGGCGGGACTACCAGCCGGAGGTGGTGGAGTCCCTGGCGCGGGTGCTCGGACGGGGCGGCCCGGGGGAGCCGTCCCCGCCGGCCCTGGCCGGGCCCGGGACTCCGGACCCGGCAGGGACCCCCTTCCCGGCAGGGACCCCCTTCCCGGCCGGGACCCCCTTCCCGGCCGGGACCCCCTCCCCGGCAGGGAAGCCCGGCCGGGAACCGGCGGCCACGGACGCCGGCCGGGCCGCGCCGCCCGGCGAGCGGTCGCGCACCGGCCCCGGAACCCTCCCCGGCACAGCGCCCGAAACCCCCGTACGGCCCGGTTCCCCGGGTGCCGCACCCCCTGGGGAACCGCAGGGCCCGGTGGCTCCGCACCCTGAGTGAGCGATGGGGTCTGGTCCCGGTGCCGCCTGGGTAACCCATGGGTAATGAGTCAGCCTTCACCTGGGCATGGTTGGATGCGAAAGAGGAGAGACATCCAACGTCAAGCAGGACACACGAAGCAGCGGCAGGAAGCACACCAACAGCGTCCGGGCACAGGCCCGAGCGACCGGCAGGCGGGAATCGTGAGGATCTTCGGGAAGGTACGGCATCGGCCCTCCGCCTCGTGGCGGCAGGCCACCGACCGCGCGTTCACGCTGATCGGCGACGGCCGGTACGAAGACGCGGGCGCGCTGCTGACGCGGGCGGCCGACCTTGAGCCCTGGCTCTCCGAGTCCTGGTTCAATCTCGCGCTGCTCCATAAGTTCCGGCACGACTGGGAGCAGGCGCGCGCCGCCGGACTGCGGGCCGTGGCCCTGCTCGACAAGGAGACCGGCGCCCCCGACTGGTGGAATGTCGGCATCGCGGCCACCGCCCTCCAGGACTGGCCGCTGGCCCGCCGCGCCTGGCAGGCGTACGGCCTCAAGGTCCCCGGAGTGCCCACCCGTACCGGAGGCGTCGGCGCGGGACCGGGCGGCGAGCCCCTCGGCATGGACCTCGGCAGCGCCGTCGTGCGGCTCTCGCCCGAGGGCGAGGCCGAGGTGGTGTGGGGCCGCAGACTCGATCCTGCCAGGATCGAGGTGCTGTCGATCCCGCTGCCGTCCTCCGGCCGCCGCTGGGGCGAGGTCGTCCTCCACGACGGTGTGCCCAATGGCGAGCGGACCACGGCCGCGGGGCCCTCGTACCCCGTCTTCGACGAGATCGAGCTGTGGGCGCCCTCGCCCGTACCCACCTGGGTGGTGCTGCTGGAGGCCGCGACCGAGGACGACCGGGACGCGCTGGAGCGGCTGGCTTCCGACGCCGGGTTCGCCGCCGAGGACTGGTCGTCGTCGGTCCGGCTGCTCTGCCGGTCCTGTTCGGAGAGCCGGATGCCCAGCGCCGAGGGCGAGGGCGAGCATCTCGACCCCCATGACCACAGCGAGCCCGGTCACCCGGGCCCGCTCGGTCATCGCACCTCGGGTGAGCCATGGTCCCCGGAGCGTGAGTGCGGGATCGCCGCCCCCGCCGGTCTGGTGCGCGGACTGCTGGACGGCTGGGTCGCGGACAGCCCGGATACCCGTGAGTGGCGGGATCTCGAAGAAGTCTGCTGAGACCTGGCCGTAGGCTGTACGGACAGCGAGTGACCACCCACCGGACACTCATGAGCATGCACGAGTACCGAGGAAGGCGTACGGCTGACATGGCGTCGCAGCAGGAGACGGACCAGCAGGTCAATGAGGGTGCCGCCGTGGACGGCGAGGGATTCTTCGTCGACACGGAGGAGTGCGAGGCACGTGAGCTCGCCCACCGCGAGCGCGGCACCTCGCGCCCGATCACGGTCGTCGGAAACCCGGTGCTCCACAAGGAGTGCGCGGACGTCACCGAGTTCGACGACAAGCTGGCGTCGCTGATCGACGACATGTTCGCCAGCCAGCGGACGGCGGAGGGCGTGGGCCTGGCCGCCAACCAGATCGGGGTGGACCTCAAGGTCTTCGTCTACGACTGCCCGGACGACGAGGGCAACCGTCATGTCGGCTATGTCGTCAACCCGGTCCTCGCGGAGCTGCCGCCCGAGCAGCGGGTGCTGGACGACTCCAACGAGGGCTGTCTCTCCGTACCGACCGCGTACGCCCCGCTCGCCCGCCCCGACCACGCGGTGGTGAGCGGCCAGGACATGCACGGCAACCCGATCAAGGTCCGGGGCAGCGGCTACTTCGCCCGCTGCCTTCAGCATGAGACGGACCATGTCTACGGCTATCTGTACATCGACCGTCTCTCCAAGCGTGACCGCAAGGACGCGCTGCGGCAGATGGCGGAGGGCACGCCCCGCTACCCCGTCGTCGCCAACGGCTGACATCCGCGCACGACAGGGCCCGCTCACCTCGGTGAGCGGGCCCTGTCGTGCGTAGTAGCAGCTCCGGCTCAGACCGGGCGGCGTGTCAGCGGCTCAGAAGTCCTCGCCCAGATCCACCGAGCCCTCGACCGCCACCTGGTAGGCGGACGGACGGCGCTCGAAGAAGTTGGTGAGCTCCTGGACGCCCTGGAGCTCCATGAACGAGAAGGGGTTCTCCGAGCCGTACACCGGGGCGAAGCCGAGGCGGGTGAGCCGCTGGTCGGCGACGCACTGGAGGTACTCGCGCATCGACTCGGTGTTCATGCCCGGCAGACCGTCGCCGCACAGATCGCTGCCGAACTGGAGCTCGGCCTCCACCGCCTCCTGGAGCATGTCCGTGACCTGCTGCTGGAGGGCGTCGTCGAACAGCTCCGGCTCCTCCTTGCGGACGGTGTCCACGACCTCGAAGGCGAAGTTCATATGCATGGTCTCGTCGCGGAACACCCAGTTGGTGCCGGTGGCGAGCCCGTGCAGCAGGCCCCGCGAGCGGAACCAGTAGACGTACGCGAAGGCGCCGTAGAAGAAGAGTCCCTCGATGCACGCGGCGAAGCAGATCAGATTCAGCAGGAAACGCCGGCGGTCGGCCTGGGTCTCCAGCTGGTCGATCTTCTCGACCGAGTCCATCCACTTGAAGCAGAACTGCGCCTTCTCGCGGATGGAGGGGATGTTCTCGACCGCCGCGAAGGCCGCCGTACGGTCCTCCGGGTCGGGGAGATAGGTGTCGAGCAGCGTCAGATAGAACTGGACGTGCACGGCCTCCTCGAAGAGCTGACGGCTGAGGTAGAGCCGGGCCTCGGGGGAGTTGATGTGCTTGTACAGCGTCAGCACGAGATTGTTGGCGACGATGGAGTCACCGGTCGCGAAGAACGCGACCAGCCGGCCGATCAGATGCTGCTCACCCGGGGTGAGCTTGGCGAGATCGGTCACGTCGGAGTGGAGATCGACCTCTTCGACCGTCCACGTGTTTTTGATCGCGTCCCGGTAGCGCTCGTAGAAGTCCGGGTAGCGCATGGGGCGGAGCGTCAGCTCGAAGCCGGGGTCCAGCAGGTTCTTGCTGGTGCGTGGAGTGGACATTACTGGCAGGCCTCGCAGGACTCGGGGTTTTCGAGGGAGCAGGCGACCGCGTCTTCAGGGGTGGTCTGCGCCGGTACGGGGACGGTGGCGCCGGCGTTGGTGTTGGATGCCGCGCGGGCGATGCGGGTGGCGGGGCGGGAGCGGAGGTAGTAGGTGGTTTTGATGCCTTGTTTCCATGCGTAGGCGTACATGGAGCTGAGCTTGCCGATGGTGGGTGTTTCGAGGAAGAGGTTGAGTGACTGGGACTGGTCGAGGTAGGGGGTGCGGGCGGCGGCCATGTCGATGAGGCCGCGCTGGGGGATCTCCCAGGCGGTGCGGTAGAGCTCGCGGACGTCGGCGGGGACCTGGGTGAAGTTCTGGATGGAGCCGTTGGCGTCGCGGAGGGCTTCGCGGGTGGTGGCGTCCCAGACGCCGAGGTTCTTGAGTTCCTGGACGAGGTAGGTGTTGACCTGGAGGAACTCGCCGGAGAGGGTCTCGCGCTTGAAGAGGTTGGAGACCTGGGGCTCGATGCATTCGTAGACGCCGGCGATGGAGGCGATGGTGGCGGTGGGGGCGATGGCCAGGAGGAGGGAGTTGCGCAGGCCGGTGGCGGCGATGCGCTCGCGCAGGGCGTTCCAGCGGTCGGGCCAGTGGGGTGTGGTGTTGTAGTGGTCGGGGTGGAGGACGCCGTGTGCGGTGCGGGTCTCGTTCCAGGCGGGGAGGGGTCCGTGGCGTTCGGCGAGGTCGGCGGAGGCTTCGTAGGCGGCGAGCATGATCCGCTCGGCGATGCGGGTCGAGAGGGTGCGGGCGGCGGGGGAGTCGAAGGGGAGTTTGAGCTGGAAGAAGACGTCCTGGAGTCCCATGGCGCCCAGGCCGACGGGGCGCCACCTGTTGTTGGAGCGGCCGGCCTGTTCGGTGGGGTAGAAGTTGATGTCGACGACGCGGTCGAGGAAGGTGACGGCGGTGCGGACCGTGGCGTCGAGGCGTTCCCAGTCGATGTCGTCTTGGGTGACGAAGGCGGCGAGGTTGACGGAGCCGAGGTTGCAGACGGC
>NZ_VCLA01000192.1:214626-214722 GCF_009600885.1 Streptomyces jumonjinensis
CTCCCAGTCGATGTCCGCGCCGTTTCCGTTGTCGGTTCCGTCGGTTTGGTGGGTGACGAAGGCGGCGAGGTTGACGGAGCCGAGGTTGCAGACGGC
>NZ_VCLA01000192.1:214732-235001 GCF_009600885.1 Streptomyces jumonjinensis
GTTGTGGGTGCGGCGGGCGTCCTCGCCGGTGTTGTCGCGGAGCTCCAGGAACTCCTCGACATCCGCATGCCACGTCTCCAGGTAGACGGCGGCGGCTCCCTTGCGCCGGCCGCCCTGGTTGACGGCGGCGACGGAGGCGTCGAGGGTCTTGAGGAACGGCACGATGCCGTTGGAGTGGCCGTTGGTGCCCCGGATCAGGGAGCCGCGGGCGCGGACGCGGGAGTAGGAGAGGCCGATGCCGCCCGCGTGCTTGGACAGCCGCGCGACCTGGTGATACCGGTCGTAGATCGAGTCCAGCTCGTCCAGCGGCGAGTCCAGCAGATAGCAGGACGACATCTGCGGATGCCGGGTCCCCGAGTTGAACAGCGTCGGCGACGACGGCAGATAGTCCAGCCGGCTCATCAGCCGGTAGAGCGCGGCGACCTCGTCCAGGGCGCGCGTCGAGTCGTCCTCGGCCAGTCCGCAGGCGACGCGGAGCATGAAGTGCTGCGGGGTCTCGATCACCTGGCGGGTGATGGGGTGGCGCAGCAGATAGCGGCTGTAGAGGGTGCGCAGCCCGAAGTAGCCGAAGCGGTCGTCGGCGGCCGGGTCGATCAGGGCGTCGAGGCGGGCGGCGTGGAGCGTGACGAAAGCGGCCGTGCGGTCCGCGATGAGACCCTCGGCGAAGCCGACGGCGACCGAGGCGGAGAAGGAGACCGCGCCCTGGCCCTCGGCCTCGTCCGCGATGGTGCGGGTCAGCAGCCGGGCCGCCAGCCGGGAGTACGCCGGGTCCTCGGAGATGAGGCCCGCGGCGGCGTCGGTGGCCAGCCCGCGCAGTTCCGCGGCGTCCGACCCCGCGTGCCGGCCCCGCAGCGCGGCGGCGGCCACCCTGCCGGGGTCGGTGTCCGGCAGATCGGCGGTCAGGTCGGTCAGGGTCCGCAGCAGCGCGGTCCCGGGGCCGTCGCTTCCGGGTCCGTCCCCGGGCTGTCCGGAGACCGGTCCCAGGACCTGTCCGGGAAGCCTCTCGGCGGTCTGTGCGGAGCTGCCTGAAGCCGGATCGGCTGGCGCGATGGTCACGTGGTGCTCTCCCTCGCTCGGCTCACGGGCGACGGGCGGGAGGGCAGGCCGCAGGGCGCACCTTTCCCAGGGAAGGGCAGCATTCCGTACGGCGTCCACCGACCCAACCGCGAGGCCCGGACGTCTCGGCACCCGGGTCGGTCGAGCCGGGTGCGCTGTCGGCAGACGTCCGGACTCGCGGATACGACAAAGCGCACCACAGCACACCGTTGCGGGACAGTTCCGGATTCACACCGGATTCCTCTGCGGCGACAGCGAGATGAGCATACATGTGGGGGCGGTCGGTGGTGATACCCACCAGATGTTGTGTCGCGGGGGTGCTCGGGGCCCTACGCTTGGTCACCCTCGGAAGCCCTGGGAAGGCCGCCGGAAAGGCTTCGGGACGGCTCCGGGAAGGGCCCTGGGCGGCTCCGGGAAGGCTCAGGGAGGACCCCGGGCGGGCCGTCGCCGCGGCCGTATCGCGGGCTTCGGCGGCCTTTGGTGACACCGCTGCCGGGGCCGGATGTCAGTGCCCTCCCCTATGGTCGAAGACACAGGGAGGTCGAAGACCCGGAGAGGGGGAGGGCCCATGACCCAGTCCGCGGAGATCCTGGAGATCACCGACCGGTTCCCTGTCCACCCGGATGAATTCGACGAGGGCACACGAATACCCGCCGCCCGGTCCCGGCGCATGCGGATCGAGCTCATCGACGGCAGGATCAGGAGCAGGGCCGCGCCCGACGGGGACCATGGGCGGATCGTTCAGTGGCTGACCCGGATCTGTCTGCGGTCCCGGCCCGAGCTGTGGCTCCATCCCGAGCAGGGGATCAAGGTACAGGAGCACCGGCTGGGCCGCGCCCGTCCGGACGGAGCGCTGGCTCCCAGTGACGCGTTCGTCGGCCAGGGCGAGTGGGCGGACCCCGCACCGGTGCTGATGGCGGTCGAGGTGACCTCGTACGACGCGGACACCGACCAGCGCGACCGGGTGGAGAAACCGCGCGCCTACGCGCAGACCGGCATCCCCGTCTATCTGCTGATCGACCGGGACCGTTGCGAGGTGACGGTGTACAGCGAACCCGACGGCGTGCGGTACGAGTGCTCCCCTACGGTGCCGTTCGGCAAGGAGATCGCCCTGCCCGACCCGGTGGGCATCGTGGTGCCGACCGAGCAGCTCAAGGACTGGGTGCGCTGACTCATACGAGAGAGGGGCCGTCACCATCGGGTGACGACCCCCCTCTTGAAGCTCAGTCCGTGGGCCGCTTCAGCCGTGCGACGAACTTGTAGCGGTCGCCCCGGTAGACCGAGCGCACCCACTCCACCGGCTCCCCGCGCCCGTCCAGCGAATGGCGCGAGAGCATCAGCATCGGCAGGCCCACATCAGTGCCCAGCAGCCCCGCCTCGCGCGGGTTCGCCAGCGAGGTCTCGATCGTCTCCTCGGCTTCGGCGAGATGGACGTCGTACACCTCCGCGAGCGCGGTGTAGAGCGAGGTGTACTTCACCAGACTGCGCCGCAGCGCCGGAAAACGCTTGGCCGAAAGGTGAGTTGTCTCGATCGCCATGGGCTCGCCGCTCGCCAGCCGCAGCCGCTCGATCCGCAGCACCCTGCCGCCCGTGGTGATGTCCAGCAGCCCGGCCAGGGTGTCATCGGCGGTCACATAGCCGATGTCCAGCAGCTGCGAGGTCGGCTCCAGGCCCTGGGCCCTCATGTCCTCGGTGTACGAGGTGAGTTGCAGCGCCTGGGACACCTTCGGCTTGGCCACGAAGGTGCCCTTGCCCTGGATGCGCTCCAGCCGGCCCTCGACCACCAATTCCTGGAGCGCCTGACGCACCGTCGTGCGCGAGGTGTCGAATTCCGCCGCGAGTGTGCGTTCTGGCGGCACCGGCGTCCCCGGCGGCATAGTCTCTGTCATGTCCAGAAGATGACGCTTGAGCCGGTAGTACTTGGGTACACGCGCGGTGCGGGTCCCAGCCCCGCCCTCGGGCTCCGTACCCACCCCGTCCGTGCTCATGGCCCGCCTTCCCGACTCCTGCGCTGCTGCCGTCACCGGCTCCTCCGTCTGTCGCGGCTCACATGGTGGCACGGTCCGGTCACGGGTCGTCGCCCTCCCTCAGGTGTCGGTCCTATAACGGACGTGACTGCCCTTCTTATACACCCTTGACACCCCTAAAGGTCTAGGCCAAGCTCCGGGTACTGGTCTAAACCATTAAAGGCCAGGTCCCAGCCCCACGGGCAGACCGATGAAGCGCTGTCTCTGCGTGTTGTGCGACTCCCGGGCGGTGGGGGGAAATCTTGCATCCCTTGAGGAGGGTGGCGTGAAGCGCAAGCTCATAGCCGCGGTTGGCGTGGCGGCGATGATGGTTTCGGTCGCTGCATGTGGTTCGGACAGTGACGACAACAAGGCTGCGGACCCGAAGGACCGCAAGGGCACACTGACCGTCTGGCTGATGAATGACGCTCAGTCGACCTGGCCCGAGGTCGTCAAGGACGCCAACAAGGAGTTCAACAAGAAGTTCCCCGGGGTCAAGGTCAACGTCCAGTACCAGACATGGGCGGACAAGACCAAGAAGCTCGACGCCGCGCTCTCTGGTGACAAGTTCCCGGACGTGGTCGAGCTCGGCAACACCGAGACGATGACGTACATCCTCGGCGGTGCGCTCGGCGAGATCGACGAGAAGAAGTACGACAACTCCGACACCTGGATCAAGGGTCTCAAGGACACCTGCACCTACGAGGGCAAGCTCTACTGCGTGCCTTACTACGCGGGTGCCCGTGTCGGCGTCTACAACGCCGAGATGTTCGAGAAGGGCGCCGGAGCCAAGGAGTTCCCGGCCACCGAGGACGAGCTGAAGACCGCTCTCGGCAAGATCGAGAAGAAGTACGGCAAGGACAAGGGCTTCTCCTCGCTCTACCTGCCCGGCAAGTACTGGTACGCCGCCATGTCCTACGTGGCCGCGTACGGCGGCAAGATCGCCGAGTACGACGAGGGCGCCAAGGAGTGGAAGGCCAGCCTCTCCACGCCGGAGGCCCAGAAGGGCATCCAGCACTACGTCGACCTTGTCAACGACTACAACAACGCTGACAAGACCAAGGACGAGCAGGACCACGCCAACGTCATGGCGAACGAGAAGACCGCCCTGATCTACGGCAACGCCTGGGAGGCCGGCAGCGTCACCGACGGCGAGGGCAACGGCAACGCCGAGCTCAAGGGCAAGATCTTCCCGATCTCCATGCCCGGCCCGGAGGGCAAGCCGCTCCCGACCTTCATCGGCGGCTCGGACCTCGCCACCATCGCCAAGTCCGACCAGCAGGACCTGGGCGAGGAGTGGATCTCGGTCTACACGAGCGAGAAGTCGCAGGAGGGCCTGATGAAGGAGAACACCCTCCCGAACAACACCAAGCAGCTTCAGCCGCTGAAGGAGAAGCCTGCGACCGCGCCGGCCGCCAACGCGGTCGAGGGTGCCTGGTTCACCCCGATCGCCCCGGGCTGGGCCGCGATCGAGAAGTCCGAGATCATCGAGCTGATGCTGCTCGACATCATCAAGGGCAAGTCGGTCGCCGAGGCCACGAAGAAGGCCGACGAGGAGATCAACAAGCTGATCAACACTGAGGGCGCCTGACCCCTGCGGTCCTGAACCTCTGATCTCCCCGGGGGGTGACGGGCCCGCGCCATGCGCAGGGCCCGTCACCCCCGCCTTTAGGTGAACAGTCCGAACGGAAGGCCACGCACGATGAGTGCCGCCGAGCTCAAGACCCCCGGGGGACCGGACCCCCAGGCCGCTGCCACTTCGGTGGCCGACCAGCGGCCCGCCGAAGTCCATGAACCCAAGTCGTCGGGGGGAGGTGGCCGGCGGAGACGCAAGGGGGCTCTGCTGCCCTATCTGCTGATCGGGCCCACCGTCATCGCGATCGGCGCGGTGTTCGTCTGGCCGCTGATCAAGACGGTGATCATGTCCTTCCAGGACGTGGGCCGTAAAGAGCTGTGGTTCGGCACCGACCCCGAGTGGGTGGGCTTCGAGCAGTTCGAGAACATCCTCGCCGACGGGGCCTTCTGGGACTCGGTCGTCCTGACCGTCGTCTTCATGATCGCGTGTGTGGTCACCACGCTGGTCATCGGCCTCGCCATCGCGCTGGCGATGCAGCGCATGTCGACCTGGGCGCGTCTGATGCTCACCGGTGCGCTGATCGCCGCATGGTCCATCCCGCTGCTGGTCGCCGCGTCGATCTTCCGCTGGCTCTCGGACTCCGACTACGGCGTCATCAACATGGTGCTCTCGAAGTACCTCGGCCTCGACTTCCAGGGCCACAACTGGTGGCTCGACTACAAGCAGGGCTTCCTCATCATCGGCGCGGTGGTCGTCTGGGGCGCCATCCCCTTCGTCGCCGTCACGCTGTACGCCGCCCTCACCCAGGTGCCCAAGGAGCTGGAGGAGGCCGCCGCGATCGACGGCGTCAACGCCTTCGGCAACTTCCGCTACGTCACCTTCCCGGTCATCAAGCCGGTCTTCCAGATGGTCGCCACCCTCTCGGTGATCTGGGACTTCAACGTGCTCGGCCAGGTCTGGCTGATGCGTGGAAGCAAGCCCGAACCCGAGTACGAGATCATCGGCCTCTACGCCTTCAACAAGGCATTCGAGTCCAACTCCTTCAGTCAGGGCGCGGCCATCTCCCTGATCACCGTGCTGCTGCTGTCCGGTGTCGCCGTGTACTACCTGCGCCAGCTGCTCAAGATCGGAGAGGTCGATTGAGCACCACCGCCTCCGCGCCGAAGACCGAGACGCCCGTGAACACCGTGAAGTCGGTTTCCGTGAAGAACGCCAGGCCGTCGAAGGACCCTAAGAAGAAGAGCCGGATCGTCTACAACACCTTCGGGGTGCTGACGTTCCTGATCATGATCTTCCCGGTCTACTGGCTCGTCGTCAGCTCGCTGCGGCCCAACAAGGAGATCCGCAGCTACGACCAGACGCTCTGGCCGTCGTCGCTCACCTTCGACAACTTCGCCCGCGCGATCGACTACGAGAACTTCGGCACCGCGATCAAGGCCAGCCTGATCATCAGCATCACCGCCGTCGTCGGCGCGATGCTGCTGGCCACGGTCGCCGCCTACGCGATCGGCCGCTTCCGCTTCCACGGCCGCCGGGTCTTCATGATCGTGCTGATCCTGGTGCAGCTGCTGCCGCCGACCGCGATGCTGATCCCCATCTACCTCCAGCTCAACGACTTCGGTGCGCTGAACGAGTACTGGGGCATCATCATCATCTACCTGGTCTCCACGCTCCCCTTCGCGACCTGGATGATCCGCGGCTTCGTGATCAACATCCCGAAGGAGCTGGAAGAGTCCGCGATGGTGGACGGGTGCACCCAGATGGGCGCCTTCTGGCGGATCATCTTCCCGCTGCTCGCCCCGGGCCTGGCCGCCGCGTCGATCTACTCGCTGATCAACGCCTGGAACGAGTACATGCTCGCGTACATCGTTCTCCAGGACAACGACAAGTACACGCTCAACGTCTGGCTGGCGAACTTCACCACCGCCCGGGGCGTCGACTACGGCGCGCTGATGGCCGCCTCGACGATGATCGCGATCCCGGTCGTCATCTTCTTCATGATCATTCAGAAGAAGATGGCCGCGGGACTCACCTCCGGCGCAGTGAAGGGATAACGGCGCTCCATGACCACTGTCGTACGAGGGTCCTCGGACACTCTCACCCGTGACGCCCTGACCGTCCTCCAGCCCGGCTTCATCGGCACCACCGCGCCGGACTGGCTGCTGCGGCAGATCGGCGAGGGCCTCTCCGCCGTCGGCCTCTTCGGCCGCAACATCGCCACCCCCGAGCAGCTCACCGCGCTCACCGCGCAGCTGCGGGCCGAGCGGGACGATGTGCTCGTCGCCATCGACGAGGAGGGCGGCGACGTCACCCGTCTGGAGGTGCGCGACGGCTCCTCCTTCCCCGGCAACTACGCGCTGGGCACGGTGGACGACACCGGCCTCACCCACGATGTCGCCTATGAGCTCGGCCGCCGGCTCGCCGCCTGCGGCGTCGACCTCAACTGGGCGCCGTCCGCCGATGTGAACTCCAACCCGGACAACCCGGTCATCGGCGTACGGGCCTTCGGCGCGGACGCCCGGCTGGTGGCCCGGCACACCGTCGCGTATGTGGAGGGCATGCAGGCCGCCGGCGTCGCCGCGTGCGTCAAGCACTTCCCCGGCCACGGCGACACCAACGTCGACTCCCACCACGCCATGCCCCGGATCGACGTGGGCCTGGAGACGCTGCGCGCCCGGGATCTGCCGCCGTTCCGCGAGGCCATCGCGGCGGGCCCCAAGGCCGTGATGAGCGCGCACATCCTGCTGCCCGCGCTCGACCCCGAGCGCCCGGCGACCCTGAGCCCGCAGATCCTCACCGGGCTGCTCCGTGAAGAGCTGGGCTTCGACGGCCTGATCATCACCGACGGCATCGAGATGCAGGCCATCGCCTCGACGTACGGCATCGCGCGCGGCTCCGTCCTCGCCATCGCCGCGGGCGTCGACGCCATCTGCGTCGGCGGCGGCCTGGCCGGCGAGGAGACCGTGCTGGAGCTGCGCGACGCGCTGGTCGCGGCGGTGCGCAACGGCGATCTGCCCGAGGAGCGGCTGGCCGACGCGGCGGCGCGGGTCCGCGCTCTCGCCGACTGGACGCGCCGGGCCAGGACGGCCGGCCCGCAGGACGGTGCCGGGATCGCCTCCGACATCGGTCTGGTCGCGGCACGGCGCGCGGTCCAGGTCACCGCGGGAGAGCTCCCGTACGAGCCGGTCACGGCCGCGCCCCATGTCGCCTCCTTCGCCCCGGTCGCCAATATCGCGGTCGGCGCCGAAACCCCTTGGGGAGTCGCACCGGAGCTGGCGCAGCTGCTGCCCGGCACCACGGCCGACACCTACACCGAGGGCGCTGTGGAGACAACGGCGCTGGTGAGCGAGGTGCTGGCCAAGGCGACAGACCGTAGGATCGTCGCAGTGGTACGCGATGCGCACCGCCACGCCTGGATGGCGGCGGCCCTGGACGCGCTGATCGAGGCCCGGCCGGACACGGTCGTGGTGGAGATGGGCGTGAACCGGGCGCAGCCCAGGGGCGCGCTGCACATCGCCACCCACGGCGCCGCCCGTGTCTGCGGGCGGGCCGCCGCCGAGGTCATCACCGGCCGGGGGACCGGGGCCTGACCGAGGCGTCACCGGACTGTGCCGGGGCGGGGGCCCGATGGCTCCCGCCCCGGCTCACCGAACGCCAGTTGGAGGCCAGTATGTCCGCCACGCATTCGGCCGAACAGAGCGAGCGCCCCGGCCGGATCATGTCCGGCGAGATGGCGGAACAGCCCGCGGTACTGCGGCGCATCCTGGAACGGGGTGCGCCGCTGATTCATGAGACGGCCCGGCGGATCGCGGCCCGCGCGCCGCGCTTCGTGCTGCTGACCGCGCGCGGCAGCTCCGACAACGCGGCCCTGTACGCGAAGTATCTGCTGGAGATCCAGCTGGGCCTGCCGTGCGGGCTGACCTCCATGTCCACCACGACGGCGTACGGGGCCCGGCCCGATCTGCGGGACGTCCTCGTCATCACCGTCAGCCAGTCCGGGGGCTCGCCCGATCTGGTCGCCTCCACCCGGGCGGCCCGGGAGGCGGGCGCGATCACGCTCGCGGTGACCAACAACCCCGACTCCCCGCTGGCGGCGGTCTCCGAGTTCCATGTCGATGTGCTGGCCGGCCCGGAGAAGGCGCTTCCGGCGACCAAGACCTATACGGCCTCGCTGCTCGCCCTCTATCTCTTCGTGGCGGGGCTGCGGGGCGAGGACGGCGCGGCGGCGCGGGCGCTGCCCGACCCCGCCGAGCAGGTGCTGGCCCGCCAGGACGAGATACGCCGGCTTGCGTCGCGCTACCGGTTCGCCGAGCGCATGGTGATCACCTCGCGGGGTTACGGATATCCCACGGCGAAGGAAGCGGCGCTGAAGCTCATGGAGACGAGCTATATCCCGGCGCTGTCGTATTCGGGCGCGGATCTGCTGCACGGCCCGCTGGCGATGGTCGACAACATCTCGCCGGTGATCGCGGTGGTCCCGGACGGCAAGGGCGGCGAGGCCCTCCAGCCGGTGCTGGACCGGCTGCGCGGCCGGGGCGCCGATCTGGTGGTGGTGGGCCCGGCCGCCCAGGTCGAGGCGGCCTCGGGAGGCTTCGTCCTGCCGACCGAGGGCGTCCCGGAGGAGCTCCAGCCGATTCTGGAGATCCTGCCGCTGCAACTGCTGGCGTACGAGGTGACCATCGCCCGCGGCCAGGACCCGGACGCTCCCCGGGCCCTGGCGAAGGTGACCGAGACCCACTGACCCCGGCCGCGGGACGGGGCACGCCGTCGCAGCGGCACCGCCCCGGACGGCGAGCGGCCGGGGCGTCGGCGGTACGGTCTGGCATCGACCCGCGGGTGACGCGCGGAGCGTCGGCGGTACGGCCTATGGCATCGACCCGCGGGTGACGCGCGGGGCGTCGACGGGCACGGTCTACGGCATCGACCCGCCGGTGGCGTCCAGCCAGGTCCCCGTGACCCACCGGGAGTCGTCCGAGGCGAGGAAGGCCACCACGTCCGCGATGTCCCGGGGCTGCCCGACCCGGCCCAGCGCCGACTGCGTGGCTGCCGCCGCCAGGGCTTCGTCGTCCGACCGCAGCCAGCCGGCGTTCATATCCGTGTCGGTGATGCCCGGCGCCACCGAATTGACCGTGATCCCGCGCGCTCCCAGCACCTTGGAGAGATCCCGGGTCATCACATCCAGCGCGCTCTTGGTCATCGAGTACGCGATCAGGTCCGGCATCATCGCCCCACGGGCCAGCCCCGTGGACACATTGATCACCCGGCCGCCGTCCCGCAGCCGGGTCAGCCCCTCCCGCACCAGGAAGAACGGCGCCTTCGTGTTCACCGCGAAGACCCGGTCGTACTCCTCTTCGGTGATCTCCCCGAACGGAAGCCGCGAGACCACACCCGCGTTGTTGACCAGGATGTCCACCCCCGCCCCGGAGGTGACCCGGTCGAACTCCGCCCACAGGGCCGCCGCGTCGCCCGGCACGCCCAGCCGCTGACGGAGCGCGGTCGCCGAGCTGCCCGCCGCGGTGATGGCCGCCACCGTCTCCTTCGCAGCCGCCTCATCGCCGCCGTAGTGCACGACGACCTGTGCCCCGTCCTCGGCCAGCCGCTCCGCGATGCTCCGCCCGATCCCCCGGCTGCCCCCGGTGACCAGCGCGGTCTTCCCCGAGAGCCGTCCGCCGGCCGGATTTCCGTGCGAGCTCATACCGCTCCCCTTTGTTTAGCGGTCGATACAAAAATGACCGTATCACGATCTCTAGCGACCGCTATAGAATTCGGGCATGGCAACGAGACAGCGCGGCCGGCCCCGCTCCTTCGACCGTGACGAGGCGCTGCGCCAGGCCACGTTGGCCTTCTGGGAGCATGGCTACGAGGCGACCTCCATCGCCGGTCTCACCAAGGTCATGGGCATCGGGGCGCCCAGCCTCTACGCCGCGTTCGGCGATAAGAAGGCCCTGTTCGCGGAGGTCGTGGAGGCGTATACGACAAGCTGGGGGATCTTCGCCGGCCAGGCGCTGGCGGAGGAGACCACCGCCCGTGCCGCGATCGGCCGGATGCTGCGCGAGGCCGCCCATGAGTACACGGACCCGTCCCATCCGCGCGGCTGTCTGGTGATCCGCGCGGCCGTCAACTGCGCGGCTCCGGAGGTCGGGGCCGCCCTCAGGGAGCGCCGCAACGCCACTCTCGCCGCGTTCGAGAGCCGTATCCGCGCGGATGTCGCGACCGGTGGGCTGCCCGGGGACACCGATGCCCCCGCGCTCGCCCGGTACTGCGGAGTCGTGCTCCAGGGCATGTCGCAGCAGGCGTGCGACGGGGCGACGGAGGAGGAGCTGGCGCGGACGGCCGAGATCGCGATGCGGGCCTGGCCCTGACGTTCCGGTCCGGGGCGAAGGCGCGACCTGGGGGCGAGCGGCCGGACATACCCGCGGGCCGCGGCGCCTGACGGGACCCTCAACCCGTCCGGCACCGCAGCCCGGAGTGCTCGGCCGGGCGGGTGTGCGGTCCCGCGCGGCCGTGGGGGAGGACCGGGCGCAGTCAGGGCAGAGAGCACCGGGGCCTCGTTCCACTCTCCTGTGCGGGGAGAGCGGAAGTCTCGCTTGCTCCATCATTGTGGACTAGACCATTCGCGGATGTCCATGGATCGGCGTCGATTGGTCGAAGCCCATGCCCAACAGCACGGCCGCCCGCCGCCCCCGGTTCAGCTCGCGGGTACGCTCGCACACGTGCCCTCCATGAACGACCTCGTCCGCCAGCACACCGCCCTGAGCGACTCCGACCTTGAGTGGCTCCATCTGCTGGTCTCGGAGTGGCAACTGCTCTCCGACCTCTCCTTCGCCGATCTCGTGCTCTGGGTCCCCACCCGCGACGGCACCCGCTATGTCTCCGTCGCCCAGATGCGCCCCAACACCGGCCCCACGTCCTACCAGGACGACATGGTCGGCCATCTCGTCCCGCGCGGCCGGCGCCCCCTGCTGGACGCCGCCCTCGACGAGGGCCGCATCGTCCGCGAGGGCGACCCGGAGTGGCGGGAGGAGGTTCCCGTACGGGTCGAGTCCATCCCCGTACGCCGGGAAGGACGCGTCCTCGGCGTCATCGCGCGCAATACGAATCTGCTGACCGTGCGCACCCCCTCCCGGCTGGAGCTCACCTATCTCCAGTCCGCGTCCGACCTCGCCCAGATGATCGCCGCCGGATCCTTCCCCTTCCCCGGCCAGCAGGTCGACATGGACGCGTCCCCCCGCGTCGGCGACGGGCTGATCCGGCTCGACGCCGATGGCGTCGTCCAGTACGCCAGCCCCAACGCGCTCTCCGCCTACCACCGGCTCGGTCTCGCCTCCGACCTGGTCGGGCACCACCTCGGCCAGGTCACCGCCGAGCCCGCCCCCGCCCGCGGCCCGTGGACGAGGCCATGGTCAAGCTCGCCAGCGGCTACGCCCCCCGGGAGGCCGAGGCGGAGGGCAACGACGGGGTGATCCAGCTGCGTGCCATCCCGCTCAAGCCCAAGGGCACCCGGATCGGCTCCCTGGTGCTGCTGCGCGACGTCACCGAACTGCGTCGCCGCGAACGAGAGTTGATCACCAAGGACGCCACCATCCGGGAGATCCACCACCGGGTGAAGAACAACCTCCAGACGGTCGCGGCGCTGCTGCGCCTCCAGGCCCGCCGGATGGACTCGGAGCACGGCCGTGAGGCCCTCAACGAGGCCGTACGGCGGGTCGGCTCGATCGCCATCGTGCACGAGACCCTCTCGCAGAACCTCGATGAGCGGGTGGAGTTCGACGAGATCGCCGACCGGGTCATCGCGATGGTCGCCGAGATCTCGCCCGGAAAGGTCGAATGCCGCCGCACCGGCCGCTTCGGCGTTCTGGACGCCGAGGTCGCGACCCCGCTCTCGATGGTGCTCACCGAGGTGCTCCAGAACGCGCTGGAGCACGCTTTCCCGGCGGGCGAGCGCGGCTCGGTGGAGGTATCGGCGGTACGGGGCGATCCGCGCACCGACAGCAGGCTGCTGATCACCGTCCAGGACGACGGCCGCGGACTCCCCGAGGGCTTTGACGCACAGCGCACGGGAAATCTCGGTCTACAGATCGTACGGACCCTGGTGGAAGGCGAGTTGGGCGGAACGTTCGACATGCTTCCGGTACCCGAACCCGGCCAAGGCACCCGGGTGGTACTCGATATCCCCGTACGCGCACAGAAGTAGCGTTACGCGCTCAGAAGTAGCGCCCGCGTATTCCAGGGGAATTCGGAGTGAACGCGGGCGCGGGAACAGCAGCGAGCCCCGGACCGTTGGTAATTCGGTCCGGGGCTCGAATGCTGTGGGTTACTGCTGCGCGCTGCGACTCGTGGGCGGTGAGTGCGTACTCGCTGTACGCGCCGCCGGAGGCTCAGGCTCGGTGCGGTGGCGGTCAGGCGCTGGCGTTACGCGCCCGGTTGCGGGCGGCGCGGCGCTTCATCGCGCGGCGCTCGTCCTCGCTGAGGCCACCCCAGACGCCGGAGTCCTGGCCGGACTCAAGCGCCCACTGCAGGCACTGCTCCATGACGGGGCAGCGACGGCAGACGGCCTTGGCTTCCTCGATCTGCAGCAGCGCAGGACCGGTGTTGCCGATGGGGAAGAAGAGCTCGGGGTCTTCCTCGCGGCAAACGGCGTTGTGACGCCAGTCCATGGCTGCTACCTCTCCTTGGTATTACTTGCAGGTTGCTTGTGAATGTGAACGCTTTCACGAATCCCCCCACAAGGGAAGGGCCGACCGCCGACTCACGTCAACGTGTGGTCCAGGGTTTTGAGAGGGGGTTCCGGCAGTCTGCGGTCCCGATTGAACGGGCCGTCCCGATCGCCATGAAGAGACTCGCAAACCTCGGCGACGGATACAACCCCTTCTGGAAAGTTTTTTTTGATTCCTCGGTGTCGACTAGGTCACAGCCGTCATTCTATGGGGTGGAGCCCAGTCCGTACGTTCGAGATAAAGGTCGTTTGACTCTTCTACTCACACAATCACACGCAGTGCACGGCGTACGCCTGTGAACGTCACGCTGGTGCGCAGTCCAAGGTGGTCACCATCCATCTGAAAAGGCAGTGGAACCTTTGAATTCAAGGTGAAGTCTGTGAGGTCATGGAGAGTAATCGCGTGCTTGCCGTGGGGTCCTCTGCTGGGGCTGGACGTCAGCAGCTGGGTGCCGTAGCGGGCCACCGCCGGGGCCGACAGCCGGGAGAGCCCGAGCACATCGAGGCCCGTGTCGAAGGACGCCTTCGGCGAGGCGTAGACCGGACGATTGCCCAGGAAGGTCCATGGTGAGGTGTTCGCGACTATGGACACCACCAGATCGGTGACCGGGTCGTGACCGGGCCGCTCCAGAGTGATCCGGCCGTGCAGGCGGTGGGGCTCGCCCAGGAACTGGCGCAGCACCTGGCGTACGTACAGCGCGTGCGTCGAACGCTTTCCGCGCTCCCGCTGCTGCTCGACCCGGCCGATGACGCCCGCGTCGAATCCGACGCCCGCGCAGAAGGTGAACCAGCGGGACGGCACACCCTCGTCCTCGGTGCCCGGGGTGCCGGAGGCCAGCCCCAGGCCCACGGTGCGCTCGCTCTGCTCGCTGAGCGCGTCCAGAATCGCGCCGGTCGCCTCCACGGGGTCATTGGGCAGTCCCAGAGCGCGGGCGAACACATTGGTCGAGCCGCCCGGGACCACCGCGAGCCGGGGCAGCCGCTCGGGGTCGGGGCCGTTGTGGAGCAGACCATTGACGACCTCGTTGACCGTGCCGTCGCCGCCGAGGGCGACGACGAGGTCTATGTCGTCCGACTCGGCGGCCCGCCGCGCGAGATCGCGTCCATGGCCCCGGTACTCGGTGGTGACGGCCTCCAGCTTCATCTCGCTGGCGAGCGCGTGGATCAGCACATCACGGGTGCGTGCACTGGTGGTGGTTGCTGCCGGGTTGACCACGAGAAGTGCGCGCATGCGATGCAGCGTACCCAGTGGGGGGTACCCGGCCCAGCCCGGGTCGGCCCGCGGACCCCTCGCCGGGCGGGCCACGGGCCGCTTCCGGCGGCGGATACCCTGCTGAGGTGAGCGAAGACCAGACCCCGCGCCCTGCCCGCCTGGCCGCCGCGGCGGCGGTGTCCGGCCTGGAGGGCCTGGCACTGGTCGCCTACGGCGTCTACATGCTGGTGATGGGCGTCATCGGCAGCCCCGAAAGCACCACCACGGCGGAGATGGGCGGAGTGACGCTGATCGCCCTGGGGGCCATCCCGCTGATCGCCGCCCGCGGTCTGCTGCTGCGCCGCGCCTGGAGCCGGGGCCCGGCGCTGATCACTCATCTGATGGCGCTGATCCCGGCCTGGACGCTGCTCAGGTCCACGGGCGGGCTGATCCCGCTGGGAATCCTGGTCGGGGCGGTCGCGGTGTCCGGTCTGGTGCTGGTGGTGAACCCGGCGACCACCCGGGCCCTGGGCATCGGCGGCGCCCGCGACGCCTAGCCTCCGACGGCGACGGCGACGGCGACGACGGCGACGACGACGGCGCCCGCGACGCCTACGGCGCTTCTGACGACGACGGAAGAGGGGTGGTGGACAGGAGTCCGCCACCCCTCTTCCGCGTCACCGCGTCCGAAGCCCGCCGGGGCGGCTACTCCTCCACCAGAAGCTTCTCGCGCAGCTGCGCCAGGGTCCGCGCCAGCAGCCGGGAGACGTGCATCTGCGAGATGCCGACCTCCTGAGCGATCTGCGACTGTGTCATGTTGCCGAAGAACCGCAGCAGCAGAATGCGCTTCTCACGCGGCGGCAGATCCTCCAGCAGGGGCTTGAGCGACTCCCGGTACTCGACGCCCTCCAGCGCCTCGTCCTCCGCGCCCAGCGTGTCCGCGACCGCAGGGGACTCGTCGTCGGTGTCGGGGACGTCCAGCGAGAGCGTCGAGTAGGCGTTGGCCGACTCAAGACCCTCCAGCACCTCCTCCTCGGAGATGCCCAGCCGCTCGGCCAGCTCGTGCACGGTGGGGGAGCGGCCGTGCAGCTGGGACAGCTCCGCCGTCGCCGTCGTCAGCGACAGCCGGAGCTCCTGGAGCCGCCGGGGCACCCGGACCGCCCAGCCCTTGTCGCGGAAGTGCCGCTTGATCTCGCCGACGACCGTGGGGGTGGCGTAGGTGGAGAACTCCACGCCCCGCTCCGGGTCGAACCGGTCCACCGACTTGATCAGGCCGATCGTCGCCACCTGGGTGAGATCGTCCAGCGGCTCGCCCCGGTTGCGGAACCGCCGGGCCAGATGCTCGACCAGCGGCAGATGCATGCGCACCAGCTGGTTGCGGAGCTCGGCCCGCTCCGCGGAATCGTCGGGCAGGGCGCGGAGCTCGAAGAACATAGCCCGCGCCCCGCTGCGGTCATGGGGTTCGTGGTGCTCCTGGTCGTGCGTCCGCTCGCTCATATGGCCCGCCTTCTCCCAGCGCTCCGCCTGGGTGGGGGTCTTCACGGCGTGGCCGGGGGGCGTACCCCCAGCCCGCGCCTGCTCCTGCTCCGCCGCGACCGCCCGGCCGCCCGGCCCGTCCTCGGGGTGGGGGCGGGCCTGCTGCTCGGGAAAGTCATGCACCGAGGGTGGCTCTTCCCTCACCGGACCGTCCTCGTTCCACACCGGCCGTCCCCGTTCCTCACGCCGGCCCGGGTCCCGCGCCGCGCTGTTTGTACAGGCTGATGGAGACCGTACGGTCATCGGCGACCGAGGAGTAGACCTTGCCGGCCAGTGCGGAGAGCACCGTCCAGGCGAAGGTGTCCCGCTCCGGCGCCCGGCCGTCGGTCGTCGGCGCGGAGACCGTGACCTCAAGGGAGTCGTCGATGAGCCGGAAGACACAGCTGAGGACGGAGCCGGGGACCGCCTGCTGCAAAAGGATCGCGCACGCCTCGTCGACCGCGATCCGCAAATCCTCGATCTCGTCGAGGGTGAAGTCCAACCGTGCCGCGAGTCCGGCCGTGGCCGTACGCAACACCGACAGATAGGCACCCGCAGCGGGCAGCCGGACTTCCACGAAGTCCTGGGTCCCGGGCTCGCCTGCGATCTGGGACACCCTCACCTCCAAGGTGACACAAGCTCTTTCCGGGCCGCGGGAGAAAGATCCCGAAGCCGTCGCTACGCAGTCCGTACGTAGCCGGTACTGGCTCGGCGACGCTATCGCGATCCATGGTGCGCTGTCGCCGGACCCCCACCCCTCGACCACTGTCACTCATGGTAAGCATATGAACACATACAGTGGCTAGTGGTCTGCGGGGTTCAATTGTGGGGCCAGGGTGGATGGTTGACGTACCCACGCGTCGCGGGGCCGAACCGTCGCCCCCCAGAGTGTGCCGCCTTCCCCCGCGGCACACGAGGTCAGGCCCCGAGATCGGATCGTCGTACCGGACGGATCCGCCGTGGCCTCAGACGAGCGCGGAGTGCGTGAAACACCACCGCCAGTCCTCTCCCGGCTCGAAGCTCCGCATCACCGCGTGACCGGTCTCCGTGAAGTGCGCGGTCGCGTGCCGCAGCGGCGAGGAGTCGCAGCAGCCCACATGGCCACAGCTCAGACAGAGCCGCAGATGCACCGGCTCGGTGCCCGCGATCAGGCACTCCGGACAGGTCCCGCTCTGTGGCGCGGGCTCCGGGCGGGGCAGTTCCGCTACATGCGGGCACTCGCTCATGACAGCAAGATTACGGCGCGCACGGCGTACCTTCCCGGTGAGCGGCGGTCACCGGCGGCCACGCTCCGTGACCTGGCGCGGTTCCGCGCCGTATATCCGGATACGGGCGGTCCTGACTGCCGACCGCTGACCGCTGACCGTCGGCAGGACGGTCAACCGACCCCGACGGACCCCGACAGCACCGACGGACCCTGACGGACCCTGACCGAACCCGAGGACACCTATGGACGCACTGCCCCTCGTGGCGCTGATCGCGGTCAGCGCCGTGGTCGCCGCAGCGGCCCGCAGAACCCCCGTTCCGCCGCCGCTGCTGCTGGTGGCGGTCGGACTGGTCGCCGAGTACATCCCCGGCGTGCCCGACTACACCCTCGACCCGCACATCGTGCTGCCGCTGGTGCTGCCGCCCCTGCTCCATCTGGCCGCGCTCGACAGCTCGTATCTCGATCTGCGGGCCAACGCCCGGCCCGTCGCGCTGCTCTCGGTCGGCTATGTGCTCTTCGCGACCGTGGCGGTGGGATATCTGACCCATCTGCTCGTGCCCGAGCTGCCGCTGACGGCCGCGCTGGTGCTGGGCGCGGTCATCGCGCCCCCGGACGCCGTCGCCGCGACCGCGATCGCCCGGCGGCTGGGGCTGCCCAGCCGGATCACCACCATCCTCCAGGGCGAGTCCCTGGTGAACGACGCCACCGCCATCACCGCGTTCAAGGTCGCGGTCGCCGCCGCCGTGGGCGAGGGCATGAGCTGGGCCGGCGGCATCGGGGAGTTCGCCCTCGCCGCGCTCGGCGGCGTCGGAGTGGGACTGCTGCTGATGGTCCCCATCCACTGGCTGCGCACCCATCTCAAGGAGGCGCTGCTCCAGAACACGCTCTCGCTGCTCATCCCCTTCGTCGCCTACGCGGCGGCCGAGCAGGTGCACGCCTCCGGTGTGCTCGCGGTGGTCGTCGTCGGGCTCTATCTCGGCCACCGCCGCTGGCAGGTCGACTTCGCCACCCGGCTCCAGGAGGAGGCCGTGTGGAAGATGGTCGCCTTCATCCTGGAGTCCGTCGTCTTCGCGCTGATCGGCCTCCAGCTGCCGTATGTGCTCGAAGGGCTCGGCGACTACGGGATCGGCGAGTCCCTCGGCTACGCCCTCGGCGTGTTCGTCTTCGTGGTGGTGGTGCGGTACGTCTGGGTCTTCCCCGCGACCTTTCTGCCGCGCCGGCTCTCGGCTCGGATCCGGCGGCGGGAGCCCGATGTCAGCTGGAAGGCCCCGGTGATCGTGGGGTGGGCCGGGATGCGCGGGGTGGTCTCACTGGCCATCGCCTTCTCCATCCCGCTCACCACGGACGCCGGCGAGCCGTTCCCGGGCCGGAATCTGATCCTCTTCCTGACCTTCACCACCGTGATCGGGACGCTGGTGGTGCAAGGGCTCACCCTCCCGTTGCTGATCCGCGCGCTGAGACTGCCCCAGCGGGACCCCCGCGCCGAGACGCTCGCCGAGGCGCAGGCCCAGAGCGAGGCATCCCGGGCCGCGGATCTGCGGCTGGACGAGCTCCTCGCCGACGAGCGCAACGCGCTGCCCGGACCCCTGGAGGAACGGCTGCGTACGGTGCTGGAACGGCGGCGCAACGCCGTCTGGGAGCGGCTGGGGGCGGTGAACGAGATCACCGGGGAGTCGGCGGACGCGACCTACCGCAGACTCGCCGGGGAGATGATCGAGGCCGAGCGGGCGGTCTTCGTCCGGCTGCGGGACGAGCGGCGGATCGACGACGAGATGATGCGTACGCTCCTGCGCCGGCTGGATCTGGAGGAGGCCGCCGCCTACCGGGAGGAGGACGCGGACTCGGCCTGAGACGCGGACTCGGCCTGAGACGCGGACTCGGCCTGAGACGTGGGCTCGGCCTGAGACGCGGGCTCGGCCTGAGCGGTGATGACCGCGACGAGAGCGGTGCCGGGGGCGAAGGCGCCCTCGGCGGTGAGTGCGGTCAGACCGTAGAGCATTTTGGCGACATATATCCGCTCCACGGACAGTCCGTGACGTTCTTCGAACTCATCAGCGAATTGGGAGAGTTCAGGCGTTATGCGGGCATAGCCGCCAAAGTGAAAACGTTCCTCCAGCGACCAGTCCCCGGTCCGTCCGCCGAAGGCGGAGCGCTGGAGGCGCTCCGTCTCCGCGGCGAGGAAGCCGCCGCGCAGGGCCGGGAAGCCGAGGGCGCGCATGCCCGGGGGGAGTCCGGCGGCGAGTCCCGCGAGGGTGCCCGCGGTGCCGCAGGCGACGGCGACGACGACGGCTGCGGTCCGGCTGTGGAGCTCCTCGCCGAGCTCTCCGCGGAGCTCTTCGCCGAGCTCTTCGCCGAGGCCGGCGCAGCCGCGCGCGGCGAGGGCGTTGCTGCCGCCCTCCGGGATCGCGTACACATCGCCGTCCGGCGCCACTTTGGCCAGAATGCGCTGGACAGCTTCCGGCTGGTCCTTGTGCCGGTAGGTCGTGCGGTCCACGAAGATCAGCCGCATGCCGTCGGCGGCGCAGCGGGCGAGGGACGGGTTCAGCGGGCGGTCGGCCAGCTCGTGGCCGCGTACGACGCCGATGGTCGGGCAGCCCAGCAGTCGTCCGGCCGCGGCTGTGGCCCGCAGATGGTTGGAGTAGGCGCCGCCGAAGGTCAGCAGGGTCCGGCCGGCGGCGGCCTGGAGATTGGGCGCGAGTTTGCGCCACTTGTTGCCCGGCAGATCGGGGTGGATGAGATCGTCGCGCTTGAGCAGCAGCCGTACCCCGTGGCGGGTGAAGCGCTCGTCCTCGACGGGCTGGAGCGGGGACGGCAGCCGGGGCCGCAGGGCGGCGGCGGGATCGCGGGCTGTGGTGGGCACCCGTCCATTGTCACCGGTGTCACCTGCGCGGACACGGGGAGGGCGGGTGCGGGGGCGCTCGGTCCCGGGGCGTGCGGGCGCCGGGGAGAGGGGGGTGGTGCCGGGGTGCCGGGGTGTGGGGGGTGGCGTTGTGGGGGGTTG
>NZ_VCLA01000192.1:235296-270798 GCF_009600885.1 Streptomyces jumonjinensis
AGCCGCTGCTGGACCCGGTCGCGCATGGAGTTCATGGTGAAGCCCAGGGGGTCGATCTTCCCAGGCTGCCACTCCTTGTGGCCGATGACCGAGCGCTCGCTCCAGCCGTGGTGGCGGCAGATCGCCGCCGCCGCCTTCGCGATCGCCTCCTGCTGGACCTCGGGCCAGGGGTCGGCACCATTGCCGAGGTTGATGCACTCGAAGCCGTAGAAGTGGCGGTTGCCGTCGGTGTTGGCCTCGTTGTCGGCGGGCGGCGACTGCTCCGCGATGACCGCGTTCAGGACGTCGTCGTCGCCGAGGCCCGCGTGGTTGGCGCGGCCGTAGCCGACGAGATGGACGGCGCCGTCCTTGGCGATGACGCCGTGGCAGAGCGGTCCGGGCAGATCGCTGCGGCCGTCGCGGCAGAGCGCCACGCTGTTCGCGGTGCCCTTGGTGACGGTGTGATGGATCATCACGCCGTGCACCGGGCCCCACGCGCCCACGTGGTTGCGGTTGTGGGTGCGCCAGCTGCCGACTTCGACGACCGTCAGGCCCTCGTCGCGCAGTGCGCTGAGGAAGTTGTTCGCGGACATGGGTGAGGACATGAGCGGCTCCTGGAGGTGTGGGCAGTGTGTACGGAATATCCGTACCTGTTGCGATTACTGCTTCTACTCCAACTTCGTTTCCGGAGCCATGCGTTCGGTTTGTGTGCGAGCCGATTCAGTCATCTCACCTGCGGAACCGTGAAAATCGGATCAGCCTTCCCCGTTGGCGGGGAAGTAGTCCCATCCATTTGTGTAATAGTGCTAAGACTCTCCGTGCTGAAAGGCTTCTCTCGCGGGTCGGCGACGAACAGTTGACCTGTTGGTCAAACGCATGATCGAGAGGAAGTCCTATGTCGGTTGGTTCGGTTGGCGCTGTCGGCGACGAGGCCGGTGAGCGGCAGTTGTCACAGCAGAGCCTCGGCACCGCGGCCGCGCGCAACCTCGCGACCACCACCAAGTCGGTCCCGCAGATGCAGGAGATCACCTCGCGGTGGCTGCTGCGCATGCTGCCGTGGGTGCAGGTGCAGGGCGGCACCTACCGGGTGAACCGCCGCCTGACCTACGCGGTCGGGGACGGCCGGGTCACCTTCGTCCAGACCGGCGACCGGGTGTCGGTCATCCCCGCCGAACTGGGCGAGCTGCCCGCCCTGCGGGGGTACGGCGACGAGGAGGCCCTCTCGGAGCTGGCGAGCCGCTGCACCCAGCAGGAGTACACGGCCGGACAGGTGCTCGCCCAGGCGGGCGACCCGGCGGACCGGGTCATCCTGCTGGCCCACGGCAGGGTGGAGCAGATCGGCGCCGGTCCCTACGGGGACGAGGCCGTGGTCAACGTCCTGGCCGACGGGTCCTATCTCGGCGAGGACTCGATCGTCGACGCCGACGCCACCTGGCAGCACACCACCCGCGCCGCGACGGCCTGTACGGTCCTCGTGCTGACCAGGGCCGATGTGCTGAACCTCGCGGAGCGCGCCGAATCGCTGCACGCGCATCTGGCGGGGGTGGCGGCCCTGCCGCGCCAGCGCACCAACAAGTACGGAGAGGCGGCGATCGACCTCTCAGCGGGCCATGTAGGCGAGGCCGTCGTCCCGCACACCTTCGTCGACTACGAACTCTCCCCGCGCGAGTACGAACTGAGCGTCGCCCAGACCGTGCTGAAGGTCCACAGCCGGGTCGCCGACCTCTACAACCAGCCGATGAACCAGACCGAGCAGCAGCTGCGGCTCACGGTCGAGGCGCTGCGGGAGCGCCAGGAGGACGAGCTGATCAACAACCGGGAGTTCGGGCTCCTGGCCAACTGCGACTACGGGCAGCGCCTCCAGCCGCACGACGGCGCCCCGACCCCCGACGACATGGACGAGCTGCTCTCCCGGCGGCGCGGCTCCAAGCTGTTCCTCGCCCACCCGAGAGCGATCGCCGCCTTCGGCCGCGAGTGCAACCGGCGCGGGCTGGTCCCCGACAGCGTGGACGTCGGCGGCAGCCATGTCCCCGCCTGGCGCGGAGTGCCGATCTTCCCGTGCAACAAGATCCCGATCTCCGAGGCCCGGACGACCTCCGTCATCTGCATGCGTACGGGCGAGTCGGAGCAGGGCGTCGTCGGCCTTCAGCAGTCCGGGATCCCGGATGAGATCGAGCCGAGCCTCTCGGTGCGGTTCATGGGGATCGACGAGCAGGCGATCATCTCCTATCTCGTCACGGCGTACTACTCGGCCGCGGTGCTGGTCCCCGACGCGCTCGGAATCCTGGAGAACGTCGAGGTGAGCCGCTGGGGCTGAGCGCCCCGGGCACTGAGCCGCCCGGTACCGGGCCGGGGCGGCGTCCCCGGCTCCGGACCGGCCCCGGCGCGGGTCCGGCGCTGCCGGGCCCGCGCCGCCGGGCCTGTGAGCCCGGTTCCACGCCGGCCGCTCCCGCGCCGGATCCTCGGGAAAGGACCAGCAGTTGACCATGTCGGAGGCCGTCGAGGGGCATGAGGCGCTCGCCCTTCTGGAGCGGGCCCGGGAATCAGTCGACCCCCTGCTGAGGGAGACCGTCGAGACCCTGCCCCTCTCGCTGCGCGGGATCGCGAAGTACCACTTCGGCTGGGAGAGCGCCGATGGCGCCCCGGCCGCCGCCGCCGCGGGCAAGGCCATCAGGCCCGCGCTGGTCCTGGCCTCGGCGCGCGCCCTGGGCGGAGATCCCGGGCAGGCGCTCCGGGCCGCCGTCGCGGTGGAGCTGATCCATAACTTCACCCTGCTGCACGACGACGTCATCGACGAGGACCCCACCCGAAGACACCGCCCCACCGCCTGGACCGTCTTCGGCGCCCCGGGGGCCATCATCGCCGGGGACGCGCTCCAGGCCCTCGCGGTGCGGATGCTCTCCGAGGACGCGCACCCCGCCGCCCGGGCGGCCTCCGAGCGGCTCGCCGCCTGTGTGATCGAGCTGTGCGAGGGACAGCAGGCGGACTGCGCCTTCGAGGAGCGCGGCCCCTATGAGGTCTCCCTCGACGAATGTCTGGCCATGGCGACCGCCAAGACCGGGGCGCTGCTGGGCTGCGCCTGTGCGATCGGCGCGCTCTACGCGGGGGCCGGGGCGGAGCGGACCGCCGCTCTGGACGCCTTCGGGCGGGAGGCCGGACTCGCCTTCCAGCTCATCGACGATCTGATCGGGATCTGGGGAGACCCGGGGCGTACGGGGAAACCGGCCGGCGCGGATCTCGTCGCGCACAAGAAGTCGCTGCCGGTGGTGGCGGCGCTGGCCTCGGGGACCCCGGCCGGAGCCGAGCTGGCCGAGCTGTACCGGGGGCCCATGACCGGGGCGGCGGTGAGCCGGGCCGCCGACGCCGTGGAGCGGGCCGGCGGGCGGGACTGGGCGCAGCTCCAGGCGTCGGACCGGATGGCGGCGGCCGTGCAGGAGCTGTCGCGGGCCGTGCCGGACCCGGGGGCGGCGGGAGAGCTGCTGATCCTGGCGGAGTTCGTCACCCGCCGTACCCGCTGAGCGCACGGCACCCGCTGAGCGCGCCGCACCCGCCGGGGCCTGGGGTGGCCGCGGGGCCGCCCGCCCGCACCCGGGGTGGCCGCGGGGCCGTCAGCTGGGTGTGCCGTGCCCCTGGAGTCGCTTCTCCCGGGGAGACTCCCCGGCCGTCCCCGGGTGCCGACGCGACCTCCCGTGCCGTGCTCGCGGGGCTCCCGGGGCCGTTCTCCGTATCCGTTCTCCGCATGGCCGCCGGTATCCCTTGATCCGCGCCGATATCCCTTGTCAAACCACTACGGATGGAGCACTATACGCGGAGTGGTTTGGCCCGGAACGCTTTCGCGCCGGGCGGCCATCCCCTCATCTCATGACGGACAGGACCGGTTTGCGCAAGCTCAGCTATTTCGTCGCGGCGTCCATCGACGGCTTCATCGGAGCCCCCTCCGGCGACGCGGATTTCTTCCTCCCCTTTGTGACCGGGGATTTTCTCGACTACCTCAGGGATGAAGCCGCTGAGGTCCTGCCGACGGCCGCCCGCCGGGCGTTCGGCGTCGACGAGCGGGCCACCGTCGAGTACGACGCGGTGATCCAGGGCCGCGCCAGCTATCAGATCGCGCTGGACGCCGGGATCACCAGCCCCTACGCCCATCTGCGGGAGTATGTGGCCTCCCGCAGCATCACCGAGTCCCCCGACCCGAATGTGGAGATCGTCTCCGGTGATCTCGTGGCCGCGGTCAGGGAGCTCAAGCGGCAGGAGGGCCTCGGCATCTACCTCTGCGGGGGCGCCGACCTCGCGGGACAGCTGAAGGACGAGGTGGACGAGCTGGTCATCAAGACCTATCCGGTCGTCCTCGGCTCGGGAATGCCCATGTTCGGCGCGGACTTCGGGGTGGACGCGTTCACCCTCGCCTCGGTGCGCTCCTTCGACAACGGGGTGCTGGTGCGCACCTACCGCAGAGAGCGCTGAGCGACGGCTGCCGGGCCGCCCGGGCCGCCGTACCCTGGAGATATGGGCAGCGAACGACGCCGGACCGAGCGCCGCCCGCAGGACGGGCAGCGGTGCCCGGCCTGCGGACAGCCCGTCGGTACGGTCATCAGCCGGCGTAAGACTCTCGGGGCGTTCGTCCCCTCCTGGGGACCGGGGCCCTGCCGTAATCCCGACTGCGCCGAGTCCACCGTGCGGCGGGCGGAGCGCCCCGGCGGCGGGCCGGGCCGGGCCGTCGGCGCCGTATGAGCCATCCCTGCTGTTCAGCGGAGGGCTCGGTAGCGCTACAGTCCGCGCCATGTCATCGGAGTCGACTGAAGTCTGGGCGGGCTGGTACCGCGACCGACGTGGCGCGGAAGCGGTCACGATCGCGGCGCACGGACGGCAACTGCGCACGCGTATCAGGGGTGTTGAGTACGAAGGGGCGGCATTGGCCGCCCTGGAGGCCGTAGGAGCGGAGGGCGTTCTGTCGTCCTGCGTACTGGAATGGGACATACCGCTCCCCGTCCACGCGGACGGCACGGCGGAGCGGGCCACCCTCAGCTGTCTGCTGACCCTCGGCGAACTGAGGCCCGAGGGGTCACTCGATCGGGCGGACCTCAGTCTCACCCTGCATTACGGCGGGGCGGCCTATGAGTCCGGGATCGCGGGGAGCGACTTCGACAGTGCGCTCGACCGCATCCAGAAACAGCTCCCGTACGGCGCCGAGCTGGGGACGCTCGCCTCCACGGCCGGCTGAACGGCGTCCGCGGGTCCAGCGCGCGAGGGGCGTTCGCCGCCGGAGCCGGCGGGGAACGCCCCTCGGGGTCAGGGAGTCGTGCGGAGCGTCAGGAGACGCTCTTCATCGCCGAGGCCAGGCCGTTGAGCCAGAGGGCGTTCACCCGGGCGCGCTCGGCCGCGTTGGGGGTGTCGTTCTGGCAGGACGTGCCGGGGCCGCCGCCGGACATCAACTCGCTGCACGGGCCGCGGTAGTTGTCCGGCAGACCGAGCACATGCCCGGTCTCATGGGCGGTGACGCGGTTGGAGTTGTAGATCTGGTTCTGCCGGTAGTCGAGGAAGATATAGCCCCGGCCGTGTCCGTCCGTGCTCGCGTACGAGCCGCGGGAGTCATTGCCCTCGTAGTAGCGGAAGCTCGGGTTGGCCCCTTCCTGGAGCCGCACATTGGTGACCGTGCTGTTCCAGACCTGGGTGCTGCGGGCTATCTGGGAGCGGAAGGAGGGCGCGTTGGCGGTGCTGTAGTTCACCGTCACCACCCGCGCGCCCGGGTTGGCGGCCCGCTTCTCGGCGACCGACTTCAGCACGGCCGCGAAGAACGCCTTGGTGGCCGCGGCGTCCTCGGCGGATCCTTCGTAGGCGACATGAGAGGCGATCGCTGCGGGGGAGGCGGACGTCGCGGCGGCGGAGGCGGGCACGGCTCCGAGCGCGGCGGCGAGGGCGACGCCGAGGGCAGCGGAGAGAACCGTTCTGGGGTGACGCATGGGGGGCTCCTACTCGTCCGTCAAACGGATTCGGTACGGCGAGTTTCGGGCAGACCACCCCGCCCGGGGATGATGCCAACGTGCGATAACACCAGAGAATCATCATGTCCATGACCGTCCGTTCTGCCCCGTCCTGTGGCTCTGGTGTGCGCCTTGAGCCGGACCTACGCTCGCCTCATGGAGCTTGAGGTGAGGCACCTCCGCGCCCTGTGCGCCATCGCGGACACCGGCAGCCTGCACAAAGCGGCGAGGCGGCTGGGCGTCAGCCAGCCCTCGCTCACCACCCAGCTGAGGAGGATCGAGAACTCCCTCGGCGCGGAGCTCTTCTGGCGCGAGCGCTCCGGCTGCCGGCCGACCCCGGTGGGCCGGGCGCTGCTGACCCGGGCCCGCCCGCTGGTGGCCGAGATGACCGCCCTGGTGGTCGAGGCCAAGGCGGCTGCGGCGGGCTCCGGCGGATCCCGGCTCCGCATCGGCTCCACCGCCAGCCGCGCGCTGCCCGGCTGGCTCGGCAGACTGCGCAGACGGCTGCCCGGCGCCGATATCTCGCTGCATATGGACGTCTCGGCGAACGCCCTGCTGAGAATGGTCGCGGCGGGCCAGCGCGACGTGGTCTTCGTCCATGAGGTGGAGGGCTCTCCGCTCCGGGTCCCCGAGGGCCTCGCCGTACGCGTGCTGATCGAGCGCGAACCGCAGTTCGTCTCCCTCGCCCGCGGCCATCCGGCCGCGACCGCCCCCGTCGTGGAACTCGCCGATCTGGCCGGCGACCGCTGGATCGTCGACCCCACGGTGGACGGCGAATGGGACGGACTGCGCAGGGTGCTGGCCGCCGCCGGGCTCAACCCGTCCGTACTGCACGGGGATTACCACACCGCAGCCGCCCTGGTCGCGGCCGGCGAGGCGGTCGCCCCCTGCCAGCCGACCTCCCGCCCGCGCGAGGACATGGCGGTCCGCCCACTGCGGGGCGACCCGCTCGCGGTGCGGCTGCTGCTGTGCTCCCCGCCGGGAACGGAGGAGGTGCACCAGGAGGTGTACGAGGATCTGGCGGCGGCCTACCGGGAGGTGGCCTCGGAGGCCGCCGCGTACCGCCAGTGGCTGCTGCGGCACAAGAGCCCACTGCTGACGGGGGCGGCGGCCTGAGCGGCGATCTCCCCGTCCCCCAGGGTCTGCCTGACGGATCGTGCTGGGCTCACGTGCCCCGTACAGCCTCCGGCTACCGGCCTTCGGACGCCGTGTCGATCAGCAGACACAGCAGTCCGACCAGGCTTCCGCCGCTGACGATCTCGCGTCGGCCGATCATCGCGCGGATCCGGGAGAGGGGGATCCACTCGATGCGGTCCGACTCGTTCAGCTCGGTCGGCGGGCCGGTGTACGACGCCTCGTCGGCGCGGAAGACATGGTGCTCGGAGTCGGTGATGCCGTTGGCGGGCTGCGCGTACACCAGTGGACGCAGCGCGCCGACCCGCCAGCCGGTCTCCTCCTCGACCTCCCGGGCGGCGGTCTGCTCGGGTGTCTCACCGGGCTCGATCAGCCCCATGGGCAGCTCCCAGCCCCAGGTGTCGGTGATGAACCGGTGCCGCCACATCATCAGCACCCGCCGCCGGTCGTCCAGCACGGCGGCCACCGCCAGATGACGCATCCGCACGACATGGTGCTCCAGCCGGCAGCCGTCGGGCTGCTGGACGTCGGCGAGCCAGAGGCTGACCCAGGGGTTGGCGTAGATCTGGCGTTCCCCGTGCACGGTCCACCGCATTGCCCGACTCCTCGGAAACGAGACTCTGTCCGCTCTGTCGGGCACTACTGTCCCGGCCCGGGGCCCTGCCTTCCCACTCGACCGTCACCCGTGCGGCCTACCGGCACGGCGGGAGCCGGGAGCCGGGTGCCGGGTGCCGGGTGCCGGGCAGCGGGCACAGAGCGCCGGGCGCCGGGCGTCAGAGCGGAATGCCCGGCGCCGTCGCGCGGAGTCTCGTCCGGATCACGGCGGTGCTGTGCACGGCGGCCTGGAACTGATTGATGTCGGCGATGCACTCCTGGCCCAGGGCGATGTCGTCCTCGATGAGGTCCAGGGCGTCGCGGTACTCCCGTGGCGTCAGATCCGCATGGCACTCATGCAGCCATTTGACGCCCTCCTTGATGAGCACCACGAAGGCGTTGCGGGCGAGGCCGCGGTGCTTCCGGACCACGTCGTCGAGGTCGTTCAGCGCTTTCAGCGCGTCCTGCCGCAGGGGCAGGCTCGCCGGGTCCCGGCGGGCGGAGCGCAGCCGCACCGTGCTCTCGGCGGTCCGGATGAAATAGTCCTGCTCGCCGCCCTGGCAGCCACGGGCCGCGGCCAGATGGTTTCTCGCGAGATCGAGATCGTCCATCTGGATCTCGTACTCGGCGCGTTGCAGCCAATAGTGCGGATCGTTCCCCAGAAAAAGATGTGAGCCCTGATAGATCCTGCGCACGGCCTCCGGATTCAGCCCGAGGGTGCGCATCGTGTCGTGATTGAGCAGCCGGATCATGGCACGCCGGTCGATATGGTTCCGGTCCCTGATGTGCGCTGCGCGTCCCGCGTAGAAATACAGCAGCCGGCCGACCAGCTTCTCCAGATCCCTCTTCTTCGGTTTCAGGACCTTGGCCACGACGGTGTCGGCGATGGTCCGCTGCCGGCACCGCAGCCAGCCCTCCGGCGTCGGCACCAGCAGGTTCATGCTGATGAGCTGTCTCACCGCGGTGTGATGGCGGCGGCTGGGCTGATCCGGCAGCGCGACGATCTCCAGCAGATCCGCCCTGTCGATCCCCCGCTTCTGGAAGATCAATTCGGAGTCCGAGAAGCAGACGAACGCATAGGCCCACTGGGATTCGGCGTCGAGTTCATCGAATTCGCTCTCGACCAGCTTCTCGAACGGGGTTCCCGAGACCACTTCGATCATCGCCGCGAGCAGACCCTGATCGCATCTCTTCCGCAGTTCGTCGACTTTCTGGTGCATCTGCCGGAACTGCTTCAGATCGCCGATCAGAGCGTTGCTGTCCAGTGTCTCGATGATCCCGCGGAGATCGTCGTCGCCGAGCAGCTCGTCGGAGCTGACGACCTCGGCGGGGAACGCCGCGTCGATCTCCTTCTCGCGGGTCGTCCGGATCCCGGCCACCACCAGCGTCTCGCCGTTGCCGTTCAAATCCTCCAGCAGCCGGGCCGCACCGCCTTTGAACAGCTGTACGTCATCCACGAACACGGCGTCGAAGCGCTGCTCGCGGGCCTGTTCGACGATGGCGCGCGGGGGGTTCGACGCCGCCCGGTCCACCCAGCCGACGGCGTCGGCGCCGGTGTGCAGCCGGTAGGCCAGCTGCATCAGCGCGGTCGTCTTGCCGGAGCCGGCCCGGCCCCTCAGCAGAATGATCGGCGACCGACCCTCGGCGGTCCGCGCGGCCCTGGCCCGAAGGGTGTCGACGAGCGACAGCGGCGCGGCGATCCGGTCCCGGACATCGCCCCAGGTGGCGTCCCTGCCCTGGAGAAACGTACGGTCGCCGGCCGGCGCGTTCTCCAGCAGTCCGGACACACTGAGCACGCCCACCCCCTGCTGGGCGTCGGCGAGCTCCCGGGTGAGCGCCCGATTGCCGTCCTCCAGCGCCTGGATGCCGGGCATGAGACGGTCCCGTACGAACGCGGCGGGGGTCATCCGGATGTGCTGGAGCCCGGCCTCACGCAGCCGTGCGCGATCCGCCGGGGTCCCTTCCGGGGTCACGATGAACCCGGGGAAGTCCAGCTCGCCCGGCGTCCACCCGACGGCGCGCAGCGTCTCCCACAGGGCCGGGCCGGCCGGGGAGAGCGACATGAACAGCACGGGCTGGGTCAGCAGCTGCGCCCTCAGCCGCCGGAACCAGAGCCCGCGCGCGTCGGTGGCGGGGCCGGAGGCCGCGTCGCTGAAGTCCGGGAGGCTTCCCTCGTCGTCCGGCCGGCCGTGCATGGCGACCACGTCGAACACGGGACGGTTGCCCGTCGGGGGCTCCTCGACTGCGTTGACGCAGGACACCGTCTGAGGCGTGACGCTCCGGGCGGCGATGGCGAGCCTGTTGGAGCCGGTGAAGTCGTAGACACAGGACCACGGGGCCCGCAGCAGCCGGAGAGCGGTGCGCACCTCCCGGTCCGCCGGGAGGCAGAGCGCCCCGAGATGCTGCCGCAGCTGCTGCGGCGAGAGCCGGTTACGGGCGGCGGCCCAGGTCTCATGGAGCGGGGGAAGGGCCTCGGGCATCGCGCCGAAGGCGGCATCGGCCAGTCTGCGGTTGAGCTCGTCGGTGTCGATTGTGCCGTCGTCGTCCGGGCCCGACACCAGCACCAGGGCCATTCTGGCCGTCGCCGCGTGCCGGTAGAAGGCGTCGAGCAGCGGCTTGGCCTCGTAGGGCTCCTCGGACCGGCGCGGAGCCGGTACCTGGGGCGCGGCCACGGCCGGGCGCGCGGCTCCGACGGGCCGGACGGTCCGGCGGGCGGCGGTGTCGAGCAGGGCGGCGCGGTCCGCCGTGGCGTCGGCCCGCAGCAGAAGATGGACCCGGTCGGCCTGGCCGGGAGTGAGCACCCACTCCCGCCCGGGCTCCCCGGCGCCCGCGACGGCCCAGAGCGACGCGCCGGCGTCCGCCGGGAGCGCGGGCAGCGCGCCGGTGCGTCCCGCGCAGAGCAGGGTCAGATCGTTGCCCTGGGCCCATGCGGGGAAGTCCTGGCCGACCGCTTGGGCGAGCTGCTCCAGGGAGCACCCCGCCAGGGTCTCGTCCGCGTCGTCGGCGACCATCCGGAATTCGTCGGCGACCATCCGGAATACGGTGTTCACACTGACCAGTCCGATGGTCCGGCCATGGGACCGCCACCGTACGGCTCCATCGCCGGGGAGCAGACCCCGGGTCCATCCGCCGATGGCCCTGGTCTCCGCCGTATGCCACTCGGCGAGCCGCGGGAACACCTGGGTTTCGAGGGGCCGGACGATGTCGTCGGCCAGCTGCCCCCGCCACAGCCCGGGGCTGATCTGCGGCCAGCCCGTGGTCAGCCCATGGGCCACCAGCGGCCCGACGGGGGTGGCGCCGCGGTCCCCGGGGCCGGGCACCGGGACGATGACGGGCGGGTCCTCGTCCGGCCGGGCCTCGAACGCCCTGGTCTGGAGCTCCTCGGCGATCCTCCGGGCCTCCCCGCAGCCGCCCGAGGTGCCGAGGACGAGGATTCCGTCCAGCCGGCGCCCCGAGGCGTGGAGGCGGTCCAGATCGGCGCGCATGGCGTCTTCGGCGGCGGCGCGGCCGGGCGGCTCCCCGGGCAGCGGCCCGAAGCAGAGGAAGTGGACGCTCCCGCCGGGCTCAGCCATCACTCCACCTCACGGCCTTCACCTTTCCCCGGGGCAGTTGCAGCGTCGCGCCGTCCGTCGTGCAGACGCCGCGCGCGGGTTTGATCTCGATGAACGGCGTCTTCAGCGAACCCTTGACGATCGACCCCCGTACGGAGCCGGTCGCGCCCGTCTTCGCCGAGCAGACCGTGCTCAGCACGGAGCGGAACCGGGATTCGACCACCACACTTCCGGGGGCGGTACCGGGCGGCGGATCCGTCACGATGAGGACCGTGAAGGTCGCCAGGCTCAGCGCGACGGCCACCGCCGCCACCAGGTTGGCCTTCCGCTGCCTCTTGTCGATCTCCTCGGCTTCCTGCCGCACCTTGTTCCGCACGCTTCTGACCAGCTCCTCGCGGGTGGTCACAAAGCTGTCCTCGTCGTCGGGTATCGGCGCGGCGACGGCGCGCAGATACAGCACCGCCGCGATCAGCCACAGCGCGACCGCGCCGATGGCGAGCCCCTGGGTCGGCAGCGGACGGTCGGCCAGGGCGGTGATGGTCAGAGCCGCCATCAGCCCGCCCGCGAAGAGCGTGATCGTGGACTGAGCGGCCTGCGCGCGGCCCCGTGCGCTGCTGACCGACTGGACGAGCTGGGAGTAGTACGCCTCGGACAGCGGTGTGACGACGGTGTCGAGCGTGTGCTCGTACTCCTCCCTGGGCGATAGGTCCCGGGAAGTGTTCTCCGGCGCCGTCCGGTTCTCCGTCAACTGCTGCCCCCCTGGCTCAACCGGCGCTGAAAATACCAGAGTCGGGAGGGTCGGCAGCGAGGTGTCCCGGGGGTGGGGGCGCGGAGCCGTACGGCCCTACGCGTCCGGTTCGCGGTCGGCCAGCGCGATGCACTGGACGTCGAACTGGTCGGCGTGGACGGTCAGCACCTCGGCCAGGGTGTGCAGCGCGTGGGGATCGAGCGGGATGTCGGCGCGGCCCTGCGGGGCCCACACCGCGTCGCCCGCTTCCGCGTGGGTGGTCCAGGAGTCGGCGATGCCGCGCAGCAGTGCGGTGACGTCCTCGGCGCGCACATACAGTTGTCCGTCCAAGCGGCCCCGGTGGACCGTGAGGCTGCCGAGTGTCTGTTCGTCCATATGTCACATTCCAGCCCGGTCCGGGGCGACAGAGCAAACCGTTCGGCCGGGCGCGTGTCAGCCGGGGCTGGGGCCGGGGGGCGTGCCGGGGCGGTGTACGGGAAGCCCGGCAGCACCCTCAGCGGCTGTGTGAAGCCGCGATATGTTTCCGGAGTGCCCAATATCCCGGACAGCATCCCGGACAATCCCCCGGACGGCCACCCGGACGGCGACCTCGACGCGGCCGCCCTCACCCTGGCGATCGAGCACTTCAACCGCTTCTACATCCGGCTCCCCGCCCTGGAGAAGCTGTCGTTCACGACGCTCTCCGTGCTGGACGCCCTCGCGTCCGGCGGCGGCCCGATGCGCCTCACCGAGCTGGCCAGAACCGAGCAGGTCAGCCAGCCCGGGATCACCCAGCTGGTCACCCGGCTGGAACGCGACGGCCTGGTGGAGCGCCGTCCCGACCCCGGCGACGGACGCGCCGTCCTCGTCCACATCACGGAGGCCGGCCGGCGGATAGGCCGCTCGCGCCGGCGCGACCGCACCCGCCAGCTGGCTCCGCTCCTCGCCCGGCTGACCCCCGGAGAACGACAGGCGATCACCCGCGCACTGCCCGCCCTGACCCGCATCGCGGACCTCGGACAGGAAGACCGGCAGAACCGGAACGACCGGCGGTAGAGAACGACCGGCGGTAGAGAACGGTCGCGGAAGAACCGCACCCGGTCCGTCGAAGCCGCCGTGCTCGGCGGCCCGTGGACCGGGTGCGGACGGGAAGGCGATGCGACCCGCGCGGGCGCGGGTCGGGCGGCCTCACCGGAGGTCAGCCCTTCTTGGTCTCCCAGAAGATCTCGTCGACGCGGGCGATGAGCTCCAGCGCCTTCTGGCCCGTCGCCGGGTCCGTCGACGCCTTCGCGGCCGACAGGGCCTTCAGGGTGTCGTTCACCAGCTGGTGGAGCTCCGGGTACTTCTCGAAGTGCGGCGGCTTGAAGTAGTCGCTCCACAGCACCGAGATGTGGTGCTTGGCGAGCTCGGCGCGCTGCTCCTTGATGACCGTCGCGCGGGCGCGGAAGTGCGGGTCCTCGTTGGCCTGGTACTTCTCCTGAACGGCCTTGACCGACTCGGCCTCGATACGGGCCTGGGCCGGGTCGTACACACCGCACGGAAGGTCGCAGTGGGCGCTGACCTTCACCTTGGGGGCAAACAGGCGGGAGAGCATGAGCTGTCCTTCCTCGTGATCGTCTTCTCAAGGGGGGACATTACTCCGTGAGAGAGCCGTTTTCGCGAGTGCCCCCTGGTGCTTAGGACGAAAGTCCGGGGTCACCATGGGACCCATGGCCGAACGTACGCTGGGACCCGGAGGCAACGCATGACCGAGCAGGGCCGGGAGCCCACGGCGCCGTTCGGCGTCGCCGAGGTGGCGGGACCGTCGATGTATCCGACGCTCCGGCACGGGGATCAGCTGCTGGTGCACTACGGAGCGCGGGTACGGCCCGGACACATCGCCGTGCTGCGCCATCCGCTCCAGCAGGATCTGCTCATCGTCAAGCGGATCGTGGAGCCGCGCGAGGGCGGCTGGTGGGTGCTCGGGGACAATCCGGCGGCCGAGGGGGACAGCCGGGTGTTCGGGGCCGTCCCCCCGGAGCTGCTGCTCGGGCGGGTGCGCGCCCGGTACCGGCCGCGCGCCGCCGCTCAGCGCTCGCCGCTCGCGCTCGCCTCCTGGGCCTTCGGCGCGGTCAGGCCGGTGCTCTGCGACCGCTCCGTCTCCAGGCGCTTGCGGGCCCGGTAGGCCGCCACATTGGCGCGGGTCGCGCAGCGGTCGGAGCAGTAGCGGCGGGAGCGGTTGGTGGAGGTGTCCAGATAGGCGTTGCGGCACGGCGCGGCCTGGCAGAGGCCGAGCCGATCCACTCCGTACTCCGTCAGATGGAACGCCAGCCCCATCGCCGCGATCGCCGCGTACCCTGCGGTCGCGTTCGACGGATGGTCTGCCAGATGCATATGCCACTTCGGGCGGCCGTCGTCGTCCCGGAAGTCATGGCCCGAGATCTGCGGGCTGACCGGGAACTCCAGCAGCAGCGAGTTCAGCAGATCGACCGCCTGTGTCTCGTCCCCGGTGTCGGCTGCGGCGAAGACCGCCCGCAGCCTGCCCCGCACGGAGCGGAACCGGGTCACATCCGATTCGGTCGCACGCCGCGCGGCCTGCATGGACGGGCCGAAGAGGTCCCGGATGGCCTCCACGGAGGTGAGGGTGTCCTTGTTGCGGGCCGGCTCCTCGGTGTTGACCAGGCGCACGGCATAGCCCGAGTAATAGGTAAGTTCCACTTGTAGTCCTTACCGACGGCGGTCTAGGGTCGGTGTCGGGGAAGTAATAGACGATGACGCACTAAGGGTATTACGAACAGAGGGGTTCCGGTGTCCGAAACGATGTCCGAGACGGCGATGGGGACCGACTGGCGGGCCTGGCAGGAGAGCTGGGACCGTCAGCAGGAGTGGTACATGCCCGATCGCGAGGAGCGCTTCCGGGTGATGCTGGACATGGTCGAGGCCACCGTGGGCCCCGAGCCGCGCGTACTGGATCTCGCCTGCGGTACAGGAAGTATCACGGACCGGCTCCTGCGCCGGTTCCCGAACGCGACCAGCACCGGCGTCGATCTCGACCCCGCGCTGCTGACCATCGCCCGGGGCTCCTTCGCCGGCGACGACCGGGTCGCCTTCGTCACCGCCGACCTCACCGACCCCGGGTGGGCCGCGGGGCTTCCGTACGACTCGTACGACGCCGTGCTCAGCGCCACCGCTCTGCACTGGCTGCGCTCCGGGCCGCTCGCCACGCTCTACGGGCAGCTCGCCGGGCTCGTCCGCGACGGCGGGGTCCTGATGAACGCCGACCGGATGCCCGACCGCGCCACCCCGCGGATCAACGCCGCCGAGCGCGCCCACCGCCATGCGGCGATGGCGCGCGCCCGGGAGGCGGGCGCGGTGGACTGGGCCGAATGGTGGGCGCTCGCCGCCCAGGACCCGGCGCTGGCCGGGCCCACCGCCGAACGCTTCGAGATCTACGGCGAGCACTCCGACGGCGAGACCCCCTCCGCGCGGTGGCACGCCGAGACCCTGCTCGCCGCCGGGTTCGGCGAGGCCCGCGCCGTCTGGTGCTCGCCCTCCGACAGCCTGGTGCTCGCGTTGAAGTAGCTGAAGCAGCTGAAGCAGCCCCTCCGGGAGCATGGCGAAGGGCGGTACGGAGCCTCCGTACCGCCCTTTCGGCCTGCCGCCGGAGCGGCTACAACACCTTGGACAGGAACGCCTTCGTACGGTCGTGCCGCGGGTTCGTCAGGACGTCGCGGGGGTGGCCGGACTCGACCACCACACCGTCGTCCATGAACACCAGGGCGTCGCCGACCTCGCGCGCGAAGCCCATCTCATGCGTCACCACGACCATCGTCATGCCGTCCTCGGCGAGTCCGCGCATCACGTCCAGCACATCGCCCACCAGCTCCGGGTCGAGCGCGGAGGTCGGCTCGTCGAAGAGCATCAGCTTGGGCTCCATCGCCAGCGCCCGGGCGATGGCCACCCGCTGCTGCTGGCCGCCGGAGAGCTGCGAGGGGTAGTTCCCGGCCTTGTCGGCCAGCCCCACCCGGTCCAGCAGCCGTTCGGCGCGGGCCCGGGCCACGGCCTTGGACTCGCCCTTGACCTGGACCGGGGCTTCCATGACGTTCTCGATCGCCGACATGTGCGGGAAGAGGTTGAAGCGCTGGAAGACCATGCCGATGTCCCGGCGCTTCAGCGCGACCTCGCTGTCCTTGAGCTCGTACAGCTTGTCGCCCTTCTGGCGGTAGCCGACCAGCTCGCCGTCGACCGAGAGCCGGCCGGCGCTGATCTTCTCCAGATGGTTGATGCACCGGAGGAAGGTCGACTTGCCGGAGCCGGAGGGGCCGATCAGACAGAAGACCTCACGGGGGGCGACCTCCAGATCGATGCCCTTGAGGACCTCGACCGGTCCGAAGGACTTGTGGACGCCCTCGGCCTTGACCATCGCGTTCACGCGGACACTCCCTTCGGGCGGCGCACCGAGAACACGGTCGACCGGATCTTCTGGAGCGGGGTGGGCGGCAGGGTGCGGCTGGAGCCGCGGGCGTAGTACCGCTCCAGGTAGTACTGCCCCACGCTCAGGATCGAGGTCATGACCAGGTACCAGGCGGCGGCCAGGAAGTACATCTCCACCGGGGCTCCGGAGGCACTGCCGATGTCCTGGGCGAACTTGAACAACTCGGCGTACTGGACCGCCGACACCAGCGACGTGGTCTTCAGCATATTGATGACCTCGTTGCCCGTGGGCGGCACGATCACCCGCATCGCCTGCGGGATCACCACCCGGCGCAGGGTCTTGCTGTGGCTCATGCCCAGCGCGTGCGACGCCTCGGTCTGGCCCTCGTCGACCGAGAGCAGACCGGCGCGGCAGATCTCCGCCATGTACGCGGCCTCATTGAGGCCCAGCCCCAGCAGCGCGGTCAGGAGCGGGGTCATGAAGTCCGACCACTCGTCCCGGTAGAAGCCGAGGTTGATGTACTGGAAGACCAGGCCGAGGTTGAACCAGACGAAGAGCTGGACCAGGACCGGGGTGCCCCGGAAGAACCAGATGTAGAACCAGGCGATGGACGAGGTCACCGGGTTCTTCGACAGCCGCATCACCGCCAGCAGGATGCCGCCGACGATGCCGATGGCCATGGAGAGGACCGTCAGCAGCAGGGTCTTCCACACGCCTTCGATGATGCGGTCGTCGAAGAAGTACTCGGGGATGGTGCCCCAGTTGATGTCGCCCTGGGAGAAGGCGTAGACGACCAGCCCGAAGAGGGCGATCGCGAGGATGGCGGTGACGTACCGACCGTAGTGCCGCACCGGGATGGCCCTGATGGCCTCCGGTCCGGCCGCCGGCGGTGGTGGTACGTCCTCCGGGCCTGTTTTCTTGATGTCGGCAGTCACAAGGAGCCTTTCGATGGCGAGTCGGTTGCTGACCTGGGGGACCGGGGCCCGGCCGGGGTCTCCCGGTCCGGGGCGGTTGCCCGGCGGGGACGGCTCCGGCCGGGAGGCGCCCGGCCGGGCGCCTCGGCCCGGCCGGGGCATCGGTCCCGCGCCCGGGTCAGGAGCCGCCGTTGACCTTCGCTTCGGTCACCGCGCCCGCGGCGACGCCCCACTTGTCGGTGATCTTCTTGTACTCGCCGTTCTTGATGATCTCGTCCAGCGCGGCCTTGAGCGCGTCCCGCAGCTGGGCGTTGTCCTTGGCCACGGCGATGCCGTACGGGGCGGCCTCGACCTGGTCGCCCACGATCTGGAAGTCCTTGCCGCCGCCCGAGGTCTCCACCGCGTACGCCGCCACCGGGAAGTCGGCGGAACCGGCGTCCGCGCCGCCCGCCCGCAGCCGGGTCTGGGCCTCCAGATCGTTGGCGAAGGCCTCGATGGTGATCTTGCCCTTGGAGCCGCACTTCTTGCTCTGGGCCTTGGCGAGGTCCTCGGAGACCGTGCCGCGCTGGACGACGATCTTCTTGCCGCACAGATCGGACCAGCTCTTGATGCCCTTGTCGTCACCCTTCTTGGTGTAGATGGAGACGCCCGCGGTGAAGTAGTCGACGAAGTCGACGCCCTCGCCGACCTTCTTGCCGGTCTCCGAGTCGACGCCGTTCTGGCGGTCCTTGGTGTCCGACATGGCCGACATGGCGATGTCGTACCGCTTGGAGCGCAGACCGGTGATGAGGGTGTCGAAGGTGCCGTTCTCGAACTCGAACTTCACCCCCAGCTCCTTGCCGAGGGCGGCGGCGATATCCGGGTCCAGACCGACCGTTTTACCCGAGTCGTCCTTGAATTCCACCGGCGGTTAGGCGATGTCCGATCCGACCTTGACGACACCCTTGTCCCGAATCGCCTGGGGCAGCAGCTCATTGAGCTCATTGCCCGGGGCGGCGGAGGAACCGGTCTCCTTCGCGGTGGTCCCCCCGTTGCTGTCGGTCTGGTCGCCACAGCCGGTCAGCAGCATGGAGCCGGCGACCGCGATGGCGCCTACCGCGGCGATCCGGGAATTGAGGGTCTTCCGGGTCTTCGCGGCGGTCATGCGGCGCGTCCTGCGTGCGGTCATGATGGAGGTCCTCCGGCGGGTCGGTGAGCTGCCAGTTCGTGGTTGTTCCCGATCGCGTACTCGTCTGGGAGTGTCACGACCTTGAGTGTTTTCGGCATCTTGCCATTCGGACTAGCCCATTCAGGGGGCTGCGCATGTCAAAATCGGGTAACGGGACACCCCCGACCACCCTGGGGCCGGTACATCATGACCGGACCTTTTACGGGAATACATCCTTCCGACCGGAAGTTCTGCGGTCTGTGGTGCAGCACAGGCCAGATTCAGGGCGCGTAGCCGACGTGTCCTGAAATCAGCGATGAGTCAGGCCAGTACCGGAATATCGACTCGTCCCCGGCGGCCTCGGTCGGGTAAGAAGGATCCTTACACCCCTCATCCGGGGCTCAGGGCGCGTGTGCGGCGCGCCCGCGTGTTCACACCACCCCCTGCCGGGCGGCCAACCGCCAGGGCGGGGCGTGGACACGGTGCCCGCCCACCCCTCCTCAACCAGGAGTGGAAACCCTCAACAGATGAAGACTTAAGGGGTCAAATCAATGGCAGCGGAGATCGTCAACCCTCGTAGCGACGAGCGCGGCAGCGACACGGACGGCGGGATGGAGGGCGCTCCGGCGGAGCCCTTCGATCCGGCGTTCGCGCTCCACCGCGGCGGCAAGATGGCCGTTCAGGCCACGGTGCCGGTGCGCGACAAGGACGACCTGTCCCTGGCGTACACGCCCGGCGTCGCGAAGGTGTGCAGCGCGATCGCCGAGCAGCCGGAGCTGGTGCATGACTACACCTGGAAGTCCCAGGTCGTCGCCGTCGTGACGGACGGGACAGCGGTGCTCGGCCTCGGTGACATCGGCCCGGAGGCGTCGCTCCCGGTCATGGAGGGGAAGGCGATCCTCTTCAAGCAGTTCGGCGGCGTGGACGCGGTGCCGATCGCGCTCGCCACCACCGACGCGGACGAGATCGTCGAGACCGTGGTGCGGCTCGCCCCCTCGTTCGGCGGAGTGAATCTGGAGGACATCTCCGCGCCGCGCTGCTTCGAGATCGAGCGCAAGCTCCAGGAGCGGCTCGACATCCCCGTCTTCCACGACGACCAGCACGGCACGGCGGTGGTGACCCTCGCCGCCCTGCGGAACGCGGCGCGGCTCACCGGGCGGAACCTGGGCGATCTGCGCACGGTGATCTCGGGCGCGGGCGCGGCGGGCGTGGCCATCGCCAAGTTCCTGCTGGCGGCCGGGGTCGGCGATGTGGCGGTGAGCGACCGCAAGGGGATCGTCAGCCGGGACCGCGAGGATCTGACCCCGGTCAAGCGGGAGCTGGCGGAGCTGACCAACAAGGCAGGTCTCAGCGGCTCGCTGGAGTCCGCGCTCGCGGGCGCGGACGTGTTCATCGGGGTCTCCGGCGGCACGGTGCCGGAGGCGGCGGTCGCCTCCATGGCCCCGGGCGCCTTCGTCTTCGCCATGGCCAACCCCACCCCGGAGATCCACCCCGATGTCGCGCACAAGTACGCGGCGGTGGTGGCGACCGGCCGCAGCGACTTCCCCAACCAGATCAACAATGTGCTGGCCTTCCCCGGCATCTTCGCGGGCGCGCTCCAGGTGCGGGCGTCCAGGATCACCGAGGGGATGAAGATCGCGGCGGCTGACGCGCTGGCGGATGTGGTGGCCGACGAGCTGTCCGCCGACCGGGTCATCCCGTCGCCGTTCGACGAGCGCGTCGCCCCTGCGGTGACGGCCGCCGTCGCGGCGGCGGCACGGGCCGAGGGGGTCGCTCGGCGGTAGGGCGTTTGGCGCGGGTGCCTGGCGTTGGAGCGTTCGGCGCGGGCGTCTGGCGCGGGGGCGTTGGGTACGGGTCGGGGGCCGCCTTTGGGTGCGGTGCCCGGCCTGGGGGCGCGTCCCGGGCTCGCGTCCTGGGCCCGCGTCCCGGGCTCGCGTCCTGGGGCGCGGGCCCTTCTCGTGCCCCGGCACCGTTCCCTCGCGGGCCGCTCCGGCCTAGGGTCGGGCCATGTATGCCGCCTACGCCGCCCGTATCGACCGTGACAGCCCGCTCGACGGCCTGGAGCTGGGAGAGCGCCCGGCCCCTCAGGAACGCCCCGGCTGGACCACCGTCACCGTCCGGGCCGCCTCCCTCAACCATCACGACCTCTGGTCCCTGCGGGGCGTCGGTCTCGCCGAGGACAAGCTCCCCATGATCCTCGGCTGTGACGCCGCCGGGGTGGACCCCGAGGGCAATGAGGTGGTGATCCACTCCGTCATCGGCCAGAGCGGCCATGGCGTCGGGCCCGATGAGCCGCGCTCCATCCTCACCGAGCGCTATCAGGGCACCTTCGCCGAACAGGTCTCCGTACCGACCTGGAATGTGCTGCGCAAGCCGGCGGAGCTGAGCTTCGAGGAGGCGGCCTGTCTGCCGACCGCCTGGCTCACCGCCTACCGCATGCTCTTCACCAACGCCGGGGTGCGGCCCGGTGATTCCGTACTGGTCCAGGGCGCGGGCGGGGGAGTGGCGACCGCCGCGATCGTGCTGGGGAAGGCGGCCGGGCTGCGGATGTACGCCACCAGCCGCGACGAGGCCAAACGCGCGCGGGCCGTGGAGCTGGGCGCGGAGGGCGCGTACGCGCCGGGGGCCCGGCTGCCCCGCCGGGTGGACGCGGTGATCGAGACCGTCGGTGCGGCCACCTGGTCGCACTCGGTCAAGTCGCTGCGGCCCGGGGGCACTCTGGTGATCTCGGGCGCGACCAGCGGCGACCGGCCCTCGCACGCCGAGCTGACCCGGATCTTCTTTCTGGAGCTGAAGATCGTGGGCTCGACCATGGGGTCCCGGGACGAGCTGGAGGATCTGCTCTCCTTCTGCGCCGCGACCGGGGTGCGGCCGGTGATCGACGAGGTGCTTCCGCTGGACCGGGCCCGGGAGGGGTTCGAACGGATGGCGGGCGGCGGGCTGTTCGGGAAGGTGGTGCTGACTCCGTAGCGACGGCCGGCCTTGGGACGGCTGTCCTCTCGGGGCGGCCGTCCCGGAGGCGACCCCGTAACTTTCAATCAAGGTTGACGCCTGTCGGTGGGGTGGGTGCGGGGTCCGCTCCGAGGGTGCTTCGGGGTTGGGGTGCGGGGTCTGCTTCGGGTGCTTCGGTGTGGGCTGGGTGCGGTGTGCTGGGGTCCGGGGTCCGCTCCGGGGTGGTGCCGGGACTCATGATTTACGGCGCGTTTCCAGTCCCTGTTTGATGGCGGGCCTCCTTTGCGCCACAAAATCACGTTTTACGTCCCGGCACCACCCCTGCGCGGCCCCCTCCCATGAAGTCGAAACCGCCCGCCGCCGATCCCGGCCGTACGAAGCGGGCCCAGTCGCTGGGGAGCGCGGCCCCCTCCCATGAGACTCAACCCGCCCCGCCCGGACCGTGTGCCGGGCCGTGCGGGCCCCTCCCGCCGGGCGGCTGCTGTGGGTGGCTCGGCTGCCCGGCTGGTTCGGCCGCTGCTACTTCCGGTCGCCCGTATGCAGCGCCGCCGCGATATGTGCCGCCGCCGACGACAGGTGGCGGCGGGCCTCGGCGAGCTGGGTTTCCGTGACGCCGTGGTCCCGGGCCGCGTCGCGGATGTCGTCCCGGAAGCGGTCCAGGAGACGGTCCAGGTCGCGGGCCGGGTCGCCGGTACGGGCCAGGTCTCGCGGCCACTCGGCGACCGGGTCCGGGGCAGGGGCTTCGGGGGCGTCCGACGGGTCCGGGGTGGTGGAGGGAGCAGGGGGTGTGGGGCCGGAGGGGTCCGGCTTCGGGGGCCAGGACATGCCGTGCTTCGCCAGGCCGCTCAGCTGCGCCGTCAGCTCCGACAGGCCCTCGCGGACCCCGGTCGGCCAGTCGCCCCGGGTGAAGTGGTCCTGCACCTGGTCCTGGACCTGCTTGGCGATCCGCTGCATCTCGTGGCGTGCCGAGTCCTGGGCCTCTTTCGCCTGGCGGCGGGCCTGCTGGGCCTCCTCCCGGGCGCGGCGGGCCTGCTCCTGCCACTCATGGGTGACCTTGCGCCACTCCTCGTTCTCCGCGCGGGGCGTGGTCCTGGTCCGGGACGCCGCCGCCCGCATCTCGCTGCGCAGCTTCCCCGCGGCACCGCGCACATCGTCGCGGATCTCCGCCGCCAGCTCGGAGACCGACTCCCGGATCTCCACCTCCAGATCCGCCAGCTCACCACTGCGTCCGGCCAGTTCCTCCCGGCCGGCGTCGGTGATCGAATAGACCTTGCGGCCCCCTTCGGTGGCATGGGTGACCAGGCCCTCGGCCTCCAGTTTGGCCAGCCGGGGGTAGACCGTGCCGGCCGAGGGGGCGTACAGGCCGTGGAAACGCTCCTCCAGCAGCCGGATCACCTCGTACCCATGGCGGGGGGCCTCGTCCAGGAGCTTCAGCAGATACAGGCGCAGTCGGCCATGGGCGAATACAGGCGGCATCTCAGAGCACCTTTCCGGTGGAGCCGGCGTCGGGGGCGACCGGGGCCTCCGGTTCGTCCTCTTCCCCGGCGGGCCTGCGCAGCAGCGCGATCGAGCCCGACATCGTGGTGGCCCGGAGGGTGCCCTTGCCGGGGCCGAGCCGGCCGGTGACCCTCTTGGCCCCCCAGAGGCCGCTGACCCGCAGATCCTCGAACGCGTTGGAGACGGACCCGCTCGTCGTGTTCGCCTCGACCTCCGCGTCCGCCGGATGCGGCAGCCGGATCGCGACCTCGCCCGAGACGGTGCTGAGCCTGATGTCGGCGGGCCGGGGCGTGCCGTCCTCATGGGCGGCGAGATCGATCAGCATGTCCCCGCTGACCGACTCGGCCCGTACGCACGCTCCCGCCGCGCCCTCGATCAGCGTCAGATCCCCGGACACCGAGTTGTAGCGCAGACCGCCGGTCATGGACTGGGCCTCCAGATCCCCCGACACCGTCTCGGCCTGGACGTCCCCGGAGAGCCGCACCAGGGTGGCGTCCCCGCTGACGCTCCGCACGGACGCGGTCCCGCGGATGCCGGAGATCACCGCACCGGCTCCCACGACCCCGACCTTCACGGCGGCGGCGGCCGGAACCGCGAGCGAGACCGTGACCTCACGGTGCCAGCCCTTGCGGTCGAGCCACTTCAGCCAGCTCTTCCAGGGCAGATCGTCATAGGCGACGGTGAGCGTGGAGCCCTGCCGGGTCACCTTCAGCGGGGGGCCCGTGATCTGGGAGACCTCCAGCCGGGCGGAGCCCTCATCGGTGCCCACCACATTCACCGTGCCGTTGACGACGCGCACATCGAGCGCCGTCACCGGCTCGTCGAAGGTGAGTTTCCGCGGCTCCGCGACCTCCCACGTCGACTCTGTCATGACGCTGACCTCCCCAGCCGGACGGATGGACCACGACGCAATATATCGCGTCTCTTGTCAATACGATATATCGCGAATAGGTGATGTTCAAGGACGGGATGATGACACCCGGCCGTCCATAAGGCGTCATATCGGGGGAAACTGCCCTAGCGTGAGTTCCATGAACGCGACACCCGTGGGCGCACTGCTGCTCTGCCGGGCCGATCTCTCCGCCGTACGGCCTCCGGCCCATCTGCTGCGGGAGACGCAGTTGCTGGCCCCGGCCGGGGAGTGGAGCGTTCTGGTGCCCGAGGGAAAGCCCTGGCGCGACGGCGGCGAGCCCGTCGACCGGGTGGTCGCCGGCTGGGCGTCGGCCGTGTCCGTCGCCGTCAACCGGCCCGCGCTCGCTCTGTGGTGGGACGGCGACCGGACCGGATTCACCCTCGCCTCCGGATTCCGCAGACCCGTCGGATACGTCTGGCTCAAGGACGGCACCCCGGCGGGCGAGGAGGAGGCCATGCACACCTTCGCGGACCGCCTCGGGCTCGACCCCGTACTGGATGTGCAGTCCCTGGAGCCGCTGACCCGGCCCGACAACGCGTCGGACGGCCGGGCCAGGCTGCTCGGCCTGGTCGCCGTGCTCGCGAGGGCCGGACTGAGGCTGCCGCCGGGGCTCGCCCCCGGGGAGTCGGCGGACGCGCTGCGCGCCACCGCCCGCGCCCTGGGGGCGGAGACGGTCGAATGGGCGGGCTGGCGCGATGCCGTACGGGCGGAGCTCAACGCCGTCGAGGAGGGGCTCGACCACTGGCTGCGCGACCGGCGGGAACGCTCCCATGAGTACGCCAAAGCGCTCGGGGCCGCACAGCTCGCGGTGGGGGTGCCGCTGGCCCTCTTCGGGCTCCGGCGGCACAGCCCCGGCTGGACCGCCGCCGGGGCCGTACTGATCGTCAACGGTGTGGTGGCCCGCCGGCGACTGCCCTGGTCCGGGCCGGCGGCCTGAGTTCAGCTACTCGTCGTCCTCGTCCTCGTCGTCCAGGCGTGCCAGCCAGGTGGCCAGCCGTTCCACCGGGACCTCGAAGTCGGGGTTCAGATCGACGAAGGCACGCAGCTGCTCGGCGAGCCACTCGAAGGTGACCTCCTCCTCGCCACGCCGCTTCTCCAGCTCCTCGATGCCGCGATCGGTGAAGTACAAGACATGCTCCTGGGACAGACGGGGGACTACGTCTTCAGACTACGGCGACGGGGAAGGCCCGCCCGCGACGGGACGGGGCGGCGGGCCGCTCGCCGTTCAGACCGGGCGCGGATGCGGTACGTACAGGGGTAGTCGGGCGCAGTCGGGCGTCGAGAGCGGGGGCAGCCGTGAGCGGACGGGTCCAGCGGATAGAACTGCCGGGGGGCGCGGTGGTGCACGCCCGGCTCTCCGCGCCCGGTGACGGATACGGCGAGGACGACGAGGACGTGGGCGTCGCCGAGAGCGCCGCCGCCCGGGTGCGGCAGCTGAACGAGCTGATCGGCGGGGTCGGCGCGGCGGTCCTCGAAGCGGTGGCCGCCGCCGGGCCCGATGAGGCGAGCGTCTCCTTCGGGATCGAGCTGACCGCCAAGTCCGGCGGCGCGCTCGCCGTGCTCGCGTCAGGGGAGGCTAAGGCATCGGTGCAGGTCACCCTGGTCTGGCAGCTCAAGGAGCAGCGGGCGGACCAAGGCGCGGAGCCCCAGGGCCCCGGCTTCGCGCCCCGGCAGTCGCGCCGGTCCGGGCCCCATGACCCTGTCTCCGCGTCATGACCGACTCCGACTCCGTCATCGACGCCCTCACCCGCGCCGCCGTCGTCCACTTCGCCTCCGCCCGACCCGAGGAGCCCGCGATGTGGGGCACCGGCTTCTTCGTCGCCCCCGGATGGGTGCTGACCTGCGCCCATGTCCTCGCGCCCCATCTCCGCGGCGACCCGGGCCGGGTCTTTCAGCTCAGCGGGAGCGAGGTGAACGGCGGCGAACCCCTCGACGCCCGGCTCGATCACTGGCTGCTCGACGGAGAGCCGGCCGCGCAGAGCGTCCCGGTGGAAGCGGACCTCGCCCTGGTCCGCGTACTGGACTCCGGCGTCGAGCACGAGTGCGTCTGGCTCACCGACCGCACCGACCACCCCGGCGGGCGCGGCGTCGTCCAGGGATACCGGCCCCGCGCCGACCGCCGGGCCGTCCGCTGGAAGGCCACCGCCCGGATCAACGGCTTCGACGACGACTACGGCATGCGCTTCGTGCCCGAGGCCGAGTTCCCCAAGGGCGGCTCCGGCTCTCCCGTACTCGACGTCCATACCGGCTCGGTCGTCGGCGTCCTCAAATCCCGGCGGGCGGGCCGCGACGGCGGAATGGCCATCGCGGCCACCGCGCTCCGCCGCTTCGGCCCCGTCTACCAGCGGCTGATGGCCGCCCATGACCGCTGGCACGGCCAGTCCCCGAAGATCACCGGGCATAACTGGATCGAACGCCAGCACCAGCTGCCCGGCGCCGGAGTGCACACCGGAGGCGACCAGTGGAGCCCCCGCGACCGGCGCGAGGCGCTCGCGCTGCTGAGCTCCGTACCCCCGCCGGACGGCATCAGACCCGTCGCCGAGCTCGCCAAGAAGGCCCGGGGCTCGGTCGCCGCCCCGCCCGGCCAGCTGCCGCCGCACGCCTGGCGGGACGGCCACGGCCTGCTGTACGAGGCGGGCCGGCCCGTCGCCGCCATCGCCGCGCTGCACTATCTCCAGCTGGTGGTGGAGTACGAACGCGACCGCGGCGGCGACCCCGCCGCGCTCGCCGACTGGGTGGCCCACCGGCTCCAGGACGTGTCCCGGATCGTGCACACCGTGGTCACCCAGGCGAGCCTGCCGCCCGGGATCGGCCGTCCGGCCGGCCCCTCGGGACTCTCCCGGCTCGGTGTCCGCTACCCCCGGCTCGGCGACGGCTCGGCGATCGTCATCGTGGAGCTGGAACCCGTCGCCGACGCCGTCGCCCCCCGCTTCTACTGGCGGGTCCGGGTCGACGACGGCCATGACCTCAACGAGCCCCTCCACGAGGAGCAGCACGGCGACGGCGTACCGCCCGAGCGGCTGGTACGGCGGCTGCGCGGGCCGCTCGCCGAGGTCTTCGCCTCGGTGGACTCACCCGGCACGCCCGCACCGCTGGAAGTGGCCCTCCCCGCCGAGCACTTCGACACCGCCGTACACCGCTGGCAGCTCACCGAGATGGCCCGGCTCCACCATCCCGCGTATATCGGGGTACGCCGGATGGTGGTGCTGCGCGATATCACGAGACGAGGCGAACCGGACGCCGTCTGGGTGCGCCGATGGCGGGAGATGGAGCGTTCCGGAGCGCTCACCGCGGTCCGTACGCCCCCGCCGCGCCAGGTCCCCCGGGCCCGGCACTTCGAGGAGATGGGGCCGTCCGCCGTGCCCGTCCTCTGCCGGCCCGCGGGCAGCGGCGTCGGCCGCCGGGCGATGCGCATGGCCCTGGACGCGGGGTACGGAGTAGCCCTCTGGCACACCGACGGTCACCCCGATCACGGCTGTACCGACTTCTGCGAGCGGCTCCACGACGGCGCGGCCCGATTCCTCGAACAGGCGGCCGATCCACTGGAGCTTCCCGACCGGCTGCGCCGCATCAGGGACGACATCAGCGGATCACGGAACGGCGGCCACTGGGCCGAGGGAGTCGCCCTCCTCTACGACGACCCGGACCGCCCGCTGCCCGGCGACGGCGGCGGACCCGTGGACTCCCCGTGAGCAGAGCGCGACCCCCCGGAGGGAGCCGGGCAAGAGATCGCGCGACCGGGCAATGGGAGCCCGGAGCCGTGGGTACATAAACGGCGTTGCCCGCCACCGGTCCGCCCGGCCGTCAACGAGGAGCGAGCGATGGACGACTGGCTGATCTACCGCGGCGTCGGAGCGCCCGACCCGCACCGGATCCGCGCACTGCCGCCGCCCCCGCCCTGGCGTGCCTTCTCCGGGGAGCCGCTGCCCGACCCCGCACCCCCCATCGACACCTCGTCCACCCGGCGGCTCGGCGCGCGGGTCGGGACCCCGCCCGCCCAGGACGGCCGCGCGCTCGAACTCATCAACGCCGCCCTCTATCTCCGCCGCCCCCTGCTGGTCACCGGGGAGCCCGGCTGCGGCAAATCCACCCTCGCGCACTCCATCTCCTACGAACTCGGCCTCGGCCGCGTCCTCCAGTGGCCCGTCGTCAGCCGCACCGAGCTCAAGGACGGCCTCTACACCTACGACGCCATCGGCCGCCTCCAGGACGCCCAGCTGGCCGAGCGCGAACGCCGCGAACCCGACGACATCGGGCGGTACATCAGACTCGGCCCGCTCGGCACCGCGCTGCTCCCGGCCGAACGGCCCCGGGTGCTGCTCATCGACGAACTCGACAAGAGCGACATCGATCTGCCCAACGATCTGCTGAATGTGGTGGAGGAAGGGGAGTTCGCCCTTCCGGAGCTGGAGCGGATGGCCGACCGGCCGGGCCAGAACGACGTACGGGTGCTCACCGACGACGGACGGCGGGCGCCGGTGCGCGGCGGCCGGATCCGCTGCCATGCCTTCCCCTTCGTGGTGATGACCAGCAACGGGGAACGGGACTTCCCCGCGCCGCTGCTGCGCCGCTGCATCCATCTCCATCTCGACCCGCCGCGCGACGCACGGCTTGCCGCGATGGTGCAGGCCCACTTCGGGGCCGGGGCCGACGAGCGGAACCTCGATCTGATCAACCGGTTCATCAGCGAGGACGGCGACGGCGAACTCCGCCCCACCGATCAGCTGCTCAACGCGATCTACCTCACCCAGCACACGGTGCGGGCGGAGCAGGGACGGCGCGAGGAGATCGCCGGACTGCTGATGCGCCCGCTCGACACCCGGCAGCGGTGACCGGATGCCCCCGCCCGGACGCCCCCAGCCGCCCCCTGGACGCGGACGGCCGCCGTACGGCTACGGTCCCGGGCAGCGTTCCCACACCTCCGGGCAGACCTCGTACGGCCCGGCCCCGGCCCCGCCCGGCCCCATGACCCCCGCCGCCCTCGCGCCCCTCACCGCCCTCATCGCCCGGCTCCGCGAAGCCGAGCTCCAGCCCACCGCCGGAGAGCTGGCCGACGCCCTCTGGCTCGCCCGCTACGTCCCCCCGACCGCCCCGGTCGCCGCCCGCCCCGGGGAACCGCCCCCCGCATGGACCGGCGAACCGCCCCCCGCCGCCGGCCCCGAGCCCTTCCCGCCCACGGGCTTCCGCATCCCGCCCTCGCCCTCCACCCCCATCGGCCTCTACGCCCCCGACCCGCCGTCGGACGGCTACGGCACCGGGCCCGGCGGCGGACCGCTGCGCCGGGTCCCCGTCCCCGTGCCCGCCGCCCTGACCGACGCCCCCGCCCTGGAGCGCTCCCTCCGGCCCCTCCAGCGCTACCGCCCGCCCGTCAGCCTGGTCCGCCGCGAACTGGACGAGAGCGCCACCGCCGACCGCGCCGCCGACACCGGACTCCTCGTACCCGTCCTCTCCACCGTCCACCGCCGCGAGGCCCGCCTCGCCCTCGTCATGGACGAATCCAGCTCCAACGTCGTCTGGGGCGACGCACTCGAAGAGCTGCGCCAGATCTGCGAACGCGCCGGAGCGTTCCGCGAGATCGCCGTCCACCGCATCGGCGACCGCGGCCCCGTGCCCGCCCAGCTCGGCGACCCCACCGGACGCCAGCTCACCGTGGTGCTCAGCGACTGCGCGGGCCCCCTGTGGCGCAGCGGCCGGATGCAGCGGCTCCTGTACACCTGGGCGTCGACCGCGCCCGTCGCCGTCGTCCAGCCGCTGCCCCAGCGCATGTGGGGACGTACCCATCTGCCCGCCCGCCCCGGGCTGCTGCGACGGCGTGAGGGACCCGCCGGACGGCTGGAGTTCACCCCCGGGCAGGGCACGGCCGTCACCCGCGGCATCCCCGTCCCCGTGCTCGCGCTGCGCCGCTCCTCCTTCGAGGCATGGACCCGGCTGATCGCGGGCGGCACCGGACAGACCCTGGGCGCCGCCGCCGCGATCGTGCTCCGCCGCCATCAGCCCGCCGTCGCCCGCCCCCGCCAGGCACAGCGCCTCGCCCCCGCCGACCGGGTACGCCTCTTCCGCAGAACGGCGTCGCCCGCCGCCGCCCAGCTCGCCGTCTATCTCTCCGCCGTGCCCCTGCTGCTGCCCGTGATGCGGCTCGTCCAGCGCGCCATGCTGGGGCGCAGCGGCCCCGACGTCCTGGCCGAAGTGCTGCTCAGCGGATTGCTGCGACGCGACGAGAACGGCCCCGGCGGCGATGAGGGCGGCCCGTCCTACGCCTTTCTCGACGGGGTGCGCGAGGAACTCCTCGGCCAGCTCGGCGCGGGCAGCGCCGCCCTGGTGCTCAAACACTGCTCCGAGTACGTCGAGTCCCGCTACGGGCGCACGGCACGGAACTTCCCCGCCATGGCCGCAGCCTTCCTCACCGGCGCGGTCGACCCGCGCCCCCAGCCCCCCGCCGGACCGGAAAGCCGCCGGCTCCGGGCCTTCGCCCAGGTCTCCGCCCAGGTGCTGCGCCGCCTCGGCGCGAACCGGCCGCCCGCGCCCTGCGGCCAGCCGCCCAAGGAAGGCACGGCCGGCCTGGTCGCCAGGGCCCGCGTCTGCCTCACCCACTTCGGCGAACACGGCACCGTCAGCGATCTCGACGCGGCGATCGGACTGCTCGGCTCGGCCGCCCAGGCCGAACGGCGCACCACCGAACGGGCCGGGCTCTACGAGGAGCTCGCCGACGCCCTGCTCCGGCGCTGGCTGGTGCGCCCGCTGCCGGAGGATCTGCCCGAGGCGCTCGACGCGGCGCAGAACGCGATCTCCGGCGGACCGCCGCGCGCCCAGCTGACCCTGGCGCGGATCCTGGAGGCCATGGCCGAGGAAGTCGCCGCCGGCCGGCTCGGCGCGGGGCTCGCCCCCGAATGGGCCAGGGTGCAGCGGGGAGACGAGGCCGGCCCGGTGGCCGCCGTACTGCTCGCGGCGGCCGACAGCAGCCTCACCGAGCTGACCGACTCCCCGCACAGCTGGCCCGGCGGACTCACGGAAGCCGCCGCCTCCGCCCGGATCCGGGTGCTGCGACGGCTCGCGGTGCTCGGCGCCCCCCACGGTCTGCGCGGCCCCCTCGGGCCGGGCGACTGGTTCACCGCGACCGTCCGGACCGCCGTCGACGTCGTACCGCTGCTCATGGAGGACGACGTGCCCCCGGCGCTCGCGGAGCTGCGCACCGATGAGCGCCGCGAGTCGGCGCTGCTGATCCGGGGCGGACTGCTGCTGGAACTCGCCCGCCACCTGCGCGGCGAGGGGCCGGTGGCCCCCCGCGAGCTGGACCGGGCCGCCTCGCGCGCCTACGCCGAACGGGCCGGGGACGATCTGCACGCGGGCATCGACGGCATCGACTGGGACGCCGTCGACCAGACCGAGCTCTGCCAGGCATGGCTGGATTACGCCGACGCCATCGAGTTCGCCGACGAGCGCCCCGACGACGACACCAGGCTGCGCATCCTCCAGGCCCTGGACCAGGCACGCCGCAATGTGGGCGGGGACAGGGAGACACAGGCGCACATTCTGCTGCGGATGGCGGGACTGCTGGACCAGCGGTACGTCGCCACCGGCAGCTGGACGCACCGCGACTCCGCCATCGCGGCCTGGACGGAGGCGCTGCCGCTGCTGTCGTGGCACGACCCGGTGCGGGCGGCCGTGCTCACCGCGCTCGGGCGGCAGCTGACCGAGCGGGGCGTCGACAAGGACACCCCGGCCGACGTCCACGCGGCGGTACGGGCGCTGCGCGGCGCGATCGAGGAGACCGCGGGCCCGGATCCGGAGCTCGCGCGCCGCCGGGCGCTGCTGGGACAGGCGTATATCGAGCGGTTCCGGGCCGATGAGAAGACCGCCGATCTGCATGAGGCGGACTGGGTGCTGGGGGCGGCGGCGCGCGGGGCGGCGGAGGCGAAGCTGGCGGCCTGCGCGTGGTGGGCCCGGGCGGTGGCGTGCGCGCTGCTCGCGACGCGTACGGCGTCCCGTTCCCGGCTGCATACGGCGGTGACGTACTACCGGCAGGCCGAGCGGGCGCTCGGCGGGCTGCCGAGGGACGCGGTCACCGCGCAGTGGGCGCGCGCGGGCCGGCTGGAGCGGACGGCGGGCCCGGAGCGCGCCCTGGAGGAGCACCGGGCGGTGCTCTGGCTGCTGACGACGGCCGGCTCGGACGCGGCCGATCTGATCCGCCAGGAGGTCGACCGCCTGGAGACGGCCCGTCTGGCGGAGGAAGCCTGAGCCCGGGACTGTGGCTGAGCCGGGCCTGGGCTGGGCCTTGGGCTGAGTCCCCGTACCCCCGCAGAGACGGCCGAGGGGCCGGTACCTCGCGGTACCGGCCCCTCGGTCAGCCTTCAGCTTTCAGCGCCTGTGCGTCAGGCGTCGAAGACCTCGCTCACCAGCTGCTGCTGCTCCGCCTGGTGCCGCTTGGCCGAGCCCACCGCCGGGGACGAGCCGTGCGGGCGCGAGATGCGCCGCAGCCGCTCGCCGTGCGGGACGTCCGCGCCGACGGCCAGATCCAGGTGGTCGATCAGGTTCAGCGCGATGAACGGCCACGCACCCTGGTTCGCCGGCTCCTCCTGCGCCCACAGGTATTTCTCGGCGTTCGGGAACTTGGCGATCTCCGCCTGGAGCTCCGCGCCCGGCAGCGGGTACAGCCGCTCCAGCCGGATGATCGCCGTGTCCGTCACTCCGCGCTTGGTCCGCTCGGCGTCCAGGTCGTAGTAGACCTTGCCGGAGCAGAAGACGACCTTGCGCACGGCCGCCGGGTCCACCGAGGCGTCGCCGATCACCGGGCGGAAGCCGCCGGTGGTGAACTCCTCCGCCTTCGACGCCGCCGCCTTCAGACGCAGCATCGACTTCGGGGTGAAGACGATCAGCGGCTTGTGGTGCGGGTTGTGGGACTGCCAGCGCAGCAGATGGAAGTAGTTCGACGGCAGCGTCGGCATGGCGACCGTCATATTGTCCTGCGCGCACATCTGGAGGAACCGCTCCGGGCGGGCGGACGAGTGGTCCGGGCCCTGGCCCTCGTAGCCGTGCGGCAGCAGCAGGGTGACGCCGGAGGTCTGGCCCCACTTCTGCTCGGCCGACGAGATGAACTCGTCCACCACGGTCTGCGCGCCGTTGACGAAGTCGCCGAACTGCGCCTCCCACATGACCAGCGCGTCCGGGCGGGCCAGCGAGTAGCCGTACTCGAAGCCCATCGCGGCGTACTCGCTGAGCAGCGAGTCGTACACGTTGTAGCGGGCCTGCTCGTCGGTGAGGTAGAGCAGCGGGGTGTAGTCCTCGTTGGTCTCCTGGTCGACCAGGACCGCGTGGCGCTGGCCGAAGGTGCCGCGGCGGGTGTCCTGGCCGGAGAGCCGGACCGTGGTGCCCTCCATCAGCAGCGAGCCGATGGCCAGCGTCTCGCCCATGCCCCAGTCGATCGTGCCGTCCTCCACCGAGGAGGCACGCCGCTGGAGCTGCGGCAGCAGCCGCGGGTGGACGGTGATGTGGTCGGGGATGTTCACCTGGGACTCGGCGATCCGCTTCACGACCTCCTGGGAGATCGCCGTGGTGACCGCCACCGGGAACTCGGCCTGCGCGTCCGGGACATGCGCCGGGGCCGGGTGGCTGGTGGCCTCGCGGACCTCCGCGAAGACCTTCTCCAGCTGGCCCTGGAAGTCCTGGAGCGCCTGCTCCGCCTCTTCCAGCGTGATGTCGCCACGGCCGATCAGCGACTCGGTGTAGAGCTTGCGCACCGAGCGCTTCTTGTCGATCAGCGCCACCATCTGCGGGTTGGTGAACTGCGGGTTGTCGCCCTCGTTGTGACCGCGGCGGCGGTAGCAGATGAGGTCGATCACGACGTCCTTGTTGAACGTCTGGCGGAACTCGAAGGCGAGCCGCGCCACCCGGACGCATGCCTCCGGGTCGTCGCCGTTCACATGGAAGATCGGCGCCTCGATCATGCGGGCCACGTCGGTGGCGTACATGGAGGAGCGCGACGACTCCGGGGCGGCGGTGAAGCCGACCTGGTTGTTGATGACGACGTGGACGGTGCCGCCGGTGCGGTAGCCCCGCAGCTGCGACATGTTCAGCGTCTCGGCGACGACGCCCTGGCCCGCGAAGGCCGCGTCGCCGTGCAGGGCGACCGGCAGCACGGTGAAGTCCGTGCCGCCCTTGTTGATCACGTCCTGCTTGGCGCGGGCGACACCCTCCAGGACCGGGTCGACGGCCTCCAGATGGGAGGGGTTGGCGACCAGCGAGACCTTGATCTGCTCGCCGTCCAGTCCGGTGAAGGTGCCCTCGGCGCCCAGGTGGTACTTCACATCGCCGGAGCCGTGCATCGACTTCGGGTCGAGGTTGCCCTCGAACTCGCGGAAGATCTGCGCGTACGACTTGCCGACGATGTTCGCCAGGACGTTCAGCCGGCCGCGGTGGGCCATGCCGATGACGACCTCGTCGAGACGGGACTCGGCGGCCGAGTCGATGACCGCGTCCAGCAGCGGGATGACGGACTCGCCGCCCTCCAGCGAGAACCGCTTCTGACCGACGTACTTGGTCTGGAGGAAGGTCTCGAACGCCTCCGCGGCGTTCAGCCGGCGCAGGATCCGCAGCTGCTCCTCGCGCTCCGGCTTGGAGTGCGGGCGCTCGACGCGGTCCTGGATCCACTTGCGCTGCTTGGGGTCCTGGATGTGCATGAACTCGATGCCGGTGGTGCGGCAGTACGAGTCGCGGAGCACGCCGAGCACATCGCGGAGCTTCATCAGCGACTTGCCGGCGAAGCCGCCGACCGCGAACTCGCGCTCCAGGTCCCACAGGGTGAGCCCGTGCTCGGTGATGTCGAGGTCGGGGTGCTTGCGCTGGCGGTACTCCAGCGGGTCGGTGTCGGCCATGACATGGCCGCGCACCCGGTAGGAGTGGATCAGCTCGAAGACCCGGGCGGCCTTGGTGACGTCGTCGTCGTGCGAGGCGTCGATGTCCTTGAGCCAGCGGACCGGCTCGTAGGGGATGCGCAGCGCCTCGAAGATGTCGTCGTAGAAGCCCTGCTCGCCGAGGAGGAAGTTCGCCACGATCCGCAGGAACTCGCCGGAGGCCGCGCCCTGGATGACCCGGTGGTCATAGGTCGACGTCAGCGTCATGACCTTGGCGATGCCCAGCTTGTTCAGGGTGTCCTGGGAGGTGCCCTGGAACTCGGCGGGGTAGTCCATCGAGCCGACGCCCATGATCACCGACTGGCCGGGCATCAGCCGCGGCACGGAGTGCACGGTGCCCAGGCCGCCCGGGTTGGTCAGCGAGACGGTGACCCCGGTGAAGTCGTCCATCGTCAGCTTGTTGCCGCGGGCGCGGCGGACGATGTCCTCGTAGGCCTGCCAGAACTCGAAGAAGTTCAGCGTCTCGGCCTTCTTGATCGCCGCGACGACGAGCTGGCGGTCGCCGTTGGGCTTGACCAGGTCGATGGCGAGACCGAAGTTGACGTGCTCCGGCTTGACGAGGGTGGGCTTGCCGTCCTTCTCCGCGAAGGAGTAGTTCATCGCCGGCATGGCCTTGAGGGCCTGCACCATCGCGTAGCCGATGAGGTGGGTGAAGGAGACCTTCCCGCCCCGGGCGCGCTTGAGGTGGTTGTTGATGACGATGCGGTTGTCGAAGAGCAGCTTCACCGGGACGGCGCGCACGGAGGTGGCCGTGGGCATCTCCAGCGAGGCGTTCATGTTCTTCGCGACGGCGGC
>NZ_VCLA01000192.1:270808-271304 GCF_009600885.1 Streptomyces jumonjinensis
ATTGTGGGTGCGGCGGGCGTCCTCGCCCGTGTTGTCACGGAGCTCCAGGAACTCCTCGACGTCCGCATGCCACGTCTCCAGATACACCGCCGCCGCACCCTTGCGCCGGCCATTCTGATTCACCGCGGCGACGGAGGCGTCGAGGGTCTTGAGGAACGGCACGATGCCGTTGGAGTGGCCGTTGGTGCCCCGGATCAGGGAGCCGCGGGCACGGACCCGGGAGTACGACAGCCCGATGCCGCCCGCGTGCTTGGACAGCCGCGCGACCTGGTGATACCGGTCGTAGATCGAGTCCAGCTCGTCCAGCGGCGAGTCCAGCAGATAGCAGGACGACATCTGCGGATGCCGGGTCCCCGAGTTGAACAGCGTCGGCGACGACGGCAGATACTCCAGCCGGCTCATCAGCCCGTACAGGGACTCCACTTCATCGGCTGACCGGGTGGTGTGATCCTCGGCCAGTCCGCAGGCGACGCGGAGCATGAAGTGCTGCGGGGTC
>NZ_VCLA01000192.1:271898-385731 GCF_009600885.1 Streptomyces jumonjinensis
CCCCGGATCCGTGTCCGGCAGATCAACCGTCAGATCCGTCAGGGTCCGCAGCAACTCGGCCCCCGAATCGTCGGCTGAGGTCTCGCCGGACAGCTCAGTGAGCGGGTGCGGGAGTGGGAGCAAGGTGGGGGCGGCCACGGGGTCTCCTAGGGCGATTCATCGGCTCCCTGTCGGGGCGCCGGTCACGTCATGGACGCGGGTGGCCGCCGTACGGCACCCGGTCCGTCCGGTCGGGTGGCGCAGCGCAGGAGCACGGTGTAGTCCTGCGCGCCGTAGCCACGCGTCTCGGCTTCGGCGATCCAGGCGCGGACAGCCGAGCCGATGCGCAGGTTCACGCCCTGGGCGCGCGCCGCGTCGAGGATCAGCCCCGCGTCCTTGGCGGCGAGCCCGAGGGAGAAACGGGGCGGATAGCGGTCCTTCTCCAGGGAGGGGCGGCGGCGCTCGGCCTGCGCCGCCAGCGGCGTAGCGGCCATTACGGCGAAGACGGTGTCCGGGTCAAGCCCCAGGGCCTGCCCCAGCGCCACCGACTCGCCGAGCAGGGCGACCGTCCCGAAGAGGGACGAGTTGGCGACCAGCTTGGCCGCGGTGGCCGAGCCGACCGGGCCGGTCACCAGGACCTGGCCCACTTCCGCGAGGACGGGCCGCCATGACTCCACGTCCTGCGGGGTCCCGCCCGCGAAGACCGTCGCCCTGCCCTCTTCGACCGCGTCGGGGCTTCCCATGACGGGCGCGTCCAGCAGCGCGGCGCCCGCCGGGAGCTGGTCCGCCAGGTGGCGGCTCAGGGCAGGGGACACCGTCGACATCTGGATGACGGCGGCAGGGTGCGCGGCGGCGCCCGCGGCGATCCCGTCCGGTCCCTGGACGACGTCGGCGAGAGCCTGGTCGTCCGCGACGAGCACCAGGACGGCGTCGGCCCGGCGGGCGGCCTCCGCGGGGGATGCGACCGGCACGATCCCGGGGCGGGCCAGTCGGGCCGCGGCGGTCGGGGTGCGATTCCAGACCAGGACCTCGTGACCGGCGGTGGCCAGCCGGCGGGCCACCGCGCCGCCCATGGCGCCGAGCCCGATCACGGCGAGCCGGGTCATCGCGGCAGCCCCTCGCTGCTGAGCACCTGGTTCGAGTACCGCTTGTCGCCGGTCACCTCGGCGCCGAACCAGGCGGGCGGCTCGAACGAGGCCGCGCCCCGCCTGTCGGGGAACTCCACTTCCGCGGTGATCAGCCCGGCGAGATGGCCTTCGAACACATCGACGTACGCGGTCCGTCCGCCGGCCAGCGGAACGGCGCGGCGCGCTTTGCGGACCCGGCAGCCCTCCGTCGCCGGCCACAGGGCGTCGAACTGCTCCCTGTCGATGGTCACCTCGAACTCCAGCCGTTCGAGTCCGCTCCCCTTCTTCACCGTGAGGGAGAGGTCCGTTCCCTCACTGCGGATTCGGGCTTCCGCGTCCGATCCCCGGGCCAGATATCCCTGACGGACCGGAACAGCAGGCAGATCGCGATAGGCGTCGTCTTGCTGGATGAGGAACTTCCGCTCGATTTCCACCTGCATGTCGACCAAGCCTCGGTGTCGTCTCGATGGGGGCGATGAACGCCAATGATCGGCTGCTCTCCCAGGATTCAGACAGGTGCTCTTATGTGCGGTCCGCCGGGAGTGGCTGATCGGCTACCTCCGGAAGACCGTACCTAAGAGCACCTGTCGCCGACCATGGCGAGTTGGCTAGAAAGGCCGATGCTTCACAACAGGTTGCAGCCCGGTTCAGGAGGCGATCGACCGAATGACCGTGCAGAACTCTCACAGCGAGCCGCCGCCGCTTCCCCGGCGCCCGCCGGCCTGGACGGCGCGCGGAGTGCGCGGCTCCCACGGGGGGCGGTAGCGGATGTCGCTCGGTCCCGGTGACACCGCCCATGTCCTGATGGCCGTGGTGGCTCTGATGACGATGGCGCAGCTCGGCGGCCAGCTCTTCAGGGTCATGCGGCAGCCCCGGGTGATCGGCGAGATCGTGGGCGGTCTCGTCCTCGGTCCCACGGTGCTGGGCTGGTTCGCCCCCGACGCCCAGCAGTGGCTGTTCCCGCCGTCCGGTGCGACGGCTCATGTCCTCGGCGCCTTCCACACCATCGGTCTGCTGCTGCTCGTCTATCTCACCGGTGCGGAGCTGCGCGTACGCGGCGGCGCGGCGCAGGGACGCACGATCACCTTTGTGGCCGTCTCCGGGCTGGTTCTGCCGTTCGCCGCCGGTCTGGGCCTGGCGCAGTTGCTGGACGTACAGAAGCTGTCCGGCCGCGAGGACGAGCACAACGTCCGGCGCGACCACCAGTTCGTCTTCGAGGGCGAGGACAAGGCGACCATCCAGCGGGCCCCCACGTCCCCCGGCGCCGTGGCCGCCGTCAAGCGGCTTCTCGCCAGGGAGGACATCGAGCACCCGGGCATCCATCTGCGGGAGCGCTCCGGCATCACCGGAGACGAGCTGTCCCCGGCGATCTGCCTCGAACAGCACCGCCATCCGTTCTTCGTCTGGATCGACAAGAAAGACGCCCTGCGGTGCTCGATGGACCGGGTCAGGGTGCACGATCTACGGCTTCCGGAGGGCGAGCGCGTCAAGAAGCCTTTCAGCGAGATGGAGCTGCCCGTCTACCCGCATCTGCCGGACGAGATCGCCCAGGACCCCCGTCTTCTCCAGCTCATCGAGGCGCTGACGTAATCCCTGCGCGAGACGTTCTCGAAGGATGAGCTGCACGCCTACCGCACCCTTTCCGAGATCTTCATGTACTGAGCGATCACATGGGGCGTGCCGGCGGGCGGCCCGGAAAGCCGGGACGCGAGCCGGCGGGCGGGGCCGAAGAGCCGCCGAAAGCGGTTGTTCCGCTGCGGAGCGACCAGCGTGAAGCGGACCGTAGCCGCGCGGCGGCCCGCCCGGGGGTGATTTACCGGCCGTGCGGGGTGCCGGGCGGCACTTCCAGAGAAACAGACGATTCTGATCGAAATTCGTCGAGCACGGGAGATGGCTCTATGTCATCTCGCGGTAAATGCACAGGCATTTCGCTCATGCCTCGCATTCTGAGCGGCAGCGTTTACAGCTGTCAAGGGGTCTCCGGACATGTGCGGCTTGCACATACGGGAGAGCGTGCGGCGCGCGGATTCCCCCGTGTTCCCCCGTGTCTTCGCAGGATGTCTCCCGACTGACCGGGTCACGTCGGCCGTCCCCGCGGCGCGGCGCGGCGCGATGCCCGCCGCGGGCCGTATCCCGCCGGACGGGCCCGCCCCGCCGAAGGTCTCGGGCGCGACCCAGGATCCAGCACGGATGCCGTGAACGGCGCCGTGGAGCCGGAGCTCCACGGCACGGCTCAGACGATGATTGCTGTGGCAGCACCCCCGTTATCCATCTCAGCTGCCACAGCGATACGAACCTAAGCCGCTTACCCTGATGCAGTCAACTGAGATGGATCGCCAGAAGAGGTGAATCTGAACCGATGATCGAAACCCCATCACCGGCCGGCGAGCCCGGGCACTGCCCCGGAGCGTCGCTCGCACACCGCCTGGAGCGGCTCTTCGAAGTCGTCTATCCGGCCGGCCGCGGCCCCTACAGCAACGACGAGGTGGCCGCGCTGCTGAAGGAGCGCGGCGGGCCGACCGTGTCCGGGACGTATCTCTGGCAACTCCGGCGGGGGCACCGCGACAATCCGACGATGCGTCATCTGGAGGCGTTGGCGGGCTTCTTCAGGGTCCCGGCCGGATACTTCTTCGACGAGGCCGTCGCGACCCGGGTGGAAGTCGAGCTCAATACGCTGGAGCGCCTGCGCGAGGCCGGGGTGCAGCGGGTCGCGCTGCGGGCCGTCGGTCTGTCGCCGGAGAGCATGAGCGCCGTCGAGACCATGATCGACCGAGTCCGCGCACTGGAGGGGCTGCCCGTCGAACCGGATCAGCCCGCTCCCTGAGCCCCACGCCGCTTCTCGACGCCGGGAGGAAACCCATGCGGCGCACCCGACGCGCCTGCCGGACATTCGTGCGAAGTCTCCAGCTGCCCCCCGTGGCGGGCATCCGGGATCTGGTGCCCGAGCTGGAGCGCCGCACGGGGCGTTCCCTACAGCTGCAGCCCGCCGAGATCGGTCTGTCGGCGCCGTGCGGCATGTGGATAGCGACGCGGGCGACGGACTACGTCTTCTACGACCCCCAGACCAGCCGGGCGCATCAGGATCACATCATCGCCCACGAGTTCGGCCACATGCTGAAGCAGCACCGGGGAGTTCCCGGGTACTCCTCCGCGAACGCCGAGGGGCTGATCCAGATGATGGATCCCTCCGTCATCGAGCTGGTTCTCGGCCGGACGGACTACGACGAGATCGAGGAGCAGGAGGCCGAACTGGTGGGCTCGTATCTGCAACAGCACATCCATGCCTCTCGTATCCCGGTGAACGCTCAGCCCGGGGATCTGACGGCCGACCGGGTGGCGAAGACCTTTCTGCGCCAGAGGGACTGAAGGTAAATGAAGGACATACTTCACCCGCTGTGCCTGGTCATAGCGACTCTTGGCTTTCTGTTCCTGCTGCGGGACCTGAGGAAGGACCGGAGGGATTCGGCGCTGGTCGCGCTGAGCCTCGTCTATTTCTTCTCCGCCAGCAGCTTCGCCCTCTCCATCACTCCGGTCTGGATCGGGGTCGACAGGGCGCTGGGGGTGACCAACATCGCCGCCCTGCTGGCGCAGAGCTGTGTGATGGCGCTGCTCGTCTGCCAGACGAGCGTCCTCGCCCACTGGGCGCTGCCCCCCGCCGAGGCCCGCCGGCACACCCGGAACTTCGTCCTGGCCGGGGTGGTGGTCATCGGCTCGCTCGCCGTGCTCTTCAGCCTGCTCACCCCGGCCGTCCAGCGGCCCACCGGCTTCTCCCTGTACTACGTCCACGACCCCTACTACAAGGCGTATCTGACGCTCTACATCGGCGTCTACTCGCTCGGCGAGGTCTATCTGGCCCGCGCCTGCTGGCGGCATGCCCGGCAGGCCCGGGACATCTGGGTCGTCCGGGGTCTTCGCGTCATCACCGTGGGCGCGGTCATCACCCTCGGGTACAGCGCGATCCGTATCGCCGGCGTCCTCGGGAGCGTACTGGGCTTCAGTGTCACGGCGCTGGAGCCGGTCGCCTGGATCTGCGGCGACATCGGGGCCTTTCTGACCCTGACCGGCTACTTTCTCCCCACCCTCGTCCTCCGCTCGCGGGCGCTGCGCGCCTGGGCGGCCGACCATGTCGTCTACTGGCGGCTGCACACGCTCTGGAAGGCGCTGTACCGGGCCGAGCCGTCCATAGCCCTGCTGCGGCCCCGGCTCCCGGTCGCGGACTTGATCCGTTTCCGCTCGGTCGGCTTTCATGTCTACCGGCGGACGGTCGAGATCCGCGACGGCATGATCGAGCTGCGGCCCTTCCTCGACCCCGCGGTACGCGTCGCCGCCGAGGCCCGCTGTCTCGCGGCGGGGCTGCGGGACCCCGATCTGGCGGCGGCCGTCACCGCCGATCAGATCCGCTGCGCGCTGACCCGTCACAGCCGGCGCAGTCCGGTCGGCGAACCGGCCGACTACGCCCTCGCCCGCCAGCCCGCACCGACCGCCCATGAGGACATGAAGCTTCTCCTGCTCATCGCGGACTTCTTCACCGCCCCCGCCGGCTCCCGCAGGGCAGCCGAACCGGCCTCCAGCGGGGTCGAGCGGTGATACGACGTGCCTTTCTCACCGCGTCGGCCTCCGCCACCGCGTTTCTGACCGGCCCCCTGTTCGTCCCCTCCCGAACCCCTCGTAGCTCCCGTAGCTCCCGAACCTCCCGAAGCGGAAGGCCCCCCATGCACGGCACCCCCCACCTGGCATCCGCCCGGGACCAGACCGACTCCCTGCGGCAAGGCCGGATCAGCAGTGTCGAGCTGGTCGAGCTGCTGCTGAAGCACCATGCGGCCGTCAATCCGGACATCAACGCCGTCGTCACCCTCGACGCCGAGCGCGCCCGCGCCGAAGCGGTCCGCGCCGACCGGCATCTCGCCCGCACCGGCCGGCCGCTGGGTCCGCTGCACGGGCTGCCGATCACGGTGAAGGACTCGCTGGAGACCGTCCGGATGCGCACCACCAGCGGCTCCCCCACGCTCGACCAGCACATCCCCGCACGGGACGCCGACGCGGTCGCCCGCCTCAGAGAGGCCGGGGCCGTCATCATGGGCAAGACCAACACCCCCGCCTACTGCGCGGACATCCAGACCTCCAACACCGTCTTCGGGACCACCAGAAACCCCTTCTCCCCCACCCGGACCGCGGGCGGCTCATCGGGCGGGGCCGCCGCCGCGGTCAGCGCCGGGCTCAGCAGCCTCGAAGTCGGCAGCGATCTGGCCGGGTCGCTGCGGCTGCCGGCCCACTACTGCGGTGTCTACGCGCTCCGCCCCAGCCATGGCCTCATCTCCAGCCGGGGCCATATCCCCCGGCCGCCTGGCTGGCTGACCAGCAGTGATCTGATGACGCTCGGTCCGCTCGCCCGGAGTGCGGAGGATCTGGAGCTGCTGCTGGAGGTGCTCGCCGGCCCCGCGCCCACCGATGCGCCGGCCTGGCGTCTGGAGCTGCCCCGCCCCCGGTTCGCCCGGCTGCGCGACCATCGCGTCGGCATCTGGGCCGACGATCCGGGCTGCCGCGTCGACACCGCCACCCGGGCCCTGCTGGAACGCGTCGGGAAACTGATCCGTACCGCCGGAGCACAAGTGGACGACGTCTCCCGGCCCGCGGACCTGGCGGAGTCCGACCGGGCCTTCCAGACCCTGATGTTCGCCACGTCCACCGCGTCCGCGTCCGACGCCGACTTCCACGGCGAGGTGGAGCGGGCCGGGAAGCTGGCGCCCGACGACGCCTCGCCCTACGCGTTCTATCTGAGGTCCCGGACGCTCCATCACCGCGACTGGTTGATCGCCAACGAGAAGCGCGAGGAGCTGCGCGGGCGCTGGGCCGACTACTTCAGCCGGCACGACATCCTGATCACCCCCGCCGCGCCGACCGCGGCCGTGGCGGACCAGAGCTCGGTGCCCGTACCGGACCGCTTCATCACCGTCGACGGCGAGCGCCGTGACTACTGGTCCCAGACGACCTGGGCCAATCTCACGGGTCTGGCGGGGCTTCCCACCGCGATCGTGCCCGCGGGGACGACCCGGGAGGGGCTCCCTCTCGGTGTGCAGATCGTCGGTCCCCATCTCGCCGACCGGACCGTCATCGCCTTCGCCGCGCGGCTGGCCGAGCTGCTGCCGCCGCCGGTCGTCGCCCCCGCGCGCGGCCGGCCGTGACCGGTACGGGGACGGCGTCCGGTACTCCGTCCCCGTAGCCCGCCTTACCCTGCCCAGTGTTCCGGCCCCGTAGCCCGCCCGGCCGCGCAGCGTACAGCGGCTCCGGGTCTCAGGCGGCGCCCATGATGCGGGCGTGCTGGTGCATAGCGGCTCCTGCACCAGGGGCTCACTCCTGTTGCACGGGTACTCGGTGGGATACCGCACGCCGCCGGTGGGGTCGTCGCTCATCGTCAGGTCAGTGACGAAAGCGGTCCAGGCTGTGGCGGTGAAGTCGAGGACCGGTCCGGTGCCGTTCATCTAGGTGTCGCGCACAGCGACCGTGTGGGCGCTTCCAGCGGGGAACAGGCTGGTCTCGACGTACTCTTCCTCGTCCGCGCTGCGGGCGAACTCCAAACTCTGCTCGACGCGGTCGACAGAGGACACCACCTCAACCCCTACTCCCCGGGTTAACAAACCACCGCTATGGCGTTCATCTTTACTGGAGCTAACAGAGGTGACGTTCTGACGGCACCACCGCCCGCCGGGAGCAGCCCCGGTGTGGGCTGCTCGCTGTGGCCGGCACCCGTGCTCGGGCATCGCGGGCTGCTGATGCGCCACCCCGTCGCACGGCTCGCGGCCAGTGGTGCGGCAGGAGGTACACAACTGCGCGGTCAGCACGGCGCCCGCGAGGACGGCACGGTCGTGGCGCAGCGGAGTACTCGGGATCTCCCGCTCCCCCGCCGGCCGGTCCAGCTCCGGGTTGAGGACTGTGGTGTTTGTGGACCAGTGGGAAGTACTTCGTCGGTGAGTGGAACCGGTGGGGCTGTGCGGACACTTGTCTGTGTGGACTCGCAATTGAATGACCGGATCCGGTCCGGTGATCGGGCAGCGTTCGCCGCGATCTTCGACGAACACGCCCGTGTGATCTATGCACATGCTGTCCGTACGACGGGTGACTGGGCTGTGGCCGAGGATGTCATGTCGCTCACGTTTCTGGAGGCCTGGCGGCAGCGTGACAAGCTGCGCAGGGAAGTGAGGAACATACGGGCCTGGCTGTTGGGGATCGCGACGAATGTGCTCCGTAACACCGCCCGCTCCGCTCGTCGGCATCGTGTGGCCATGTCGCGTCTGCCGCCGGTGGAGCCGCTGCCTGACTTCTCGGACATGGTGGTCGGGCAACTGATCGACTCCCAGAGACTGGCCGCGGCGGCTAGGGCGCTGAACCGTCTGAAGCAGGGTGAGCGCGAGGTCTTCGCTCTGGTCGTGTGGTCGGACCTGGGGTACGCGGCTGCCGCCGAAGCACTGGGGATCCCTGTGGGTACCGTCCGATCCCGGCTGTCGCGGGCACGGGAGAAGCTGCGTGGACTGGTCAAAGAGGAACTGGCCAACGCGCGGGCGGCGGAACCGCGGGGCGGCAACGGACACGTACCAGACAGTCGGGCGACAGAAGTTCGTTCGTTGCAGGGGAGGAGCACATCATGAATCGGGAGCAGCAGGAGCGAGCTGAGATTGAACATGCGGCGGAGGTACTGCCGCCCGTGCCCTGCCCGGGCCCGGCGCCCGAACGGGTGCGGGTGCGTCGGCATCATCTTCTGAACGAGATCGACGCGCAGCGTGAGGTGAAGGGTTTCGGTCTGGTGCTGCGGCCGAGGCGGCGTATGGCTGTCATGCTGGCCACGGTCACGGCCGCCGGTGTGGCCGTCGCCGCGCTGGGAGGACTCGACTTCAGCACGGGTGACGATCAGGATGCACCGTCGGCGTCGGTCGCGTCGGTGCGGCTGCTGGAGAAGGCAGCCCTAGCCGCTGGTGCGAAGGCTCTTCCAAAGGTGACTCCGCGGGGATTCACCTACGTCAAGATCGTCGGTCACACGACTGTTCTGTCCGAGAATGAGGACAGTCGGACGGAGCGCCTGCGCGAGAGCGAGGACATGGAGCAGTGGATGTCCGTGGACGGCAGCAAGCGGACCCTGGAGCGCAAGAACGGCAAGGACACGCTTCTGCCCGGTGTTCCGGGTAAGGGGAATCTCAACGCGCCGACGTACGAATTCCTGGCAGCCCTGCCAACCGACCCTCAAGCGCTCATCGAGAGAATCTATCAAGAGACCGAGAGCAGTCACGGAGCGGGATCGGACTCCACCACCGGACCGGACCAAGAGGCGTTCGTTACCATCGGTGACCTGCTGCGGGGCTCGGTGGCGCCTCCTGAAACCGCCGCTGCGCTCTACCGGGCCGCGGCCCTCATCCCCGGGGTCGTCACCGTCCCCGAGGCTGTGGACGCCGCAGGGCGCCACGGGGTCGCTGTCGCCCGGGAACATGATGGCGAGCGCACCGAGTGGATCTTCGACAAGAGCACCATGCGTCTCCTCGGTGAACGCACCGTCCTGGTGAAGGACAATGCCTGGGGCAAGGCGGGCAGCGTCGTGACCTCCCTCGCCCTCGTCAAGAACGGCGTCGTGAGCGAGGCCGGCCGTTCCCTGTAAGGGGTGCGCTCCGCGGGCCTGTCCGTCAACGGCACGCGGACCGGTGCCGTCTGGTGCGGGTGTGCACGGTGGGGAGCGTCCCGCAACCGTTCCGGTTGAGACAACCTGGGGCTTGATCACCGGCAGGACGGCGACACAACGCGCTCGTTCCTGTGTGATTCCTGAGGCCGCTCCACTCGAGCATAGGAATCACATGGGGATAGGAATGCGAATCTCGCGATCTGCAGTCACCGTTGCCGCAGCCCTCTGCGCACTGGCGGTCGGCGCGGCGACGGCGACGGCGCTGCCCGAGGGCCCAGCCCCCGAGGTCGGCCTTCTCACTCCGGAGGCCGAGACTCAGCTGCAGGAGCGCCTCAACCAGACCAAGCCCGTCATCGCCTCCTACCAGGGTAGAGACATCAACCTCGCGGACGGCTGGCAGGGTGCTCAGGCATGTACCGAGGTCCCTGACGGCAAGGTCTACTGCTACGCGACCGTCGAGGAGGCGAACCGGCAGCTGGCCAAGATCGCTCCCGCCGCCGCGGCGGCGGACAGGGCGGCAAAGTCAGCACAGAAGGGGATCGGGCCCACAGCTTCCAGCGACTGCGTCTACGGGTGGGTCTGCCTGTGGGAGCACTCGAACTACACGGGTCGCCGACTGCAGTGGTCCGCCGCTGGAACCAAGAAGCTCGGGGACTGGGACTTCCGGGACAAGGCGAGCTCCGGATGCGTGAACCGCAACATCGGCGGCGCGCTCGTCTACGACGCCCGCACCGCCATGCCCGACCCGTACATGGCTCTCGGCAACCTCTACTGCTACAAGTTCACTGACGTCGGCTACCCGACCGGCGGCAACTGGAACGACAAGGCCGACTACATCGAAATGTAACCCACGCGCGCCTGACAAGTTGGCCGGGGCCGGCGCAGAGGGAGAACCATCGCGCCGACCCTGGCCGTGCGTGTACACGGTGAGTCCGGGCCCGAGACCCGGGCGGCCGAAAGACGCCGCCAGGGGCCGAGCGTGACGCCCGACCCCTGGCCGGGCAGCGGGCTACTCTGCGTGATTGCGGCGAGTCCGTAGTCCGTAAGGACGTGGATCGCCTTCGTGCAGCAGCGCCTCAACAACTGGATGGGAGCAGCCACCCGCGGCGAGGCGACCGGTGAGCGGCTGCGAGACGCTGTCAAGGACGAAGGTGTCGTCCGTGCCGTTCAGATCGCTGATGAGCATGAACAAGGCGTCATCGGACGGGTCGTCGATGTGGTCGCCGTTCTCGCTGTCGGCGCAGTAGCGGTCGGCGAGCCCCGGACCCTCCGCCCTTTTGCGTGTGCTGCTCGTTTCCGGTGGTCAGGATGGCACGGCCCGGCGGCTGGCCGGTGGTTCACAGCCACTGGCTGATCGCCGCGACGTGAACGGGGGCCTCGAAACGCACGGCGGGCTCGTCGTATCTGGTCGCGGCAGCCCGGTGCTGCTTGAGGCGGCTGATCCCGAACTCCACCGCGTGACGTGCCGTGTAGTTCTGCCGGTCGAAAGCCGGCGGGCGGGCGCCATCGCGGCCGCGGCACTTGCGGTTGCGAATCTGGTCGGCCGGTTCGGGGGTCGTGCACCGGATTCCGCGTCTGCGCGGGTAAGCGCGGTTGGCGTGCGAGGAGTACGCCTTGTCTCCCCGCACTCGCAGGGGTCTGCGTCTGGGGCGGCCACCGCCGGGCTCGGGCACTCGGATGGCTTCGAGCACCGCCTCGAGCCAACGGGCCGGCGCCCCGTTGGCCAGCCGTGACCAGTGGCGGCAACGGCTTCCGGCCCTGCTCGCACACCGGATGGATCTCCGTGATGAACCCGCCCCGTGATCGTTCGGCCCGTGATCGTCCGGCTCGTGGCCGACCTCGCCGGGCGGTTCCTTCTGCCCGGTGCCATCGTGGCGGGCACCGGTCGCGTGCTGGTGGGCCCCGCAGTTGACCTCCCAGGCGATGCGCCCGTGCCTGCGGCAACATCAGCAGCCGGGCCCACACCCCCTGCCGCTGACACGTGCGGAACAGTCCGCAAACGGTCTGCCAGGGCCCATACTCACACGGCAGGTCACGCCATGGGACACCGGCCCGCAACCACCACCGCACACCGTCCACCAGCCTCCACCGGGACGGTGCAGGACGCCCTCCGGCCGCTGTTCCCCGTTCGAGGCCGGCGGGCGCGCACTGGCGGACGTCGGTGCCATTCCGCTGGCCGCATTCAACAAGGGAATCGACCGGGAGGAACTGGGCCGGGTCTTCCACCCGCTCATGCCCGCGGCTGTCCTCAACCGCCGGAGCTACTGCCCCTGGTAGCGCCCGCCCGGGGGACAGCAGCAGAGTGGTTCGGCCGCCGCCCTGGGCTGCAGGTGGCTCAGGCGAAGAAGCCGGGGGACTGGGACGTCAGGTAGTTCTGCACCGCTTCGACGACGTGGTCGGGGTTCCCCACCCGCTGGTGCCGCTGCAGTACCGGTCGGCGACCGCCGCGCGGCGTACACAGCGGCTCCGGGGCTCAGGCGTCGCCCTGGATGCGGGCGTGCTGGTGCATGTCGTGCCAGCCGTCCCGGTGCAGATGCGCGCTGCGCCGGACGCCCTCCAGCGGAAAGCCCGCCTTGACGGCCACCCGGCAGGACGCCTCGTTGAGATGTGAGTGGGCGAGTTCGAGGCGGTGGAACCCGGCCTCGTCCAGCGCCCAGCCGGACAGGGTGATCAGGGCGCGGTGGGCGACGCCCTGGCGGCGGGCGGCGGGGAGGATCCAGTACCCGCATTCGGCGAGGCCCTGGGCGAGATCGATCCAGCGCAGCGCCATCCGGCCGAGGATCTCGCCGCCGGAGGCGCGGGTGACGGCCCACTGGGCCCCGCTCTCCTCCCGCCACTGCCGGCCGCAGGTCGCGATCCACTTCCGGGCCTCCTCAGGCGAGTCCACTCTGCGCATATGCCAGCGCCCGATCAGCGCGTCCCGGTAAGCGGCCAGCAGGACGGTTTCGTCGCCCGGTGCCCAAGGGCGCAGCAGCAGTTCGCCGTCCGCCGAGGGGAGCGAGGGCTGGGCGGCAGCGGAGAGGCTCCCCGCGGGGATGACGGGTGTGATCGCGAGGCTCATACCCGGCATCATCCCCCGACCGCGGTGCGCCGGGAGAGGACCCCGCCGCCCCGGGCCATCCCCCGCCGACACGTCGGCCCAGCCCACTCCCGTATCAAAAGGGCTGGTCGCCGCCGTGCGGCGTCGAGTAGGGTGACGCCCGTGTTCCTCCTCCGTGTCTAGGATTCCGCGCTGACCGCACCCGCCTTCACCGGTGCGGCACTTCGGTGTCCCCGCACGTCTTCAGCGCCTTCGCGTCGCGCTGCCTTCCGAGGAACCTCTCATGTCTTCGCCTTCGTACTCCGCTGTTCTGCGTACCCGTCATGCGCCCGGTGCCTTCGGCGCCGCGCTGCTGGGACGGCTGTCCTACGGGATGGTCGCCCTCTCCTTGATGCTGGCGGTCACGGACGCCACCGGCTCCTACTCCGTCGCCGGCGTCGTGATGGCCCTGTTCGGGGCGGCCAGTGTCCTTCTCTCGCCCGCCCGTGCCGCGCTGATCGACCGTTACGGGCCCCGGCGGGCGCTGCCGCCGATGGCGCTCGCCTACGCGCTGCCGCTCGCCGCACTGGCCCATGCCACCTGGCAGCCCGGTGCGTCCGGTCTGAGGCTGGGCGCGCTGGCGGTGGCGGCCGGCGCCTGCACTCCGCCGCTCGGGCCCGTGATGCGGACCCTGTGGAGCGCCCTGATACCGGATCGCGCGCTGCTCCAGCGGGCGTACAGCCTGGACGGGGTGGCCGAAGAACTGCTGTTCGTCACCGGGCCGATGCTGGTGGGGCTGCTGGTCACCTTCTCCGTCCCGGCCGCGGGGGTGGCGGTCAGCGCCGGGCTCGTCCTGGCCGGGGCGCTCGCGCTGGCCTTCTCCCCCGCCGCGCGCGGGGCGGGGACGGCGGCACCCGCCGCGGCCCCCGCCGCCGCCCCGGTCCGCCGGAACCGGATGCTGCTGCGCCGCGCGGCCGGGCTGCGGCACGCCGTGCTGGCGATGGCCGCGCTCGGGCTCAGCCTGGGGGCCCTGGATCTGCTGGTGGTCGCCTTCGCCGAACGGCATGGGCAGGGCGCGGCGGCGGCCTGGGCGCTGGCCGCGCTGTCGGCGGGCGGCGCGGCCGGCGGTCTGGCCTACGGCGCGGTGACCTGGCGCTCCTCCGGCCGTACCAGGCTCGCGGCGCTTCTGGCCGCGCTCGGCGTGGCCCTGACGGCCGCCGGTCTCTCGCCCGATGTACGGGTCCTGGTCGCCTTCGCCGGGGTGGCCGGGCTCTTCGTCGCGCCGGCTATCACCACCGCCTATCTGCTCGCCGACGAGTCGGTCGAGCCCGGCAGTCGCACACAGGCCGGTGCCTGGGCCAACACCGCGTTCAACGCCGGGACTTCGGTGGGCATGGCCGCGGTGGGGCTGCTGGTGGACCGGCTGCCGGCGGCCGTGTGCTTCGCCGTCGCGGCGCTTCCCGCGCTGCTCGCCGCCGGGGTGATCGCCCACCGGGCCCGTACGCTCCGTCCGTCTCAGCGGCGGGCCAGCGCCCAGGCGCCCCTGGAGCGCACCTGATAGAAGCCGGGCCCCGGCCAGACGAAGGCGGCGGCGCCGTCGCCTTTCGTCGCGGCCACCGCCGTCCCCTCGGCGAGGTCTCCGTCCAGGGCCTGGAGCTGGACGGGGCCCCGGCCCCGGTGCCGCAGGACGGCGGGGCCGGGCTCGCCGGTGTAGTGCAGCAGGCCGTAGCCATGGCCGTGTACGGAGTCGTCGAAGACGGGGACCGTGTCGAGGGGTTCCGAACGCGCGTGCCAGGGGCTGTGGTCGTGCTGGGGGAAGTCGACGGAGAAACGGACCACGCTCCTGTTGCCGGACCGGACCAGCGGCACCAGGGCGACGACGGGGTCCGGGCCGCCGGTGAGGGCGTAGGTCATCGGCGGGCCGTGCTTCTTCGGCGCGTCGAAGCCGAGGGTGACCCGGGTGGGGTGCTCGGTGCGGAAGACCAGTACGGCCGGTTCGCCGACGACGGGGAGGACGATACGGGGAGTGCTGAGCCCCGGGCCCGCGCCGGCGGTCTCCCGGCCGGCCCGGTCCCCGCGCGGGGCGGGCGGCAGGGCGTTCCGCGTCCGTACGGCAGCGGGGGTCCGGGACGGCGGGGCCATCGGGCTCCGGCCGTCCGCCAGCCGTACGGCGTCGGCGGCGCAGACGGCGATACGGCGGGCCGCGCCCTCGGCGGGCGACCAGACGACCTCGGTCGTGGACGGTCCATGGCGCGGGTCGAAGAAGCAGCGCGGCAGCCGGGCGGGCAGCGGCGCTCCGGCGAGGCGGGCGTCGAGACACGCCAGCGCGTGCCGCCCTTCGTCGAGGGCGCGCAGCACATCGAGCGCGTCCGCGCGGTCGCGGTCGCCGGTGAAGGCCCGCTTGGCTTCGTCGTACGCGTCCAGGGCGCGGGCCAGGTCGGCGCGCATGCCGTCCGTCGCGCCCGGCTGGCCCGGTGCGAAGGCGTGCTCGTCGACGGCGGTCCCGAAGGCCGTGATCTCGGCTTCGATCCCGGCCAGTTCGGCCGTCCGCCGCCGGTTGCGTCCGAAGAGCCCGCCGAGTCTTCCCTCCCACATCCCTCCATCCTGCCCGATGGAGATCGCGCGCCGGCCGCCGGGCCGATGCGGGTGTGGTCGGACTCCCTTCCGTCCGCTGCCGCCGAGCCACCCGCTGCCGGGGGCCGTCCGCCGGCGTCCGTGGCGGGGGACGGGTCACCCGCCCGCCTTGCTCTTTCTGCGGCGCTTGGGCTTCGGCGCGGGCTCCGGGCTCGGGGTCTTGGCCTCGGGTTCCGGCGTCGGTTCCTTGGGCGTGGTCTTCAGGATGACGGTGTAGTTGCGATGTACGAAGAGCTTGTCGATCACCGGGTTTTTGGAGGCGCCGACACCGCAGCAGGCGTAGTGGACGGTCAGCGGCGGGGCGTCCTCGTCCTGGTTCTCGCGGGCCGCGGCGAGTTCCCGCACTTTCTGCTGAAGGGTGATGCCTTCGTCGACGGTGGTCGCGCCTTCGCCCAGATGCTGGGAGGCCAGCGGCATCACTTTGTAGTTGATGACCTGCTGGCCCGCGGTGAACGTCTTGGGGTAGTCGGAGGGCAGGGGCTTGCGCTTGTTGTTGGGGCCGACCATTTCGAGGTCGTCCGCCGTCGGCAGGTCGCCGGACTCGACTTGTTTGGCCGCCTCGTTCTCCAGCCATGCGCCGGGCGGCGCGTAGACGACGAGTTCGATTCCCTCGGGCACGGCGAAGGTGGCCGTGAGGGCGCGGCTGCGTGGTTTGTCGGGGTCCTTGGGCAGGAGCTGGTTGTCGCCGAACCGCCCGTGCCCGCTGATCACGGTCCGGCCCTGTTGGCTCGGGCCCGCCTGCGGTTGCTCGTCCTGGGCGACGGGGCCCGGCATCCGCTGCACGGACGGCGTCCGGCTGCCGAGCATCCGGCACACGGCGGCGTTGCCCGCGGAGCGCTGAAGCTCCATCAGGGCGCCTGGCGGCTGGGCCGCCGCGGATGACATGGCGGTCGTCGGGAGGCCCGGCCGCGGGGTCCGGTGGTGCCGATGGCCGTCCCGTGTCTCTTCATGCGCGCGCATGAGTCGCCCCCTCGGTACGGAATCCCCGCGGAACACGGTGGGACAGCGACGCTAGGGGACCGCGCGCGGCGGCGGTAGAGCGGCGCGGCCACACCCGGGGGCAGGGGGTCTGCCCCGGGAGGCCAGGCCGGCCGGGCCCGTACGGCGGGTCAGCGGCGGGTCAGCGGCGGGTCAGAAGTCGAGCTCCACATAGTCGATGTCGGTGAACTCGACCGAGAGGCCCTCGGCGCGACGGCCCTGGTCCTTGAAGTAGATCTCCTGGAGGCCCTCGGCGACGACCGCCTGGAGCTGCCGGTCGGTGGCGCCGTCGGACTGGGCGTCGAAGAGCCGGGCCGCGTACTCCGGGGGGAGGTGCTGGGTGATCAGCCGGATGCGGCCGTCGTCGGTGCTGCCCGGGGCGGCGGTGAACCCGAAGCGCGCCCGGGTCTCGACGACGATGCCGGTGGCGGTGGCCGCCCGCTTCTTCGCCCGGTCCCGCACCCGGGGCTGCCAGCGCGCCCGGACCTCGGAGTCGAGCCGGGCCGCGAGCTCCGGGCGGGGCTGTTTGAGCTGGTCCTTGACGTACCGTTCGACGGTCCGCTGGGAGATGCCCAGCAGTTCCGCGAGGGCCCGGGTGCCCTTGAGCCGTCTGACCAGGAACCGCATCTTCGCGCCCGCCGACTTCGGAATGGGGCGGGTGGCCGTGTTCTCCTCGGCCCGGTTCAGGCTGTCGCCGAGAACGCCCATGGTGTCCGTCTACTCTCCGCTGTCGGTGTCGTCGCCCTTGATGTGCCGGGCGGGGTTGTGTCCTTCGTCGAGCAGCCGCACGGCCCACAGCAGTTCCCGGGTGCCCTCGTGTTTGACCATGCCCGGGGAGACTCCCAGCCGGAAGGAGCCCGGGGCGGGCTTGCCCTCCGGGGTGTGCGGCAGTACGTCCAGCGGGCTCGGCCCGTCGGAGAGGTAGACGGCGCAGTCGGAGAGCAGGGCGATGGGGATCAGCGCGTCGTCGTCGAGCGTGACGCGGCCCATGGGGGCGGGGTTCCGCTGGGTGGCGAGCGCCGTCTTGAGCACCTTGCGGTGCATATTGACCCGGGCGGTCGAGATGACGGCGGCGCGGATGTCGGGTCGCCAGGTCGGCCGCTCCAGCGCGGGCCACCGCTCGCCGGGCCGGTAGCCGGCGCCCTGCGGGCGTTCGCGGAGCTTGCCGATGCCGCCCTTGACCGTCGACCTGATCGCGGAGAGCACCGCCGCCAGCTGCGGATCGTTGCGCTTATGGGTCTCCATCACGGCGAGGAAGTCCGCCTCGGACAGCCCGCTGGTGACGCCCAGGTCGGCCATCGTGGCTTTGTACGCCTCGGCGAGCTGCTTGTACCAGGGGTCCAGATAGGGCGAGGAGCCGGGACGGAGCCATGCCTCCAGCGGCTCGACGGCGACCGGGAGCCGGTAGGCGTCGATGAGCTCGGCCGCGTAGGCGACGGTCGGCGTCGCGTACCAGGCGGGGCCTTCGGGGCGGGCGCCGTGCGGGGTGAACGGCGAAGGCAGACGCGGGTCCAGTTCGATGCCGGAGAGATCGACGAGCCAGGAGCCGGGCGTCTTCCGGTCGACCACCGGCCGGGTGCGGTGGACCGGCGCTCCGAGGCCGGCGGTCAGCCGGTTCGCGGCGGCGAGGAACGCCGTGTTGACGTCGATGCCGACCGCGTGGCTCCGGGCGCACTCGGCGTCGGTGAGGAGCTGCGGGTCGCGGATCCAGTCAAACGCCTCCTCGTCCAGCACCTCGCCAGGGGTGCGCTGATGGCCGCGCGGGTACCGGGCGGCGACGACCGGATGCTCTTCGGGGGCCTCGACCGGCGCGGGGTCGACGGACTCGGTCAGTGAGCCGGGCATCGGGCCGGACACCCAGGCGCCGGTCTCGTCCCGTACGGCCCGGGTCGCGGGGCGCAGCGCGGTCATCGTCTCCAGGCCGCAGACGGCGGTGGAGCCGCGCGGGGTGATGACGCGGGAGGCGTAGACGCCGAGCACCCGGGCGAGGTCGGCGGGGGGGAGCCGGTCGGCGTCGCCCCAGGAGCGGGCGTCGAGCGCGCCCCAGGGCAGGACGGCGAGCTGCACACACTGGCGCCGGCCGTGTTCGGCGGGGCGGTAGATCCGGGCCCAGGGGCCGAAGCCGCGCCGGGTGAGCTGCCATTTCGCCCGGGTGAGCTGTTTGACGGCGGGGTGGTCCTGGGGGAGTCGCAGGCCGCGCCGGTCCTCCAGGCGCTCGGGGAGTCCGAGCCGGTCGGCGGCGGCGGCGGTGAGGACGATGAGCGGGTCGGAGTCCTTGCCCGAGGGGTGGAGCCGGGGCGCTCCGAGCTTCCCTTCGGTCAGGGTCCAGGCGACCAGGGCGGGCAGAGTGGTGGCGGGGCAGTCCAGGACCAGGCCGCCGACGCAGTACAAGGCGCTGTCGCCGTCCAGTACGCCGAGCGGGCCGTGGGCGAAGCGCTCGTCAGCGACGGGAGAGGCGGGGGCGGCGGGGGCGGCGGGGGTGGGGTGGGGTGCGGCTCCGGTCGCGGGCGGGCGGCGCGGCGCTGTCTTCCGCCCGGTATGTTCCACACGTTCCATACGTTCCACGGGCTGGTGCGGCAGCGCGGGGGGTGCGGGGGCGGGGGGTGCGGACTGGTCCGGGGCGGCGGAGGCGGCGGGCGCCGGGGCAACGGGCGCGGCGCCCGAGAGGGCGGACGGGTCCGGCGCGGGCCGCGCGGACGGAGTTGCGGGCAGGTCCGGGGCCGCTGACGGGTCCGAGGGCGGAGTCACGGCCGGCGCTGCTGCCGAAGGCGCGGGCTCGTCCGGGGCCGACGGGTAGAGGTCGGCGAGCTTCTCCAGCAGCCGGGCGTACGCCTCCCGCTGCGGGGGCCTGGGCTCGGTCTTTCCGCTCTCCCACGACACCACCGTCGGCCGGCGCACCTTGAGGGCCTTCGCCACCTGCTCCTGTGTCAGGCCGTGCGCCTTGCGCAGCCGCTCGCGCTCGGCGGGCGGGGGCAGCGGGGACTGGCCCGCGATCAGGGCGTCGATCGCGTCGAACAACTCGGACATGCCGTACCTCCTCCGCCCCAGCATAGTGCGAAGCGGACTTACGGCGTACCAAGTGCGTACATAGCGCGTACACGGTGTCGGCGCGCACCACGTCGCTCCAGGTCACGCCAGCCGGTCCGCAATACGGGAGATGACCTGTGCGACGGCCGGGTGTGACGCTGCCACCGTGAGCACCCGCCGAAGCTGCGAAGGGGTTTTCCATGGACGGCGATCTCGTTGAGCACACCAGCCTCTCGCTGATCGAAGCGAAGGTGTCGGAGATCTGGACGGAGCTGCTCGGCCGCGAGGCCGCCGCGCAGGAGGACGCCACCTTCTTCGAGTTGAGCGGGGAGTCGATCGCGGCTGTCCGCATGGTGGCGCGGGTCGAGGACGACCTCGGAGTGGAGATCGAGGTGGGCGACATCTTCGAGGAGGACCCCACCCTGTCGACGTTCATCCGCCTGGTCGCCGAGCGGGCCGGCGTCACCGCGTAGACCGCGTAGACCGCGTAGGACGAACAGGGCCGGCCGGGGTGGACGGTGTGAGCGACGAGCAGAGGATGGTGAACCGGTGATGGCGGGTCTGGTCCGGGTGGCTCCCGACGCCGACCTCGACGAGGTCGTGGAAATCCTGGAACGGGACGGCGGGGTGATCGTCGAGGACTTCGTCGACGCGACCGTCCTCCGCGGGCTCTGGCACGACCTCGGCCCTTCCCTGGAGGCCCGCGCCTACGGGGACGACTGGTACAACGGCACCCGCACCCGGCGGGTGTCCTCGGTCTTCGCCCGTACCCACCGGCTGACGCCCGTGGTGACACAGCCCCTGTACCTCCAGGCCGCGCGCAGGATCATGCAGCAGCCGGTGCCGGTGTGGATCGGGCGTTCGCGGGTCGAGATGACGCCGACGATCCAGATCAGCGGCACCCAGCTGATCCAGATCCACACCGGGCAGGGCAAGCAGCCGCTGCACCGGGACGACGCGCTGCATCTGCGCCGCCACCCCGGGCCCACCAGCCGGGTGCAGCTGATGCTCGCCATGAGCGACTTCACCGCGGAGAACGGCGGCACCCTGGTCATCCCGGGCAGCCACCACTGGGACGACGAGCGTCCGCCGCGCGCCGACGAGGCGCTGCCCACCGAGATGCGGGCCGGCTCGGGGCTGATCTGGCTCGGCGGCGTCTACCACGGCGGCGGCAAGAACATCACGGACACTCCGCGCACCGGACTGACGATCGCGCTGGACCTGGGCAATCTGCGCCAGGAGGAGAACCAGTACCTCGCGGTGCCCAGGGAGTCCGTGCTGGCCTATCCGGAGGAGGTGCGGCGGCTCCTCGGCTACGACCGCTGCCCGCCGGGTCTGGGCTGGTACGAGATGGCCGACCAGTATCTCGTGCTGGACGGCGGTGTTCCGGGGGCCGTCGAAGCCCCCGCCGCCTGAGCGCGTCCGGCGCGCGCCGCGGCCTGCCGGCCGCCGGGGCGGCGGCCCGCGCCCCCGTTATCGCTTCTGCACGCTCCACGACACCCGGGAGACTTCCATGGAGATACGCTGCCCCGTCGCACTGGACCCCACCGGACGGGACATACACGCCGAGGCCGCCGCGCTGCGGGCCTCGGGCGCCGCGACGCAGGTGGAGCTCCCCGGCGGTGTCGTCGCCTGGTCGATCAACGACTACGCCAATGTGCGCAAGGTGCTGACCGACCCGAACGTCACCAAGAGCGCCCGTAACCACTGGCCGAAGTTCATCAACGGCGAGATCCCGCCCGACTGGGAGATGATCAGCTGGATCGCGATGGACAACATGGTCACCGCGTACGGCAAGGACCATCTGCGGCTGCGCCGGCTGGTCGGCAAGGCGTTCACCCCACGCCGTACGGAGGCGATCCGGCCGCGGATCGTCGAGCTCACCGAGGGGCTGGTCAGCGCGTTGGAGAGCGCGGCGCCGGGTGAGGTGGTGGATCTGCGGGCACGGTTCGCCTATCCGCTGCCGGCGCTGCTGGTGGCCGACCTCATCGGCATGTCCGAGAACGCGCGCGCCAAGACGGCCAAGGTCATCGACATGATGGTGGACACCACGGTCACCCCGGAGCAGGCGCAGTCCGTGCTGCGGGACTGGCGCGGTGCGATGGAGGAGCTGGTCGCCGAGAAGCGGGCCAACCCCGGCGAGGACATCACCAGCGATCTGATCGCCGCCCGCGACGAGGACGGGTCGCGGCTGTCCGAGGCCGAGCTGACGGACACCATCTTCGCCATCCTCGGCGCGGGTTCCGAGACCACGATCAACTTCTTCGACAACGCCATCACGGCGCTGCTCTCCCATCCGGAGCAGCTGGAGCTCCTCCGGTCGGGACGCGCCTCCTGGGACGATGTCATCGACGAGACGCTGCGGGTGGAGTCGCCGCTGGCGCATCTGCCGCTGCGGTACGCCGTCGAGGACATCGAGCTGGACGGGGTGACGATCCCGCAGGGCGAGCCGATCCTGGTCAACTACAGCGCGGTGGGCCGTGACCCGGCCGTGCACGGGGAGAGCTCCTGCGCGTTCGATCTGGCCCGCGCCGACAAGGAGCATCTGTCGTTCGGCTTCGGCCCGCACTACTGCCTCGGCGCGGGGGTGGCCCGGCTGGTGGCGACGATCGGGCTGTCCACCCTGTTCGAGCGCTTCCCCGAGCTGTCGCTGGCGGTCGACGCGACGGAGCTCCAGCCGCTGCCGACGTTCATCATGAACGGTCACCGGGCGCTTCCGGTGCGGCTGACGGCGGCGGTGCCCGCGGTGAGCGCCGCCGGCTGACGGCGCTCGCGCCCGGGGAGTGTCTTCGAAGTAGCGTCGTCCGCCCGGAGGGCGGGTCTGGCGGGGTCTGGTGCCGTGCATCGCAAGGCGGAGGAAGGAGCCACTGCGGAGCATTGGCGACTGACGACAACGCGGCGAGGTGCGGTGCCAGGGCACGCCAGACAGACGGGACTTCGAAGACACGACCCGGCATACGTCCGCGCCCCCGGCTTCTCCGAGGAGAGGCCGGGGGCGCGGTGGCGTGGGGCGGTGCGCCCGGTCAGGCGCTGTCGCGGGGGCTGTTCTGGTAGGCGGCGAGCAGCCACTCGCCGTTCTCCTTGCTGATCACCCAGGTGGCCCGGATGGCCCGCTCGTCGGCGACCTCCGTCTCGCCCGGGGCGAGGATGCCGCCCTGGGTGATGACAAGGGCCACGTCGGGGCGGAGGAACTTCAGGGCGAGCGGCGTTCCGGTGACCCGGGTCCCCTTGAAGGGGCCCTGGAAGGCGGCGGCCATGAACTCCTCGATCTGCTGCCGGCCGTCGCGGTAGAAGCCGGGCAGGATCATGCTGCCCTCGGGGGTGAAGTTCCGGGCGAAGGCCGCCGCGTCATGGTCCGCCCAGGCCGCGACGATACGTCCGGGGACGGCGACGGCCGCCGCCCGGTCCGCGTCGGAGACGGTGGCGCCGGTGTCCGTGGTGGACGGTGCTGCGGTCATGGTGCTCCCTGTCCGTGGGCCGATGGCGGACGGTGCGGCCCCGGCCGGGGGCCGCACCCTCGTTCAGATGTCTCAGATACCTCAGGTATCGCAGATGCCTCAGGTGCCTCAGGTGCCTCAGATGTAGAGACTGTTGGGTTCGAGGCCGCACAGGACCCGGCCGTACAGCTCGTTGTTGGTGTTCGGGTGCATCAGCGCGTGCAGATTGACCGCCTGTACATCGCGCGAGATGCGCTGGATCGGCACATCGCTGTAGATCGACGAGCCGCCGCTGGCGGTCTGGAAGATGTCCACGGCCTCTTTGGCGAGACCGCAGAACGCTCCGAGGTCGGCGCGGGCCTGGACCCGCTCCCGCAGGGTCCAGGGGCTGTTCTCGGCGGCCTTGGCGTCGACCAGGTCGGCCAGGCGCAGGGCGTGGAACTCGGCCTGGTCGGTCTTGAGGGTGGCCTCGGCGACCTGGAGGTGGGTCAGCGGGGCCTGGCTCTGCGACGCGTAGTCGGTGTAGGTGATCTTCCGGTCGGGCAGCCGGCGGAAGAATTCGTCGGCCGCCGCCTTGGCCAGTCCGAGGACGGCGCCCACGGAGGAGGCGGAGGCGACGGGCAGCAGCGGGGGCCGGTGCAGCGGGGAGTCCGCGCCCGCCTGGGAGACGCCGCCCTGGCCCTGCACGATCACCGGCAGCGGCAGGACGCGCTCGGCGGGCACGAAGAGGTTCTGCGCGACGGTGGTGACGCTGCCGGTGCCCTTGAGGCCCGCGGTGGACCAGTCGGCCACGATCGTGAGGTCCGCCATGGGCACGAGCGCCATGACGGGCATGGGCACGCCCTCGGCGGTGGGCTGGATGGCGACGATGATCTGCCAGTGGGCGTGCAGGGCGCCGCTGATGAACTTCCACTGGCCGTTGACCACCACGCCGCCGTCGGCGGGGGCGGCCATGCCGCCGGGGCTGAGGGTTCCGCAGACCCGGACGTCGGGGCTGGTGAAGACCTCGTCCTGGACGGCGTCGGGGAAGAGTCCGGCCATCCAGCCCGGGATCCAGTAGACGGAGGCGGTCCACGCCGTGGAGCCGTCCGCCCGGCCGAGTTCGGCGGCCACCTCGACGAGGGTGCGGGTGTCGCTCTCGTAGCCGCCGTAGCGGGCGGGCACCCTCATCCGGAAGACGCCGGCGTCGGCCAGCGCTTCGATCGACTCGTCGTGAACGCGCCGATTCTCCTCCGCCCATGCCGCGTGGCCGCTCAGCAGCGGGCGCAGGTCGGTTGCGCGGCGAACCAGTTGTTCCCGCGCCGGCACACCGGTTGTCAACACCATGTCCTCCTGGAAAAGACGCGCCACGGCCGTCGGCCCGGACATGGGCCGTCCGCGATAGTCACGCTCGACCGTCGCAGTCGCACAATGGGCCCGCATCTTCTGTATTGCGTCGTGTGGGCGGGTGCGCCGGAGCCGGTTCGAGTGAAAGGGAAGCCGCAATCTCGGAGAAGCTCCGCACGGCGGCGACTGCGACCATGGAGGACGCTTTGTCCTTGCGTCGGCCCGACCCGACGGGCGTGTCGCAGCCGCTTTACAGGGAGAATCCACCCTACGACGGAACGGGACGACATCTGATGACCGAGCGTCAGGAAATCCCCGCCGAAAATGCTGGGGAGCGGCGGAAGACCCGCCCGTTGACGGGTGACGAATACATCGAGAGCCTGCGGGACGACCGCGAGATCTATCTGTACGGGGAGCGGGTCAAAGACGTCACCACGCATGCGGCGTTCCGTAATCCGATCCGTATGACGGCCCGGCTCTACGACGCTCTGCACGATCCGGCGCAGCGCGGGGTGCTGACCAAGCCCACCGACACCGGGAGCGACGGCTACACCCACAGCTTCTTCACGACGCCGCACAGCGCCGACGATCTCGTCGCCGATCAGCGGGCGATCGCGGCGTGGGCGCGGCTGAGCTACGGATGGATGGGCCGCAGTCCCGACTACAAGGCGTCGTTCCTGGGGACGCTGGTGGCGAACGCGGACTACTACGACCCGTATACGGAGAACGCGCGGCGCTGGTACCGGGAGTCGCAGGAGAAGGTCCTGTTCTGGAATCACGCGATCGTGCATCCGCCGGTGGACCGGGATCGCTCTCCGGACGAGGTCCGGGACGTGTTCATCCATGTCGAGAAGGAGACCGACGCCGGTCTGGTGGTCAGCGGCGCGAAGGTGGTCGCCACCGGCAGTGCGCTGGCCCACTACAACTTCATCGCCCATTTCGGGCTTCCGGTGAAGAAGCGGGAGTTCGCGCTGGTGGCGACGGTGCCGATGGACGCGCCGGGCATGAAGCTGATCTGCCGCCCGTCCTACAGCGCCACCGCCGCGGTGATGGGCAGTCCGTTCGACTATCCGCTCTCCTCGCGTCTGGACGAGAACGACACCATTCTGGTGCTGGACAAGGTGCTCATTCCCTGGGAGAACGTCTTCATCTACGGGCATCTGGGGAAGGTCCAGATGTTCGCGGCCCGTTCGGGGTTCGTGGAGCGTTTCACCTTCCATGGCTGCACCCGTCTGGCGGTGAAGCTGGAATTCATCGCAGGTCTGCTGATCAAGGCTTTGGAGATCACCGGGACAAAGGATTTCCGCGGTGTGCAGAGCCGGATAGGCGAGGTGCTCGCCTGGCGGAATCTGTTCTGGGCGGTCTCGGATGCCGCCGCACGCAATCCGGTGGAGTGGAAGAACGGGGCGGTGCTGCCGAATACGCAGTACGGGATGGCGTACCGGTGGTTCATGCAGCTCGGCTATCCCCGGATCAAGGAGATCATTCAGCAGGATGTGGCGAGCGGTCTGATCTATGTGAACTCCAGCGCGGAGGACTTCAAGAACCCGGATGTGCGACCGTATCTCGACACGTTTCTGCGCGGGTCGGGGGGCACCGAGGCGGTGGACCGGGTCAAGGTGATGAAGCTGCTGTGGGACGCGGTCGGCACGGAGTTCGGCGGCCGGCATGAGCTCTATGAGCGCAACTACGCGGGCAACCATGAGAACACCCGGGTGGAGCTGCTCTTCTCGCAGATGGCGAACGGGCAGGTGGACAGCTATACCGCGTTCGTCGACGAGTGCCTGGGCGAGTACGACCTGGACGGCTGGACGGTGCCGGATCTGTCGTCGTTCGAGGAGCTGCGCGGGGCGCGGAACGGGCTGCTGAAGGGCTGAGGAACCGCCGGGGGGCCGTCTCGGGGAGCGGTCCCCGAGGCGGCCCCCGTGGTGTTCAGCCGCGCCGCAGCGAGGGGTCCGGCGCCGCGACCGTGGTCCGCAGCGGGGCGTCCGGCGCCGCGACCGTGGTCCGCAGCGAGTCGGCGAAGGCGGCGGCCATCTCGGCCATGGTGTCCTCGCGGTAGATGTTGGTGTTGTAGCCCAGATGTCCCACCATCTCGCCGGCGGCGGCGTCGACGGCGAGCTGGAGCATCGCGCCGTCGGGGATGTCGGTGCTCACGGCCTGGGACAGCACCCGCCGGCGTATCTCCGAGTAGGCGAGGTCGCCGGCCGGCTCGCGTTCCACGGGCGGGAACTGGAACACCTGGAAGGCGAAGACGCCGAGGTCGTCCGCGGCGAAGGGCGCCGCGACCTCGGGGGCCTCGGCGACGACCTGTCCGAAGGGCAGCTCATGGGCGTACGCCCGGAAGCAGGTCGTCCGGGTCCGCTCGACCATCTGCCGGAAGGTGGCGCAGCCGGCGGTGTCGGTCCGCAGCGGCACGAAGTTGAAGAACGCCCCCACGGTGTTCTCGAACCGGCGGGGGCCGCGCCCCGACGCCATGGTGGGGACGGCGACATCGGTGACGCCGGTCCGTTCGCTGAGGAACACCTGGTAGGCGGCGAGCAGCACCATGAAGGCGGTGCTGCGGGTGGACCGGGCGAGGGCCACGGTGGCGGCGGTGAGCTCCGCGCCGATCTGGAAGCGGTGGACGGCGGTCGTCTTCTCGATCCCGGCGGACTTGAGGTGGTCGGTGGGGACGCCGGTGATGGCGCCGCCGGCCAGCTGTTCGCGCCAGTAGGCGCGGGCCTTGGCGGCGGGCGCCGAGTCGGGGGCGAAGCGCTCCCGCTCCCAGCGGGCGAAGTCCTGGAACTGGGTGACCTCGGGCAGCGGCGGGGGCTGGTGCCCGGTGTGGCCCGCGTACAGGGCGGCGAGGTCGCGGATGATCAGCTGCATGGAGACTTCGTCGGCCGCGGTGTGGTGCACGACCAGGACCAGGACCGCGTCCTGGTCGTCGAAGCGGCCGAGCACGGCGCAGAGCAGCGGCGGGTCGGTGACGCCGTAACGGCCGCCTTCGACGTCGATGAGCAGTTCCTCGGCACGCCGGTCGCGGTCGGCCGGCTCGGCGGGCAGTTCGCGGATCTCCAGGTCGACGGGGCCGGGGGCGAGGATCTCCTGGTGGGGGGTGTCGGCGTCGCGGACGATGGAGGTGCGCAGCCCTTCATGGCGTACGACCACGTCGTCCAGGGCCCGGCGCAGCGCGTCGGCGTCGGTCTTCCCGTACAGCCGCCAGCCGCCGACGATGTTGTACCGGGGGCCGAAGGGGCCCTCCTCGTCGCCTTGGTCGAACATGCACAGGAATTCCTGGTTGAACGAGAGCGGGATGGTCATGGCGTCCCCCCATGGGTGGTGTGCGGCGGTGCGATGGCAGGGCGCACAGCAGGCCGGAGCGGCTCCGGCCTGCTGTGCGGTGGGTTTCGCTGGGGTGTGTCGTCAGAGCAGTTCGGTCCCGCTGCTCGCGGCGGCCTGGAGGAGTTCGCCGCGGGAGAGCGCGGCGGCGATGAGCTCGATGTCGTCGGACATGAAGCGGTCGCGGTCCAGGGTCGGGACCAGGGAGCGGATCTGGTCGTACGCCGCCTTGCCGGCGGGGCTGAGCCGGCTGTAGCGCCCGGAGAGGTCGACCGCCTGGGCGGCGGCCAGGGTCTCGACCGCGAGGATCCTGGTGTTGTTGGAGAGGACCCGGCGGGCGTTGCGGGCGGCGATCAGGCCCATGCTGACGACGTCCTGGTTGTCGCCGTTGGAGGGCACGCTCTGGATGCTGGCCGGGCCGATGGTCCGGTTCTCGGCGACGAGCGCGGTCGCCGGGTACTGCGCTCCGGCGAAGCCGCTGTTGAGGCCGGGGTCGCCCTGGACCAGGAACTCGGGCAGTCCGTCGCTGAGGTGGCGGTTGAGGAGCCGGTTGGTGCGGCGCTCGGAGAAGACTCCGAGCTGGGTCAGGGCGATGGTGACGTAGTCCATGGCGAACGCGATGGGCTGGCCGTGGAAGTTCGCTCCGTGGAAGATCTCCTTGCCCTCGAAGAACAGGGGGTTGTCGTTGGAGGAGTTGAGCTCGATCTCCAGCTTCTGGCGCGCGTGGTACAGGGTGTCGCGGACGGCGCCGACGACCTGGGGGATGGCGCGCAGGGTGTACGCCTTCTGGAGGTAGACCTCGGTGCGGTCGACTCCTTCGCCGGTCTTCTGCTCCTGTGCCTGGCGGCGCAGTTCGGAGTGGTCCAGGGCGAGGCCGCTGCCGCTGAGCAGGGCGCGCATATTGGCGGCGGTGTCCATCTGGCCCTGGTGCGGGCGGGCCAGGTCGTGGCCCTCGGCCTGGAAGGGGCTGGTGGAGCCCTGGAGGGCTTCGAGGACGAGCGCGGTGACGATCTCGGCCTGGCGTACCTGCTCGAAGGCGCGGCCGACGACGAGGGAGCCGACTCCGGTCATCGCGGAGGTGCCGTTGATGAGTGCGAGGCCCTCCTTGAACCTCAGCTGGAGGGGTTCGATGCCGTGTTCGCGCAGGACCGTGCCGGTCTCGGTGCGTACGCCGTCGCGCAGGACGTATCCCTCGCCGATGAGCGTGGTCGCGACATGGGCCAGGGGGGCGAGGTCGCCGCTGGCGCCGAGGGAGCCGATCTCCGGGATGGCCGGGACGATGCCCAGGTTGAGGTAGAGCGCGAGGCGCTCCAGGAGCTCTGGTCGGACCGCGGAGTAGCCGCGGGCCAGGGCGTTGAGGCGGGCCGCGACCACGGCGCGCGCCTCGTCCTCGGCGAAGAGCGGTCCGACGCCCGCGCTGTGGCTGCGGACCAGGTTGGTCTGGAGTTCCACCTCCTTGGAGGTGGGCACCAGCATGTAGATCATTTCGCCGTAGCCGGTGGTGACGCCGTAGACGGGCTCACCCGAGCGGACGATGTCCTCGAAGAGGCGGCGGCTGTCCGCCGCTTTGGCCAGCGCCTCCGGGGCCACGGTGACGGGTGCGCTGTCCTCGGCGACCCGCCGTACCGCGGGGATGTCCAGATTCTCTCCGTCGAACCGGACGGTGGCCCCATCGGAGTCGACCGAGATCTCGGCCTCGACAATGGTCACGATTCTCACCTCATCATGGGTTCGGTAGCACTGCTGTGGCAGGGAATTCAGGCGGAGCAGGGGGCTCCGGTCAGCCCGGGACCTGCTGCGGGGCCGCCAGCGAGCGGCGGTCGATCTTGCCGCCCGCGTTGCGCGGCAGCGCGGTCAGCGTCCTGAAGGCGACGGGGATCGAGGTGCCGAACCGGCGGCGCAGCACGGCCCGCCATACGGCCGGCGCCCCGTCGGGCTCTCCTTCGGGGGTGGGCCCGGGGACCACATGGGCGACGAGGCGGGAGACCAGGCCGTCGTCGCCGGTGTGCGCGGTCACGGCGCAGTCGGCGACCGACGGGTGCGCGGTCAGGGCCGCTTCGATGTCGGTCAGTTCCATGCGTACGCCGTAGAACTTGATGCGTGCGTCGCCCCGTCCGGCGAATTCGAGTACGCCGTCGGGGCGGCGGCGGCCGAGGTCGCCGGAGCGGTAGAAGCGGTCGTCGGGGGCCGGGGTCCCGGCCGCCAGGACGGTCACCGGGCGGAAGGCGTCGTCGTGGGGTGCTCCGCCGCCGGCGTAGCCGGGGGTGATGTAGGGGCTGCGGACGACGATGCTGCCGGTGGTCCCGGGCGGGCAGGGGCGGTCGTTCTCGTCCAGGACCAGGATCCGCCGCCCGGGGATGGCCCGGCCGGCCGGCACGGTCCCCGCTTCGGGGCCGGTGATCTCGTGCCAGGTCGCCAGGATCGTCTCGGTCGCGCCGTAGAGGTTGATGAGCCGTACGCCGGGCAGCGCCGCGCGGAGTCCGTTCGCGAGCTCTCCGGGCAGCGGCTCGCCCGCCAGCAGGAGGCAGTCGAGCGCGGCGGGGCGCGGCCCGTCGGCGGTGATCGCGCCCAGCAGCGTGCGGGCGAAGCTGGGGACGGTCTGGAAGTGGGTGATGCGCTCGGCGGCCAGCCAGGCGGCCAGCTTCTCGGGGTGGGCCCTGATCCGGTCGGGCACCGGGCACAGGGTGGCGCCGGCGGCCAGCGCCGCGAAGGTCTCGACGAGGCTGGCGTCATAGCCCGGGGAGGCCCATCCGGCGACGCGGGAGCCGGGGCCGATGCGGAATTCCTCGGTGAACCAGTCGGTGAACTGGGCGAGGGTGCGGTGCGTCTGCGGTATGCCCTTGGGGACGCCGGTGGAGCCGGAGGTGTGGGTGAGATACGCCCACCGGCCGCCCGCTTCGGCGAGCGACGCGCTCCGGGCGGCTCCGCACGCCGGTACGGGCAGTGCGCCGGGGTCGACGACCCGGCCGCCGAGCGCGTCCCGGTACCAGCTCGCCAGGGCGTCGTCCGACTGGCCGGGGTCCACGATCAGACAGACGGGCGCGGCGGCGGCCAGGGCGTCGCGGTCGCGGTCGCCCGCCGTGCCCGTGCCAAGGCAGATCGCGTACGCGCCCGCGGCGAAGACGCCGAGGAGGGCCGCGGCCCGGTCCGGGCCGCCGCTCATCCGCAGGGCGACGCCCGAGCCCGCGCCGGCGCCGGTCGCCCGGAGTTCGCGGGCGATCGCCACCGCCCGGGACTGGAGTCCGGCGTAGGTGACACGGGATCCGCCGGTGTCGACGGCGACCGCGTCGGGCACCGCGACGGCGAGGGCGCGCACCTGTTCGTGGACGGGGGCGAGGGCGGCGGCGCGGCTGCGGCGGGTGAGGGGGAGGCTGTCCACGGGCGCCCCGGGGTCGTCGAGCGCCGCGGTCAGCAGGGTGCGGAGTTTGTCGGCGACGGCGAGGGCGGACGCCCGGTCGAAGAGCGCGGCGCGGTACTCCAGGGATCCTCCGACGGAGGCGTCCTCGCGGCGTACGGTCAGCGTGAGGGCGGCCCGGACCGTGCTCTCGCGGGGCGGCCTGCGGGTGACGGTCAGCCGGGGCAGCCGCAGTTCGCTCTCCGGCGCGTCCTCGAAGACGAACAGGGCGTCGCAGAGCGGGGTGCCGTACGGCCGGTGGCGCGGGTCGGCTCCGAGGGCTTCGACGAGCTGCGCGAAGGGCAGTTCGCGGTGGTCGAAGGCGTCCCGTACCCGGCGGGCGACGCGGCGGAGGAGGTCGCGGAAGGAGGGCCGGCCGGTGAGGTCGGCGCGGAGCACCAGATGGTTGCGGAACGGGCCGACGGCGTCGGCGTACCCTTCCCCGGCGGGGCGCAGGGTCGCGGGGACGCCCACGGTCGCCGCGGTGGTGCGGCCGAGGCGGCAGAGCAGCGTCTGGTAGGCCGCGAGCAGGACGATGTACGGGGTGGTGCGCTCGGCCCGGCAGAGCGCGGCCAGCCGGGCCGCGGTGTCGCGGCCCCAGTCGAAGCGCACGACGCCGCCCCGGTCGGGCGCGACGGCGGAGCGCGGCGGGGCGGCCGGCAGGGCGAGCGGCTCGGGGAGCGGGGTCAGATGCGCCGTCCACCAGTCGAGCAGCTCCCGGTGGGCCGGGGAGGTGGGCTCTCCCCGCAGCCGGGCCGTGAGGTCCGGGTAGGGGCGGGCGGGCGCGGTCAGTTCGGCGGGCAGCGGGCGGGCGTGGGCGACCGCCGCGTAGTACGCGGAGAGCTCGCGGGTCAGCACGGCCATGGACCGCTCGTCGGTGACGGCCTGGTGCAGCCGGAGCGTGACCTGGTGTTCGCCGGCGCCGAGGCGGACGATGCCGAGCCGGGCGGCGGGGATCGGGGGGCCGGTGTCCGGCCCGGCGGCGGGGGCGGTCCGCAGCGCTTCGTGCCGCTGGACCACCGCCCGCCACGCGGTGCGCAGTGCCTGTGCGTCGAGCTCGCCGCGGACCGTGTAGACCCGGCACACCGGGTGCGCCGGGAGGCCCGGGGCGGCGTCGGGAAGGGGTCGGATCGTGCCGTACGCCCAGGGGGCGGTGCGTTCCCCGGCGTCCGCCGTTGCCTCGATCACGCCTCTTCCCTTCGTCGTCGGGCCGCGCGGATCAGCTCGCGATGAGGTCCTTGCGGGACCGGTCGCTCTGCGCCGGGCGGGGCACGGGGGCCGGGCGCTTCTGCCCGGATCCGCCGCCGGTGAGGGCGCCGGCCACCCCGCGCGCCGTGTTCCACAGCACCCGCAGCACGAGCGCGGGCTTCATCAGGGAGTCGGGGCGCTCCACGAGTCCCGCGGCCTTCATATAGGCGGCGGTGACCTCGCCGTCGACGACGGCGGCCTTCTGCACGAGCTTCAGATAGATCTGTCCCATGCGGACCTGCGCGGTGCGGTCGCCCTTCACTCCGGAGAAGGAGAGGTCGACCATGTTGGTCATCTCCCACGGCGGGTCGATGACGTCGTGGGCGAGGTCGCGGAAGTACTGGAGCGGCTGGGGGGAGGCTCCGGTGTGCAGATGGTCGCGGATGGTCAGGGCGCAGAGCGCGGAGACCGTCATGCCCTGGGCGTAGATCGGGTTGAAGCAGGTGATCGCGTCGCCGGTGACCAGGAGGCCGTCCGGGAAGCGGGTCAGCTTCTCGTAGCGGCGGCGCAGCGTCGTCGGGAAGCGGAACGCGACCGGCTCGTCGAGGGGTTCGGCATGCTGGAGCGCGTCGGCGATGTCCGGGACGGCCAGCGTCTTGAGCCAGTCGTACAGGCCCTGCTGGTCGGTGGGCGGGTGGTCGCCGAGGAGGCCGTAGGTGGTCAGCTCGACGCGGTCGCCGTCGGTCTTGGTGAAGATGGCGCCCCGGGGGACCTGGGGCGAGGCGGCCGGGTTGATGGACAGGTCGCCGTGGTACGGGTCGGCGAGCATCCGGTAGTGCTGGGTGACATAGCCGAGGCCGATCTTCTTGCGCTCCTCCTCGACCCGGCCGTAGCCCAGCTCCTCCAGCCAGATCGGGGTGCGGGAGCCGCGGCCCGTGGCGTCGACGACGAGGTCGGCTTCGATGACCTCCTCCTCGCCGCCGCCGGTGCGCTGGACCCGGGCGCCCGTGATCCGGCTGCGGTCCGGTGTGGTCTCCAGGCCGAGGATGTCGTGCTCCTCGATGAAGACGACGTTGGGCAGCGCCTCGGTGCGCTCACGGATGTGGCGCTCCAGCATGGGGCGGCTGGCGGCGACGCAGACCAGTCCGGCGCTCTGCTGCTTGAGCTGCTTGCCGTTGAAGTACCAGCGGACGTTGCCGGCGAGGTCGCCGGTGGGCACGCCGTCCGCGAACAGCTCTTCGGTGATGCCTGGGTACAGCTCTTCCATGATCTGCTGGCCGCGGGCCAGCAGGCCGTTGATGTGGCGTCCCTGAGGGGCGCTGCGGCGCGGTCCGTCCACCCCGACGAGCGCATCGCGGTCCACGATGAGCACTTCGTCGTAGGCGTCGGCGAGCACCCTCGCGGCGAAAAGGCCGGCGATGCTTCCGCCGAGTACCACCGCGCGCGTCCCAGTGCTGTCGCCCGTCACGGGTACCTCCTCGGGTATTAGGAATACGGATGACCGGAGTTCTGCGGAGCCGCCGTCCAAAACGGCCGGAGCCGAGTGTTTCGAGAGTGCCATCGAATACACGTCCGGCACGTCTTCTGAAATGCTCGTCGGTTCACTGAACAACGGGAAATCTGGATTTGGTGTACTCACGGTTGGCGATGGCCGAGAGAAAAACGGCGATTCCGGCGTGGCTGTGCTGCATGGAGAGGTCCCGCCAGACCCTTTCCATGCGTTCGCCTTCTTTCACTGCGCTGGAGCCGGCGGTGGGGAAGAGATGGCTTTCGACGGCACGCCAGCTCTGCTTCACCGCTTCACGGCAGATGGTGATGATCCGGAGTTCCCTTTCGGGGGTGAACTGTCCGGGCCCCGCCGCGGCGGCCTCGTCCCACTGCCGGATCGCGTTCAGGAAGGCGGCTTCGGCGGACGCGATGAGGCCGGCGGCCTCGCCGTACCAGAACTGGAAGTCGGGGTCCTCGCTGCGGACGGCGATCGGGGGGAACATGGTCCGCTTGGTGCGGAGCAGCTCCTCGTAGGCGTCGAGCGCGCCCTGTGCCATGCCGATGGCCAGCGCGGCGTCCTCCAGGACCATGAAGCTGAGCGGGCCGCCCCCGTACATCGGGTTGCCGTGCAGGGCGAGACCGGGGGTCCCGTTCAGGACGTCGACCTCGCTCATATGCATGGGCAGGGTCCAGTGGCCGGGGATGCGGCCGTTCTCGATGGCGATGCTGTGCGAGCCGCTGCCGCGGAGGCCGAGCTGCCGCCCCCAGTCGTCCAGCCGCCGGAACTCGCTGCTCGGGGCGATGAACATCATGGGCCGCGGGTCGGCGCCGGGGCCGCCGGGGATCAGGGTGTGGCCGACGAAGTGGGTGGCGTACGGCGATCCCGAGCAGTAGTTCCAGACGCCGTTGAGCACCCACTGTCCGTCGTCGGCGCGTTCGGCGGTGCCGCTGGGCGCGACGGTCGCGGGGCAGATGAAGTCTCCGTCGGCGAACACCTCGCGCTGGACGCGTTCGTCGAAGAGCGTCGCCACCGCGTGCGCGTGGGCGGCGCCCAGGCAGTACATCCAGCCCGTGGAGGGGCAGCCTCTGCTGAGCGCCATCACCACGCGCATGAACGTGCCGACGCCGAATTCATAGCCCCCGTATCTGCGCGGGACCAGGATCCGGTAGAAGCCCGCCGCCCGGAACGCCTCATGGGTGTCGGGGGCGTAGAAGGTGCGCTGCTCGGTCTCGGCCTGACGGGCGGTCAGGGTGGGGGCGATGGCCTCGGCCCGGGCGAGGATGTCGTCCGGGGTGAGTCCGGGCTCGGGGGGAAGGGACATGTCATGGCCGGGGACATTCGCGGTCACTGTCATCGCTGCGCGGATCCTTTTCCTCGGGCGGGGCACCACCGCCGGGGCCGCGGCATCCGGTCCCATGGGTGCGTCTGTCGTGCCGGGTCACGCCATGCAGGCAGAGTCACAGCGGCCCGGTTGAGCACGCATCTCCTGAATTGCGGTGCCACCCCCCATGGCCTCGGGAAAGAGAGCAATCGCCGAGATGTGACCCGGCCCGCGGAGCGTCAAGGATGGACGGGAACAGCGATGCCGTAGGGGCGCGCGACGCTGTTTCCGGTTCAGGCCGGTTTCCGGTTCAGGCCCCGTTCCGTCCCCGAAGTGGAGGACCCATGCGCCCATGCTGCCGCGCAGCCGCGTCGTCGCCGGCAGTGCCGGACACCGCTGTCACCGCCGTCACCGCCGGGGTGAGTGATCTGCCGCGGATCGAACCCGCGCGGCCCGGTGTCACGGTCATCGAGGCATGGCTCTCCGAGTTCCCCTTCCCCGGCTTCCTCGACGCGGTGCGCGAGCGCGCCGCCGAGTTCGAGCGGACCCATCCGCGGTACCGGATCGTCATCCGGGGCTTCTCGTACGAGAAGCTTCCCGCGAAGGTCGTACGGGCGGCGGCGAGCGGCTCCGCCCCGGCGATCGCCTCGTACTACTCGGGCGCCTCCCAGCTGGCCCGCGACACCCGCACCGCGGACGGGGCGCCGCTGTTCGTCTCGGTCGAGAAGGCGATCGGCGGCCGGTCCGAGATCCTCGGCGAGCCGGTCGTGATCGACGATGTGCTGGCGGGGGTGCGGGAGTACTACACCTACGACGGCGATCTCGCCTCGATGCCGATGACGCTGTCCACGATGCTGCTGTACGCCAACACCACGCTGCTGGAGCGGGCGGGCGTGCCGCGCACCCCGCGCAGCTGGGACGAGGTGGAGCTGGCGTGCAAGGCGGTCGCCGGGCTCCCGGACGGGCCGGCGCACGGCATCGCCTGGCCGGTCGACGGAAAGTTCATGCAGCATGCGCTCGCCCAGCAGGGCGGGCTGCTCACCGACGCGTCGAACGGGCACGCGGGCCGTTCCCTGCGCGTCGATCTGACCTCGCCGGAGCTGCTGGCCTATGTGCGGTGGTGGCAGCGGCTGCACCAGGAGGGCCACTATCTGCACACCGGCGTCATGGAGGACTGGGCGGGCACGTTCGGGGCGCTGGCCGGGCAGCGGGTGGCGCTGCGGTTCAGCTCGTCCTTCGACGCCAACTACATGGTGCGTGCGGCGCAGGATGCCGGGTTCGGCCTGGAGGTGGGCCCGCTGCCGCACAACGACACCGTGCCCTGGGCCGGCAACTGGATCGGCGGGGACTCGCTCTGGCTGGCGGACGGCCTGGACGAGGCGACCCGGGACGGCGCGCTGGCCTTCATGCAGTATCTGAGCAGCCCGCTCAACATCGCCCGGCGGCACAAGGCCAGCGGCTCCGCGCCGGTGACCGGGGCGTCGGTCGCGCTGCTGGAGGAAGAGGGCTGGTTCGACGAGCATCCGCACCACCGGGTCCCCGTGGAGCAGCTGGCGCTGCGCGGCGGTCCGCCGTCCGCGCACGGCGCGCTCGCCGGGGGGCTGCACGGCATCCAGATGGAGATGATGGCGGCGATGGAGGACGTCCTGACCCAGGGCGCTCCGGCGGGGGAACGGTTCGCCCGGGCGGAGGCCGAGGCGCAGCGGATCCTGGACGAGTACAACGCCTGGGCGCTGGGGACGGGGCCGCTGACGCCGGAGACTCTCGCGGTACGCATCTGACGCACAGCGCTTTCCGGCCATGAGGCCGGTCCGTTTGCACGGCCGCCGACCTGGGCTGCCGTGTGAAGAACCGCATTCCAGAAGATGCGGGCCGGTGGAATCGGGACCGAGGATGCATCGCGGGACAGTCCTCGCGGATGGCTCGATCCCAACTCTCCACCGGCCCCCCGACGACAGGGATTCCTTATGAACGACACCTCGAACGCTCTCCCACCCGTGGTGTCACGGGAGGAGTGGCTCGCCGCTCGTAAGGCACTGCTCGCCCGGGAACGGGAGGCCACCCGGCTCAGGGACGCGGTCAACGCGGAACGCCGCCGGATGCCCATGGTGAAGGTGGAGAAGGAGTATCTCTTCGAAGGGCCGGACGGCAAGGAGTCCCTGCTCGATCTCTTCGAGGGACGCCGTCAGCTCTATGTCCACAGCTTCATGTGGGTCGACGCGCTCGACACGGGGTGCCCGGTCTGCACGGCCACCTCCGACATCAACTTCACGCCGTCCATGCTCAGCCAGCTGCACCGGCGCGATGTCTCCCTGGCGGTGATCTCCCGCACCTCGCTGGCGAGCATCGAGCGGTACAAGGCGGAGAAGGGCTGGTCGTTCCCCTGGTACTCCACGGGCGGCAATGACTTCCCGTACGACTACCAGCTCACGGTGGACGACGAGCGGGGCGCGACGGAGTACAACTACCGGGACCGTGAGGACCTGACCCGGCGTGGTTTCGGGGAGACCTTCTCCGAGCTCGATCTGCCGGGGAATCTGGTCTTCCTGCGCGACGGGGACGATGTCTACCAGACGTACGGGGCCTATGCGCGCGGTCTCGACCACATCGTGCCGTACTACAACTTCCTGGATCTGACGCCGCTCGGCCGGCAGGAGGACTGGGAGGAGACTCCCGAGGGCTGGACGACCTATCCGTTCGGCCACTTCTTCTGAGATTCGCCGGGGATTCGCCGGGGGCTGCCGAGGGTCTGCTGAGAGCCCGCCGGGAGCCCCCGGGGTCCCGGGAGTCCCCGCCGGGATCGGCCACTTCGTCATGTGAAGACCCGTCATGTGAAGAGAGGACGACCGACGTGTCCCAGAACGACATCGCGGCTCTCGGACCGGCCACGATAGCCGCCGACGACCCCCGCTACACCAGCATGGTGCGCGGCATGAACCACCGGTTCACCGGCCGGCCGGACTATGTCCGGGTGGTGTCGACGACCGAGCAGGTGCGGGCGGCGGTGGGCGAGGCGGTCGCGGCCGGCAAGCGGGTCTCCGTCCGCAGCGGCGGGCACGGCTTCGAGGACTTCACCACCTCCGGCGTCGAAGTGCTGCTCGACCTCTCCGAGATGGACCGGGTCGGCTATGACCCGGTCCGGCGGGCCTTTGTGATCGAGGCGGGCGCGACCCTCGGCCATGTCTACCGGGTGCTGTTCAAGGGCTGGGGAGTGACCGTGCCCGCCGGGGAGTGCCCCGAGGTGGGCGTGGGCGGTCACTTCACCGGCGGCGGCTTCGGCAATCTGTCGCGCAGCCTGGGCCTGGTCGTGGACTACATGGAAGCCGTGGAGGTCGTGGTCGTCGACCGCGACGGCACGGCGCGCACCATCGTGGCCTCCCGCGATCCGGAGGATCCGCACCACGATCTGTGGTGGGCGAACACCGGAGGCGGCGGCGGCAACTTCGGGGTGGTGACCCGGTTCTGGATGCGTACGCCCGGAACGGAGGAGCTGGAGCCGCAGCGGCAGCTGCCGCGGGCTCCCGCCCAGTGGCGCAGCGGGATGGCCGTCTGGTCCTGGGACGGTCTGAGCGAGGACGCGTTCGCCGCGCTGCTGGGCGACTTCGGCGCCTGGTTCGAGCGGAACAGCGCCCCCGGCTCCCCCTATGAGAAGGTCCACGGCTTTCTGCACGCCTCGCACCGCTCGGGCTTCGGGGTGACCGTGGGCTCGATGATCGACGACAGCCTCCCCGACGCGGCGAAGCTGATGGACGCGTTCTTCGACGAGGTCTCCGCCCGGGTGGGGGTGGAGCCGATGTTCCGGACCCAGCAGGTGAAGCCCTGGCTGTACTTCTCCTCGTATCCGGGGTGGGGCGACCCCGGCGGCCCGGACACCCGCCGGATCAAGATCAAGGCCGCGTATCTGCGCCAGGGGTACTCCGACCGTCAGATCGGCGCGGTCCACCGCCATCTGAGCGCCGAGGGCTCCGAGGCGGCGCAGCTGATCCTGATCGGCTACGGCGGACAGGTGAACACGGTCGCGCCGGAGGCGACGGCGACCGCGCAGCGGGACTCGGTCATCAAGGCCGCCTATCTCTCGGTGTGGTCCGCGGAGGAGCAGGACGGGCCGAACATGACGGCGCTGCGGGAGATGTACCGCGAGGTGTACGCGGAGACCGGCGGGGTGCCGGCGCCCGGCGGGGGCAGCGACGGATCGTATGTGAACTACGCCGACGCCGATCTGGCCGATCCGGTCTGGAACACCTCGGGGGTGCCCTGGCACACGCTCTACTACAAGGACAACTACCCGCGGCTCCAGCGGATCAAGGAGCGTTACGACCCGCGGAACGAGTTCCGCCACGGGCTCTCCATCGAGCTGCCCGGCTGATCCTCTCTCCTCGCAGAGCGGCGCCCCGGCCCCCCACCTGGTGGGGGGCCGGGGCGCCGGTCCGCGGGAGGCTTCGACGGAACGGTCTAGGCGTCGGCCACCGCGGGGATGATCTTCTCGCCGACGATGTCGACCTGGGCGTGCGGCCGGGAGCCCGTGACGATGCCGATCACGGTGGTCACGCCGAAGGCGCCGAGCGCGAGGATCTCCTCGGTCAGCTCGCCCGCCTTCGCGCCGTTCTCGCCCGCGTCGAAGTGCATGACGCAGGTCTTCTCGATGGCGTCGTAGTCGCGGCCCTCGGTCTCGCAGTGGCCGCGCAGCACATCGAGCTTATGGGCGAGGTCCGGTCCCGGGTAGAGGTTGCAGGCGTCGGCGTAGCGGGCGACCAGGCGCAGGGTCCGCTTCTCCCCGCCGCCGCCGATCATGATCGGGGGGTGGGGCCGGGAGAGGTTCTGCGGCAGGTTCAGGGGCCGCTCCAGCTGGTAGTGCTCCCCCTCGAAGGGCCGTTCGTCGCCGCGTTCGCCGTCCCACATCCGCAGACAGATCTGGACGGCTTCCTCCAGCATGCCGAAGCGCTCCCCCAGCGGGGGGAACGGGATGCCGAGGCCGCGCGCCTCCTCCTCGTACCAGCCCGCTCCGATGCCGAGCGCGGCCCGGCCGCCGGAGAGTACGTCGAGGGTGGTCACGGACTTGGCGAGCAGGCCGGGCGCGCGGAAGTGGACGCCCGCGACCAGGGGCATGAGCCGGCAGCGCCGGGTGTGGGCGGCCAGGACGCCGAGGGTGGTGAAGCACTCCGGCTGCGCAGCTCGGGCCCGCCCATGAGGGGGCCCTGCCACACATGGTCGGGGACGCTGATGACGTCGAATCCGGCGTCGTCGGCGGAGCGCGCGAGCCGTGCGAGCGAGTCCCCCATGCGGGGCGCTCCGCCCTCCCAGTCGAAGTCCCCGATGCACAGGCCAATCTTCATGACAGATCTCCCAACAGGTCTTCGGTGAGGTGGGGTTCGCGGGTGGGGCACGCCTCGCGGGCGCAGGGGCCGGTCGTCCTGCCGGAAGCGTAGGACGGGCGCGGGCTGCGGCTTTCTCCCAGCGTGCTGGGGCCGGGGGCCGGGGGGGCCGAGCGCATTCGGCCGCCCGGCTCACCCGGCTGCCCGGCTGACCGTGTGGTCGGACCGCCCGTACACCGCCGTCATGCCGTACGTACGCCCGTACGGTACGGCCGTTCGCCGCCCGTCAGCCGGGGACGGAGCCGACCAGGCCGCCGTCGACGACGAGCTCCTGTCCGGTGATGTAGGAGGACCGGGCGGAGAGCAGGAAGGCGACGGCGTCGGCGACGTCCCCGGGGGCGCCGAGACGGCCGAGCGCGACCTGTCCGCGGAAGAACTCCCGTACCTCGTCGACGGGGGCGACCGTGTCGAACATCTCGGTCCTGATGTGGCCCGGGGTGATCGCGTTGACCCTGATGCCGCGGCCCGCCAGATCGGGGGCGAGGGAGCGGGGCAGATTGAGGACGGCGGCCTTGGTCGCCGCGTACACCGAACCGGGGCCCATGCCCCGGTGCACCAGCCAGGAGGCGTTCAGCACGATGGACGCGCCGTCCGCGAGCAGCGGCAGCGCCTTCTGCACGGTGAAGAAGACGCCCTTGAAGTTGGTGCCGACTACCGCGTCGAAGTCTTCCTCGGTGACGTCCCCCGTACGGGCGTTGAGCGAGATGCCCGCGTTGGCGAACACTCCGTGCAGAACGCCGAAGCGCTCCTTCACCCGGGCGGCCACCGTGTCGAGGTCGGCGGTGCGGGAGACGTCGGCGGAGACGGTCAGCACCCGCTCGCCCGCGTCCAGCTCCTTCGCCGCGGCGGCGAGCCGGTCGGCTCCGCGGCCGACGAGCGCGACCTGGGCGCCGTCGTCCAGCAGCCGTCGCGCGGTCGACAGACCGATGCCGCTGCCGCCGCCGGTGATCAGTACGTTCTTGCCCTGGAAGTCAGTCATGCGGTCAGGGTCGGTCCCGTCGCGCGCGCGGCGCATCTCACGGAGTGCGGTGATGTCCGCCCGTACCCCACACGTGCCTCGCCAGGGCCTCGTCGAGGGTGGAAACCACCGCACACCGCGCAATCACGAAGATGCGGACGCCGTACCTCCGCTGCGAACGTCGAACGGCCTGGTACGGTCCGCCGGCGACGGCGCTGCGGACTTCACCCCGACGACCCCGGGAGCCCCGTTGCGCACCGTGCACCGCACCTGCCCCATCTGCGACTCCGTCTGCGGGCTGAAGATCACCCTCGGCGACGACGGCCGGGTCGAAAGCGTCCGGGGCGATCAGGACGACCCCCTGTCCAAGGGCTATATCTGCCCCAAGGGCGCGAGCCTCGGCCGGATCGACGAGGACCCCGACCGGCTGACCGTACCGATGATCCGCACCGGGGAGCGGTGGCGCGAGGTCTCCTGGGACGAGGCGTTCACGGCCGTGGAGCGGGGGCTGCACGGGGTCGTCGAGCGGCACGGCCGCCAGGCGCTCGCCGCCTACTTCGGCAATCCCACCTTCCACACCATGTCCGGCATCCTCTACCGGGGGCCGCTCGCCCAGTCGCTCGGCACGACCAATCTCTTCAGCGCCAGCTCCATCGACCAGATACCCAAGCATGTCGCGGGCGGGCTGATGTACGGCAGCGGCACCGCCATCTCCGTACCCGATCTGGACCGCACCGACTTTCTGCTGATCCTGGGCGCCAACCCGATGGTGTCGCACGGATCGCTCTGCGCCGCGCCGGACTTCCCCGGACGGCTGCGGGCGCTGCGCCGCCGCGGCGGGCGGATCGTCGTGGTCGATCCGCGCCGTACCCGCACCGCCGATGTCGCCGACGACCATCTGTTCATCCGGCCCGGCACCGACGCCGCCCTGCTGATGGCCATGGTGCGCACCCTGTTCGCCGAGGATCTCACCGCCCCCCGGGTCCCGGTCGAGGGCCTGGCGGAACTGCGGGCGTACGCGGAGCCGTTCACCCCCGAGGCGGTGGCGCCGGTCTGCGGGGTGCCGGCCGAGCGGATCGTCCAGCTGACCCGTGAGCTGGCGGCAGCGCCCGCCGCCGCCGTGTACACCCGTATGGGCACCTGCACCGCCGACTTCGGCACCCTGACGCAGTGGCTCGTCGAGGCCCTCAACGTCCTCACCGGCAACGTCGACCGGCCCGGCGGCGTCATGTTCCCCAAGCCCGCCACGATGGAGGTCCCCTGGGGGCCCCGTCCCTTCACCATGGGGCGCTGGCGGAGCCGGGTGCGGGGGCTGCCCGAGGCGCTGGGCGAACTGCCGCTGGCCACCCTCGCCGACGAGATCGAGACCCCGGGCGAGGGGCAGGTCAGAGCGCTGGTGACGGTCGCGGGGAACCCGGTGGTCTCCGCCCCCAACGGCCCCCGGCTGGGGCGGGCGCTGGCGGATCTGGACTTCATGGTCTGCGTCGATCCGTATCTCAACGAGACCACCCGGCTCGCCGATGTGATCCTGCCGCCGCCCCGGATGCTCCAGATGGCGCACTACGATTTCCTGCTGCTGACGGTCACGGTGCGCAACTACACCCGGTTCTCGCCGCAGGCCCTGCCGCTGGAGCCCGGGCAGCTCTCCGAGGGGCACATCATGGCCAGGCTCTCGCTGATCGCCGCCGGGCAGAGCGCGGACGCCGATCCCGCGCAGCTGGACGAGATGATCCTCGGTCAGCTGCTCTCCGCCGGGGTGCAGATCCCGGGCTCGCCCGCCGAAGGCGGGGATGTGGAGACGCTCAGATCCCAGCTCAGCGGGGAGAGCGGGCCCGAGCTGATCCTGGACGCCATGCTGAAGCTCGGCCCGTACGGGCTCTCCCTCGACCGGCTGCGCGAGCACCCCAACGGGCTGGACCTCGGGCCGCTCATGCCCCGGCTGGCGGAGGTGATGAGCACCGAGTCGGGGCGGGTGCGGCTCGCCCACCCGGATCTGACGCCGGAGGTGGAGCGGCTCACCGCACGCCTCGCCGCGCCCTCCGCCCCGACCCTGCTGATCGGCCGCCGCCAGCTGCGCTCCAACAACAGCTGGCTGCACAATGTCTCCGCCCTCGTCGGCGGCAGCAATGTCTGCACCCTTCAGATCCACCCCGACGACGTGGCCCGGCACGGCCTGGACGCGTGGGCCACGGTCCGCTCGGCGGCCGGTGAGCTCGTCGTCCCCCTGGAGCCCACCGAGACGATCATGCCGGGGGTGGTCAGCCTGCCCCACGGATGGGGGCACGCCGGCTCGGCGCAGGGGGTCGCGGCGCGGCATCCGGGGGTCAACGCCAACGCTCTCACCGATGAGACGGTCACCGACGCCATCTCCGGAAACGCCGTGTTCAACGGCGTTCCCGTCACCCTCGCGCCCGCCGATCCCCCGCCGTCCGCCGACGCCCCGCCGGAGCAAGAGCACGATGGAAGAAGACAATCCGGTGACCGGCGTGCCACGGTTGTCGGTGTGGACACCGCTTCGACGCCGGGTTCACCCGCAGGGCGTCCCCCAGCGGTCCGCGCGCGCGGGGCCGGCGTCCGATAGGGCGCCGTCGCTGTGCGCGGCCCGGCCCGTCGTCGCCGGTGTGCGACAGGAAACAGACTGAAGGAGACTCCCATGGCCAAGTTCGCGGTTCTGCTCTATGTTCCCGCGCCTGCCAACCCGCTGGAACTCACTCCCGAGGAGCTTGAGGGCCACGAGAAGTTCGGCGCCAAGCTGGGGGAGCTGGGTGGCACGATCGTCGACGGTCATGCTCTGCTCTCCAGCACCGAGGCCGTCACCATCCGTGACGGTGTCGCCGTCGACGGTCCGTGGGGCGACGGCAAGGAGGTCGTGACGGGCTTCATGGTGCTGGAGGCCCGTGACCGCGACCACGCGATCGAGATCGCCAAGCACGCCCCGGGCGCGGGTGTGGAGGTGCGTCCGCTCTTCGAGCCGCCGGCCGAGTGATCTGACACGGCATCACGGCTTTGGCGGCGGACGCCGGGGCCGGGGTGGCGCAGCTTCCTCCCGAGTGCCTGTGGGGACAGGACACACCCGAGGGGAGATGAAACGGACTGCCTGAGTCTGTTTCAACCGCTGAAGGGAGCGGGGCAGGCCGTATACGGTCTGCCCCGCTCCCTTCGCGCGTTCCCGGGCCGGATGGGGCGCCCGGCGCTCCCGTCGGGCCCCGTCGTGCCCCTTTGTCCGGGAACTCCGGGAACTACGGGAGCGCCGGGAACACCGCAAGTCGCGAGATGCAGCCGTGAGCGGTCCGGAACAAGCTGGTCGCGGCAACCAACTGATCAGGGACGGTCACCAGGTGAGGCCCGTCCGGGACTTCACTCCCGCCCGGGAGGGCGCCCGTACGCCCGGTGTGGTCGCACAGGCCGCTTCGCCGCCTCCGGCACCTCCGCCCCCTCCGCCCTCCTGAAAGGCTGCGCACATGACTGTGACGACCGCCCGCTCGTCCGTCGCCGAGCTGCTCGGCTCCTTCGCACAGGCGACGCCCGCGCAACTGCCCGAGGCGTTCGGGCGGCTGACCGCCTCCGTGTGGAGCGCGGACGGCCCCACCGCGGACGCGCTGTCCGCGGTGCCCGCTCTCGTGGCGCGCCTCGACGAGGTCGACGACGCCCGCAAGGGATATCTCGCCATCGTCCTCGGACTGCTCGTGCAGAGCGAGTTCCCCGCCGCGGAAGGCGGCCCCCTGACCGCCGCGGTACGGAGCGGACTCGACCGCTATCTGGAGCTGCTGCACGGCCGCACCGGCCAGGACCCGCTCAGCCTCGCGCTGCTCTACCTCCTCTCCCACTTCCCCGGCGACCGCGAACGCGTACTGGCCGCCGCCGAGCCGCTCGGGCTCGACCCGCACGACCGCTCACGCCTGGACCGCTGCCTGCAGCGTCTCGACCCGGACCGCCCCGACCTCGGCCGGGTGTGGCCCTCCCCCATGGTGTGGCGGCTCGACGACGACGAGCGGAGCTTCGACCAGGAGTGGATCAGCAAGCTCACCGCCGAGCAGACCCAGGTCAACTGGGACAACGACACCCGCACCGTGCTGGCGTACACGGGCATGCGCGCCTACTGGGCGGTGCGCAACGGCGTCCCCGAGGAGACCTCCTACCCGGTGCCCGCGCCCCCCGCGGAGCCGGTGGAGGCCCCGGAGCTCGACGGCACGGCCTTCGCCCGGTACGAGGGGGCGCTGCGCTGCCCGTCCTGCCACGGCGACCTCGGATTCGGGCCCGGCGGCGCCCGCTGCGCCCCCTGCGCGACGACGTACCCGGGCGCACGCGGGCTGCTCGACCTCTCCGCGGGCATCCGGGACAACGCGGCGGACGACCCGGAGGACGTCACCGCCGATCTGCTCCAGAAGCTGTCGGAAATGCCCAGCATGGGCCTGTACTACGAGTCCGTGCTGCGCCCCGCCTTTCTGCGGATAGCGGGTCTGAACTGGGGCAACGAAGTCCTGCCCGGCGATGAGGACGCCTATCTGGCCGAGCACATCGCCCCGGTGGACGGGCCGGTGCTCGATCTGGCGGCCGGCGCCGGACGGTGGACGGAGGTGGTCGCGCGGACCGTGGGACCGGACCGGCTCGTCGCCCAGGACATGGGCGCGCCGATGCTGACCGCGCTGCGCGCCCGGCTGCCCGAGGTGCCCGCCGTCATGGCCAGCGCCCTCGACCTGCCCTACCAGGACGGCACTTTGGGCGCGGTGAACTGCTGGAACGCGCTCCAGGCCTTCCCCGAGCAGGCGGACACGGCCATCGCCGAGATCGGGCGCGTCCTGCGGCCCGGCGGCACCTTCACCATGATGACCTTCCTGTGGGCGGACGACCCGATCGACCGCTACTTCCAGGGCGGCCACCACTTCCCCAGCAGGCCGGCGGGCATGCTGCTGTTCGAGCTGGCCGAGCTCAAGCGGTGGCTCTCCGACGCGGGGATGACGGTACGTGAGCTGTCGGGGCCGGGAAGCTTCGTCTTCGTCACCGCCGAACGGACGGGCGGCGGAGCGTGACCGCACCGGACGAGCGGTACGCCGGCTTCGACCTGCCGGGCGAGGCGGCGTACGACGAGGCGCGGCAGGTCTTCAATCTGCACGCGCCGGTGAGCCCGGCGGCCACCGTGACGGCCCGCACCGCCGACGAGGTCCGGGCCGCGGTCCGGCTGGCGGGCGAGCGGGGGCTGGCGGTGCGGGTGCAGTCGACCGGGCACGGCTCGGCGACCGCGCGCCCCATGGACGGCGCGCTGCTGATCCGCACCCGGATCCGGGAGCCGGTCGCCGTCGACGTCCGGCGGCGGGTGGCCCGGGTGAGTGCCGGGACCCTGTGGGGGGCGGTGGTCGAGGCCGCCGCGCCCCACGGGCTGGCCGCCGCCCACGGCTCCTCCCCCACGGTGGGCGTCGTCGGCTATCTGCTGCGGGGCGGGCTGAGCTTCTACGGCCGCTCCGCCGGGCTAGCCGTCAACACGGTGCGCGCCGTCGAGCTGGTCACCGCCGACGGGGAGCTGCGGCGGGCGGACCCCGAGTCCGATCCGGATCTGTTCTGGGCGCTGCGGGGCGGCGGCGGTGGATTCGGGGTGGTCACGGCCGTCGAGTTCGCGCTGTTCCCGGTGGCGAAGGTGGTCACCGGGGCGGCGTTCTGGCCGGTCGCCGAGGCCCCCGGGCTGCTCGAACAGTGGCGGCGGTGGACCGAGGACGCGCCCCGGGAGGCGACGACGGCGATGCGGGTGATGAATCTGCCGAAGCTGCCGGAGCTGCCGTCCGTCCTCACCCAGGGGCCCGTCCTCTGTCTGGACGGGGTGGTGACGGCCGAGACGGCGGGGGATCTGGCCCGCGCCGAGCGCCAGGCCGCCGAGCTGCTCGGCCCGCTGCGGGCCGCCGCCGCTCCGCTGCTGGACGACTGGCGGGTCGCGGACGTCTCCGATGTGCCCGCGACGCATCTGGACCCGCCGGACCCGGTGCCCGTGCACGGCGACCATCTGCTCCTCGGCGAGCTCGGCACGGAGGGCGTCGCGGCGTTTCTGCGCGCGGTCGACCGGCCCGGCACGGCGCTGGTGGTGGGCGAGCTGCGCCAGCTGGGCGGGGCGCTGGCCGAACCGGATCCGGCGGGGGGCGCGCTCAGCGCTCTGGAGGCCCGTTACGCCTATTCGGGTTCGGGCGTGCCCATCGGGGAGACGACGGAGAAGGCCATCGACGAGCACACGGCGCAGGTGCGTGCGGCGCTCGCGCCGTGGGACACCGGCCGTACCGCCCCCACCTTCGTCGCGACGACGGGCCAGCCTCAGTGCCATCTGGACGCGGACGCGGTACGAGCCGTGGACGCGGTACGTCTGCGGGTCGATCCACGGGGGATGTTCCGGGGCGATATCGACCGGGGGTCGAGCGCGCTGGCCTAGGAGGTGGGTCGTCCGCCCGGATGGGGGTCCCCCCGGGCGAAGCCCAGGGGGAGGGTCCGGCGGAGTCCGGGGCCTGGGGTCGGGTCTCCCCGGGCCCGCGGGGCGTCATGGGGGCGCTCCGCCGGGCTCCGCCGGGCTCCGCCGGGGGTGCCCGCGCCCGCGCCCGTATCCGGGTACGCCGCCTCAGTGCCCTTTCGCCACACCGGTCGTGAGACCGGAGACGCCAGCGCCGACGACGATCACCTTGTCCGTTGTCGTGGCCCGACCGTAGTCCGTCAGATGCCCGCAGCGCTTTGCTGTTTCCCGACCGTCTCCTCCAGCCCGGGGAGGAAGTCCCGGACGTACGGATTCCGCTGGCGTCGGCGCAGGTCGGCCGTCAGCTGATCTCGTGGTGGTGGATGACGTCGCGGGGTGGCTGCTGGGCTGCTTCGAAATCGTTGGACGCCCTTCGGGTTGGTCGGCGAGCATCCGAGGGTGACAGATGATGCTGATTACTGGGGACCGTTCACGCGGAACCCGAAGTGTGTCCGTTTTGCAGAGTTGTCCGGTGTGGCGATGTCCGCATTGCTCGATGGAGACCTGTCCGAAGCCAGCAGGGTGGCAGGGGTTTCTCTGACCGAGTACTTCCTGACCGACGGAGCACGGTGGCTGTGGCAGTTCCGGCTCGACCAGATGGCCGCCGATCCGGGCCATGCACGGTGGATGATGCGGCAAGCGGTCGTCGGCGACAAGGGTCTCGTCGTCGGACACGCCGGGTTCCACGGACCGCCCGATGAGGTCGGCATGGTCGAGATCGGCTATTCCGTCGCTCCCCAGTTCCGCCGCCAGGGATACGCCCGATCCACGTTGATCGAGTTGCTTCGCCGGTCAGCGGCCGAAACCGCAGTTACGACCGTGCGGGCGACGATCAGCCCCGACAACGTGGCCTCCCTGGCCACGATCTCGGGCTTCGGTTTCGTTGAGGTCGGAGAGCAGTGGGATGAGGAGGACGGTCTCGAACTCGTCTTTGAGGTCCCTGCCCGCCGGGTTTCGCCCGCTTGATAGCGGGATTTGCGGGTTGTGACCGGGGCGTCCGGCGCGGTCGTCAGGCCGCGGGGGCGAGTGGGCGTCCGCCCCAGCGGAGGTCTTTCTCGCTGGGGCGCCCTTCTCCACGGCGTGCGCACCTATCTCCAGCAGGTCGAGTCCCATGCCTGATGCTCCGTAGGCACATACGAGCGAGCTCCCAGGTCTGGACGGCTCGGGGGGCTCGTCATCTGCTCTGGCTATTCGGTTTCCAGTGTGTACTCGAAACCGATCGTGAAGCGGCGCGGTAGAACCCACTCGCCGTAGACGATCAAGCCGTCGTCGTCCAGCAACTCATGAGCGCCTGCGCCTACAGCTGAGCCAACTGGGATCGAGAGTAGACGCGCCTCCCGCTCTGAAGCCTCCCGTCCGTGGAATGCATCGCGTCCGAACTTCACGCGACGACCCAGCGTTTCCGCGAGCTGCACCATCAGGTCGTCGCCACGGCGTGGTTCGGTCCTGAGTAGGTCGGGCACTTCGTCCGCGAGATGCGGGGGATACCAATCGACGTGTAGCCCTGTGCGGAATGAGCCCTGGCCGGTGACGTACTCGCGACGTACCACCCTCTTCCCTGGGTTCAGGTCGAACAGCTCGGATACGTAGAGCGGGGGTGCCGCCAGTCCTGCCGAGGTGACGAGCTTTGTCTCCCCCTTGGCGAGGGTGGTGCCGGTCCTGTAGACGCGCATCAGTCGATCGCGGCCGCTTGGTCCTGCCGTGGGGACCTCGGCAACGAAAGTGCCTCGCTGCGTCGTGGTCACGTATCCCTCAGCCTGAAGCCACGTGAGGGCGTTCCGAATGGTCGCCCTGGCAACACCGTGTTCCTCAGTCAGTTCTGTGATCGGCGGAAGTCGCTGACCTGGCGTTAGCTCTCCGTCACGAATCTGCTCCCGGTACTTCTCTGCGATGACCTGATAGGGGTGCATGACCGCACCTTCCCACCTTTGGGTGACGACCCATTCCAGGGGCTTGCGGGCTAGCCCACATAACCGTGAGTGAGCTAGAACGTCAAATACCCCCGCGATCGTGGTACCGATCCGGGAGCGTGGCCGACGCCTTCTGGGAGCGTCGACATGCTCAAGGCTATCGTTCACCTCATTGGGCCGCTGTTGCGGCTTCTCCTTCCTCTTCTGGTGGCCGTTCGCCGCCGGAGCGGGCCTGGCGACCGCCGCGTACTGCCTCTACCTCCACCACACCCAGTGCTCCGAGACCGAAATGGCACCACGCCAGGGCCGGCCTCATCGGGTGGGGCACACCACTCGGCGGGTTCACCAGCCGGTGAGGTCCATGACCCGGGAGCAGTGCGGGTCGGTGTCGTCGACCGTCAGGCGTTCCTCCTCGGTGATCAGGGACGGCAGGGCCGCGATGAGGGCGGTGAGCGCGCCGGAGGTCCGTACATCGGCGGCGACTGTTCCCGATGGGTCCTCGGTGTCGAAGTACAGGCGCAGTCGGTCCTTGTCGGTGAGGAGAAAGCCGAGCAGGCGCGGCTTGGGCTCTTCGTCGCGGAAGGCCAGGGCGTGCAGGAGGGTGAGGGCGGTGTCTTCCGGTGTGGGATCGGCCGGTTCGACAGTCGCGGGCTCCACGCGCACGAGGTTCATGCCCATGACGCTGCTGATGCTGCGGCTGGGGTAGATGTGGGTTCCGGTGTGGAGGGTGCGCAGGATTCCGGTGATGGTGGAGAGCGGGAGCAGGTCGTCTCCGTCGAGGGGGATCTCGTAGGCGGTCAGCCCGTCGGGGGCGTGGGCCTTGGGTCCGGTGACGATACGGACGGCTTCAGCGGGCGGCGGCGCAGGCAGGACGCCGCGGATGTACTGGTCCCCGGCGAGAGATGCGTGGATGTGGTGGAGCATCAGGCGGGCGATGTCCGCCTGATACTCCACGATGTCTTCGTCCATGAGGTCAATCATTCACCCAGTCGGGGCACCTGTCCCTGCCCCTGCAGTAGGCGGTGATGACGCCGATCTTCTTGCCCTTGCCCGCGTCGTAGTCCCGGTCTTTGGTCCTGCGGGCGTATTGGACGATGGTTATGAGCGTCACCTTCTTCGTGCCGTTCCGGGCGACTCCCTCGTAGACAAGCAGGTGGTGAGTGACGGGGCATACTGTCCGTCGTGACGACGTATGACCGCATCGGTGCGACCTACAATCACACGCGACGACCCGACCGCCGGATCGCGGTCGAGATCCACGAAGCGCTCGGCGATGCCCGGACTGTCATCAACGTTGGTGCTGGCGCCGGCTCCTATGAACCACCACAAACGGTGCTGGCGGTTGAACCCAGTGCAGTGATGATCGCCCAACGTCCGGCCGGATCCGCACGGGCCCTACAGGCATCCGCGGAATCGATCCCCATCGCCGACGACTCGGCCGACGCGGCGATGGCCCTGCTGACCGTGCACCACTGGACGAACCTGGAAGCCGGTATCGGAGAACTCCTTCGGATCAGCCGGCAGCGCGTCGTCATCTTCACGTGGGACCAGGCCGTCTTCCGCAGGTTCTGGCTGCTGGCCGAGTACCTGCCGGAGGTAGCCGAGTTCGTCGACGCACACGCTGTTCCGATCGACCGGCTGATTGCGCTGCTGGGAGGCGCCCGCATCGAGACGGTCCCGATCCCGTACGACTGCACTGACGGATTCGGCGCTGCCTTCTGGCGCCGACCTGAGGCATACCTCGATCCGGAAGTGCGAGCAGGCATATCGATGCTCGCCCAAACCGGCGAGGAGGTCCTCCGTCCGGGCCTGGCCCGGCTGTCCAGCGACCTGTCTTCCGGCGTGTGGCACGATCGCCATGCTGACCTGCTCGACCGCGAAACACTGGACGTCGGCTACCGACTTCTCGTCGCGGACCTTTAGGAACAGGCGGCTGACCGACTCCGCGCTCAGGCAGATCCGTGCCTTCTGCGGTGGTGCCTGTTCATGCCGCGAGGGGCTCGGACCGTTGGGCGAGATGGCCGCGTTCGAAGCGGGCCCCGGCGCGGACGAGGGCGACGAGGTGGGGTGCGTTCACGGCGACCATCTGCTGCTCGGCGAGCTCGGCGCGGAGGGCGTCGCGGCGTTACGTACAGCGGCGGGGCCGAAATCCTGATGGGACTCCGGCCCCGCCGTCGTGCCCGCCGGTGCCGGCGGGCTGTCGGGACACGCGTACCGGGTACGGTCACCCGTCCTCACGCCGGTCAGCTGCGGCTGGCGACTGTTTCGCCGCCGGTCAGCTGGGGCTGACGACTGTTCCCGTGTCCACGGGAAGTCCGCCGGTGAGCAGCCGGTCCACCGCGTCCAGGAGCGCCTCGGGGCCCTTGGCCCGGCGGACGGAGAGCCAGGACGCGGCCTCCCTGATGAAGCGGCGCTCGGCGGCCGTGTACCGGGTCAGATAGTTCTGCTCGCCTTCCGCCGCGATGAGCTGGTCCTCCTCCGGCGGGGTGAAGAAGATCTCCGGCATGGGGTCGATGAGCTCCGGCGGCGGATCGATCTGCGCGCCGGGGTGGGTGTAGCCCACCAGGAGGATCTGGGTCAGGGAGTCCGCGGCGTACGCGGCGACCTCGAAGAGCCGGTCCGCCACTCCGGTGAAGTCCACCAGGACGGTCGGCGCCTCGATCCGGGCGGGGGTGAGGTCGTCGTAGGCGACGACCGTGTCGTAGAGGCCGAGTGAGCGGACGAACGCCGTGTTGCGGGCGGAGGTGACCCCGGTGACCGTGAGGTCCCGCCGGGGCGCGAGCAGCCCGGCGAGGCCGATCGCGGTCTTGCTGGAGGCGCTGGTGATCAGCACCGAGCGGGGGGCGGGGCCGTCGCGGCGTACCAGGAACTCGCCCGCAGGCGGGGCGTCCGTACGGTGGGTGAGGCAGTGGGCGACGTTGAACGACGCGGAGAACAGCGGTCGCAGCAGGGTGGCGTGGTCGTCCGCGAGGTCGGCCTCCCCTGTCCGGAGGTAGGTGCGGTACCAGGGGTGCAGGAACTCCCGTGCGGGCGAGGTCTCGGTGAATCCCCGCTCTGTGGGGTCGACGGTGAGCGTGACATGGGTGGCCATCGGCAGCAGTCCGTAGCAGCGGTCCCCCACGGCGATGCCGGGATGGTTGGACTCCTCGACGCGCGCGTGCCCCCAGGCCGGCACCCTGCCGTAGCCCTCGGGCCCCGGGAAGGCGTCCCAGAAGGGGAGTTCGGAGTCGCCGAGGCGCATATAGGTCGCGCTGATCGCGGTGACCGCGAAATTCTCGACGGCGAGCCGGATCTGGCCCGGCCGCAGGGTGTCCCCGGGTATCGGGCGGATCTCGCGCTGGGTGAGGTCGTCCCGCCTGACCAGCAGCTCCCACCTCTCCAGTTCGGGCACGTCTCTCTCCTCCGTCGAGTTCCGGGCACCTGAGACCGGGTCTGGAGACCCATCGTGCTGGGGCCGTTTCACCGCCGCATCTCCTGGTGTGCGCTGACGACCTGGGGTGCTGGCGGCACCGCACGCTGGGAGATGCCGGGGCATCGGTGAGCTGTCAAGGTCGCGGGGTTCTGATCAGGCCAGCACCGGGAGGCATTTCCAGATGACAGAACTTCCGAGAGCCGGAACGCGTCCGACCGCCTTCTCCGCCCGGCTGCCCGCGCTGACGGGCCTGCGGTTCATCGCGGCGGCGATGGTCTTCTTCTATCACGCGCTCTGGCAGCGGTTCTTCACCTCGGAGGAGCACCAGAGCACCGCCCATTCGCTCTTCTACCAGGGCGGCTGGGCGGGCGTCAGCTTCTTCTTCATCCTCAGCGGGTTCATTCTGACCTGGTCGGTCCGGCCGGGGGACACCGTCCCGGCGTTTCTGCGGCGGCGCTTCTTCAAGATCTATCCGCTGCATCTGGTGACCTTCGCCGCCGCCCTGGGGCTGGCGGCCTGGCTGACCCCGGTGCCGCTCGCGGTCGGGGACGCGATCCTCAACGCACTGCTGATGCAGTCGTGGTCGCCGGACATCATGGTGCGCAGCAGCTTCAACGCCGTGGCCTGGTCGCTCTCCTGCGAGGCGCTGTTCTACGCGCTGTTCCCGCTGCTGATCCGGCTGATCAACCGCATCCGGCCGGAGCGTCTGTGGGGGTGGGCCGCGGCCGTCGTGGCGATGGTGTTCGCCGTGCCGCTCCTCGCCCGGCTGCTGCCGGACCAGGCGCCGCTGCCGCCGGTGAACGTGACCGTGTCGGAGATGTGGCTGGTTTATCAGTTCCCGGGGACCCGGCTGCTCGACTTCGTCTTCGGCATCCTGCTGGCGCGGATCGTCCTGGAGCGGCGCCGGCTGCCCTTCTCCTTCGGCGGTTCGCTGGCCCTGACCGTCGCCGCGTACGCCCTCGCCCCGATGTTCCCGTCCGGGTACTACCCGGTCGCCGTCATGCTGGTGCCGCTGGGGCTGCTGGTGGCGTCCTGCGCGGCGGAGACGAGCGCCGGAGCGCGCACCCTGCTCTCCAGCCGGGTGATGGTCCGGCTCGGGGAGGTGTCCTTCGCGTTCTATATGACCCATGCCCTGGTGCTGACCTACGGCCACCGGCTGCTCGGGCAGAACGAGAGCTGGAGCGCGCCCGGCGCGATCGGGGTGCTGGCGCTGCTGTTCGGGGCGACGCTGCTGCTGTCGTGGCTGCTGTTCACCCTGGTCGAGGGCCCGGTGATGCGGCGGTTCGCCACCTCGCGGCGACGGCGCGGGCGACCCGTGACCAACACCGCCGAGACGACGGGGCCGGGCGGGGCCGCGGAACCGACGGCTGCCCGGGAGTCGACGTTGCTGTGACGCCCCGGCGGGCTGACGCGGGCGTCGTCGTACGGGACTGTGTACGACGACGCCTCCCCGGAACGTACGCAGGCGACTCCGGCAGCCGACAGGACGACGGGGCAGCGGGGGGCGCCGGGGCGCGGTCAGCCGCGAGGCTTGCGGGCGGCCACGATCACGTACCCGATCTGGTCCTTCCTCGGGGCGAAGAATCCGCGGTGCAGCCGGGAGAACTCCGCGATCTCGGTCTCGCCGAACTTCTCTGCGATCTCGTCCCGCCGGCCCATCGCCGTCTCCAGATACTTCGCCTTCATCCCGAACACCCGGGGACCGCACTGGGTGTACTCCTCGACGGCGAACCCCGCGGCGGCCGTGTGAGCGAGCCACTCGCTCAGGGTCGGCAGCACGGGCAGCTTGAGCGTCGTCATGAACCGCTCCACCCGCCTCGGCTCCGCGTCCGACTCCAGGCTGAAGTCCGAGAACGAGATCCGGCCGCCGGGCCTCAGCACCCGGAAGAGCTCTTTGAGCACCCGGCCCAGATCGGGGGCGTTCTGAAGCGACTCCAGGGCGAGCACGGCGTCGAACGAGCCGTCGGGAAACGGCAGCTCCATATAGTCGCCGTACTGGAAACGCACCTTGTCGACGACCCCGGCGTCCTCGGCCTTGCTCCGGGCCGCGCCGATCTCGAAGCCGCTCACGGTGACCCCGGTGACCCGGACTCCGTACTCCTTCGCGAGATACACCGCCGTCTCGCCCGGACCGCATCCGGCGTCCAGAACATGCTCGCCGGGGCGCAGCCCCAGGGTCTCGGTGACCTTGCGGGTGGTGCGGTGGACGGCCTCGGGCAGCGAGGCGTCGTCGTCGCGGTCGTACCAGTACCACATATGCAGCTGGCCGCCCCGGAACTCCTCGCCGATGGGCGTGCGTTCGTCGTAGTGCCTGCCGATGTCCACGGGGTCAGCCAGTACGTCATCCATGCCCCCATCGTCGGGACGCGCCGATACCCGCACATCTCCGCGCTTGCTGTGCTGCGCCGCCGTACCGGGGTCTTCGCCGCACGTCAGGGGCCGCCCGCAGAGAGCACTTTCGAAGGGGACAGCGCCCAGCCGCGCTGTAAGGATCGCGTTGGCGGACATCGCGCCGGTTGGGGAACCGTGCGGCCGCGGGGCCCGGCGGAAGCCGAGTGACCTCCCCGCCCGCCCCTCTACCTACCTGTGTACTGATTGGGGAACAGATGCTGGACAGACGACGCATGCTGGCGCTCAGCGGTGGTGTGGTGGTGGCGGGCGGTGCGGCGGGTGTGCTCGCCAACGCGCAAGCCGGGGGCTCCGGGAACACCGCCGCCCGTCCGATGGGGCACCGCCATGCCCTCGCCGGTAACGCGAAGATGAGCTCCAAGGCGGCTGCGACTCCGTTCTCCACCAAGATGCCGGTACCCCAGGTGCTGAAGCCGGTGGGGCGGCGTACCGCCTACGACCTCTACGAGATATCCCTCCAGACCGCGAACGTCGACATCCTGCCCGGTCTGAAGACCCCAGCCATCACCTACAACGGCTCCTTCATGGGCCCGACCATCCGCGCCAAGGCCGGTCGCCCCGTGAAGGTCCGCTATGTCAACCGTCTCGACAAGGGCGCCAACGTCCATCTGCACGGCGCGCATGTCGCGCCGAGCAGCGACGGCTATCCGACGGACCTCATCGCCGCCGGCGCATCCCGGGTGTACGACTATCCCAATAATCAGCTGGGCTCGACCCTCTGGTATCACGACCACACCCACCACATGGAGGCCGAGCATGTCTACAAGGGCATGCACGGCTTCTATCTGATCGAGGGCGCCGACGAGCAGGCGCTCAATCTGCCCAGTGGGGCGTACGACGTGCCGATCATGATCCGTGACGCGCACTTCGACGCAGCGGGCGGTCTGATCCTCGATGTCACCCAGCCGCAGGCCCGCTCCACCTTCCTCGCGAACGGCAAGCCGCAGCCCTACTTCCAGGTCGCCGCGCGCAAGTACCGATTCCGGCTGCTCAACGCCTCGATCTACCGGACGTTCGATCTGGATCTGGGCGGCGTGGAGATGGTGCAGATCGCCTCCGACGGCGGTCTGCTGCCCGAGCCCGTACGCCGTACGAAGCTGAAGCTCGCCCCGGCGGAGCGCGCCGAGATCGTGGTGGACTTCTCCCGCCACCCCATCGGCACCAAGCTGGTGCTCTCCGAGCCGAGCGGGCCGGTGATGCGTTTCGACGTGAACCGGATCGTCCCGGACACCAGCACGGTGCCCGCGCGGCTGCGCGCGCTGCCGCCGCTGGCCACTCCGGCGCGGACGCGTCAGTTCAAGCTGGGGGTCGCGCCCTCGAAGATGGCGTACGCGATCAACGATCTGTCGTGGGACGCGAACCGGGTGGACACCACGATCAAGGAAGGTACGACGGAGATCTGGCAGATCTACAACGCGGACACGGCGGACTCGGAGTTCGGCGCCATCGACCACACCTTCCATCTGCATCTGGTGCAGTTCCGGGTGCTCGACCGGGACGGCAAACCGCCGCTGCCCGGTGAGGAGGGCTTCAAGGACACGGTGCTCGTCAATCCGGGTGAGACGGTCCGTCTGCAGGCCACGTTCAAGGGCTACCCGGGGCGGTACGTGTACCACTGCCATATGCAGGAGCACAACGTCGCCGGGATGATGGCCCAGATGGAGATCGTTCCATAGACCGTACGGCCTGACCCGCCGTCCCACGTCCACGTCCGCGTCCACGTCCACGTCCGCCCCGGCGCCCGCGCACCGGGGCGGACGTGCGGGCGGCTCCGGGGTGAGCCTGGGGTTCCCTCCGCCGGGCCCACGGCCGGCTCGTCAGGAGAGCAGTCCGCTGTGGAGTACGGGCGCGCTGCGGCTGGAAGACTTCCCGAAGGAGAAGCGGAGCGTTCCGGCACGGATCCGCGGACCTTCACGGAGGTGAAGGCGACGAAGCGTCGCAAGGCGGTGAAACTCGCCGGACTGGCCCTGGCCTCCCCGGCCGCCGCGGCTTGGGTGCTGGAACAGGCCGCCGCCGACGCCCGGGAATTCACCCGGCAGGCCGAGGCGAGTGCGCTCGGCTCCGGCACGCTCGACCACCTCGACCTCGCGGTCACCGAGTTCAACCGCGCGTACTCCCTCAAGCCGCCCCAGGCCGTCTTCGACGCGGTGATCGACTACCGGCGCAAGGTCGACGCCCTCCTGCGGGGTCGGCACACCCACCGCCAGGAACGCGAACTGCTGGCGTTCGCAGGCTGGCTGTCCGAGCTCTTGGCCTGGCTCGCCCACGACCTCGGGGACGCCCGCGCCGGTCTCGCGTTCGCCACCGACGCCTTTGTCCACGGACAGCAGTCCGGACACGGCCAGTTGAGCGCGTGGGCGATGGACGCCGCCGCCTCCATCAACCTGTATGAACAACGGCCCGGCAGAGCCCGCGACGCGGCCCTCAAGGGCCTCATCGACGCCCCGGCAACCCACCCGCTGACCGTGCGGCTGCATGCCCAGGCCGCCCGCGCCGCCGCCGCCGACGGCAACGCGGACGGCTTCACCACAGCCTTCCGGGCAGCCGAGGACGCCCATCGACTCCTGCCGCCCCGCTCGCCCCGCCGCTTCGGCATGGACGTCCTGCCCCTCGCGGACTATGCCCTCACCTCCTATCCGGCGACCTCTTTCATCTGGCTGGGGCAGGCCGAACAAGCCCGCCAACATGCCGAACAGGCACTGGCGATCTATGAGGCGGCCCCTGCGGCATCGAGGTCCCCGAGCCGCGAGGCCATCGCCCGCATCGATCTGGCCCTCGCCCATGCCCTCCTCGGTAACCTCGACGACGCCGTCGCCCTCGGCCACCAGGCCCTCGGCTCCGCCCGCGTCGTCGACTCCGTCCGCCACCGCGCCGGCGACCTCACCTCGTTCCTGAACCGCCGCTATCCCTGCCAGGCGGCCGTCGAGGGCCTGAGCGAACGGCTGGCCGCCGCCCGCCCGGCCCTGCCCGCAGCTTCCCCCGGAGCGTGAAGGACACCGCTATGACGACCAACGACCCTCAGCCCCGCGAGCACTCCCTCACCATCCGCAAGCCGTACTTCGACCTCATCGCGTCCGGTGCCAAGACCACCGAGGTACGCGTTGGCTATCCCAAGATCCGCAAGATCACCCCCGGCGACACCCTCACGATCACCTGCGCGGACGAGTCCGTGACCACTCGCATCACCGCCGTGAAGGAATACGAGTCCTTCACCGTGATGCTCGACGCCGAGGACACAACCGCGATCGGCGGCCCGGAGGCGACCCGCGACGAACTCGCCGCCGCGATCCGCGGCATCTACCCGCCCGAGAAGGAAGCCCTCGGCGTCTTCGCCCTCCACCTCGCCCTCGTGCAGGCCGACACCGGAGGCTGACCGGTCCCCCGGGGAGAGGGGACCCGTACTCAGCCGCGTACGACTCCGGCGTGCACCACCGCGTACGGAGCCGCAGCGGCCTGTCCCGTACCAGCCCCGTACCGGCCCCGCATCCGCAGGACGGCCCGTACCCGCCCTCTCGGGCTCGGTACGGGCCGTCCGGGTCGGAGGCGGAGGAGGTCTACTTGCCGAAGTAGGCGTCGTAGACGGTGATGGTGCTCTTGTTCTTCTTCGTGTCCACGATCTGGGCCTTGAAGGAGATCGACTTGCCCTTGGCGGGGTTCTTGACCGTGATCTCGCCCTTGGCGACGGTGACCTTCTTCCAGGTCCTGCCGCCGTCGTAGGAGGCCGAGACCTTCAGGGACTTCAGTCCCTTACCGGCCGCCGGGCCCTCGACGGTCACCGGAATGGTGGTCTTCCTGCCCGCCGGAGCGGTGTCGTCCAGTGCCAGCTCCGGGTTGAAGCGGACCGAGGAGACCGGCAGCGCGGCGACTTCGCCCTCAGCCGGCTTCTTGGAGCGGAAGGTCCAGCTGACGTCGATACGGCTGGCGGACTTCGCCACCTTCTTGTCCCGCTTCACCGACGACGCGAGCGTGTACTCCACGTCCTCCGCGCCGACCTCGAAGGTCTCCCGGCCCGACAGCGGGTCGCTGTTCTCGCCGATCCTGGTCTTGCCCTGGTGGAGCGTGGTCTTCGCGGAGGAGAAGTCGGAGCTCCCGTCATTGCCCTGGGCATCGGCGAAGACGTACGTGGAGCCCGCGATCTCGTTGCCCTGTCTGAAGACGCCGTTGCTCTCGCTCACCCGGGGAGAGTGGACTCCGCCGCCGAGCGTCTCGGTGTAGGACTTGCCGGCCGTGTACTTCTTGTCCGGGGTGTCGTATCCGGCCTCCTGGGTGAAGGACCCGTCCGGGTCCTTCGGGCCGAACTGCACGGTGCCCATCCTCCAGACGGCCTTACCGTCCGACGCCAGGTGCAGGGTCCGGGAGCCCGGGAAGGCCATCGCCGGGCTGGTCGTGTAGAACCCGGTGACGTCCGACTGGCCCAGCGTGTACATGCCGCCCCGCTTGTTCTTCGCGGAGGCAGCGGCGTTCACCTTGGCCTTCGCGAAGTCGGCGGCCTTGAACTTCTTGGTGTAGCCGGTGGAGTACTTCTTCACCGTGCCACCGGTGAGAGTGGTGTACTGCGTCGCGGCGCCCGATGTCCAGTTCGTGGCCCACGCCTCGCTGAAGGAGCCGTCGGTGATCTGCGGGCCGAGGTGCGCGGTGCGCACATTGGCCAGCGAGGAGTACCGGTTGTCGGCGCCCATGTTCATGTCCGGCCGGGACACGACGTAGGACAGCTGGGCGTCGTCGAGCTTGGCCTTCGTGTCCGGGACCGATATCGCGACCGGCTTGGCCTTGCGGGCGTCGACCGTGACCGTGGTGTCCTTGTGCATCACCAGCTTCGGCTGGAGCAGATGGTCGAAGCCCTTCGTGCTGTCCGTGGGGTTCACGGCCGCACCGGCGTCCAGGGCGTATTCGCCCTTCGGGACGCGGATCCTGGTGGTGCCCGACTCGCTGGTGAGGTTCTGCCAGCCGAAGTTCCAGTCGTCCAGCGACCCGAGGATGGCGGAGAAGCCGTCGCTCGGCTCGCCGTCCCGTCCGACGTACTTGACGGTGAGGTCGTAGGACTCCGCCTCGCGCTCCACGGCGGCGACGCTGCGCACGCTCTGCCCGCCGCCGGTCGCGACGACCGCGGCCGTGTAATGGCCGTCGTCGTCGCCGACGCGGGTGTCCGCGGTGAGATCCACCGAAGCGGTGCCACCGGCGGGTACGTCCACCTTCTGGGCGCCCAGGGCGAAGAAGCCGGCCGGGGCCGCCTTGCCCTGAGGGCCGAGGCCGGTGACCGTCACATCGAGGGTGATGTCCTGATCACTCAGGTTGCGGTAGGTGACCTTCTGGGTCTCGGGCGTGTCGTCGTGGTGCGGCCACGCCTGCTTCGCGAAGCTCACCGAGGAGGACTCCGCGACGATGCTCTGCTTGATCGCCTGGTCCACAGCGATACGCCCGGTGCCCTGCTGGAAGGCGGTGTAGCCGCCGTCCTCGGTGGAAGCGGTCAGCACGGCCTTCAGCTGCTCGGCCTTCCAGGACGGGTGCTGCTCCTTCAGCAGGGCCGCGGCGCCCGCGACATGCGGAGCGGCCATCGAGGTACCGGACATGGAGACATACCCCTCCGGGCTCCCCGATCCGGTGCCGGCCGCAGCCGCGGCGGTGATGTCCACACCCGGGGCGGTGACATCCGGCTTGACCGCGCCGCCGCCGGACCTCGGGCCCACGCTGGAGAAGTCCGCCAGCTCGTTCTTGTCGTCCACCGCGCCGACGGTCAGGGCGGCGTCCGCGGTGCCCGGGGAGCCGACCGAACCCGCGCCCGGGCCCGAGTTGCCCGCGGCGATGGCGAAGAGAACGCCCTTCTCCGCGGTCAGCTTGTTGACATGGGCCTCCAGAGGGTCGATCTCCGGAGTGTCCTTGCCGCCGAGGCTCATATTGATGACATCGGCGCCCTGTTCCACGGCCCAGTCCATCCCGGCGATGATGCCGGAGTCCATGCCGGAGCCGTAGTCGTCCAGCACCTTGCCGTTGAGGATCTTGGCGCCGGGGGCGACGCCCTTGTGCGTGCCGCCCGACTTCGCGCCCGTGCCCGCGACGGTCGAGGCGACATGCGTGCCGTGGCCGTCGCGGTCCTTCGCGTCCTCGGATTCGCTGAAGTTCTTCTCCGCGACGACCTGGTTCCTCAGATCCGGGTGGCTGTCGTCCACCCCGCTGTCCAGGACGGCGACCTTGACGTCGGTGCCGTCGTAGTCGCCGTCCCACGCCTTCGGCACGCCGATCTGGGCCACGCTCTTGTCGAGATCGGCGGTGCGGACCCCGTCCAGCCAGATGTGCTCGACGCCGGAGACGGCGGCGGTACGGGCGTCCTTGCCGCTCGTGGTGCGGGTCAGCGCCTCCCACAGGGCGCCGGCCTCCCGCTCCGAGACGGTCACGGCATCCGCGTTCATGCTCGGGAGGTTCCGGCTGATCTGTACGTCGTCCGTGGAGCGCAGTCCCTGCTTGGCCGTGGCGGCGGAGGCGCCGCTGTAGGCGACGATCACCTTCAGGCCCTTGCGGTACGCCTTGCGGCTCTCCGCCCTGCTCAGCTCGGTGATGTTGAACAGCCGCCGGTCGAGGCGGCCGTCCGCGAGCAGCGCCCGGGCGTCGTAGGGCACCACATAGGTGTCGCCGCCATGGGTGAAGGTCTGGACGGGTACGTTCTCCCGGCCCTTGGCGCGGTCGACGGTGACCGCCTTGCCGTCGCCGTCCACCCCGACGCGGTCACCCGTGATCAGGGTCACCCAACGGAGTCCGGCGGTCTTGCCGTTGCTGCTCTTCTGGGTCAGCTCGGCGCCCGTCGCGGAAGCCGCGGCGGCGGCCGTGGCTCCGGGGAGTGCGGGGGACGCGGACGACGCCGGGGCGGTCAGTCCGGCGACGAGCGCTGCCGCGACCGCTGTGGTGAGTGTTGCGGCGCCGAGGTTCTGACGTCTCCTGGAAAGCATCGATTCCCTTTGCTGGGGCGGGGGCCGGTGGAGCTCGGAGTGGCCCCGCTTCCCACTCCTGCCCGGGAACAGGGGAAAGATGATCTTCCGGTTGCCGCCCATCCGGCGAATGGCCGGAACTTGTACCCCGAGGGGAGTTCGCCACCCCGATGATCTGCGGAGATGACACTCAGCAAGAACATGAGCTGAGCAGATGGAACGTCAGTGAAGGCTGAATACGATCGCCGCGGCAGGGCACAGATCGACGGCCTCGCGAACCGAATCCCGCATTTCAGCGGGCGGCTCGGGTCGCAGGACGATCACCTTGCCGTCGTCTTGACGCTGATCGAACACCTCGCCGGCCGTCAGCACGCACATTCCGGAGCCGACGCAGCGCTCGGCGTCCACAGTGATCCTCATCGGTCACACATCCCAGGTGACCGGGAGGCTCTTCACCCCGTAGATGTCCGCGGTCTCCGGCCGCAGGGCAACCTCCTCGGGCGGTACGGCCAGACGCAGCGCGGGGAAGCGGTCGACCAGCGCGGGGAACGCGACGCGCATCTCGACGCGGGCCAGCTGCTGACCCAGGCACTGGTGGATGCCGTGGCCGAAGGCCAGGTGCCCGCCGTCCTGTCTGCGGAGGTCGAGCACATGGGGATCGGCGAAGCGCTCGGGGTCGCGGTTGGCGGTGTTGTACGACAGGATCACCGGCGAGCCGGCCTTGATGGTCCGGCCGCCCACCTCGGCGTCCTCCAGCGCCGTCCTCATGAACGTCTTGGCGACACCGAGGTACCGCAGCAGCTCCTCCACGGCCCGGTCGGCGAGCGCGGGATCGGCGCGCAGCGCGGCCAGTTGCTCCGGGTTGCGCAGCAGCGCGAAGGCGCCGAGGCTCAGCATGTTCGCGGTGGTGTCGATCCCGGCCGCCAGCAGGATCAGGGCCATCCCCTTCAGCTCCTCGTCGGTCAGATCGCCGTCGGTGAGGTCGCTGAGCACGTCGTCGGCGGGGTTCGCGCGTTTGGCGGCCACCAGCCGCGCGAGGTACTCCTGGGTCGCGGTGTAGGCCGCTATCAGATCCTCGTCGCTCGTCTCCCCGTTCATGAACGAGTCGACCTGCTCCTGGAAGGACCCCCGGTCCTCGTACGGCACCCCCAGCAGCTCACAGATCATGATGGCGGGGATGGGCTTGGCGAACGCGGTCACCAGGTCCGTCGGCGGCCCGGCCTTCTCCATGGCGTCCAGGTGGTCGGCGGTGATCTGCTCGACGCGCTCGGTGAGCAGCCGCATCCGCCGTACGGTGAACTTGCCCATCAGCGGTTTCCGATAGCGGCCGTGCCGGGGCTCGTCCATGAGGAGGAACTCGCCGGGCGGCGCCGGGGGAGCCTCGAAGTCTCCGTAGTCGATGGTCGGGTGGAGCAGGAGCTCCTTGCGTGAGCTGAACCGCGAGTCGGCCAGGACCGATCTGACCAGGTCGAATCCGGTGATCAGCCAGCCGGGTCTCCCGCCGGGGAAGGTGTAGCGGCTGATGGGGCCGTGCCGGCGGGCGTCGAGCAGCTCCGCCGGCGGGTCGAAGGGGCAGCCGGGCTGACGCACCGTCGGCATCGTTGTGACGGTGTGCGGGGATTCACCCATGACCATTCCTCATCTCGCGATAGTACGCGTTTGACAATGCTCGAAAGCTACGTTGCATTCAAAATGACTGTCAATCGCCAGAAAGGCATATCCCCAGGTACAGCACGGAAAATTGATGCAATGACGCTGAGGTCGAATGCAACAGCGCGTTGCAATGAGTGGCAGCGAAGGCAATACTGACGGCATGCCAGGAGGACGGTTGACCCAGCAGGACCGCCAGCGCATCGCGACTGGACTCGCCGACGGGCTCTCGTACACCGAGATCGCGAGGCGGCTCGACCGGCCGACCTCGACGATCAGCCGGGAGATCGGACGCAACGGCGGCCCCGGCGGCTACCGGCCCCAGCAGGCGCACCGGGCGACGGCCCAACGGGCGCGGCGCGGCACACCGGCGCCCCCGCGCGCGGCCGGACCGCCGGGTGGCACGACGGGAGAGGGCATCATCGAGATGGCGGTCCGGGCGGGGCTGCCGAGGATGACCGCGCGCGTACACGTCGACCTGCTGCTGTCCGAGGACGGCAGGCGCACCGCGGCCGAGCTGACCCGCAGGCTGGAGGTCAGCCCCGCCTCCGTCTCCGTGGCCGTGAACTACCTGGTCCAGCAGGGGTATGTCCGGCGCGAGCGCGATCCGCGGCGGCGTCGCGACGTCTAGTTGGTCGACGACGAGGCCTGGTACCACTCCGTCGTGATCAGCGCGCGGCAGACGCTTGAGGCGGTGCGGGCCTCGGTGGCCGCGGCGGAGACGTCCGGGCCCGACAGCCCCGTGGGGCAGCGGCTGGCCAGGGCAGGGGCGTTCCTGGAGCGGGTCTGCCTGGACCAGAAGGAGTCGGCCGACCGCTGGCGCGACCTCCTGGCATGAGGGTTCTCGGACGAACCCGGGGAGCCGGCCGACCAGTTCCCGCCGATCGCCCCCCCCGGTAGGGACCGGCCGCAGGTGATGCCGTGGACCGGCCTGGGCTGACGTCACCTTGCGTGCCCGGGAAGGTGGTCGAACCCCCAGCCGGTATCGGCAGAATCGGCAGCTGGAGAGCGCTGGTCGGTAAGGCCGGTGAGAAAGCCGGTGTTGGCCTGTACATCGTGCCCGAGCGTGATTCCGTGCCGCGGGAGTGCGGACAGGCGCTGGGTGAGTTCGTCGTACGGGGACCGGCTGCGGTCGGTCTCGGCTCGGATGAGGCCGAACACGTCCGGGTAGCGGTCTTCCGTTCCCGCGGTGAAGACGTCGTCGGCGTCCAGCTCGCGGCCGTCGTCGAGAACGGCCGGCCCCTCTCCCGTGTCGAAACGGGGGAAGAGGACGTGGGCGGCCCGGCCTTCGGCGGCCAGCGGCATTCCGAGCCAGGTGTCGAGCTGGTCGGGGAAGAACTGGGGCTTGAGCTCTTTGCCTCTCTCGTTGAACAGGGGTTCGCGGGAGCCGGAGGTGAGGGCGTCGGTGACCCGCTGGTGCTGGGTGGGGTGCAGCCGTTCGCCCGCGAGGACCCGGCCCCGTACACCGTCGTAGAGTCCGAGCGCATCCAGCAGCCCGAGCCCGATGGCGGCAGCCGCGGGCCAGGGCAGCACCCGTACGCCGCCGTCCTCGGGGCGGACGAAGACCCGGTCGTTGGCCAGGAGCCGCCAGCCCGCACGGGCGAGGAGCAGGGCCGTGGTGGTCTTGCCCGCGCCTTTGCCGCCGAGCGTGAGCACGGTGTGGCCGTCCTGCACGGCGGCGGAGGCGTGGAGGATCGTCCAGCCGTCGGCCAGGAGCTGGGAGCGGAGGAGTTCGCGGGCGAGGCGGGCTGCGGCGGTGGCCACGGGGGTGTCGTCGCCTCCGGCGATCCGCAGCCGACGTTCGTCCGGCTGGTAGCGGAAGGCGAGATCCCGGCCGGGCTGGGCGGCGGTCACGGTGCCGTCGCCGTCGCGCCGGTAGAGCATGGCCGATCCCGCGTACTGGGTGCTCTCGTGCGGGTGGTCGAGCACGTCGCGGGTCAGCCGGGAGAGTTCGGCCGCGTCGACGTCGGCGGCCACGACCTGTCCGGTGGCGGGGCCGCTGAACTCGGCGGCGTTCCACCAGGAGCCGAAGTACCGCTGGGACCAGGCCGGGATGGACAGGACATCGCTGGTCACGGTCACGGCGCGGTCGGCCGTGGTGATGCGGGTGGCGTACGGGCTCACGGGGCGGTGTCTCCTTCGACGCAGTGCTGGATCTTCTGATAGGCGGTGCGGGTCTTGCAGTCGGCGTCTGCCAGCAGACGCGTCTCCACGGGGTCGAGACCGGCCGGGATCACGGTGGGCCTGCCCGTGGTGAACCGCAACGGGGTTCCCAGGCAGGAGCCGTCGGGGTTGACGACGGACAGCTCCACCACCGTGTCCACCAGTCCCAGGGCCGCGGTGAGCGCGGCGAGGACCGCCCCTGCGGGGCCGGAGCGGGCCCGGCCGAGACCCTCGTTGATCCGGCGGGGGCGCGCGGTCAGCTCCTCGTGGACGTTCCGCAGGGGGATGGCGGCCGGGAGGCCGCCGACGCGGGTGGCGGCGGCGCACACCACCGCGTGGTCACCGTGCTCGCCGATCACCCGGCCTTCCACCGAGGCAACGGGAACGGCGAGGAGCCGGGCGAGGGCGAGGCGGTAGCGGGCGCTGTCGGTGGCGGAGCCGACGCCGTAGACGCGGGCGGAGCCGGATGCTTCGGTGAACAGCCTGGTCATAACGTCGACCGGGTTGGTGACGACGATCGCCGCCCCGGTGTATCCGGCGAGTCGGCGGCCGAGGTCCGCTACGACGGGGGCGTTCGCCGTGAGCCCGGCCATGCGGACGTCGCGTTCGGCGGTGTTGGCGAACTTCGCCCGGGGGCAGATCACCACGGCGTCGCAGTCGGTCATGGCGGGCACGTCGGCGGTCTCGGCCCGTACGGGGGAGGCGATGACCTGGGCCATGTCGTTCAGGTCGGTGACAAGCGCTTCAGCGGTGCGGTCGCTGCCGGAGGCGATCAGCAGCCGTTCGCACCATCCGGCCGCGGTGAGCAGGGTGGCGACCGTGTGGCCGACGGCCCCCGCACCGATGATCCCCACGGCCCCGACACGGCGGTTCACCGTCCGGCCGCCGTCGCCGCGTGGTCCAGGGCGAGCCGCCACAGTGCCGGGCCCTCCGCCTTCGACTCCAGGGCCGCAGAGGTCCGCTCCAGCATCGTGCACACCGTGTCCGCTTGCCCGATGACTGCTCGGGCGTGCTCGGGCAGTGGCAGCCCCTCGGGAGCGGTGAGGTAGGTGGTGAGGATGTTGACGGTGTCCATCAGCCACAGGACCACGAGCTGCCACAGCCAGTCGGCGCGTACGGCACTGGTCATGCCGTGGGTGGTCGTGTCGGTGAACTGGCCGATCCCTCCCACCACCGCACGTACTCCGGCCCCCTGGGGCGGCACGGCCAGCACGTGGAGGACGAGCCGGGAGATCAGTTTGCCGAGGTCCATGGCTGGATGCCCCAGCGACAGGCCGGGGTCGAGGAAGGCCGGACGGCCGCCGGCGTCGTCGTCGGGGAAGAGGACGTGCTCGGGCTTCAGGTCCCCGAAGATCACGCTCCTGTGCGGCCCCGTGATGGTCCCCCGCAGCTTCAGCAGCCGGAGATCACCGTCTGAAGGGCGGGGGCGGCGTCGCCGGACAGGGCGATGCAGGCGGCGGCGCTGATGCCGTTGAACTTCCGGGCGAACGTCGCCTGGACCGAGCGTTCGGGGATCGCCGCCGCCGTCGCCAGGGCCCTGGCGTCCGGCTGGCCCAGGGCGTCCAGTTCACGGATGACCGTGGCCAGGAGTTCGGCGGTGCGGTGCGGCTGCTTGACGATCAGGTCGGTCAGCGTGAGCCCGTTCACCGGCTCGGTGAACAGCACCCCGTCCGCGTAACCGGCGATCCTCGGGGCGCCCAGGCGGGCCGTGTGCAGGATGCCGTACTGGATCGTCTCCCGCTCCAGCAGACCGCCCGGGGTGGTGGTGTAGGCGGCCTGGCGGGCCTTGACCGTGGCCCAGTCACCGCAGGCGCCCCGCAGGACGGAGGCGAGGGAGACGCCCAGCAGGGACACCTTCGCGAACAGCGGGCGGTCGTCCACCTCGACGCGGCGGACGTAGGCGGTCACGGACGGGATGTGCGGGCCGAGGCGGACGGTCGCCCCCGGCCAGAGTCCGGCGGCGGTGTGCTCGATCCAGCCGCTGGCATAGGTCATGACATCGGCCGGGGACGGTACAGGGGTGTGCACAGGGCACTCCTTCGAACGAAAGGGGGAGCGGCGGACGGGCTCAGCCGGACTCGGGGCCGGCGTCGGGGGCCGATATCGGCACCGGGAGGCCGGCACCGAGCAGTTCGGCGGCCTCACCTCGCAGGACCCAGGCGGGAGCGGCCATACCGAGCACGGCGAGCACGGCGAACGCCCATGCCCCGGCCGATTCGGCCTGGTCCCGGGCGGTGCCCCTGGACTGTTCGCCGCGCTGTCTTCCTCTCACGGTCACCAGTGCCTCCGTCTCCTCACAGGAGTGGCGCAGCGAACCGCTTCCGGGTCTCGCTGCTGTGGAGCCGACCAGTCCCCGCGCCGTTTCAGCGGGGTACCGGTCGGCGTAAATCCACTCAACCGCCTGACCCCGGACGGCGGGAGGGCCCACGATGTAACCCCGAGTAGTCCTGTGTAACCCACAGCGAGAGGGCCGGACGGCCATGGCACACGAAGGAAACCGCCGCATCGATCACTTCATCCGCGACGCGTGCGAGCAACGCGGTTGGGGACCTTCCAAACTGGCCAGGGAGCTGGGCATCGCGGCAGGCCAGGGCCCGAACGGCATGAGCCGCCAGTACGCGCGGAAGCTGCTGAGCGGTGAACGCAGCCCCGGCAAACACTGGATGCCGCACGTCACCCAGGTCTTACAGCTGGTTCAAGAGGCCGATTCCTCTGCCCAGAACAACGAACCCGTCGATACCGTGGCCTCAATCCTGGCTCTTGGGAGGAGCGGAAACGTGGACCGTCGAAACTTCCTCACCGCCTCGGGCGGCACTGCCTTGTCCTTCCTGGGCGTCCCCGACGCCGAGGCCATCACCCGCCGGGTCCGTTCCGCCCCGGCGGGTGCCGTACGAGTCGGCCGCGGCGAGGCCGACGCCATCCGGCAGATGGTCCAGGTCCTCGGCGACAACGCCGCCGAATACGGCGGCGGACACGTCCGCCACCTCGCCGTCAGCTACCTCACCGACAACGTCGGCCCCTGGCTGGAGGGCCGCTACACCGAAGCTGTCGGCCGCGAGCTCTACGCGGCGACTTCGCAGCTCGCCCAGCTCATCGGCTGGATGACCCAGGACCACACCGACGACGACGCCGACGCCGCCCGCAGCTACTACGCGCACGCCTACCGGCTCGCCGACGAAGCAAACGATTCGGAACTCGCGGCCACCGCCCTGCGGGGGATGGCGGTCCAGGCCATGGGGCTCGGCCCCCGGCACCACACCAAGGCCCTAGCCCTGGCCGAGAAGTGTGTGGAACGGGCCAAGGGGCTGAGCGACCCGAGGGTCATCTCCTTCTACCAGTCCACCCTCGCCGAAGCCGCCGCCCTCGACGGGAACCACCAGCTCGCCACCACGAGCCTGGCCGCCTCCCAGACCTTCATCGAGCGCACCGCCGACGCCCCCACCGGCACCTCGTGGGCCTCCCATTTCACCATCGGACGCTGGTCGCACGCCTCCGGGCTGGTCCTCGCCCGCATGGGCGACCTCGACGGCGCCCAGGTCCAGCTCCACCAGGCCCTCGCCGTCCACGGCCTCGACCGCCGTCGCAGCCGCGCCAATGTGCTGGGCCACCTCGGGACCATCCACCTCCGCCAGGGCGACCTCGACGGAGCTCTCACGGCGTGGTCCGAGTTCCTCGACTGCGCCGAAGGCGTCCAGTCCACCCGCGTACGGGACTCCGCCGAGGACTTGCGTGTCCGCCTCGCCCGCTACCCCGACGACATGGGCGCCCAGAACCTCGCCGAACGGGCAACCGCCCTCCTCGCCCGACAGCCCTGAACACGGCCAGGCCCTGCGTCAGCCGTGGTCGGCGGCGGCTCAGAAAGAGTAGACAGTGCCGGTGGCGCGCTCGGACGCGGCCCAGAGGCGGCGCGCGGACTCCGGGTCGCGGGCCCGGCGGGCGGTGTGGACCAGGCCCGGGTGGCCCTTTGTCTCGGTCAGTCCGAGCGGCCCGTAGTACTCGCCGCCGCGTACGGCCGGGTCGGTGGCGGCCCGCAGACCGGGCAGCATCCCCCGCTCGGCCGGCTGAAGGAACAGCGGGGCGAACAGGGGGCCGATCCGGCGGAGGGCGGACGGGATATGGCGTCCGAGGCCGGTGTCGGCCAGACCGGGGTGGGCGGCCACCGAGAGGGTGTCCGCGCCCGTGTCGCCGAGCCTGCGGTGCAGTTCGAGCGCGAACATCAGATTGGCCAGTTTGGACTGGTTGTACGCCCGGAATCTGCTGTAGCGGCGCGGGGAGTCGGGGCCGTCGGGGGCGATCCGGCCCAGCCGGTGCAGATAGCTGCTGATCGTCACCACGCGTGCTCCGGGAGCGGCCCGCAGAGCGTCCAGGAGCAGGCCGGTGAGCGCGAAGTGGCCGAGGTGGTTGACGGCGAACTGCGTCTCGTGTCCGTCAGCCGTCCTGCCCTCGTCGGTCCACATCACGCCCGCGTTGTTGACCAGGAGGTCGACGCGGTCGAAGCGGTCCCGCAGCTCCTTCGCCGCGTCGCGCACGGAAGTGAGGGACGCCAGGTCCAGGCGTTGCAGCGTGAGGCGGGCCGCCGGTACGGCGGCCCTGATCCGGGCCGCCGCGAAAGCCCCCCGCTCCATGTCGCGCACGGCGAGCACGACATGGGCCCCGTGCAGCGCGAGCGTCCTGGCCGTGTGGAAGCCGATGCCGGAATTCGCTCCGGTGACCACCGCGGTGCGGCCGGTCTGATCCGGGACGTCGGCGGCGGTCCATCGGTGCTGGGCACCCATCCGTTCCTCCCTGTTCGGCGTGTGGGGCCGGGGCGTACGACGCACGGGGCGCGAGTCACAGAATCACAGAGTGGCGGAGTCGCGAGGTCGCCGTGTGCGGTCAGCTCACCGGCACTTGCGCGTGCCCGCTCCGGTAGCCGTGGGCGACGATCCGCTGCGCGGAGCGCGCGTAGTGACCGGAGTCCGCGGGCAGTTCGGTCGCGAGGGCGCTGACATAGCGGTTGTACATGCAGAAAGCGGCGGCGATCAGCACCGTGTCGTGGAGATCGGTGTCATCGGCGCCCGCCGCGCGCGCGGCGGCGACCGTCTCGTCGGAGAGCGGGCGCGCGGCGCTCTGGACCTCGCCCGCGACGCGCAGCAGGGCGCGCATCTTCTCTCCGACGGGGGCGGTCGCGGGGTCGGCGAGCACCGCCCGGACCAGTTCCTCGCCGCCCGTCAGCTGCGCCGCCGCGAAGGCGCTGTGCGAGGCGGAGCAGAACTCGGTGGCGTTCCGCTCGGAGACATACGCCGCGATCAGCTCGCGTTCACCGGGGCTCAGCGAGGACGGCGCGCGCAGCAGCGCGTTCGCGAGGTCTCCCAGCGGGGCGCCGGTGTCGGGGCGCTGGGCCAGCAGACCGCTGATTCCGGGGAGGTCGTTGTCGATGGCGATGTGCGGCACGGTGGTTCCTTTCGACGGGCGGAGGAAAGGCGGGGCGCGTGTCGCGAACAGTATCGGTCGGGGCGGGTCGGGTTCGAGTGCCGAGGGGGGCGGCCGTTCCGCGTGGTGCGGAACGCGCCGGGCGGGGTGCGGGCCCCTGGCAGAGGCTCCGGGGCCGGGCGTGCCGGGCCGGGCCTCGGGCGGGCCGGGCCGGGCCTCGGGGTGGAGCGGCCGGGGCGGTCCGAAGCGATGCGGCCGGCCCCGGCGGCGGGCATTAGGGCCACTCGACCTCGTCGTCACCGGAGTGGGCCGGGACGGCGGTCACGGTGAGAGCGATACGCATGAGGGGCTCCTCGTCAGGCGCGGAAGGGACGGTTGGGCCACAGGAGCCGTTGGACGTCTCCCGATCCCAGGAAGCTAATCCGATCCGCCCCCAATGGCAATCTTTTGCCAGACTTTGGCAACTTGCCTGTATGGAGGGTGATCGCCCCTGACCGGGAGGAAATGGGCAACGGCACCGGAGCATGGGGCGACGGGCGGACGCGCCGGCGTGCGCCCGGTGGGCGGGCGGGGGACATGCGGACACGTGCGGATACGTGGGCATCCGGGCGTACCGGCGTACCAGTCGGTGGACGCCCGTACCAGTCGGTGTACGGGCGTACACCGACTGGTACGGGCGCTGCGGCGTGCCCGGCGCACCGGCACCGGCGGGCGGGTGCGCCCGCACCGCGGGCGTCTGGGCGCGCGGAAGAGCCCGCACGGCGGGGGGCTGCCGTACGGGCTCAGGAAGGGGGTGGGCGGTATCTCGCCAGTGGGCGCCAGAGGCGCGGGGGCGGGCTATCCGGAGCCGCGGCGCGGAGGGCACCAGGGCCGGCGCGCTCGGGGGCGGGGCGTAAGCGGCGTACCGGCGGGAGATCTCCGGCCTCCCCCGCCGCGGGCCGGGAGCGCTCGCGGCTCAGCGGGAGAGGGTCACGCGACCCGTCGGCCCATGGCGGCGGGCGAGTTCAGGCCCCCCGTGAGCAGACCGTTGACGAGCAGGGTCTGGCCGCCCAGCGTGGTGGCGGCCAGGATGTCGGGCACCGCCACCGCGACGCCGAACTCCTTGCCGAGGCGCCGGGCGAGCCGGGTGACCGTCAGCGAGTCCCCGCCCAGGACGAAGAGATCCGCGTCGTCGCCCGGGGACGGGCAGTCGAGCAGCTCCGCCCACTGGCGCCTCAGAAACGCGCGGATGTCACCGGCGGTGACGACGGGCCGGGGCTGCGGAGGCGTCGCCGGCTGGGAACGCCGGCTCTCGACGAGCGCGATCTGGTCGCCCAGATTCCGCCACGACATCTCCCGCAGCGACACCACGACGCCGAACTCCTTGCTGATACGCCGGACGAGACGCGTCATCAGCAGCGAGTCGCCGCCCCGGGCGAAGAAGTCCGAGTGCTCGGTGAGGTTCGCGCAGCCGAGCAGTTCGCTCCAGGCGGCGAAGAGGGATTCCCGTACGTCCTGGGCTCGGCCCAGGGGGCCGATGACGGCAGAGCGGTCACGGGTCATTTACGCCACTCCTGTGGTCGTCGTCGGCTGCCGGTCCGGTCACAGATCCGGACCGACCTCATGTTGCCAATCAGCCTACGGCAGTCTTGCCAGATTGACAACAACTTACCCAGGTCTATGGCAACTCACTCTTGCCGAAACGCCTCCCTCTCGGTAGATGGAGCGATAGGATCCGGTGTCACAGGTTTGCCAACCTGCATACTTCCTGGATATCCTTTGGCATATCTGAAGCGAACGGTGTGACACGACCACGGCAATCCGGTCCGACCTGGAATCTCTTCATCCATCCATCCGTTGGGGCGTACACGTGCTGGAGCAGCCATCCTTCGGTCGTCGGCTGAGGCAGCTGAGGACCGAGCGCGGCCTGTCGCAGGCCGCGGTAGCCGGGGACGGAATGTCGACCGGCTATCTGTCACGCCTGGAGTCGGGCGCACGTCAGCCGACCGAGCGCGCCGTCGCCCATCTCGCCGGGCAGCTCGGCATCAGCCCCGTGGAGTTCGAGGAGTCCAGAGCGACCTCGCTCGCGCAGATCCTGTCCCTGGCCACCTCGCTCGACTCGGACGAGACCAGCGAGCTGCTGGCCGAGGCGCTGAAGTCGGCGCACGGGCAGGACCCGATGCTGCGCTGGCAGGCCCTGTGGCTGCTCGGCCAGTGGAAGCGCCGCCATGGCGACCAGGCCGCCGAGCGCCTCTACCTCGATGAACTCGTCGCGCTCAGCGAGGAGATCGGCCTGGCCGAGCTGCGGTCCCGGGCGCTGACCCAGCTGGCCCGCTCGCTGCGCGTCTCCGGCGAGATCATCCCCGCGGTCGACGCCGCCGGGGCGGCCTACCGGCTGACCCGGGAGAACGAGCTGTCCACCCAGGACGTGGCGGGCGCGCTGCTGGTGCTGGTCTCCGTCGAGGCGGAGGCGGGCCGGATGCCGGACGCCCGCCGGCACGCGGAGGAGCTGACCACCCTGGTCGATGGCCGCTCCGACGCCCTGTGGGCGGAGTCGCTGTGGACCGCCGGCGCCCTGCGGGTGCGCGAAGGCGAGTTCGCCCTCGCGCAGGAGCTGTTCCAGCGGGCTCTGGACGGCTTCGACAGCCGGGAGAACCTCACGATCTGGCTGCGGCTGCGGGTGGCCATGGCCGAGCTCCACCTCCAGAAGTTCCCGGCGGACCCCGATGCCGCCCAGCGGTGCATCGAGGCCGCGGAGGCCGCCCTGCCCTTCGCCCGGACCCCCGCGCTGGAGCAGTCCCTGACCGCGCTGCGGGCCCGGCTCGCCTTCCACGAGGGCCGGTTCGCGGACGCCCGCGCCCTGCTGGACCGGCTCGGCCGGAGCGAGCTGCGCCTGCCCTACCAGACCCGGGTCCGGCTGGAGGTGCTCGGCAACCAGCTGCGCATTCTGAACGGCGAGGAGGACGAAGGTCTCGCCGGACTTCAGCGGCTCGCCCTCAAGGCGCAGGAGAACTCGAACATCGACCTCGCCGCGGAGATCTGGCGGCTGGCCGCCGAGTGCCTCATGAAGGCCCGCGACAAGGCGTAGCGGGCCGCCGCTCCCCGGCCGGGGGCTTCTCCGCGCCCCCACTCGCTCGCTCGCCCGCCCGCTCGCTCGCTCGCTCGCTCGCCGGAGACTTCCCGCCGGGCAGTTCCGGGCGGTCCCGGCCAGGCACTTCCGCCGGTCCGCGCCCGCCGCCCCCGGCGAATCCCGCGCCCCCGCGCACACCCCTCCGCGCCCTCATTATTGCCAGCTCACCCACACTCATGGCAAGATTTTGTCTTCACTTTGGAAAGATTGGCACACCGCCCGAGCACGCTATCCCGATCAGAGGTGAAACACCATGCAGATCGCGAAGTCGAACAGGGAGAAGCCGTGCGTTGCCGTACTGGTGGACGCTCACCCATCTGGCAAACACTTGCCAAACGCCTTCGCGAAACGCGGGTTCGGGACCGTGCGTCTGCAGAGCGCACTCGACACCACCCCCGAGAAGGCCGCGGCCCGGCTGCGCCCGTACACGCCCGTGTGCGTACTCGCCTGCCGGCAGTCCGGTGTGCCGCTCGCGGACGCCCTGGCCGAGCGGCTCGGACTGCCGGGCAACAGCGTCGCCTCCTCGCCCGCCCGGCACGACCGGTACCGGGCGGGCGAGGCCCTGCGGCACGCCGGGGTGCGTGGAGCGGCGCAGTTCGCCGGGGACGACTCCGCCGCACTGGCCGACTGGGCCGCCCTGCGCGGCAGCCGCCCGGTGACGGTCGGCCCGGTGTGCCTCGCCGACCGGGGTGTGACTGTGTGTCAGGGCCCGGACGAGGTCCGCGAGACCGCCGACCGGATTCTGAGCGCCCGGCCCCGCCCCGGCGGAGCGCCGTCCCCCCGGGCGCTGGTGCGGGAGTTCCTCGGCGGCGACGCGTACACGGTGGACACCGTCTCCTGCGCCGGGCGGCGCTATGTCGCGGCGGTCCGCCGCCGTCTCACCGCGCGGCGGGACGGACGCGTCGTCCACGACCGGAGCCTTCTCGTCTCCCGCACGCTCGCCCCGGCGCCCGCGCTCATCGCGTACGCCCATGAGGTCCTCGACGCCCTCGGCGTCGTCCACGGCCCGGCCCGCACCACTGTGGTGCAGACCCCGGCCGGACCGGTCCTGCTGAAGAACTCGGCCCTGCTCGGCGACGATGTGCTGCCCGGGTACGACGATGTCTGCCTCGGCGCCAACCCGGCCGATCTGACCGCGCTGGCCTGCACCGCGCCCGACGACTTCCTCAGCCGCTGGGCGGGGCTCGGCTACGACAAGCTCTGCGAGGCCGAGGTGATCGTCATCGGGGACCGGGGGCGGAGCCCGGCCGGGCCCGGCGGCGCGGCGGTGATCGGCGCGATCGAGGCGCTGCCCTCCGTCTACTGCTTCACCCCGGGCCCCGCGCCCGCCGGACACGGCCCCGGGCGCCCTCCCTTCGGCCGGGTCCACGCCCTGAACGGCTCGGCCCGGCAACTGGAGCGGGACCGGCTCCATATCCACGGGCTCACCTCCCCGGCGGCCCTGGCGGCGCCGACGCCCACCCCGCGCGACGAGGCCGTGTGCGCCTGCTGACACGGACCCCGGCGCCGAGGCCGGGCCCTGCGCGCCCCCGCGTACCCAGACGATTGCCGAGGCGCTCCCATGACCGGTGAACTCTCCCAGCGAGCCCTGATGCAGGCCGCCGCCGAGGGCCTGCGCAAACTGGCCGCCGACCCGCGCTGCCGCACCGCTCTGGCCACGCCCGGCTCGGCGCTGTACGACCTGCTCACCCCCGCCGCACGGCGCTATGTGCTCGCCCCCGACCGGGACCGCTTCCTCCACCGGATCGCGGCACTGCGCGCGAAGGGCTATCTGGTGACCGCCGAATACGCCGCCGAACACCCTGCTGAATACGCCCCTGAGCGCACCGCCGAGCGCGTCGCCGCGGCCCCGGAGCACGGCGGGGAGCACAGCGGGGAGCCGTGCTGCGGACAGGTCGTCGAGGAGTACCTCGCCCTGCTCTCCCACGAACCGGCCCCCGAGCGGCTCGGCTTCGATCTGTCCCGTATGGGCCTCGCCCGCTCCCCGGAGCTGGCCGCGCGGAACACCGGACGCATCGCGGCTGCCGCGGCGGCCCGGGGCAGCGAGATCGTCCTCGGCATGGAGGGCTTATCGGAGGTCGACGCCGTGCTCGCCGTGTACCGCGAACTCTCCGCCCGGTACGCCAATGTGGGGGTCACGCTCCAGGCCCAACTGCACCGCACCGAGCAGGACGCACTGGCCGTCGCCCGGCCCGGCCGTACGATCCGGCTGGTCAAGGGAGCCCTTCCGGAGCCGGCCCAGGCCGCCCTGCCCCGCGGCCCGGCACTCGACGACCGCTTCCTTGAGCTGGCTCAGCGCCTGGTGGACCGGGGAGCCCGGTTGAGCCTGGCCACCCAGGACCCGGCGGTGCTCGCCGCCGCCGGGGAGCGCGGACTGCTGGAGCGCGCCGCGGAGATCGAGATGCCGCACGGGGTACAGCCTCATCTGCTGCGCCGCTACCGGGAGGCGGGCCGGGTGTGCCGGATCCACACCGTCTACGGAACGAACTGGTGGCCGCATCTGATGCGACGACTGGCCGAGCACCCCCCGACGGTGCTCAGCGCACTGGCCGACATCGGCGCGGGCCGCGCGGACGCCGAGGGGATCGGCTATTAGGGCGCTTCTGACGGACCCTGCTGGGCTCCCGTGCCCTCGCACCGCGCCCGCCCTGCCTGATGAACGCCGTGCTCAGTGCCTGCGCCGGGGACTCCCGCGGCCCGGGCGGCCCTCTCGTGGCGCGTCGGCCGTGCCGTCTTCGCCCACGGGCGCGGCTCGCGGCGCGCGGCCGGGCGGCCGGCCGTCGTCTTCCGGCGGGCCGGGGTCGCGGCGTACGCAGGGGCAGCGCACGCCGTCGCGGATTCCCTCGACCCAACCGCAGCCCGCGCACCGGCGGCAGGAGCCCTTCGCGTCGAAGTCGACGTATCCGCAGTCGAACAGACCGAAGCCGGCCCGGCGCAGAACATGAGCCCACCACAGACAGTGCGCACCGGTGAGGAGGGCGACGCAGCCGAAGACGACCAGCCAGACGGGCTCGGCCTGCGCTGCCGCCAACGAGCCGAGGACGGTCCACAGCACCCCGTAGAACAGTCCCGCGAAGGGCGTCATCTCCGCTCTCCCTCCCCCGGGCCGGGTATCCGTGCCCACCGATCGTTCCATCAGCGGGCACGGCCGTCCCGGGGACGCGGTCCTCTTCACCCCTCGGACGCGTGCCCGCCGGAGCCGGGCCGAGTAGCCGGGCGGGTCCGGCCCGCACGGGCGACCGCACGGCCGGCCGTACGAGAGTCCGCGCCGTCCCGCCCCACCCTGCACGGGGAGACCTCGGCGTGGAAGGGCAGGGGACATGGCAGCGGAGACCTTCGCCTCCGGAGGCTGGTGCGGCGTCGGCGTCGGCGTCGGCGTCCGAGTGCGTCGGGCCGCGCGTCACAACCCGCGCGACCGCGCGTCACAACCCGCGCCCCGACGCGGACCAGCGCGCAGAACGCTCCTCCCCGATCCGTCAGACCGTCAGCCCGTCAGCCCGGACGGCTCCTCGACCGCGACCGCGACCGCCGCCGCGTATCCCGGAGGCACCGTGATGTCCTCCACCCGCCAGCCGGGCGGGCCGTCCACCGCCCCCGTACCGGTGCCGAGGTAGTCGAGCGAAGGGCTGCGGGCCAGACCCGTGCCGAGGCCCTTGAGATAAGCCTCCTTGCGGACCCAGACCCGGGCGAAGGCATCCGGCCGCCCGGCCTCGGAGCAGGCCGCCAGCTCCGCCTCCTCCCGGGGATGGAGCACCCCTTTGACCTCGTCGGCGGCCTCGGCGGACCCCCGGGTCTGCACATCGACGCCGACCGGAGTGGCAGCGAACGCGAGCAGCGCGAGGTCTCCGCTGTGCGAGAGCGCGAAGTGCAGCGGCACGCCCGGATCCGCCGGCGCGGGCCGCCCGTGCGGCCCGCCGCAGCACGGGCAGGGCTCGCGCCGGAAGCGGACCCGGTCGGCGGCGATGCCCAACTGCGCGCCGAGCAGCAGCCGCAGGGCCACATGGGCGGTGACATAGCATCTGCGGTCCGCCGTCCGGCTCAGCGCGGCGGCCCGGTCCCACTCCGTCTCGTCCAGCACCCGGCGGGCCAGTTCCTCGACGACGGCGGGCCGTCTGGTCGCGTCGGCCAGCCAGAGCCTCGACGCGGCCCGGGGCAGCCCCAGCGGGCCGATGGGCGCTCCCGGTGTCAGCAGACGGGGTGTCCTGGCCATGGGCGGGGCCTGTTCGCGCGGCGGACTCGGTACGGCGAGATCAGTGCACATGACCGGTGGCCGCCGCGACAACGGACCGGCGCACACCGTCCGCTCCCCCGCGCCCCGGCGGATCCTCCGGCGGAAGCCAGGGGTCGCGGCGCGCGGGGGCGGCGGGCGCGTCCAGGCAGCGGCGCGGACGCCCCGGGAGCCGTGCTGAGGTGTTCGGCATGGTGACTCCTCACAGAGGGTCGGGTGTCGGCCGGTGTACCGCGCCCGCCGCTGCCGCTAGGCGGCGGTGACCGGCACTCCCACGGCACGGCGCAGCGCGTCGGCGCGGTCGGTGCGTTCCCAGGTGAAGCCGGGGAGCTCGCGGCCGAAGTGGCCGTACGCGGCGGTCTGGGCGTAGATCGGGCGGAGCAGGTCGAGGTCGCGGATGATCGCGGCGGGCCGCAGATCGAAGACCTCGTCGATGGCCCGCCGGATGTCCTCGACCGGGACGGTGTGGGTGCCGAAGGTCTCGACGAAGAGGCCCACCGGCTCGGCCTTGCCGATGGCGTACGCGACCTGGATCTCACAGCGGGTGGCGAGTTCGGCGGCCACCACGTTCTTGGCGACCCAGCGCATGGCGTACGCGGCCGAACGGTCCACCTTCGAGGGGTCCTTGCCGGAGAACGCCCCGCCGCCGTGCCGGGCCATACCGCCGTACGTATCGATGATGATCTTGCGGCCGGTGAGGCCCGCGTCGCCCATCGGACCGCCGATCTCGAACCGGCCCGTCGGGTTCACCAGGAGGCGGTGCCCCTCGGTGTCCAGTTTGACGCCGTCCTCCGCGAGCCGGCGCAGCTCCGGTTCGACCACGAACTCCCGGATCCCGGGCGCGAGCAGCGAGTCGAGGTCGATGCCGGACGCGTGCTGCGAGGAGATGACGACGGTGTCGAGACGGACGGCCCGGTCCCCGTCGTACTCGATGGTGACCTGGGTCTTGCCGTCGGGACGCAGATACGGGAGGGTCCCGTCGCCGCGGACCTCGGTCAGCCGGCGCGAGAGCCGGTGGGCCAGCTGGATGGGCAGCGGCATCAGCTCCGGCGTCTCGTCGCAGGCGTAGCCGAACATCAGGCCCTGGTCGCCCGCGCCCCCGGTGTCCACCCCCTGGGCGATGTCGGGCGACTGCGCGCCGATCGACACCGAGACGCCGCAGGAGGCTCCGTCGAAGCCCTTCCGCGAGGAGTCGTAGCCGATCTCCAGAATCTTCTTCCGCACCAGTTGGGCGATGGGCACATACGCGGTGGTGCTGACCTCGCCCGCGATGTGCACCAGTCCCGTGGTGACCATGGTCTCGACGGCGACGCGCGCATGGGGATCCGCGCGCAGCAGCGCGTCGAGAATCGTGTCGCTGATCTGATCGGCGATCTTGTCCGGATGTCCTTCGGTCACGGACTCCGAGGTGAACAGTCTCCCGGCCATGCCCAGTGATTCCTCTCGGTGTTCGTCGGAGATCGGATGTCCTGGTCCGGCGTTACGACGAGCCCGTTGACCGGTCGTTCGGCGTGGCGTCTCCGAACACACCGCGGGCGCACACATAAGCCCGGATCCATCCAAGTGACGAACGCGCGCGGGGAACATACGCACTTGGCCAAGTGGCGTGCCCGGCCGCCGCCGGAGCGCACTCAGGCAGATCGGCGGACGGCCCCGGGGCGTGGCCGCGGCCCCCGCTCCCCGGCTTCTGCGCACGTGAGGAGACGCCAGGGGCGCGGCCGGGTCCGAGAATATTGCTCCTCAGCGTGGAGGGAGCCGGACCTTGTCGGTGTTCGAGACCGAAGTCGCCTCCGTGGTCGTCGACGGACGGAGCCTGACCGTCGGCGCGCTGCGCTCGGTCGCCGAGCACAGCACCGGGGTGAGCCTCTCCGGCGAGGCCGTGTCCGGGGCCCGCCGCGGCAGGAGGGCGCTGGAGGAGCTGCTCCGCGCGAACCCCGTCGAAGGGGTCACCGCCTTCTTCGACGGGACCCGGCTCGCCCGCGTCGGCGCCGCCCTGGAGTGCGCGTACCAGACCAATCTGATACGGGCCCACAGCACCGGCGTGGGGCCCCTGTTCGCGGGGGACGAGACCCGGGCCATTCTGACGGCCCTGCTGAACTCGCTGGCCAAGGGGTACTCCGCGGTACGGCCCGAGGTGCTGGAGCGGCTGGCCCACTATCTGAACCACGGGGTGACGCCCGCCGTCCCCGAGCTGGGCTCCTTGGGCGCGGCGGGCGACATGGTGCCGCTCGCGCATATCGCGAGCACGCTGATCGGCGAGGGGCAGGTCGTACGGGACGGACGGCGGATGGAGACCTCGCGGCTCCTGGGTGATCTGGGGGTGCGTCCGCTGCGGCTGCGCTTCAAGGAGGGGCGGGCGCTGATCGGGGGCGTCTCGGCGATGACCGGTCTCGGCTCGCTCATCGCCGCGCGCGCCCTGGACCAGGTGCGCCAGGCGGAGATCGCGGCGGCCGTGCTGACGGGGGCCGTGGGCGGCTCGGCGGCTCCGTTCCGCGCCACGGGCCATGATCTCGCCCGTCCGCACCGGGGGCAGATCGACACGGCCGCCAATCTGCGCGAGCTGCTGCGGGACGGCTCCGCCGCCCTGGCTGGCGGAGGGTGGCCGCAGCCACCGGAGGCGTATCCGCTGCGGGCCGTCCCGCAGGTGCTCGGCGCCGTACGGCATACGCTCTACCAGACGGTCGACACGCTGGAGACGGAGCTCAACTCCGCGAGCGACGACCCGCTGTTCTTCGGGGGCCGGGAGGTCTTCCACGGGGCGAACGGCCAAGGGCAGCCGGTGGCGTTCGCGATGGACTTCGCCACGATCGCGCTGGTTCAGCTCGGCACACTGGCCGAGCGGCAGCTCGACGGGGTGCTGACGAGCGGCGCGGCGGGCGGTCTGTCCCGGTTTCTGCTCGCCGCCGATCCGGTGCTGCACCATGGCTTCGCCGCGGCGCGGTATCCGGCGCTCGCCCTGGCGGCGGAGAATCGCACCATCGGCCCGGCCAGTACGCAGAGCGTCGCCACGGGCGACGACCGGCTCGGCATCGCGAGCATGGGAATGGTCGCGGTGCGCAATGCCCGCAGAGTGCTGGAGAACAACAACAGAATCCTCGCGGTGCTGTTTCTCGCCGCCGCTCAGGCGGTCGATCTCTCCCGGCGGTTCGACGAACTGGGGCCCGCGGCGCAGGCGGCGTACGACGCGGTGCGCTCGCTGGTGCCGCCCCTGGGCGTGGACCGCGCGATGGCGGGGGACATCGAGTTGATGACCACCGCGCTGTCCCGGGGCGAAGTGCTCCGGGCGGTGAGCCGGTACGCGGCCGTCGCGCTGCGCTGACACCGGCCCACCGGGCACCGCGCCGCTGTTCACGCCGTCGCCGCACCGCCGGCTCCGGCGTCCCACCCGGCAAGGGAGGCAGAGCATGAGCGATATCCGCCCGGCGGCCCGTGGGGCCGAGGACGATCCGGCCGGCTGTACGGCGAACGACGACCCTTCCACGGCGGGGGCGCCGCCGCGCGCCACGACCGGGGTGTCGGCGTGTGACGGCGTGGAGACGCCGTCGTGTGACATCGCACCGGCAGTGGCAGTGGCACCGGCAGTGGCACCGGCACCGGCGGCGGTGCTCACCGCGGCGGCAGGCGCGACCATCGCCTACACCGCGGCGACGGCGCGGAGCGCGGCCACGGCGCTGGTGCGGATGCTGCTGCGTGAGGGGGTGTTCGCCGCCGCCGGGGGCGAGAGCCGGAACGACGGCTCGGACGGCGGATCGGGCGACAGCTCGGACGGCGGATCGGACGGCGGCTTGGACGGGGCTCCGGGCTCTTCGGGCGCGGGCGCATCCGGAGAGCCCGGGGCCGGAGAGCCCGGCGCCGGGGAGCCGGACGGCTGGGACCGGATGCGGGCCGTCGTCGCGCTGACCGAGGCACGCCGCGCGGAGGTGCCCGGTCTGCGTCTGGTGGGCGAGGCGGTGACCCGGACGGCGGCCCGCCGTCATCCCGTCAGGGCGGTGCCGGTAGCGCCGGCAGCCCCGTTGAAGTAGTGCCGCCCCCCGGAGCGCGGGGCCGGCGGGGTCTGGCCGGGAGCGCCTCCCGTGCCGCCGGGCACAGGGCGGAGGAGCTTCCCCGCGCGCTGGGCCGCCGGGGAGAGCGTGCTCCCCGTGCCCCTGCCCGCAGGGGCACGGGTACGGCAGCCGGGACTTCGACGACACGGCCCAGCGGCAGCGCCGCCCCGGCCGGGACCGCGGACACCGGTTGAGCAGTCCTGAGGATGCGCCCCGCCCGCCCGCCTGGACAGGATCGGGCGAGGCCCCGGTGGATCGCCGCGGCTGCGCGGGATCCGGGAGGTGCATGACCGTGAGGCCGGTTGTCAGAGCCGTACTGCGTGGTGCGCTGAGGCAGGTGCGGTATGTGAAGGCCGTCCCGCCCGGCGCGGCCCAGGGGACGGTCGCCGAGGTGTACGCCCAGGTCGAGCGGGACTTCGGGGTGCTCGCCCCGCCGCTGGCCCTGCATTCGCCCGCGCCGGCGCCGCTCGCCGCGAGCTGGCTGCTGCTGCGTGAGACGCTGCTGGTGGACGGCGTGGCGAGCCGGGCGGCCAAGGAGCTCACGGCCACCGCCGTCTCGGCGGCCAACTCCTGCTCGTACTGCGTCGACGTCCATCAGGCCACCCTGGAGACCCTGGGGGCGGAACGTCCCCTGCCCGGCGGGCCGGACGCGGCGCTCGCCGACTGGGCCGCCGCGAGCGGCCGGATCGTCCGGGGCGGCGGGAGTCCGGCCGTGCCGCCGGAGCTGGCCGCCGGGGCGGCCGGGGCCGCCGAGATCTTCGGAGTGGCCGTCGCCTTCCACTATCTCAACCGGATGGTCGGCGTCTTCCTCGCCGACTCCCCCGTGCCCGACCGGGCGCCGGACTTCGCGCGCGGCCCGATCCTGCGCACGGTCGCGCGGACCATGCGGCCGGTCGTGCCGGAGCCGTTGCAACCGGGGGCCTCGCTCCCGCTGCTGGCCGGGGCCCCGCTCCCGGCGGGCCTCGCCTGGGCGCGGGGGAATCCGGCGGTGGCCGACGCGCTGGGCCGGGCCGTCGCGGCCGTGGACGAGGCGGCGCACTGGGTGTCCGGGCCGGTGCGCGAACGGCTGCGCGAACGTCTGGACGGATGGGACGGCGGCCGGATGGGCCCCACCCGTGCCTGGCTGATCGAGGCGCTCGCGGGGCTGCCGACGCCCGAGCGGCCCGCGGCCCGGCTGGCGCTGCTGACCGCGTTCGCCCCGTACCAGGTCATCGACGCCGATGTGGCCGCGCTCCGCGAACGCCATCCGACCGACCGCGAGGTGATCGAGCTGACCTCCTGGGCGGCGCTGACCACCGCGACCCGTGTCGGCGCCCGGCTGACCGCGCCCCGCACCGCCGCCGGCCGCTGACCGCGCGCCGGCCGTCCCCTGCCACGCGTCGTGGTGCGGGGACGGCCGGGGGCCAGCGGCGTCGCGGGCCCCGCGCGCGAGGCAGGGGCGGGGCGGCGTACGACGGATTCCGCGAAAACGCGTGAGCCGCCCCGGAGGCAAGGGCTCAACCGGGCATCGCCGGCTGCTTGTGTCACAGATCATCGACAGCGCCAACCGAACAGGCGGATTCCCCTCTCTTGCGGAGCGTACCGACAGCCACCGTCCGCTTCCCGCACCAGCCAGGAGACATCTGCCATGCCCAGGACATCCCCTTCCGTTTCCGTGACCCGGCGTCTTCGTGGCCGGGCCATGGGACTCGTCGTGGCCGGTACGGCCCTCGCCCTCGCCGCCCCGATACCGGCGACGGCGACGACCGCGGCCGACCCGGCCCCTGCCCGTGCCGCCGCCGCGGCCGACCCGGTCTCCGTCCTGAAGTACACCGCCAAGGAACGCCGGGCCGCCCTCGCCTACTGGACGCCCGCCCGTATCAAGGCCGTCGGGAAGTCCGTGGACCTCGGTCCGACCGGGCCGAAGACCAAGCCGTACAAGGGCGCCCCGCTGAAGACCGTGGGAAGGCTCTTCTTCGTCAACGCCAACGGGGCCGACACCTGGTGCACGGGCACCGCCGTGAAGAGCGCCAACAAGTCCGTCGTGATGACCGCGGCCCACTGTGTGCGCCGGGGCTCCTCCCCTTACAACACCAACATGGACATGGTGTTCGTCCCCGGCTACAGCAAGGGCAAGCAGCCGTACGGCGCGTTCGCGGTCCGCTCCGCCGCGACCCCGCGCAGCTTTGAGACCGAGTCCGTCAACGACATGGCCGCCCTCGTCGTCGACGCCGACAAGAAGGGCCGCAAGCTCACCGACGTCGTGGGCGCCCAGGACATCGCCTTCAACCGCGCCGTCGGCGGCAAGGTCACCGCTCTCGGCTACCCCGCCACCCGCCCCCACCTCGGCGAGAAGCTCCTCCACTGCGTCGGCACGGCGAAGAAGGAGCACGGCTTGCAGTTCATCCCCTGCGACATGAGCGGGGGCTCCAGCGGTGGCCCGTGGCTCGCCGACTTCGACGCCACCACCGGCAAGGGCACCCTCGTCTCCGTCAACAGCGCCGGGGACGCCCTGATAGCGACCAAGATGTACGGAGAGCTCTTCAAGGCCACGGCCAAGAAGGTGTACGACCGGGCCCAGCACGCCTGACGCAGCACACGCGCCCAGCGCGCCTGACGCGGCGCCCTTGCCCTCGCCCTCGTCGACGGACACCACCGCCCTCCCCGCCCGTACGGTCCTGTCACGGGCGGGGAGGGCGGTGGTGCGAGGTCTCACTCCGGGTCGCCCGCCGTGGGCTGGAACTGGAACGGGCGGAAGGTCGGGAGCGGACCCGTGGGCCGGCCCGGGGCGAGCCGCAGAGTGCCGTACGGGCCCCGGGCGGGCGCGGGGACGGGGGCTTTCGGGGTGAGCGACGTGAGCGGAGCGGGGATGGGGGACTTCGGGGTGAGCGGGGTGGGGACGGGGGTTTTCGGGGCGGCGTCCAGGAGGGCCGAGCGGCCGAGGTTGCCGCGGCCGAGGAGGGCGTCCACCAGGGCCGAGCCGCCGGACGGGCCGTTCGTCCTCAGCTCCGCCGCCGCCGAGGCGAGTTCATCGGCGAGGCGGCTCACCGCGTCGGCCACGGCGGACGCGTTCTGGGCGAGGATGTCGCCCCACATCCGGCGGTCGCTGCCCGCGATCCGGGTGGTGTCCCGTACCCCGGTGCCGGCCAGCGCGAGGACCTCGGGGTCGAGATCGGTGAGCTGGGCGGCGAGCGCGGAGGACACCAGCTGGGGCAGGTGCGAGAGCGCGGCCACCGCCCGGTCGTGCCGGGCGGGAGCCATATCGGTCCGGCGGGCCCCGCAGAGCGACACCAGCGCGTCGACGGCGGCCAGGGCCTCCTTCTCGACGCCGGGGTACGGGCAGAGGATCCAGGGCCGCCCGGCGAACAGATCCGGCTGTGCGGCGGCGGGGCCGGAGAGCTCCCGGCCCGCCATCGGGTGACCCGGGACATAGCCCTGGAGGTCGCTCCCGCGCAGCTCGGCTTCCGTCCAGATGTGCTCCTTGGCGCTGGCCACATCGGTGTAGGCCCGGCCCAGGCCCCTGGCCTGGGCCTCGTACAGGGTGTCCACCACCGCGGAGGGCGGGGTGGCGATGACGACGAGGTCGGCGAGCGGTGTGTGCTCGGTGAGCGCCGTGCCGGCCCCCATGCTCCGTGCCTGGCCCAGGGTGTGGGGGTCGAGATCGTCGAGTGCGACCTCGACCCCGGCCCGGGTCAGGGCCAGCGCGATCGATGTGCCGATGAGTCCGCAGCCGATCACGATGACGCGCTCCAGGCCGGTGCTAGTCATGATCTTCTCCTTGGTGGGCTTCGCGCGGTGGGGCGGCGGGGACGGCTGAGCGAGGCGATCTGGCGGCGGGTCACCGTGCCGCGTCCGCGAACTGGCCCGGCGTACGGCCCTCACCGGCCGGGCCCCGGTAGGCCTGAGCGATGTTCAGCCACTCCTCGGCCCGCTCGCCGGTCGCGGTGAGGGCGAGGTCGTCGCGGTGCCTGCGCCGGGTCACCAGCAGGCAGAAGTCGTGCGCCGGGCCGGTGATCGTCTCGGCTCCCTCCGGGCCGACCGTCCAGATCTCGCCGGAGGGGGCCGTCAGCTCGAAGCGGAAGGGCTCGGCGGGCGGGGTCAGACCGTGCGACTGGTAGCCGAAGTCGCGGGTCAGCCAGGCGAAGTCGACGATGTTGCGCAGCCGCTCGGTGGGCTGCCTGCGGGTGCCGAGGGCGTCGGCGATGTCCTGCCCATGGCCGAAGAGCTCCATGATCCCGGCGCAGGCGAGGACCGCCGGCGGCAGCGGGTTGACGAGCCAGGGCACGACCTGGCCCTCGGGCACCGCGGCGAGGGCGTCGACGGACGCCGTGCCCAGCGCCCGGAACCGGGCGAGCAGTTCCTTCGGCGGGAAGCTGTTGAACTGCTGCAGAGCGGCGTTCACCGCGCCGTCGAAGTTGCCCGCGGCGGCGGTGGTGATGGCCTGGAACGCCTGCGGGTCGGCGGCGGCCGTCCTCGCGAGGTTGAAGACGAAGGTGAGATGGGCGATCTGGTCGGCGACGCTCCAGCCGGGGGCGGGGGTCTCGGTCCGCCAGGCGGCGTCGTCGAGGTTCTCCACCAGCGCGGCGACCTCCTCGATGTCGGCGGCGAGGTGCTTGAGGATGTCGTTGAGGCTGTTCATGGTCTTTCTCCTTCGGCTGTGGCAAGGCGTGGGCGGACGGATGTCGATGCTGGTTTCATGAAGCAACTCACTGGTCGGCGGAGCGCCGGCCCGCGGTGGATCCGGTCAGGCGGCCCGGCCCGTGAGCGAGCGGACCCGGCCCGAGTACGGCGCCAGCGCCTCGGCCAGCGCCCCGGGGATCAGGGACGGCACGGTCGCGGTGTTGGGACCCCGCATGCAGGCGATCCGCTGCCTGCCGCGGGCCACCAGGATCTCGGCGCCCCCGGTCACCTTGACGTAGTCGAAGGTGAACTCCAGCTGGGTCTGGCCCAGCTCGGACAGGCGCATCCGGATAGACAGCTCGTCGAAGGCGGTGATCTCGGCGAAGAACTCGCAGTCGACCTTGAGGGTGAAGAGTTTGAGATCGTCCTGCACCTCGGCGAGGACGGTCGGGGCCTTCTCCTTCAGGAACAGCTCCCGGCAGCGGCCCTGCCAGCGCAGATAGTTCACGTAATAGACATTGCCGACGAGGTTGGTCTCCTCGAAGCCGACGGTGTGGCTGTACTCGAAGTAATCGGTGCTCGTCGCGGTCATCGTCTGTGCCTTCCTCGTGATCCGTGTGTCGTGGCACCGGCGGTCCATCGGGTTGTTTGAAACAACTCACTCACCCGACGCGTCCGTCCGAAGCGATCTCTCGCTGTACGGACGCGGATTCCGCTCGGCGTGCCGGCCCGCGCTCTAGCTGCGGGCCAGGGAGGGCAGCAGGGGCAGCACCCTCTTACGGCCGCTCCGGGAGCCGTCGGGGGCCGGCGCACCGTAGGTGACGGAGATCCCCTTGCGCTGGGCGGCCTGCACGATGCCCGGGACGGCGCGCTCGGCGAGCGCGGCGATGGTCATGGCCGGGTTGACGGTCAGCGCACCGGGGACGGCGGAGCCGTCGGTGACGAAGATCCCCGGATGGTCGCGGAGTTCATTGCGGTCGTCGAGCGCGGAGGTGTGGGGGTCGTCGCCCATCCGGCAGGAGGCGAGCGGGTGCACCGTGTACGCGCCGACCAGGTCGTTGGTCCACGGCATCACCTTGGCCAGGCCGTCCTTCTCCAGGATCTCCTTGACCTCGGCGTCGGAGGCGGCCCACGCTCCCAGGGTGTTCTTCGTCGGCTCGTACCGGAGATTGCCCCGGCCGAGCATCTGCTGGGAGATGCGGTGCGAGTTGCCGGTGGCGGGCGGCGGTCCGAAGACGCCTTCGTTGTCGTCCTCGATCATCGAGAAGATCGTCAGCCAGGAGGTCCAGTTGCGGAGGATCTCCTTCTTGTCCGGGCCGAACCAGGCGGGCCCGGCGGCGTCGGGCGCCTGGGCGAGGATCGTGCCGAGCCCCGGCGGGAAGTACAGCTGCTCCAGGGAGTAGCGCGAGTACTCCGGCAGTGAGCCGTCCAGCTTGTCCCAGCTGGCGACGGTGGGGCCCTTGCCGATGTGATTGGCCGCGTACGCCACCCCGTCTCCCCGGTCCAGACCGAAGAGCGAGGCCGCCTTCTCCTCATCGATGATCGCTGTGTTGAGCCGTTCGCCGTTGCCGGAGAAGTAACGTCCGACGGCCCGGGGCATCCGGCCCAGATGCGCCTCGCTGCGCTGGAGGATGACCGGCGTGGCCCCCGCGCCCGCGGCGATCACCACGATCTTCGCCTCGATGACGCCGCTGCCCGCCTGGAGGCGGTAGTCCTCCTCGTGGACGAGGTTGTAGTGCACCCGGTAGTCGCCGTCGCTCGTCCGCGATATGTGCTGCACCTCGTGGAGCGGCCGGATCTCGGCGCCGTGGGCGAGGGCGGCCGGCAGATAGTTCACCAGCAGCGACTGCTTCGCCTCGAAGCGGCACCCGGCCATCATCCAGTTGCAGTTGACGCACTTGGAGTTGTCGATGGCGACGGCCAGCGGGTTGGCGGTGCGGCCGGAGTGGTTGCACGCGGCGGCCCACAGACCGCCGGCATAGCTGACGTCGTTCCAGTCCTGCTTCTTGATCGAGAGCGACTCCTCGACACGGTCGTACCAGGGGTCGAGGGTGTCGCGGCTGACCGCTCCCGGCCACATCCGGCGGCCGATGGAGCCGTGCCGTTCGAAGACGAAGCGCGGGGCCCTCGGCATGGCCGCGAAGTAGACGACACTGCCGCCGCCGACGCAGTTGCCGCCGAGGATGCTCATCCCGTCGCCGACCGTGAAGTCGAAGGCCCGGGTGTAGGAGGCGCCGAGCTTGTAGTCGTGCTCGAAGTCGGTGCTCTCCAACCATGGCCCGCGTTCCAGAACGGTGACCTCGGCGCCGCCCGCGGCCAGATGATAGGCGGCGATCGCGCCGCCGAAGCCGCTGCCGATCACAAGGACTTCCGTACGCTCGACGGTGCTGCTCATGCGGGGCTCCCGGTGGACGTGGTGTCGGGGTGCAGACGGGCGAACACGCGGCCGTAGCCGAAGTCCTCGAAGCGCCAGAGACCGTCGGGGCCGGGCTTCGGGATGCCCATGACGGTGAGTCCGGGGTGGCCCGCGGCCAGCGCCTCGGCGGTGTGCAGATGCGCGGCCGAGTCGAAGGACATGTTGCAGAAGAGGGCGAGCATCACCCAGAACTCCTTCTCCGGGTGGCCCGGAGTCGTCAGCCGCTGGATCAGGGCGACGCGGTCCGGGTACTCCAGCGCCACGAAGGGCGGCACCTGCGGATCGAGGGTGAGGCCCCGCTCGCCGGCGTAGACCTCGGTGTGCTCATTGAGCAGCCGCGCCAGATCGTCCAGACCGTTGTGGATACCGGTCGCGTCCCACTGGAGAAGTTCCAGGGCACCGGCCTGTACCGCTCCTCCGCCGGTGGCGACACCGGCTATGGCGCGGTCGTCGGCCGAGCGCTTCTCCCCCGGAATGATGGTGTCGGCGTATGCCTCCAGTGTCATCGTCCGGAGTTCGCCATCCGGCGCCACTCGCTCATTTTCGCTTCGCAACTCGCTCTCCTTTCGGATGGTGCGGAGTGGGGTGCCTTGCGGCGTGACAGAAAGCTAGAACCAGCAGCTCAGTTCAAGCAACTAGCCAAAGTAGTCGTGACCTTGAACCCGACTCCTCAGAGTTGGCGCAACAGGGCGTAGGAATGCCGTTCAGCGGCGCCCTGGTCACTAGGCTTCAACCTGGATGTATTCATCACCCGCACGTGACATTCCTTCTGCAAAGAGCACGGCATGCGGAAGTGGGCCCTGGTCTCACGCTTGGGGGAAATGTGAAAAGTGCTGACGCTGAAGAGCATTCACCGAGTTCACCGCACTTAGTTCGAATCGATGAACTCATTCCCGCCGATTCGCCGCGTCTCAACGGCATCGACAGGTCTCATGTGCGGAGGCTCGCGGCCGTCTACCCGTCCCTGCCGCCGGTGCTGGTGCACCGGCCCACGATGCGGGTCGTCGACGGCATGCACCGGATCAGGGCGGCCATGCTGAAGGACCTCGACACCGTCGAGGTCACCTTCTTCGAGGGCGCCGAGGACCAGGTCTTCCTGCGGTCCGTCACGGCGAACATCTCGAACGGGCTGCCGCTGTCGGTCGCCGACCGCAAGACCGCCGCCGCGCGCATCCTGGCCACGCACCCGAGCCTCTCGGACCGGGCCGTCGCCACCCATGTGGGACTCGACGCCAAAACCGTGGCGGGTGTGCGCGTCTGTTCAAGTGCGGGTTCTCCGCTGCTGAACGTACGTACGGGCGCCGACGGCCGGGCCCACCCGCTGGACCGCACCGCCGAACGCATGCACGCCGCCGCACTGCTGTCCGAGGACCCCGCCCTGCCGCTGCGCACCGTCGTCGAGCGGACCGGTCTGTCGCTGGGCACGGCCCACGACGTACGCCGCCGGCTGCTGCGCGGCGAGGACCCGGTGCCCACCAGCAGGCAGGGCGGGACGCCCCCGGCGGGGTCCGCCCCGGGACCGGCGGGCTCCGGCGGCCGGGCCGGGGCGGGCAGCCCCGGCGACGGCTCACCGGGCGCACCGGCCGCACCGGGCGCACGGACGGACCGCGCACCGGCCGGCGGCGCACCGGCCGCCGCGCGGGGGCCCGGGGCGGGCCCCGGCGGGAGTGCCCCCGGCGGGGCGGCTCCGCTCTCCCCGCGCTCCCGCGCTCCGCTGGACACCCTGCGCAAGCTCGCCAACGATCCTTCGCTGCGCCATTCCGACACCGGGCGCGAATTCATGCGCTGGCTGCACACCCGGTTCATCGTCGACGAGGCCTGGCGCAGACGCGCGGACGCCATTCCGCCGCACAGCGTCGACTCCATGGCCCATCTCGCCCAGCACTGCTCCGACGTATGGCGGCGATTCGCCGAGGAGCTGGTCAGAAGGCGGCATACCGATACGACGGACCCCCGGGAAGCACAGACGACGCAGTCGACGTGGCACTGACGCCCGGACTCGACAGGGAGAAACGGTGACCACCAACACCATCGAGCACGCAGTCCGCCGGGTCATCGGCTATATGCACGTCAATCTCGGCCAGGACCTGACGATCGACGACATGGCACGCACCGCGATGTTCAGCAAGTTCCATTTCACCCGGATCTTCCGGGATGTCACCGGAACCTCTCCCGGACGGTTCCTCTCCGCCCTGCGCATCCAGGAGGCGAAGCGGCTGCTGGTCCACACCGACCTCAGCGTCGCCGACATCAGCAGCCAGGTCGGCTACAGCAGCGTCGGAACCTTCAGCTCCCGCTTCAAGACCTGTGTCGGCCTCTCGCCCAGCGCCTACCGCGATTTCGGCGGGGTGCAGCCGGGGGCGCCCGCGGGCAGCGTGGTGCGGGCCGCCGTCGCGCACAGTCTGTCGCTGCGCGGCCGGGTCTCCCTCGCGCCCGGCGAGCGGCCGGGCCATGTCTTCGTGGGGCTCTTCCCCGGCCGGGTCCGCCAGGGCCAGCCGGTGCGCTGGACCACCCTGGAGGGCCCCGGGCTCTTCGAGCTCCGCGATGTGCCCTCGGGCACCTGGTACGTCCTGGTCCACTCCGTGCCCTACGGCCATGAGCACCAGCCCTTCGACTCGGACGGGGCGGGCCTCCTCTCCGTCGGCCAGCACGGGCCGGTCGCCGTGCACCCCGGCGCGCTGCTGCGGCCGGTCGAGATCGTGCTGCGACCGCAGGGCGAGCTGGACCCGCCGGTTCTGCTGGCCCGCTTCCCCGCCGCCGCCACGGCGCCGGCGCGGGCGGCCCGCTGACCCGGCGGCATACAGGAGTACGTAATAGAGAGGGGCCGGACGCGGAATCCGCGTCCGGCCCCTCTCTTCTTTACGTCCTGGGCGCTGTGCGGCCCGGTCCTCAGCTCACCGGGTGCACCGTCATGGGCAGCCCCCCGCGCATCCGCAGCGAGAGCATGGCCTCCGCCACCGCCTCTCCCCCGCGGACCGGCCTCAGTTCGAGATCGCGGGTGACGAGCGCCGTGACGAACACGGCCTCCATCATCCCGAGGTTGCTGCCCACGCAGAAGCGCGGACCGGCGCCGAACGGAATGTAGGCGTACCGGGGCCTGCTGGCGACCCGCTCCGGGTCGAACCGCTCGGGATCGAACCGCTCGGGATCGTCCCACAGCGCCGGGTTGCGGTGCATGACATAGGGGCAGACCAGCACATCCGCCCCGGCCGATACGTGGTAGCCGCCGACCGTGTCGTCCTGCTGCGCGACCCGCGGCAGCACCCACACCGGCGGATAGAGCCGCATCGCCTCCTGGACGACCTTCGTCGTGTATGTCAGCCGGTGCAGATCGCCCAGTTCCGGGACCCGGCCGTCCAGCACCTCGCGGGCCTCCGCACGGACCCGCTCCCGGGCCTCGGGGTGGCCCGCCAGCAGATGCAGGGTCCAGCCGAGGGTGCTCGCCGTGGTCTCGTGCCCGGCGAGCAGCAGGGTCACCAGCTCCTCGCGGAGCCTTCGGCGGACCCGTTCCGGGTCGCGCTCCTGCTCCCCGGCCGCCTTGATGATCCGGGACAGCGCGTCATCGGCCGGCTCGCCGCCGGTCATCCGCGCGCTGCGGTCGGCCACCAGGGCGTCGGCCACCCGGTACAGCTCCCGGCGGGCCCTGCGGAAGCGCCCCTGCGCGGGCAGCGGCAGCCAGCCGGGGACCATGCCCTGGGTGACCATCTCCAGCATGGCCTGGTCCTGGACCTCCTCGAAGGAGTGCGCGATGGAGTCGTACGCGTCCAGGCCGAGGTCGAGCAGGGTGCGGCCGAGCACTCCGAGGGTGAGACCGGTGACCTCCTGAAGGATGTCGACGGGCCCGCCCCCTTCATGGGCGCGCAGCAGGGCGACCAGTTTGACGGACTCCTCGGCGACGGCGCCGGCCTGCTGATTGATGCGGCCCGGCTTGAACGCGGGCTGCACCGCCCGGCGCTGGTTGCGCCACACCTCGCCGTCGCTGGTGAGCAGGCCGTCGCCGAGGACCCGGCGGGCCTCCACGAGCCCGATGCCCTTGTGGTAGTTGGCGCTGTTGTCGGCGAGGATGTATTTGGCGTAGTCGGGCCGGTTGAAGACATAGAGCTTCTTGGGCCCCATGGAGACCCGGACGGCGTCCCCCAGGGCCGCCGCGTCCTTCATCAGGCCGAGGCGGTCCACCACGAGCTTGCGCAGCAGCCCCGGCAGCGCCCTGACCGGCGGCCCCGGTGGATGAATCCTCATGCCGCCCTGCCCTCGCCGTGGTCCGGGGCGCAGTGGCGGAAGCGCCCGCCGGAGAAGAGCAGGGCCTCCCGGTGGGGCCAGTGCACCGCGGTGAGGACCTTGCCGAGGAAGATCGTATGGTCTCCGCCGTCGTACACCCCCCACTTCGCGCACTCCAGATGCACGGCCGCGCCGTTGATCAGCGGTGCGTCGGCGACCCGCCCCGGCAGCCAGTCGACGGCGTCGAACTGTCCGGCGCCGACCGGCCGGGAGCGGTTGGCGAAGTGCCGTGCCACGGTCTCCTGTCCGGCGCCGAGCACCGATACGGAGAAGTCGTCCAAGGCGTTCAGCCGGTGGTGCATGACGGCGTCTTTGTTGACGCAGACCAGCACCAGCGGCGGCGTCAGGGAGACGGAGGTGAACGAATTCGCCGTCATGCCCCGGGGGAGCTCCCCGCCGACGGTCACCACGGTGACCCCGGTGGGGAACGCCCCGAACGCGCCGCGCAGTTGTTTGGTGTCATCGAGGTCAACGAGCTCCGCGGGCGGAGCGGTCACCGGACTCATATCTGCCTCCCGGCCGTCGGCCGGGGCCCGGCCGCGTAGGGCGCCAGCGCTTGTGCCAGCGCGTCGGGGATCAGTGCGGGGACGGGGGCGTCGGCGGGGCCGCTCATGACCGCGACGCGCTGACGGCCCCGGGCCACCGGCGTATCGCCGTCCCGTGTCTCTCTGACGTACTCGAAGTCGAGGTCGAACTCGGTGTGGCCCAGGCGGGCCACTCGCATCCGGATGGACAGCTGGTCCAGTGCCCTTACCGCCTCCAGCAGCTCGCAGTCCACCTGGAGGGTGAACAGCCGGGTGCCGTCGGGCGTCTCCTCGGCGAAGGGGATCGCCTCGCTCAGGAAACGCTGCCGGCAGGTGCTCTGCCAGTGGAGGTAGTTCACATAGTCCGCGGTGCCGCACAGCCCGGTCTCCGCGAAGGCGACCGTGTGCCGGTACGCGAAGTGGTCCGCCCGGCCCGTCATGGCCGCGCCCCTCCCGCCGCCGCGCCGTCCGTGGTGTCCGTGCTGCTGACGGGATCGGACGTATCGGTGAGGAAGGCGAAGACCGCCGGCTCCAGCGCGTTGCGCAGCGCCGTGACGAAGGTGGCGATGCGCAGCGGGCCCGCGGTGAGCACCACCCAGTTCTCCCGCTGCTGCGGTTCGAGGGTGAGCGGCGCGCCGGCCAGTATCCCGGCCTTGCGCAGGCATTCGACGGCGCTCCACACCCGGGTCGCCGCCGTGTCGGGGGCCTCCCCGGTCTCCTTGGCCACCAGGGCGGCGAGCTCGGCGTGCTCGCCGAGCAGTCCCTCCCATTCGGCGGCCGTACGGATGTTGACCGCCTCGATGTCGCAGGCGACGGTCTGCGCGGCGGTGACGCCGAGGGTCACTCCGAGGCCGTGGGCGGCCGAGATCCGCCGGCCGCTGTCGAGCTCGGGCCGGCCGTCAGGCCGGTAGCGGACTTCGACGGCCTGCCCCAGCGCCCGCTGGACGGCCCGCGCGGTGGCCGCCCGGCGTCCGGCCGACGGCTCCCCCTCGCCTCCCTGGGCTGTGGCGTCGGGCTCCACCGCGACGTCGAGATGGGTGCCGAGCACGTCCTCCAGGGTCCGTTCCAGATAGGAGCCGAGCAGGGTCGGCACCCAGGGTCCGGCGCCGTCCGTCTTCCGTACGGCGTGCAGGGTGAGCCCCTCCCACCGTTCGACGACGGTGCCGTCCGCGGTGCGTACGGCGATGTCGTACACATAGGTGTCACCGTCCCGGTAGCGCTCGGTGGCGCAGTAGCGCAGCTCGCCGGGCGCCTCGGCGGCGGCGGCCAGGGGGTGGAGCCGTTCGATGCCGGACGGCAGCAGGGTCGCGTCGGGGACGCACACCTGGTTGCCGTGCATCAGCGCGTCCCGCATGCCCGGGTCGGCCAGCAGCAGGGTGCCGGGCAGGAATCCGGCGAACCAGCCCAGCTGTGCGCCGACGGCGACGTCGGCGTCGACATGGCGGGCGGCGGCCCGGTGGAAGCGGCGCAGCCGCTGGAAGCGTTCGCCCTGGAAGAGGACGCCGCCGTAGAGATCGGCCGCGGGGTCCAGCACGGCGGCCGGGACTCCCGGGTCCACCTGCGCGGGCGGCCCCTGGGGGATGGCCTCGCCGGAGTAGATCAGCCGGGCCCGGAAGTGCTCGGCGGCGAATCCGGTCTCTTCCGCGTGGATGGCCACGTCGACGGTGTCGGCGCCGGTGACGGTGGCCGCGATCCTGATCCGGGTGGTGCCGGCCGGGGGTACCACGATGGGCCGCAGGAAGCGCGCGCCCTCGATGACCGGTACGTCGGTGCGGCCGGTGACCGCGGAGGCGACCTGGGCCATGGCCTCCATGCCGAGCACGGCGGGCAGCAGCAGATTGCCGTCCAGGAGGTGATCGGCGAGATAGAGGTCGGTGCCGGCGTTGAGCTCCACCTCGGTGACGAGTTCGACGCCGTGGTAGCGCACCAGCGGATTCTGGGTGAACCGCATCAGCGGCAGCGGCGGCAGGTCGCGGCGTACGGTCTCGATGCCTTCCGTACGGCCGCTGATGACCGTCACCACCGGCGCGTCCGGGTCGGAGATCAGCCGGAGCAGTATCTCCACGCCCTGGTCGGGCGAGACGGGGACGATGCCCTCGCGGGAGAGCGACTCGATGACGGAGAGCTTCTCGCCCATGCCGACGCCGGACCAGACCGACCATTCCATGCACAGGGCACGGCAGCCGGGGTGGTCGCGGGCGACCTCCTCGGTGAGGTCGGCGAGCCATTCGTTGGCGGTGGCGTAGTGGGCCTCGCCGCGCAGTCCGGCCCGGCCGATGATGCTGCCGAAGGTGACCAGGAGCTTGAGCCGCTCCGGGCCGACGGCGTCCAGGACGGTCCGCAGTCCGCCGACCTTGGGGGCGAAGGTGCTGTGGACGGCGTCCATGCCGAGGCCGGTGAGGGCCGCGGGCTCATTGCGGCCCGCGCCGTGCAGCACCGCGGTGACGGGGCCGAGTTCGCCGGTGAGCGAGGCGACGGCGGCGGCGACCCGCGCGGGGTCGGTGACGTCGGCGCTGGCGTAGCGCACGGTCACCCCGCTGCTCTCCATCCGCCGCAGGTTCGCGGCGAGGTCCGGGTCGTCGGCGGGGTCGGAGCGGCCGATGACGGCCAGTTTGACGCCGCTGTCCCGGGCCACGGCCAGGGCGCATTCGGCGGTGATGCCCTTGCCGCCGCCGGTGACGAGCAGGACGTCGGAGGCGTCCAGGAGCTGGTCGGTGCGCTCGGGCCGTACGGGCAGGGCGCGGAGCACGGGGACCCGGCGGGTGCCGTCGGCGTCGAGGTGCACCTCGCTGAAGCGGCTGGTGGCGGCGGTCTCGGCGGCCACCCGGGCCGCCGCGCCGTCGACCGCGGGGGTGTGGACGACGGTGGTGCGCAGATGGGGCGCTTCCAGATGCAGGGTCTTGGCGAGCCCGGCGGCTCCCCGGCCGTGCTGGACCAGGACGAAGCGCCGTTCGCGGTCGCCCGCGAGTGCGGCTTTCGCGCCGTCGAGGGCGTGGGCGATCTGCTCCGGCGGGCAGCCGGGCGGCAGGCAGACCAGCACTCCGGAGCCGACGGACGCGTTCTCCAGCGCGCGTTTGACCTCGTCGGCGAAGGGGTGGTCCGGTGCGGTGAAGAGTTCCCAGGCGCCGCTGCGCCCGTCGCTCTGGGCGGGGGGCGCCGGGACCTCGTCGAGGTCGACGGCGAAGGGGCGGGCCCAGGTGGCGGCTCCCGCGACCAGGGCGGCTCCGCCCAAGTCGCCGGCCTGGGAGGTGTCGGCCAGGGTGGTGAGGGCCTCGGCCAGTTCGGCGACCGTGGCGGTGGCGAAGTTGGTCGGTACATGGGCCGCGGTGAGACCGAGGCGTACGGCGGCCTGGTTGACGATCTGGCCGACCGTGATGGAGCTCATGTGCAGATCGTCGAGGAGGCTGCTGTTCTCGTCGACCAGTTCGGCGGGGAGTTCCGCGCGTTCGGCGACCAGGGCGCGCAGCACATCGAGCGCGGACTCCCCGCTCGCGCCGCCCGGCTCCGCCGCCGCCTGGTCGCCGGAGGTCTCCGGCCTGGGCGTACGGGCGGCGGGCAGGTCGATCTCGGGGGCCTGCTCGCAGGGGCTGGCCAGGAAGGAGAATTCGGCGCCGATCTCCAGCGGCCGGGTCAGCCGGTCGTTGAAGAGCCGTTCGTGCATCAGCGGCACGCCGGTCACATAGGCGGCTCCGACGACCTGGAGCAGGGAGCGCAGGGAGTCGTCGTCGGTGTTGAGGGAGACCGCGGGCGTCTCGGCGCTCGCGGCGGCCAGTGCGCCGAGGACCCGGCCGGGGCCGACTTCGACGAAGAGGTCGACGTCGGCGGCGGCGGCCTGGACGGCCTGGGTGAAGAGCACGGGTTCGGTGATCTGCCGGCGCAGCAGCCCGGCGAGATCGGTGTCGGCCGTCAGTTCGCCGCCGGTGACGGTGGAGAGGATACGCCGGTCCACCGCGGCGAAGTCGCGGTCGGCGAGCCAGTCCCCGAAGGAGTCGGCGGCCGGTGCGACGAGCGGTGAGTGGAAGGCGTGGGAGACCGCGAGCCGGGTGCAGCCGACCTCCGCCGCGGCAGCGCGCTGGGCGACGGCGGCGATGGCGTCGACGGGTCCGGCGACGACGGTCTGTCCGGGGCCGTTGTAGCCGGAGACCACGACGGGCAGTTGGTCGATGAGCGCTTCGGCGCGCTCGGGGGCGGTGGTGAGGGAGGCCATGGTGCCCGAGGCGCTGTGCTCGGCCATGGCCCGTCCGCGGACCCGGGCGGCTTCCAGCAGGGTGTCGGCGTCGATGGCGCCCGCCCAGTGCAGGGCGGTGAGTTCGCCGAGGCTGTGGCCGACCGCGAGGTCCGCCTCGATGCCGAGGGTGTCGAGGACCCGCAGTGCGGCGGCCGAGCCGGTGACGATGCGCGGCTGGGCCACATCGGTGGCGACGGTGTCGCCGGTGGTGGGCAGCTTCGCCCGGGTGTAGACCTCGGCCGCCTCGGTGAAGCGGCGGGCGAGCGCGCCGCCGTCCATGGACTTGCCGGAGCCCTGGCCGGGGAAGAGGAAGCCGATCCGGGCGCTCTCCCGGGCGGTGCCGAGGAAGGCGCGGCCGTCGGAGGCGAACAGGGTGGTCTCGCCCGCTTCCAGGGCGTCGGCCAGCTGGCTCAGCCGTGCTCCGGCGTCCGCGGGGGAGGTCACCACGACGGCGGCCCGGTGGGGCAGCTCGCGCAGTTCGCGCTGGAGGGTGGCGGCGAGGTCGGCGAGCTGGGCGTAGGAGACACGGCCGGCGAAGTCGGCGACCTCGGTGAGCCGGTCCTTGAGCGCCTGGGGCGATTCGCCGTCCAGCAGCAGCAGTTCGGCGTCCTGGAGCGAGTGCGCCAGGGTGGCCGAGCGCCGGCTGACGGCGGGCCGCCGGCCGGTGACCGCCTTGTCGAGGACGACATGGGTGTTGATCCCGCCGAATCCCATGGCGGTGATGCCCGCGCGCAGCGGTGCGCCCTTGGGCCAGACCTCGCCCTTGCGCAGCACCCGCAGATTGGCCTGCTCGTCGGTGAGCAGCTCATGCGGGTCGACGCAGCCGATGGCGGGCGGCAGCATCGCCGCGTCCAGGGCCATCGTCGCCTTGATCAGCCCGGCGACTCCGGCGGCGGCCTTGGTGTGGCCGATCATGCCCTTGATGGAGCTGATGGCGGCGCTCGGCGCGGCGGGGTCGGCCTGGGCGCGGGCGCCCATGATCGCCTTGAGCTCGGTGGCGTCGCCGACCTCGGTTCCGGTGCCATGGCCTTCGAACAGCGGTACGGTGTCGATGCCGAAGCCGGCCCGTGCGTAGGCGCGGGAGAGCGCCAGCTGGTAGCCGCTGACCTCGGGGCGGGTGATGCCGCCCTGGCCGTCGGAGGAGATGCCCCAGCCCGCGATGCTGGCGTAGATCCGGCGGCCGGAGGCGATGGCGTCCTCTTCGCGCATCAGCACGACCATGCCGCAGCCCTCGCCGGGCCAGAAGCCGTTGGAGCCGCGGTCGTAGAGCCGCATCTCCTTCCGGGCGAGCGCGCCGGTCTTGGCGAAGCCGATGATCTCGAAGGGGTCGATGGAGAGGTCGACTCCGCCGGCGACGGCGACGTCGAGGTCTCCGCCGAGCAGCGAGGTCGCGGCGGTGGTGACCGACAGCAGCGAGGAGGAGCAGGCGCCGTCGACGGTGTAGCCGCCGCCGTTGAGGTCGAAGTGGTTGCAGATCCGGCCGGCGATGGTGTTGGAGAGACCGCCGGCGAGGGTGTCCTCGTCGATGGCGGGGAACGGCTTCTTGTAGGCGCTCTCCACCCCTTCGAGGAATTCGCCGAGCCGGTCGTCGTCCCAGTCCTGGTTCTTGAGCGCGGCGGCGAGCACCCGGCGGACGTACGGCCAGCGCAGCCGCATCACATTGGCGCGGGAGAACTCGCCGGTCAGCGTGTTGCCGACGACGACTCCGGTGCGCTCCTTGGGCAGTTCGGCACCGGCCGGGAAGCCCGCGTCGGCCAGGGCGCGGCCCGCGGTGTCCAGGGCGAGCCAGTGGGTGAGGTCGGTCGACCGGTAGGTGCTGCCCGCGATGCGGTGGGCGATCCGGTCGAAGGAGTACCCCTCCAGGACGGCGGCGGTGGAGGCGTAGAACGTGTCGGGGGTCGTGGGGTCGGGGTCGTAGTAGTCGTCGAGGCGCATCCGCTCGTCGGGCAGCCGGCGGAAGGCGCGGCGTCCGGCGAGGGCGTTCTCCCACAGTTCGCGGGGCGTGGCGGCGTCAGGGTAGCGGCAGGCGACGCCGACGATGGCGATTCTGCTCATCCGGGCACCCCCACTTTCTTCGTCTCGGCCGCGCGCTTGGAGGCGCACGCGCCGTGGAAGCAGGTGCCCTCCTGGCACGGGTCGCCCGCGGCGGCGGCGACGGGTACCGGGGCGGGGACGACGGCGACGGGCGCGGGCGGGGCGGCGGCGGCCTTGGCCGCGGCCTCGCGCTGCTTGTCCAGGAAGTGCAGGCCCCACAGGTAGCCGCCGCGGATCAGGCAGACCAGGGCGGTGGCGAAGAAGATGCCGTAGGCGATGCCGAATCCGGTGAGCACTCCGTACAGCGCGGCGACGCCGCCGCCGAAGGCGATCTGGGAGGAGCGCTTGGAGGGCGAGGTGCCGGGGTCGGTGACCATGTAGTTGGTGAAGAGGACGAAGGCCACCCCGGTCATCATGCCGAGGGCCGCGGGGATGGAGGTGCCGAGGAAGATCCCCCGGATGACGGCCTGGAGGACGAAGCCGACCAGCCAGGCCATGATCAGCCACATCCGGTTGGTCAGCTTGGCGTTCAGCAGGGTGCCGAGGGTGATGATGATCGCGGGCAGCACCCAGTCGGCGGGACCGTAGAGATACTCGGTGAAGTGGTACGGCGGGGCGATGCTGGCCCAGGGGAAGAGCAGCAGGATGATCGCGATGCCGAAGTTCGACGGGTTCATGTAGTGCCGCATCCGGCCCTTGACGGGGGCCCGGAGCACCCACTTGGCGCCGACGGCGACGATGACGCCGAAGAGCATGACCCAGACGCGGTCATTGACGTAGGTGAGCATGTTCACGGCGAGGCCGGTGATATGCGCGGGGAAGAGGAACTCCACCATCCCCTTGAAGCCGCCGCCCGCGTAGCGCGGTGCGCGGCCGTCGACCTTGGCGCTGACGAACTCCAGGGAGATCTCCACCGTATAGGCGGTGAGGACGGCGAAGACGGGCCAGATCCAGGGCTGCTCGAAGCCGAGGAAGGTGTACCCGGCGATGTTGAGGACCGAGATCGAGATGGCGAATCGGCGCAGTGCGGTGATGACCTTGGCGTTGTGCCGTGGGGCTGCGGCGGTTGGCTGGTTGGCTGACACGGTCACTTCTCCTTGGCGTCGGTGCCGAGCTGGAGTGAGTGCCAGCCGGGGCTCAACTGGAGTTCCTTGCTGTGCACCTCTCCGGAGCGGTTGCGCCAGGTCAGCTCGACCTGCACGGGCCCGTCGGCCTGGTCGCCGAGACCGATGTGCACATCGCTGGAGCGCTTGCCGGAGTGGCCGCTGCCGCCGTCGACCCGGCCGAGCCGGGTGGTGCCGTCGGACAGGGTCACGGTGGCCTGTGCGCCGATCACGGCGGAGCCGGCCTCGTCGGTGAGCCTGAGGCCGAGGAACCCGCCGGCGTTCTCGCTCATGTTGCAGTAGAAGACGGCGTCCTCCCACTGGCGGGCGACGGCCATGTCGAGGCGTCCGTCGCCGTCCGCGTCGGCGGTGGCGATGCCCCGGGTGGGGACGGGGACGGCGAGTCCGAGCTGCTTGGCCAGGTTGCTGTAGGAGCCGTGCTCGTTCTTGACGAAGAAGCGCAGATGCTGATCGCCGGCGAGGTCGTCGCCCTCTTCGACGTTGGGCCAGAAGTAGGGGTTCTTGATCAGGGCGTCATTGGCGGTGGCCAGCTCCTGGAGCTGGGCCCAGCGGTTCTTCTTGCCCTTGAGGAAGCCGGTGGTCTGGGTGATCTCCTGGTCGCCGTTGTTGTCGAAGTCGCCCATCTTCACATCCCAGCCCCAGCCGGACCAGGCGAGGTTGAGGGGTGCGCTCTTGTCCTTGTACGGGGCTTCGCCCTTACGGAGCTTGGCGCGGAGATCGGCCCGGTCGTCGGCGGTGCCGATGAAGGCGAAGTTGGACTCCTGGATCCCGAACGACGTGGTGATGTTGGAGACGAAGGCGTCGTACAGGCCGTCGTTGTCGAGGTCGCCGAAGTCGACGCCCATGCCCTTGAAGGAGCTGCGGCCCATCTCCTTGGACTTCGGGACGAGCGCCGAGTGCTTGGCCTTGACCTCGCGGAACTCGAAGGTCCCGGGGCGGGACTTGTTGTAGAGCAGCGAGGAGGTGCCGAAGTCATGGGCGAGGTAGAGCTCGGGACGGAGGTCGCCGTCGAGGTCGGTGGCGGAGGCGGCGAGCGTCCAGCCCCGGTCGATGTTGTCGGGCAGTACGCCCTTGACCTCCTTGAAGCCCTGCGGGGTCCAGCGGAAGAAGTGGCCGCCGCCGCCGTTCTGGGCGTGCGACAGCGAGTCGTTCATGGTGACCCCGCCGTCCTTGGTGTGATCGAGGACGGGGCTGTCGGGGAAGTAGTTGCCGATGAAGATGTCGTTGTGGCCGTCTCCGTCGAAGTCGGCGACGGCGGCGGCGTTGGAGTTCCAGAGCGGCCCGGTGTAGACGCTGGTGCCGACGCCCGGGACGAGCTCGACCGGGGTGAAGCGGTCGGCGCTCATCGGGGTGGTGACGGCTCCGGTGGAGGCGTCCTTCTTGGCCTGGAAGATGAACCGGGGTGCGGCCCCAGTAGTAGACCAGGAGGTCGGTGGCGCCGTCCTCGTTGTAGTCGCCGGGGACACAGCCGATCGGGGCCGTGTAGTCGCTCTTGGGCAGCGGGGCCGGGTCGAGCGCGAAGGGCGCGTAGGTGGCGCTCTTGCGGCCGGGCACCGGCGCGGGGGTCACCACGGCCTGATCGATCTGCGGGTCGGTGACGCAGAGATCGTTGGGCAGGGCGTCGCCGTCGATGTCGTTCATGGCGACACCGGCGCCGACCGAGGATATCCAGCCCTCGATATGCTTATACGCCTTATTGACCTTGCGTACCGTCTGCTGCTTAAAGCCGCCGGGCATCGCTATCGCCATCGGCTGAAAGGCGAAATTCTTCGCCAGCTTCGCGTCGTCGGCAGCACTGACGGTTGGCAATTTCACGGCGTAGAAGGTGCTCACCATGAGAGTGAGCGCAATGACTCCGGGGGCCTGCTTTCGCAGCCAGGAAAGCGGGTGTGTCATGCGACGGCGCCTTTCTGTGCGTACGGACGTGAAGTAATCGCTTCGGCGATGTGCTGCCGCCAGGTCTCGAAGGCGGGGATCTCGCCCCCGTCACAGCCGGCGGGCTTGGTGTCGATGCACACCCGGGCGGCTTCCTCGGGGGTGCGGTCGGCGCAGAGCACCCGGGCCGCGAGATGGGTGTGCTCGATCGTGGTGCCGGCCCGCTCGCGGGCCTCGACGGCGAAGGCGGAGCCCTGCGCCAGATTCGGGAAGTGCGGGCCCGCGTGCTCGGCGAAGCGGCGCAGCTCCTCCTCGTCGACGCTGCCCGCGTAGGTGCAGGCGAGCCCCGAACCGGCGTAGAGGTCGCCGTGGCGGTGCTCGGGGAAGGAGGCGATGAGACCGGCGACCACATCGGGGTCGGTGCCTCCGACGAACCAGAGGGCACGGCCTATGCCCTGGTCGATGGCGCGTGCGCTGTAGCGGTCCGAGCCGCCCCGCCAGCTGAAGGGGTGCGGGGCCGCCGGGTCGCGGACATAGGCGCCGGTCTTGAAGTACGCCTGGTGGAACCCGTATCCGTCGAGGATCAGCCAGCGCAGCACCGGGTCGATCGCGGTCACATCGGGCCACAGGAAGCGCGGCAGCCGGGCCATCGCCCAGCCGACGCCCACATAGATCATGTAGTTGTGGCGGGCGCCCTCGCCCGTCAGCAGTCCCGCGAGCCGCTTGCCGCTGCCCGTGAGCGCGTCGAGCATGACGGCGCCCATGCCCGCGCCCTCGTAGGCGAACCCCCGGAAGGACCGGGGCACGGTCTCCAGCCACTCGACGGCCTGATCGGCGGAGCGCGCCTCCACCGCATAGGCGTAGCCCTGGAGAAAGGACACTCCGACGGTCTCCAGCTGGTGTTTCGCTTCCGCGTTCTTGACATGGAATCCGCGCGTTTCCAGCTGCGTTTCCCGGACGTTGGGTGTGAGGACTCTGCGCCTCAGCGCACGCAAGTTGGACACGTAAACGACCGCCTCTCGATTCTCTCCCCCAGCATTTCCCGCAGATCTAATGGAATCTTCCAAAGTGTCAGCGGAAGCGTCTACTTCAGGAATGCTCGAACGCGTTTGCGGGCAGCTTTCCGCGCACGGCGCGGCGCCAGAGTTCATAGGTGGGGATCTCGCCCTCGCGCTCGGCGGGCGGAGCGCAGTCGTCGGCGAGAAGGGCCGCCGTCTCGACGGAGATTGAGGCCAGCGCGTGCAGCGCAGTCCTGGTGTGCTCGGGGACGGCGCCGGAGAAGTGGCGGGCCTTGGCCGCGAAGACCGAGCCCTGTGCGACATGGCCGCGCAGGTCGCCCGCGCTCTCGCGGAGCGCGGCCAGATCGGCGGCGGTGGAGCAGCCAGCGAAGGTGGCGGCGAGCCCGACGCCGGCCCAGAGATCCGGGCGGCGTTCAACCGCGAAGGCGTTCACTGCGGCGGCGACATGGTCGGCGCGGGCCCCGTCGATGAACCAGAGGGCGCGTCCGATGCCCTGGTCGACCGCGCGCCGGAAGTAGCCGGAGTGGCCGTCCCAGCCGTACGGGGTGTCCAGCCGCTGATCGCGGACGTAGCGGTCGGTGTCGAAGTAGGCGCGGTCGAAGCCGTAGCCGTCGACGGCGAGCCAGCTCATCGGCGGATAGAAGTCCTCGCCGTCCAGCTCCGGCATGACCTTCTTCCACAGCACGCGCGGCAGCCGGGCCATGGCGAAGCCGATGCCGATGTAGTTGAGGAAGATATGTCTGCGCCCGGCGCCCGTCAGCAGCTCCCGGGTACGACGGCCGCGGCCGGGGCCCATCGCGTCGCGAATGACGAAGGCCATGGTCGCACCCTCGTAGGAGAAGCCCTGGACCTCCGGGTCGACCAGCGAGAGCCGGCGTTCGATCTCCCAGAGGTCGCGTGCGTCGATGCCCCATTCGAAGCCGGTGACCATGGCCTGCGGGATCGACTCCAGCTGCCTGGTGGCAGCCGTCTCCGGTACGGCGAATCCACGCCCGGCGAAACTCACGTCACGCAGGGACGGGGCCATGACCAGTCTGCGCAGGGAGCCCATTGCGGTTGCCACGCTCTGCCTCCTCGGCCCGGTGGCCACCCCTCACAGGGGTGGCGGGGGCCTCATGGTCGGCTGGCCTCGCGAGGGCGGGCATCTTCACAAGTGCGCACACCTGTGCGATGCATGGACTTCAGAGCGAGCGCGGAAGCGGCCGATCGGCGGGCGGCGGCGGGGGTGGATCAGCGGGCGCGGCGCACCGCGACCTCCTCGTCGTGAAGATCGCGATCGCACTTCGCACAGCCCATCCGCACGCTCACATGACCGTCGCAGCCGATGTGCTCGGCACGGCGCGGGGGCCCCAGCTCGGTGGGGAGATTGCGGTCCCCCCACTGCATCAGGGCGATGACGGCGATCGTCAGATCCCGCCCCATGGGAGTGAGCGGATACTCATGGCGCACCGGCTTGTCCTGGTAGGGCACCCGCTCCATGATGCCGAGATCGACCAGCCGGGCGAGCCGGTTGGTGAGCACATTGCGCGCGATCGGCAGCTGTCCCAGAAACCCGTCGAACCGTTTGACCCCGAGCAGGGCCGAGCGGACGATCAGCAGGGTCCAGCGCTCGCCGATCACTTCGAGGGCGCGGGCCAGGGAGCAGTCCTGGCCCTCATAGGTCCGAGGCAGCATGAACCGACCGTAGCGCAATGAGTTGCGTGAAAGGACTCAATGGCGGCGGGGCCCGGTAACAGAGCACGTGGAGAGAAGCCGCCTCACAGGGGCTGCTGCTGTGATAAACCACCGGTTCCGGACCATGGAGGTTCCTATGGCAACCAGCACCGAAGCCCCGCCGAGCGGGGTACGGGGCGGACTCGACGCCCTCAACAGCAGACACCACCAGCTGGGATTGCGGATCTTTCTGTTCATCGTCGTCGCCCACTGGGCTGAACATCTTGTTCAGGCGATCCAGATCTATGCTCTGGGCTGGCCGCTCCCCGAGGCCCGCGGGGTGCTCGGGGTTCCCTTCCCCTGGCTGGTCACCTCGGAGTGGATGCATTACGGCTACGCCTTGCTGATGATGATCGGTCTCTTCATGCTGCGGCCGGGGTTCACCGGCGCCTCGGGCACCTGGTGGAAGACCTCGCTCGGGCTCCAGATCTGGCACCATCTGGAGCATCTGCTGCTGCTGCTCCAGGCGCTGGCCGGAGCCTATCTGCTGGACAAGGCGGCCCCGACGAGCATCATTCAGCTGATCATGCCCCGGGTGGAGCTGCATCTCTTCTACAACACCCTGGTCACCATCCCCATGGTGATCGCGATGTATCTGCACACCCGCGCGGGCCGGAGCGACAACGCGAGCGCCCGCTGCCACTGCGCCCCGAAGGACTGAGATGACGTCCGCGGACGCCGGCACGCGAAAGGCCCGGAAGCCATCGGGGTTCGTATCGCTGCTGCTTCTGCTGACGGGCAGTCTGCTGCTCTATGTGTCACTGCCCAATCTCGGCGAGGCGGCACGGGCGGCGACCGGCGAAGGGACCACGGGCACCTTCACCGCGGCCCGGCTCGGCTGTGTGGGGCACGGAGGTCATGAGACCTGCGAATGGACCGGAACCTTCCGGTCCGCCGACGGAACCGTCGACCGGGAGGGCGTCAAGCTGTACGGGAGCGGCCGGGACAGCTTCGAGGCCGGAGAGCGGGCCGCGGCCGTGGACGTGGGGAACGCGGGGCGGGTCTACGGCCCCGGGGGCTCCCAGGAGTGGATCTTCACGGTGCTGCTGCTGCTCGCCGGCTACACCGTGCTCGCTGTGGTGGCCGGACGGCATCTTGCGCCGCCGCCGCTGCCCCGGCCGGTACGGACGCCCGTGCCCGGATAGCAGCCGGGCCGCCGAACGGGATGTGGGTGTGTCCGGTACGGTCCGGACACACCCACATCGGCTGATGTCACCGTGATCATGGGCGAGGAGCACGGTCAGACCAGAACGGGCGTCCGGACGGGTGCCGGGTCGGACAACTCCAGCCTGCTGTAGGCGCAGGCGGCGGATACCAGGGTCATATGGTGATGCCAGCCCGGGTAGGAGCGGCCCTCGAAATCCAGCAGTCCGAAATCGTTCTCCAGCGTCTGCACCGTGAGGCCCGCCCTGCGCTGGAGCTTGGTGAGCGCGGTCAGCTCCTCGGTGCGCCGGTTCACCATATTGGTCAGCCACATCCGGGTGGTACGGCGTCCCGCGTAGGGGTGGACCGCGAACATCCGGTAGACGTGGTGGTGGGACTGGCGTGCCAGCCGCACCTCCGGCAGCCGTACCAGCGCGGTCGTCACCGAGGCCCGCTCCAGCCGGCCGTCCCACCCCGCGGGGGCATCCTGGGCGTCGAGCCGGAATCTGCCGCCGTGCTTCAGCTCGAACAGCCGCCGCGCCTCGATGGCCGCGGGCAGTTCGGTCGCCTGGCTCTGCCGCACCGCGGTCCGGCCCGCCGGGATCACCGGAGTACGGCCGGGCAGGGTGACGACGAAGTCCCGGCCGCGCGCGGTGAGTCCGCGGATCAGCGAGGTCACCCCGGTGTGGTGGCTCAGATCGGCCACGATGGGCGGGGCGCTGAGATGGGTGCTGTCGGTCAGCGCGTCGACGAGGTCCAGAGCGTGCTGCTCGATGGTGCGGTGGGTGGCGTCGGCGGGGATACGGGCCCGGGAGCGCCGTTCCTCGTCCTTCGCCCAGGCGCCTGGGAGCAGCAGGCTCCAGTGCACCGGCAGCGCCTCGGTCTCCGTGGTGAGGAACGCGCCGATGCCCAGCTGGCAGTTGACGGACCGCCCGGTGGACGGGACGAACCGGCGGTGCACCCCGCAGGAGTGATCTCCGCGCTTGCGTAGAACGGCCGCGTCCAGGGTCCAGGCGCGCGGTGCCATCTGCCGCTCGATCCACCGGGTCAGCTCGGCACGGGCCGGAGCCCACTCCCAGGGACTGGCGTTGACGAACTGATGCATGGACTGGGACGCCGTCGGCGAGGTCGAGACCGTGGCGGCGATCCTCCGCACGGACTTCTTGCCCTCCGTCGTGAGCAGCCCCTGGAGATACGCCCGCGCCCAGTAGCGCTGATCGGCCCGCGGGAGGTGTCCGAAGATCTGTTCGGCGAGTAAGGAGATCGGTAGGCGTGACCGGTTCACATCGTGTGCCGTCATGGCGAGTTCCCTCCTGCTGGGCATCCCATCCAACACGGCTATAGAATAGCGAACATTATCTTTTTTTTTCAACGGAGGAGCACGGCTCCTCCCCGGCGGAAGGGGCACGATGCGGCCGACGGCACGCAGCCACGACTCTGCCCACCACCGTGACCAAGGGTTTTGCTTACTTGGGCAACTTCGCGTTGCCACCGCGCCGGGCCTCGGCAGAAGCTGGAACGATCCCGGCCGGACCGGTGGGGAGAGCCCCGGAAGGCCGCCGCATCGGCCGCTCGGGCCCGGTAACGCGTCCGCAGCACTGTGCCCGCCGACGCCCTCGGAGAGAACATGGTGAAACAGGAGAGAGCCGCGAGGACCCGCGAAGGTCTGGTGCACGCAGCCGCCTCGCAGTTCGACCTCGACGGCTACGCGGGCGCGTCACTGGTCAGGATCAGCAAGGCGGCGGGCATCTCCCTGGGCGCGGTGACCTTCCACTTCCCGTCCAAGGCGGAGCTCGCCGAGGCCGTCGAGTCACAGGGCAGGGCACAGGTGCGGGCGACCCTCAGCCGGATGGCCGTCGGCAGCGCGCCCGCGCTGGAACAGCTGGGCGAACTCACCCTGGAACTCGCCCGGTTGATCGAGCAGGAGGACACGGTACGGGCCATGGTGCGCCTGGAACGGGAGCGCCCGGGCAGAGCGCACTGGTCCGAGATCTGGCTGCCGACCGCCGACGAGCTGCTGCGGCGTGCCTACGACAGCGGCGAACTGCGCGCCTCCGCACAGCCCGAGGCGATGTCGACGCTGGTGGTGCATCTGATAGCGGGCGCGGAGATCACCCTGCGCCGCCACCGGGCGGCCGGGACGGCACCTTCGGAGGGGGCGGTCGATCTGCTCGCCCGGATCTGGCAGCTGGTGCTGACGGGCATCTCGGCCCGCCGGATCACACCGGGTCCCTGAGACTGACGGAAGAGCGTGCGGGACCGGGAAGCCCGGGGCCGAACAGCCCCGGGCCCGGGCATTCTCCTACGGCGCTGCATCCCTGGGCCCGGTCAGCGAGCACCGTCACCGGCGAAGGCCCCGCTGTCCTCATACGGCGCTGCATCCCCGGGCCCGGCCAGAAAGCACCGTCACCGGCCAAGGCCCCACCGTCCTCATACGGCGCTGCATCCCCCGTCCACCGGAACGGCCCCGCCGGTCACGAAGGACGAACGGTCGCTGCAGAGCCACGCCGCGGCCTGGGCCACCTCCGTCGGGTCGGCCATCCGCCGCTGGATGGCGCGGGAAGCAACGGGCCGCTCCGGCCGGCTGCGCAGCGCCTCCTCGGTCAGCTCGGTCCGCGTCGTGCCCACCACCAGGGCGTTGACCCGGATGCCCCGGTTGCCGTACTCGGCGGCGGCGGCCTTCGTCAGCCCGAGGACGGCGTGCTTGGCGGCCACATACGGCGCGAGCGCGCCGGTGGCGAAGATCCCCGCTGTGCTGGAGGTGTTCACGATGGTGCCGCCGGTCCGCTGTTCCAGCATGACCGGAATCTGACGGCGCAGACAGTTCCACACCCCGCGTACATTCACCTCCATGATCTGCTCATAGGCGGCGTCGTCCGTCTCGTGCCGATCGGTCCCCCGCGCCCCCCAGCCCGCGTTGTTGAAGGCCGCGTCCAGCCCGCCGAAGAACTCCACCGCGGCCGAGACGGCCCGCTTGACATCATCGGTGGAGGTCACATCCCCGGCGACCGGCACCGCGCGACCCCCCAACGCGGCGATGTCCTCGGCCAGTTGGCACAGCGGCTTCCCCCGTCGCGCCATCAGCACGACCGACGCCCCTTCGGCGGTGAAGAGCCGGGCCGCCGCGGCCCCGATACCGCTGGACGCTCCCGTGATCATGATTCTCTTGCCGTGTAACAGCCCACCCGAGATCGCGTGCATGGACGCCTCCCCCTGCACACCCGGCCCGCGCCGACTGTGCTACCGGTCACTGAATCATCCGAGGCTCAGACCCTAGCGGGGAACGGCCCCTTAACCCCCCGGGCGTACCGCCTCGATACCCGAGTACAGAGCGGTCATGCCCAGGCCGCCGCACCGCACACCTCCCAAGTCCGGCCCGACCTGCGGAAGTTCAGCTCCCGACGCCGCGCCGCCCGCGCTCCTCACCGAAGAGCAGACCCCGCGCGGCGGCCGGCTCCGCGATCGCCGGCAGCAGGCAGTGCCACATCTCCTCGATCCTGTCGGGGAGGTCACGCCGCCCGGTCTCCATGTGGGCGTGCATCTGCGCTCCCGTGCAGACGCTGACCACCATCCGCGCCACAGCCCGGATGTTGACGTCCGGCTGAAGCTCGCCTCGATCATTCGCGTCAGCGAATCCCAAGACCAGCACCTCGGTCCACTGCTGATGGGAGTTCTCATCCTTGTCGATGAAGAACTCCTGATCCGTCACCAGCCGCGCCCCCGCCAGCAGCAGCGGCTCGTCGAGCATCTGATACGCCCAGGTCAAGGTGATGTCAACGACACCCTGAAGGCCAACGGCCGGGATCGGCGGCGAGACCAGATTCGGCTGACTGCGGACGATCTCGCGGGCCAGCGCCTCCTTGTTCTTGAAGTGGAAGTACATCGCCCCCAGCGTCACCCCGGCTCGATCCGCGATCCGCGAGACGCTTGCTCCCGCAAATCCCCGCTCGGCGAAGACCTCGGCCGCCGCCCGGATCAGACAGGCCCTCGTCCGCAGAGCACGCTCCTGCTTCACGCTGCGCGTGTCAGGCGATTCAGGCACGGGGTCCCTCCCTCATAGACAAAAAAAAGAATAATCCTTATTTTAATGCAGTGCCGCACGTCACACCTGGCACATGGCATGGCCAGTTTCGATGTCCCACGGGGAGTGAACTCGCAATGACTTCACCTAACGTTCATGGCTCGGCTGTCCTGCACTCGAGACAGCCGACCGCCAGGCAGCTCGTCCGCAAGGTCGATTCCACGGAGGTCCTCGTCGCTGACTGGCGCAGCGTTTCAGACGTCCAGCACGTCGTGACGACTGAATGGCCCTGCGCGCACTCTTTCTACACCGCGGACCCCGAGTCCCATACGCCGCTTCTCTTCACGGAGAGCCTGCGCCAGGCACTGGTCCTACTCTCCCACACCGCCTTCGACATCCCCCTGGACCACCGGCTGGGCTGGGAGTACATCAGCTCCACCATCACCGGCGAGGGACTGCGGACGGCGGCGGAACCCGCCCGGGTGGAACTGCACATCACCCACACCACGGTGAACCGGCGCCGACAGGGCTCCTCCCGGATGACCGCGGAGGTGGAAGCGGTACGCGACGGGAGGCCGGTGGGCAGCGCGCAGCTCCGCTACACCTCCTACCCCGAGGCCATCTACCGCAGGGTGCGCGGGCATTACGCGAACGCCGCCGACTGCTGCGCCCGGGCGCTGCCGCCCGGACCGCCCGCGGACCCCGCGCTCGTGGGCCGCCGGAACGAACGCGATGTCGTCCTCAGTCCCACGGACCGCGCCAGGGTCTGGCGGCTGCGGACCGACCTCACCCATCCCGTCCTCTTCGACCACCCGCACGACCACATACCGGGGATGGTGCTCCTGGAGGCTTTCGACCAGGCGGCCCTGGCCGCCGGCGTACCCCACCGGGTCCGTCCGCTCTCCTTCGACACCGTGTTCAACCGGTATGTGGAACTGAACCAGCCCTGTCTGATCGAGGCTGATGTGCTGGACCTGTCCACGGTCAAGCTGGTCGCCACCCAGAACGACGCCGTCGCCGCGTCCGCCCTGGTCACCGTAGCGCCGATCTAGCGCTGCCGGAGGAACGACGGTCCTGTATCAGCGGGGGAGCGGGTTCGTGCCGTCCGGGGCACGGACCCTGCTCTGAGCGGGCGCCCGAGCATCGACAAATTATCCGATCACCCATTACGTTATGGCCGGTTCACCGGGCACCATACAGGGACACGGCCACCCTGTACTCTCGGCCTACTTGTGCTGGACATGTCCAGCCCTTGAGTCGCTTCAGTCGCTGAGAGGATGCACATATGCTCTTTGACCTGGAGTTTTCCAGAAGCGACTCAACGCTGCACCCCTACGCTCATCCTCCGGTGACACCCCTCGCGCACCGCCGATTACCGGCGGCGGTCTCCGCGCCGCGCGCCGCGAATCCGTCTCGACTTCCTGAAATAGCGCTCAGCGCAACAGCCGTCACCGGCTCGGCCGCCCCTTCGGACCGTTCGGCGTGCCAGGGCCGCCGACCGCAGGCCCCCGGCCCGGACCACGTCTCGTGAGTCTGCCCGGCCCCGGACGCAAGCATCCGCTCGGCGTGTCCGGAAAGCTGTCTCAGAACCCACCGGCCGAACCGGCCGTCGCCCGTGGTCTGCTGCCTGATCTACTGGCCGACCGGGGCAATGCGAAGCTTTTCGTCAAGCTGTATGCCAGCGACTACCGTCATGTCACCGGTCTCGGCTGGTACCGCTGGACCGGCCACCGCTGGCAGAGCGACGACGACGACACCGTGCTCTGGGCCGCCGGAGAGATGGCCGAGTCCCTCGTCCAGAGCGACCCGGCGGGTCGGCACACCAACGCGGCGCTCCGTCGTGCGTTGTCGACGTCGGGGATGAATGCGTTGTTGATGCAGGCG
>NZ_VCLA01000018.1 GCF_009600885.1 Streptomyces jumonjinensis
ACGGTCCGCAGCCGTCGGCGTTCCGAGCGGTAGGCCGCCCGGTCCCCCTCGGGCCGATGTCCCCGGGGGGCCTGCCGCTCCCGCAGGGCGGCCCGCTGTTCCTGCACCTCCGCGCGGAGCGCGACCCGCCGGTCCTCGATGTCGTCCTGGACCTCGTCCGTGCCGGTGACACGGAGGGTGCGGTACGCCATCGCCAGCAGGAACGCCGTGGTGGCGAGGGTGATGACGATGGCGGTGAGCGCGATGGCCTGGGGCAGCGGGTCGGTCACCCGGGAGAGCTCCACCCCCGGGTACAGCAGCGGTGCGGCCCCGGCGGCCCCGCTCGCGCTCAGCATCAGCAGATTGATGCCGTTGCCGAGGATCACCGCGCCGATCAGAATGCGGCTGAGGGCGCGCATCAGCAGCAGTACGCCGCCCACGGCGCACAGCACCCCGGCGGTCACCAGCAGACTGAGGCTGACGGTCATCGGCCCGCCCCCTGCCCGGCGGCCTCCCGCGCCGCGGCCTCCCGTTCGATCTGGCGGTCCACCCGGGCGCCGAGCGCCCGCACGATGTCCAGGACCACCCCGAGCACCAGCAGATACACCCCGGCGTCGAAGACGACCGGTGTCCCGATGTGAAAGTCGCCGATGAGCGGCAGCCGTCCGTCGTAGGAGAGGGCGCGCAGGGCCGTGCCGTCGGCGTACCCGAGCAGCGCCACCGTCGTGGAGAGGAGGAGGCCGAGCCCGGTGACGAGCCCCGGGTGCCAGGGGGCCGCCGCACCGAACTCGAACCGCCCGCCCGCCAGATAGCGCACCGTCACCGCCACGCCCGCCACCAGTCCGCCGACGAACCCTCCGCCCGGCAGATTCTCCGCGCAGAACAGCAGATAGACCGAGAGGACGAGGATGGGGTGGAAGACCAGCCGGGCCACCACCTCGAAGACCACCGACCGGTATTCGGGGGCGAGGGTGCGGCCTGCGGCGAGCCAGGTGCGTTCGGGCGCGTTGTCCTCGGGGGCGGAGACGGGGGTGAGCGCCTGGGAGCCGTACGACCAGGCGGTACGCCCGCCCGGCGCACCGGCCCCGGGCACGGGCGCGGGGACGGGCACGGAGACGGGCACGGAGACGGCGTCGTCGGCTCCGGTCCTGCGGTGGAAGTAGATCAGACTGGTCACCCCCACGGCGGCGACGGCGAGAACGGCCGACTCGCCGAGGGTGTCCCAGGCCCGGTACTCGACCAGAATCGTCGCCACCACGTTCTTCAGACCGTGCCGCGCGGTCTCCTCCACCAGCGCCTCGCCCGCGGGGACCGCCCGCCGGGCCGCGGCCACCACCCACAGGGTGAAGGCGACCGCCGCCGCGGCGGCCAGGGCCAGCGGCACCCGTACCCGCAGCCGCCAGCGGCTGATGTTCTCCTGGAAGTACACCGGCATCCGCCGCATGACCAGCACGAACACCAGCAGTGAGACCGTCTCCACACAGAACTGGGTGAGCGCCAGATCGGGCGTGCCGTGGGCGACGAAGAGCAGGGCCGTGCCGTACCCGGTCAGCCCCGCCATCACCACCGCCTTCATCCGCCGGCTCACCTGGAGACAGAGCAGTGCCGCGGCGCAGGTCAGCAGGGCGATCGCGGCTTGGGCGGGCGAGTCCCAGAGCCGGGGCGGGGCCGCGCCGCGCCACGGCCGGTCCACAGCCAGCACGGCGAGCTGTCCGCCGAGCATCACCAGCAGCACGGTGGACAGATAGAGCGAGAGCGAGCCGCGCTGGAAGAAGCCGGTGACCTGGAGTGCCAGCCGTTCGAGCCCCAGCAGCACCAGGCCGAAGACCCGGTCGGCGGTCGGCAACGCCGTTCTCCGGGACAGCCGGATCACCGGGTCCCGGGCCAGGAACAGCGCCAGGCCGCCCGCCCAGGCGGCCCCGGAGAGCAGCAGCGCCGTGCCGAGGCCGTGCCAGAGGGAGAGCCGGTAGGGGTGCGCGGGGGCCGGGAAGGCGTCGGCGTACGCCCCCAGCAGCCCGTTCAGCCAACTGACGCCGGGGCCGAGGATCACACAGCCCGCCGCGAGCAGCGCGGGCGGGCCGAGGAAGGCCCAGTCGACGCGGTGTACGGGGGTGTCCGCCAGGCCGGGTTTACGGGCGAACGCCCCCCAGAGGAAGCGGAGGGTGTACGCGGTGGTGAGCGCCGATCCGGCGACGACGACGGCCAGGGTCCACCGGTCGGCCGGGCTGCCGTGGGCCAGCGCCGTGAACGCCGCTTCCTTGGCGGCGAAGCCGAGCAGCGGCGGCAGCCCCGCCATCGACGCCCCGGCGACGGCGGCGACCACGGCGACCCGGGGGAGCGCTCTGCCGACTCCGGACAGCTCGCGCAGATCCCGGGTGCCCGCCGCGTGGTCGACGATCCCGGTGACCAGGAACAGCGGCGCCTTGAAGAGCGCGTGCGCGAGGATCATCGCCAGGGCGGCCAGCGCGATGTCCCGGTCTCCGGCGCCGGCCAGGACGGTGAGAAAGCCGAGCTGGCTGACCGTGCCGTAGGCGAGCACCAGTTTGAGGTCGCCCAGCCGCAGCGCCCGCCAGCCGCCCAGCAGCATGGTGAGCGCGCCGAGGACGAGCAGCATGGGCCGCCACGGCGGCGCGTCGGCGTACGCGGGGGCCAGCCGGGCGATGAGATAGACGCCCGCCTTGACCATCGCGGCGGCGTGCAGATAGGCGCTGACGGGCGTGGGCGCCGCCATGGCGTTCGGCAGCCAGAGGCTGAACGGCCAGATCGCCGACTTCGACAGCGCGCCGACCAGGATGAGCGCGATGGCCGTCGACACGGCCGTGGAGGGGGCGGGCGGGTCGGCGACCAGGGCGGAGATCCGGTAGGTGCCCGCCGCGTGCCCCAGCATCAGAAAGCCGACGAGCATGACCAGTCCGCCGAAGGCGGTGACGGTCAGCGCCTGGAGCGCCGAGCGCCGGCTCTGTCTGCGCTCGCTGCCGTGGCCGATCAGCAGATAGGAGAAGACCGTGGTCAGCTCCCAGAACACATAGAGCAGGATCAGGTCGTCGGCCAGGACCAGTCCGAGCATGGCTCCGGCGAACGCCAGCAGATGCCCCGCGAACCGTCCCAGCAGCGGGTCGCCGGCGGCGAAGTACCGTACGCAGTAGACGAGCACCAGCGCGCCCACCCCGGCGGCCAGCAGCACCATGAGCAGTGACAGCGCGTCCAGGCGCAGCGCGAGCCAGACGTCGTACGCGGGCAGCCAGGCGAGGATCCACTCCACCGACCGGCCGGCCGCGGCCCCGCTCCAGTGCGCGGCGGCCCACCCGGTGGCGGCGAGGGGCGGCAGCGCCAGTACGAGGAAGGCGCGGGGTCCGAGTCGGCGGACGAGCGGACCCGCGCAGGCGGCGAGCAGGAAGTGACTGAGGATCAGCGCTGCCATACGGCCCCGGACGCCGGTCCGCCGGCGGCGGTCACCACACTTCGGACAGAAGGCACGCGGTATTGCTATAGGCATTCCGGTCCGCCGCACGCTCCGGCACGCCGATGGGCCCCCGACCGGAGCCCGGGCGACCCCCCGCCGGCCCATCGCCGTGAGCATGCCCGCGGCGCGCTTTCGGCCGGACCCGCATCCCGCTCTCGGTGCCGGTACCGGCGGGGGCTCGCTCAGAGGAGGCTTCTGGCCTCCTCCGCTGTGGGGATGGTCCCCAGAGTGCCTTCGTGGAGATCGCCGAAGACCTCGATCCGCAGCGACTGGTCGATGCCGCCCACCCTGACCGGGTCGAAGCCCGCCGTCCGGATGAGGCCGGCCACCGCGTCACCGGCCTCGGTGTCGTCGGCTGCGTAGAAGCCGACCGCACGGTGCGGGGTGCGGTGGGCCGCGGTGGTCAGGGAGTCGGCCATGAGGGTGCCGAAGGCTTTGACGGGCCGGGCGCCCGGGGGCAGCAGCCCGGCGATGACCGTCCCGGACGATTCGTTCTTCGGGATGGTCTTGGTGAAGCCCCCCTTGCCGTCGGGGGCGATCGGGTTGGAGGGGTCGACGACGATGGTGCCGTTGAGGCGGTCGCCGTAGTGGGCGATGAGTTCCTTGATGGTGTCGAACCACACCGAGAGGATGAGGATGTCCGCGCGTTCGACCGCGTCGTCGGTGCTCACCGCGGTGGCCCGCTCGCCCAGGCGTCCGGCCAGCTCCTGGGCCTTCTCGATGTCGCGGCCTGCGAGCAGCAGGGGCTCGCCCCCGTCGGCCAGGCCCGACGCCAGGCGCGATCCGATGGCGCCGAGGCCCACAATCGCTGTCGTCACGATGTCATCTCCGGATGGGAGGGGAAGGCTGCCGTCCAGAGCCAGTAGACCGGCTCCTCAGGCCGGGTGCACACGGACGACGGCCATCCGGGAGGGGCCCCTGGCGACGGCCCGGCTTCCCCGTGAACGACTCGGGTCCCCCTGGTCACCTCGCGCAACGGCCGCCGGGAGGCCGCCCGGAGCCGTGGGACGCCCCGGAAATCCGTGGCCGACGCACCGGGAGTGCGGGTATGGTCCGGTCACCCGGACAGCCGCACCCGCAGCTGCCATGTCCCGAGGGCGATCCATGACCAGCTGGCACGCGACAACGGCCCGGCGGCGCCCCGCCGGCCCCCGGGAGCTGGACCTCGCCCACGGGCCGAACCGGTGACCCTGGCCGCGTCACACCTGCCCGGGCAGCCGATCCGCCGCCCGGTCCCCGACGGGGACCGCGCCATCAGGGTCGCGAGGGACCGGGGCGTCCGGCACGACGGCGCGGGCCCCGCCCTCCGCGCCGAGGGCGGGGCGGAGTTCGTCAGCCGGTATATCCGCTCCCGCGGACAGCCGGGCGGACCGCCCTTGGGCTCCGGAGAGCCGGCTGAGGATCCCGAAGTGTCCAACGCCCGTACCGCCGACGGGATCCAGGCGGCCCACGCGCTCCGCTGACCCGGGACACCGGCGAACGCGCGGCGGCCGGCGACGCGTCATGGCGACGCCGTCGCCCGCGCCGTGCCCATGACGGCTCCTACGGGCCGGTCCTCCAGCAGGGAGGCCCCGCGCGGCGTGCCCGTGCTCCGGGACGAGCCCACCACACCACTGGGACGGCGCGGCGATCTGTCCCGCGCCGTACGAACCGCGATTCAGGGAGGAAACATGTCCGCGTTGATCAGCGTCGACGGCCTGGTGAAAGAGTTCAGAAAGGTCAAACCCCACGAAGGCAGGCTGGGGTCGCTACGCACCCTCTTCACCCGCCGGTACGAGGTGAACCGGGCGGTCGACGGCGTCTCCTTCGCCATCGACGAGGGTGAACTCGTGGGCTATCTGGGGCCGAACGGCGCCGGCAAGAGCACCACCATCAAGATGATGACCGGCATCGTCATGCCGACCGGGGGCACCGTCCGGATATCCGGCCTCGACCCCTGGCGGGAACGCCCGTGCAACGCGGCGCAGATGGGCGTCGTCTTCGGCCAGCGCACCCAGCTCTGGTGGGACCTGCCGCTGCGGGAGTCGTTCCGGCTCGTCGGCGCGATCTACGGGGTGTCGCCCGCGGACTACCGCGAGAGCCTGGAGCGGTTCGTCGACCTCCTGGATCTGGGGGAGTTCATCGACCGTCCGGTCCGCCAGCTCAGCCTGGGCCAGCGGATGCGCGGTGACATCGCCGCCGCCATGCTCCACCGGCCCCGGGTGGTCTATCTGGACGAGCCGACCATCGGCCTGGACGTGGTCGCGAAGGACCGGATGCGCACCTTCGTCGAGGAGACGAGCCGGGCCGGCGAGACGACGATCGTGCTGACCACGCACGATCTCGCCGATGTCGAGCGGCTCTGCCCCCGGGTCATCCTGATCGACCACGGCCGGGTCCTGTACGACGGGGACGTCCAGGGCCTCAAGGCGACCTACGCCACCCACCGGGAACTCGTCGTCCATCTCGCCCCCGACGAAAGCACCGGCCGGACACCCGCCGTCCGGGCCGCGGACGTTCTCGGGGCCGAGATCGTCTCGCAGGAACAGGGAGTGGCGCGCATCCGGTTCGAGGCGTCCCGGATCGCGGTCCAGCACCTCATCGCGTCGGTGAACCAGAACTATCCGGTGCGCGACCTGTCCATCGTCGAACCCGATCTGGAGGGCGTGGTCCGCCGGATCTACAGTGAGGGCCTCACCCCGTGACCGCATCGGCTCCCGGACTGCGGCGGATCGTCGTCGCCCGGATGAAAACAGCGATGACGTACCGTCAGAACGTCTTGCTGCTCCAAGTGATCGTCATCCTCAACATCTTCATCCTCTCCCGCCTGTGGACCACGCTCTTCGAGGGCCGGGACACGGTCGCCGGCATGACGCTCCACACCTTTCTGCTCTACATCACCGTCGTGAATCTCCAGAGCTGGGTGTTCACCGATCTCACGGTGAACGAGTACACCTATCAGCGGGTCCGGACCGGGGAGGTCGTCTTCGACCTGATGCGGCCGATCGGATTCGTGCCGCAGATGCTGGCGCACATGGCCGGGTCCCATCTGTTCATGGTGCTCTCGGTCGTGGTCGCGCTGCCGGTCGTCCTCGTCGTGGGAACACTGGGCGCACCGGCCTCCCCCGCCGCACTCGCGCTCTACGCGCCGTCGCTGGTCTTCGGATACGTCATCTCGGTGCTGCTGGCGGTGCTGACGTCGATGGTGGCGTTCTGGACGGTGGAGACCAGCGGGTTCACCATGCTCTACCGGCTGATCAACCAGTTCTTCGCGGGCACGATGCTCCCGGTCTCCCTCTTTCCCGAGCCGCTGCGGATCCTCGCCGGGCTGCTGCCTTTCCAGAGCACGGGATACATCCCCGCGACCATCTACGTGGGGCGGACCGAGGGCGACGCGGCGCTGCGGGCGCTGGCGGTCCAGGGTCTGTGGATCCTGATCCTCGCCCTGGCCACCACGGCGGTCTGGCACCGCGCCCGGCGACGCGTCGCCGTCCAAGGAGGGTGAAGGGTGAACCGACCGTTCAAGGAATCACTGTCGCTGTACTGGACGCTCCAGAAGGCCGCGCTGCGGGCGGAGACCGGCTACCGGTTCAACTTCGTGCTGCTGGTCGTCATGGGCATCGTCTACCAGGGCAGCGGAATCGCCTTCGTCTGGGTGATCCTGAGCCAGTTCGACTCGATCGGCTCATGGACCTTCTCGGATGTGGCGTTCCTCTACTCGCTGCGGCTCCTGGCGCACGCCGTCTGGATCGTCCCCTTCAACCAGGTGTACGCACTGGACGAACTGGTCCGTGAGGGACGCTTCGACGTCTATCTGCTGCGTCCGCTGAATCCGCTGCTCCAGGTCATCACCGGCCGGGTGCGGATGAACATCCTCGGCGATGTCATCACCGCCGTGACCATGTTCGGCTTCGCGGTGACGGCGGCGGACGTCGACTGGACCCCGGCGAAGGCGCTCTATCTCGTCCTCGCGGTGCTCGGCGGCGCGGCGGCGGAGGGCGCGGTGGTGCTGCTGGTCTCGGCGCTCTCGTTCCGCTTCCTCCACACCTGGTCGGCGCACTTCCTGGTGGACAACGTCTTCCTGCTCTTCGGCTCCTATCCGCTGCATATCTTCGGCACGGCGACGACCTGGATCCTCACCTGGACGGTGCCCGTGGCGTTCGTGGCCTATGTGCCCGCGAGCGTCCTTCTGGGCCGGACCGGTGATCTGTCCGTCTCCCCCGTCCTGGCCTGGGCCGCGCCGGCGATCGGCTTCCTCTGGATGTACGCCGCGTACCGGATCTGGGTCCGGCAGATGCGCCACTACCAGAGCACCGGCACCTGATCCCGGGGCCGTCCACGGCGTGCCGCCGGGGGCGGCGGCATCGGCCGGTCCGTGCCGGGACCCTGCGTACAGCGGTCCCGGCACGGCCGGGGCGCCGCCACCGGCGCCCCGGCATCTCGCCCCGGGCGGACCACGGAGGAGACGGGGGCCGAAGACCGTATCAGCGGCGCGCTCGCACCCCGACGTGAACCAGCCGGAGTAGGGACGGCACTTCCGGCACTCACGAACCTTCCGGATCAGCGAGTCGGCCGATACCCGCTTGACATGTACCGCCAGCACCGGCGACGAGAGCAGCCGCACCTCACTGTGCCCGGCGGGTCACTGGCTGGAATCACCGTCCGGTCCGAAGTGCCCGATTGACGGGTGATCATGCGTCGGTTTGACTTGCCCACCAGCCGCGCTCCCACTCAGCCCGACCTGATGAGACCGAGCATGCCCACATCCCCCATAGGGCCTGCCGGAGCAGCATTTCTGCACGTCAGCTCACCGTCCACGGAATCAGTGAGAAGCGGAGACATCACGCATGAGCCCTGGTGCAGGAGCACAGCCAGCGACCCTCGACCCGGAGATCACGGGAATCCGGACGCTGGGGCACGCCAACCGAATAGCCACCTGGGACACCGAGTTACGGTACGACGGCCGGATCAGGGTCCCCATGGGGGTGAAGATCAAGCAGGTCAAGTACTCGTACACCGGCAACGGAATCCTGGACATCACCGCCGTCGAGTTCAAGCGCGGACAGGGCGGGATCAGCCAGGAGTACGAGGTCATCGATCTGACCTTCCTCGACGACGCGGATCTGATCACCTTCACCCTGCGCGGTGACCTCAACCTCGACGCCGACGCCCGGCCGGCCTATGGCCGCAAGTACCGCGTCAAGATCGAGGTCACCCTCGACAGCGGGGACATCCGCACCGTGGAGCCCGAGATCGAGGTCCTCAACGGGGCCTGGCAGAAGTCCGATCCCGAACTCACCGGCCGGCCCTTCGTCCGGCTTCCCTGGGACAACGCCTGGGGGCTGACCAGCGGCAACAGCCAGGCGGGCTACGGCCTGGTCACCGACAGCGGCCGGATTCCCGGCGAGAGGTTCATCATCGACCTGGTGAATCTGCGCCAGGGCACCGCGGGCGTCCCCAGCAACAACAGCGACCACGTCTACTACCAGTTCGTGCACGAGGACGGCACTCCTTCGCACTACACCCCGACCCCGCAGATTCACAAGGCGGTGGGACACAGCGGCAGCGGGGTGGCGAACAAGGAGCTTCTGCCGCCCATCGATCTGCGACAGCTCGGCGACAAGACGGGCTACTACCGCTTCCTCGTCTGGCCGCAGTCCAACGATCCGGACGGCTCCCCGAGCAGGCTGGGCTGGGACCCCGACAAGCTGGAGGACGCCTTCCAGATCGGCAGCGTCTACTACCGCTACCAGGCGCCCAAGGCCATCGACACCAGGCCCCGGGCCACCGTCAAGACCACGACGCTCACCGCCACCGCCGGGCAGGATCGGTGGATCTACCCGCCGTTCGTCGTCCGCAACACCGGTCAGAGCACCATCGGCACCCAGCGGATCGTCTTCTCCGCTCCGGAGGGGCTGCGTTTCCTGGAAGACCAGGTGGCTTTCACCCGGTGGTCGGACGAGACTCAGGAGATCGTCAGCGCCGGTGCGCTGTCGGCCGACGGGCGCACCCTGACCTGCCATGCCGTGCCCCTCAACCTCGAACCCAGCGGGCCGGGACGGGACGCCTGGGTCGCGCTGTACCCGGCGATGGGGGTCGACAAGACGGCCACGGGCGAGCTTCAGGTGGGCATCTCGCTGGGCCTGCCGGCCTTCGCCGGCGGCCAGGACACCGTCGTCATCGAGCCGGGGGCCTGACCTCCGGCAAGGCGAGTGGCGGGGGTGCCGCCGCCGTACGCGTCGGCACCCCCGTACGTCCTGTACGTCCTGTACGTCCCGCACGGCGAGCAGCGAGAATCCCAGGAGCCCTCGTATGGACAAGTCGGTCTTCAAGGCCGTGATACGGCGCGTGCGGGCCCGGGAGGCCGGACCGGCGCCGCACATCGTGGCGTTGATACCCGCCCACAACGAGGCGGAGCGCATCGCCGCCGCCATAGCGGCGCTGCACCGCCAGGAGCAACCGCCGCACCGTATCGTCGTGGTCGCCGACAACTGCTCCGACGGGACCGGGACGATCGCCGAGGCGAACGGCGCGACCGTCCTGGAGTCGCGGGACAACCCGCATAAAAAGGCCGGCGCCCTCAACCAGGCCCTGGAGCGGCTCCTCCCCGGACTCGACGGCACGGACCTGGTCCTCGTCCAGGACGCCGACACCGTGCTCTCCCCCGCCTTCCTGGCCAGCGCCATCGAGGCGATGGACCGCACCGTGGGAGCCGTCGGCGGCATCTTCTACGGGGAGCGCGGGGGTGGCCTGCTCGGGGCCCTTCAGCGCATCGAGTTCCACCGCTACGCAAGGGAGATCGCCCGCCGCGGCTATCGCGCCGACGTCCTCACCGGCACCGCCACCCTGTTCCGCGTCTCAACCCTGCGGGAGGTCGAGAACGCCCGGCGGGCGGGCCGGATCGGCGGCGGCTCCTCGTACTACTCGCTGGCCTCCCTCACCGAGGACGACGAGATGACCAAGGCCGTGCGGACCCTCGGCTACCGCACCGTCTCGCCGCCGGGCTGTGCGGTCGTCACCGAGGTCATGAACACCCTGCCCAAACTCTGGCACCAGCGGCTGCGCTGGCAGCGCGGCGCGCTGGAGAATCTGCGCGACTACGGCTGGACCAAGGTGACGGCCCCTTACATCATCCGCCAGGGCCTGATGGGGCTGTCCGTCCTCTGCCTCGCCCTCTATCTCGTCTTCACCGTGTGGATGTTCACCCGGGGCCGCCCGGAGTTCACCCCGTTCTGGATCGCCGTCGGCCTCGTCTTCGTGGCGGAGAAGGTGGTCACCGCGCGCGGCGCGGGCTGGAAGTCCCAGCTTCTCGCGGGAAGCCTCGCCGTCGAGCTCGCCTACGACATGTTCCAGCACGCCGTCTATCTCCGCTCCCTCTGGGACATGCTCGGGCGCCGGGAGGAGCAGTGGCGCGCCACCTGAGCCGCTGAGCCCGCGACGCGCACAGGGCCTGCCAGAACTCGGTGAACAGAGGGGGAACGTGTACGCAGGAGTACCGCCGCTCGGCGCGCTGGGCGCGGGCGGGGCGTCCGCGCTGTCGGTCAGATCGTCGGGCCCGGGATCGCGGTCGGGCTTCCAGACACTCGCCACCGTCGTCGCGGCGACCACGCTGATCATGGCGGGGGCGTCCGTGTGCAAGCTTCTGCCCCGGCGGCGCATCGAGCATGTGCTGAGCGCGGTGCCCGTGCCGCCCCGCCGGAGCCACCGGAGCCGTCCGCCCTCGCACCGTCCGCAGGAGCGGTGGGCGACGGTCCCCTGACCCGGGCCGACCGCGTGGAGACCCGGGCTGTCGAGCCCGGAACGGCCCCCGGCCGTGATCCCGCCGGTCCGCGAATCCCATGCAGTCCAAGGAAACGGAAGGTGCCATGACCGACGACACGAGCGCGCCGGAGCAGCCGGAGCAGCCGGCCGAAGACCCCGGAGCGGGGCCGGAGGACGTCGCCCCGGAGGCCAGGGGACTGTGGATACCACTCCCCTGGATCCCTGTCCCCGCTCAGCCGACACCGCCTCCGGCGACACAGCCACCGGTGACACAACCGCCGGTGACAGCACCTCCGACCACCACGCCGCCGCCCGCGACTCCACCGCCGACGACACCGCCGCCCACGACACCTCCGCCGCCGCCGCTGAAGGCCTCCGTATCGGAGCGGCCTCCCACACCGGCCAAGAACCCGGGGGAATCCTGGGTGTACTCGTCGGTGCTGATCCGGAACACCGGTACGCCGCGGATCGGCTCCGTGCCGGTGACCGTGACGGCCCCGGCGGGAACCCGGTTCACCAGCGCCACCCTCGACATGTACCGATCCGACGCCGCCGGAGAGACCAAGCACACCGGCACCCTCTCCCCGGACGGACGGCAACTCACCCTCACCGCCGTCCCGGTCGACCTCGCCCCCGACCCCGCCCAATGGATCGTCCTCGTCGCCGAACTCCAGATCGACCCCACCGCCGCACCCGGCGAGGCTCCGGTCGCCTTCGTCATCGGAACCCACGCCTTCGCCTCCGGCGCCACCCGGATCAGGGTCCTCCCGCGCCCCTAGGGAGTGTCGTGGACGTCCCGTCCGCCCGGCGTGTCCCCCGGGCGGACGACGCCGCTCGAAGACACTCTCCAGCGCTGTGACCGGCCGGGTGTGCCGGCGCGCTGCCGCCGTCGGCGCTCCGGCCGACCTCCCCCTCTGGAGACGGCCCGTTGCTCCCCGAAGACCAGCTCGACCAGGAACCGGATCTGGTGGCCTACCGGCTGCCCGACACCCCCGACATGCCGATCGTTCCCGCGCCCGTTCAGCGGACCTGGTGGGACGCCGCGCCTCTCCGCTACGCCTACCGGTGTCTGCCTCTCCTCATGGCCAACCAGAACGGCTGGTGGATCCTCAACGACAACACCTTCACCGTGCGCTGGAACGGCGGCGCTTCGACGTCCGCGCTGAGCGTCCGCTACACGGACGGGGAAGCCGACCGCCGCCAGGCCATGAGCCACTTCGGCCACGGCATCCTGACCTTCCATGTCCCGTATCTGTTCCGGACGCCACCCGGCTGGAACCTGTTGGTCCGCGGCCCCGCCAATCTCCCCAAGGACGGGGCGCACCCGCTGGAGGGGCTGGTGGAGACCGACTGGGCGGTGGCCACCTTCACCATGAACTGGAAGATCACCAGACCCGATGCCGACATCGTCTTCGAGGCGGGGGAGCCCCTTCTGATGCTGCTCCCCCAACGGCGCGGGGAGCTGGAACGGTTCCACCCCGCGCATGCCCCCATCTCCCGGATGCCGGACGCGGGCGACCACCGCGCCTGGCACGACAGCCGCATGGCCTTCGCACACGAGATGCTGGCGGCCGACCCTTCCGTGGCGGCGGACATGTGGCAACGCCACTACATGCGCGGAACGCATCCGGCCGCCGCCGAGCCGTTCCCCGCACACCAACGGCGACTGCTGCTCCGTGATTTCACGGTCCCTCCCCCTTCCGGCACGCCCGGCGAAGAGGAGGCCGCGCGGTGAGCCGGATCACCGTCGGCATGGCGACGTACGACGACTACGACGGCGTGTACTTCACCCTCCAGGCGCTGAGGCTGTTCCATGCCCGGGAGCTGGCCGAGGCGGAATTCGTCGTGGTGGACAACCACCCTTCCGGGCCGTGCTCGCCATCGCTCCGCGCCCTCGGGGATCTCATACCGGGATACCGCTACCTCCCCTTCGGGCAGTACGCGAGCACCGCCGTCCGGGACCTGGTCTTCCGAGTGTCCCGGTCGCCCGTCACCCTGTGCCTGGACTCCCATGTGCTGCTCGCTCCGGGGTCGGTCCGCGCCGTGCTGGATTACTTCGAGGCCCGGCCGGACTCCCGCGATCTGCTCCAGGGTCCCATGGTCGCGGACGTTCTCGACGACGAACGCCAGCCGCCCTCGACCCATATGGCTCCGGAATGGAGCAACATGATGCTGGGCGTCTGGGGCGCCGATCCCCGGGGAGCCGATCCCGGTGGAAGGCCGTTCGAGGTGGGCATGCAGGGACTGGGGCTGTTCGCCTGCCGCACCGCGGCCTGGCCCGGTCTCAACCCGCGACTGCGCGCGCATGGGGGAGAAGAGGGATATCTCCACGAGAAGTTCCGGCGTGCCGACGGCCGGGTGCTGTGCCACCCGGGCGTCCGCTGGCTCCACCGCTTCACCCGGCCGCACGGGCCGTCCTTCCCGATCGGGCTGCTGGAGCGGGTACGCAACTACCTCATCGGCCACCGCGAACTCGGCCTCGGCACGGACGGGCTGACGGACCACCTGCGAGAGCTCGTCGGCGAGACGCAGAGCCAGGACGTGGTCGCCCGCGCCCGTCAGCAGCTGGACAGCCCGCTGGCCTTCTTCGACGCGGTCGTCTGTCTGGTGGACGACGGCTCCCCGGCGACCGCGGAGCATGCCCGGCGCGCACTCGACGAACTCGGCATCGGCTGGCTGGCCGAATGGCTGACGCCCCCGGAAGGGCGTCGCGCACACACTGAGCGGGACCGGGCGGCGGCGCTCGCGCAGATCGCCGCGGACGCCGCTGTCAGAGGGCTCGACCAGATCCTCGTCATCGACGCTGGCACGGTCTTCGGTCCGGGTGGTCCGGGTGGTCCGGAGCGCATGGAGCGGCTCGCCCGCGCCGTCGACTCCCTGAGGACCGTCCACTGGAGCCTGCGCCCCCTGGCCGTACCGGGCTCGGACGGAACGGCACTGGCTGTGCACCGCAGGGCGTTCGACCGCATCGTGCGGGGCGATCCCGGGGCGATCTCCACTGCCGGACCCTGGCTGCGTCGCTCCGCCTCATCGGGGTGGCCCCGCAGGTGACGTATCAGAACCGTGGTGACGAGCAGGACCGCCCGCCGGACGCAGTCGCCCGGCGCGCTGCGCGCACGGCCCCGGACAGACAGGTCGAGCACGGACCGGCACCATGGAGATGCCGCGTTCGGTAGCCCCGTCACGCCAGTCGTCGGCGAGCGCGAAGGCGCCGGCCGCGAGCATCGCCGGGCGTGGACCGGAGGCATCGGTGATCAGGCCGCCGATGAACGAACCCACGCCGATGGCCCCGTTGAAGGCGGCCACGTACAGCGATGAGGCGGCCTGGCGCCGCAGAGGCGGCGGGACACGGCTGAACGCCCTGGAGTACGACGGGCCGGACGGCGGCTGGGCGGACGTCGAGCGATATCGGGAGAACCTCCGAAAGACGCTGCTGGAGGAGGTCCTGGCATTGCCAGTGACCATGCTGCGGGAGCAGCCTGATGCAGGCCGGGCGGCCGAAGCCGTACTGGAGGTGCTGACCGCGTGAACGTCCCGTCCGTCTGGCATGCCCCAGGCCACACCGACCGCTACCGTGCGCGGGTGTTCGCCGCACGCGAGCGGCCGGCCGGTGAGAGCACCGATCCGCGCGGCGCACAGCGGCGCGTCCTCGCCGATCTGCTGGGTTTCAACGCCTCCACCGGGTTCGGCGGAGGGCACGGCTTCGGCCGCGTCCGTACGATGGACGATTTCCGTACGGCCGTCCCGGTGCGCGACCACGCCGCCCCCGCGCCCCTGATCGGGCGGACCGCCGCCGGAGAGCGGAACCTGCTGTCCGCCGACGCCCCCGCGGTCTGCTTCACCAGCAGCGGCACCACCGGGCCGCGCTTCATGAGGTCGACGGCCTCTGGGGGCGGCTGACCGGTACGCCGGGCGGCTGACCGCCCCCGAGGCACGTCGGCCGTCCGACGCCCGCACCTCCCCACGACAAGGAGCCTTCCATGGCCCAGCTCAACCCCGTCGAACGGACCGCCCTGCTCACAGCGGCTCTGCGGGCCGCCGAGACCCGCCGCGAGGACCGGCTGTACGAAGACCCGTACGCCGCCCGGCTGGTCGGCGACGCGGGTCCGGAGCTGCTGGCCGAGGTCCGGGCCGCGACCTTCCCGCCCGACCGGCCGCGGACGCTGCCCAGCACTCCGGACTACAACGCCATCCGCACCCGGTTCTTCGACGACCTGCTGCGACGAGCGGCCCAGGAGCCGGAGACGAGCCAGATCGTGCTGGCCCCGGCGGGCATGGACTCGCGGGCCTACCGGCTCCCCTGGCCCGCGCACATCCGCTACTTCGAGGTCGACCGGCCGGCGGTGCTCGACTTCAAGGCGGAGCGGCTGCGGGGCGCCCGGCCCCGGGTCGACCACCGCACGGTCGCCGTCGACCTCACCGCCGCCGACTGGGAGGAGAGGCTCATCGCGTCCGGCTACGACCCCGCCGTCCCCTCGGCGTGGCTGCTGGAGGGGTTGCTGTACTACATCCCCGAGGCCGACGCGCACCGGGTGCTGGAGCGGGTCGCCGCCATCTCCGCGCCCGGCAGCCATATCGCCGCCGACATCGTCAACCGGGCCGCCCTGACCCTTCCCCATATGAGCGGACTGCTCGATGTCTTCGCGAGCTGGGGGTGCCCCTGGGTGTTCGGCACCGATGAACCGGAGGCCCTGTTCGAGCGGTACGGATTCGACGCCCGCGCCGTCCAGCCGGGCGAGCCCGACGCCGACTACGGGCGGTGGCCCGACCCGGTGCCGCCGCGCGAGGTGAGGGACGTACGGCGGGTGTTCTTCGTGCACGGCAGGCGTCGCTGACCATGACGACCACCGTGATCGCGGGAGGCGGTCTCGCCGGCCTCGCCCTGGCCCGGGCGCTCGGCGGGCGCGGCCACCGGGTGCGGGTCCTGGAGCAGAGCGAGCCCCCGCCGGACGGGCCGGTCGTCAAGAGCGCGGAACTGTGGCGGCGTCCCCTGGTGCCCCAGGCCGGCCACGACCACATCCTGAACGCGCTCGGCGTACGGATGCTGCGCCGCTACGCACCGGCCGTACTCGACGCGGCGCTGGCGGAAGGAGCCCGGCTCGCCGATCTCACCGCCGCGGCGCCCCAGGGGCCCGGCGCCGCCCGGGAGCCGGGCGACGAGGACCTCGTCACCCTGCTCGTCCGCCGTCCCGTCCTGGACCTGGTGCTGCACCGGGCCGTCGCGGCCCTGCCCGGTGTGACCGTCAGCCACCGCACCACGGTCGCCGGACTGCGGCTGGCCCCGGCCGGGACGACGGGGCACCGGGTGACGGGCGTCGTCACGGACCGCGGCGAGACGGTCCCCGCCGACCTGGTCGTGGACGCCTCCGGGCGCAGGTCCGCGTCCCGGTCCTGGCTCGCCGCGGCGGGCGTCCCCGTAGCGGACGACCTGACCGGCCCCAGCCGGTTGCGGGCCTTCGGCCGCTTCTACCGGCTGCGCGACCCCGACGGCCCGCCGCCGGGTCCGCTCAACCGGGGCGACGCGGCCGGCGGCGTCTGGGACCACTACTCCGCCGTACTGCACCCGGCGGACAACGACGTCTTCGCCATCACCCTCGGAACGCTGCCCGGCGACCGGGCCACCGCGGCCCTGCGCACACCCGCGGCCTTCACCGCCGCCTGCGGTCTCTCGCCGTTCCTCGCGGCCTGGGTCGACGAGGGCGCCGCGCAGCCGCTCGGCCCGGTACGGGTCACCGGCATGCCGCCGAACATTCTGCGCGGCGCCGCGACCGGCCGGCGGCGCCCGGTCGCCGGACTCCTCCAGACCGGGGACGCCGCCTGCGTCACCGATCCGATGTTCGGCCGCGGCATGTCCCTGGCCCTCGCGCACGCCTTCCTGCTCGCGGATCTGCTCGATGACCGTCCCGTGGCGGACGAACGGCTGAGCCAGGCCGCCGCTGATCTCGTCGAACGGGTGCTGCGCCCCTGGTACGACCTGGGAGTACGCGATTCCTGGTCGCGGGTGGAACGGTGGCGGGCCGCGGCCGGAGCGCCCCCGGCCCCCCAGGCCGGCCGGCCTGCGCCGCTCGTGCCCGGGGGCCTCCCGGCGGCCTCGGCGGCGGCGGTCGCCGACCTCGCCGTATGGCGGGGGCTCACCCGTATCCGGGCGAGCCTGAACACACCCGCGGAGATCTACGCCGACGCGGATCTCCTGGCCCGCGCGAGGGCCGCGGCCGACGCTCCTGCGCCGTCCGTGCCGTCCGGTCCCCAGCCCCCCACCCGCGCCGAACTGCGGCACGCCATCGCCGCCCAGGAAGAACGATGAAGGTCCGGGGCGGGCGCGCGGTTCGCCATGCTCCGCGTCGACACCGACGCCCACCGCCCGGACGAACTCCAGGCATATGCCGGACTGACCACGGAGGTCTGATGTGACATCGCCCCACACCCCTACGAAGGCCCGCGCCTCGCTCCGCCCCATCCGCTTGGGGGTCCACGGCTCCGTGCGGCTGGCGTGCCGCATCGTCGCCTCCGCCGGCTACCCGCAGGCGTCGGTGGAGTACGTCCCCTACGAGGTCACCGAGCCGTTCGACCCGCTCCGTGCCGGACGGATGGACATCATGATCGTCAAGTACGACCCGCTGGAGCCGGACATCGTCATGAGCAGACCCGTCTGCTTCGACGGGCGGGCCGTGCTCGTCGGGGCCCATCACCCCCTGGCCGGCCGCGACACGGTGTCGGTCGAGGAGGTCGCGGAGTACGAGGGGTTCCAGTGTCCCGGTGACTTCCCGCCCCACGTCTGGAACCTGGTCGTTCCGCCGCGGACTCCCCAGGGGCGTACGGTCCGCCGCATTCACTCCGTGACGACGTTCACCGCGATGACGGACCTGCTCCGGAGCACCTCCGCGATCCATGTGTCGTTCCAGTCCCTGGACACCGTCGTTCCGCCGGACATCAAGGTCGTACCGGTGCACGATCTGCCGCCTTCCCCCGTGTCCCTCGCCTGGCTGCGGGGCGATGAACCACCGTGGCATGTCCGGCAGTTCGTCGCCGACGCGGAACGGGCGGCGGACCGGTGAGCGCCGCACGGCACGACGCGGCACACGGAGCACGGCACGACGCAGCGTACGGAAGAGAACGCCCGGAGCCGGGAGAGGACCAGCGCGCTCGCCGCCTCCCGGTCGTCCTGCTCCACGCCCTGCCCCTCGACTCGTCCATGTGGGACGAGGCGGCCCGGGGGCTGCGCGCCCGTGGCCACCGTGTCCTCACCCCCGACCAGCGCGGTTTCGGCGGCGTGCCGCCGACGGACCAGTCGCCCTCGCTCGATCTCGTGGCCGACGACCTGGCCCGGGAACTCGACCGGCAGGGCATCGGCGCCGTCGCCGTCGCCGGCTGCTCCATGGGCGGCTATACGGCGATGGCCTTTCTCCGCCGCCATCCGCACCGCGTCCACGCGCTGGCCCTGCTGGCAGCCCGGAGCACGGCCGACACCGCGGAGAGCGCCGGAGCGCGCCGGCGGTTCGCCGACATGGTCCTCGACGACTCCTCGCGCGGCCGGATCGTCGCGGGGACCGCGCCGTCCCTGCTGGGCGCCACCACGCGCGCCCGGCAGCCCCGCCTCCTGGCGCGGGTGACCGATCTGGCGCTGGCGGCCCGGCCGCACTCCGTCGCCTGGGCGCAGCGGGCCATCGCGGCGCGCACGGACTCCACCGCCGCCCTGCGTGCGGCCGATGTGCCCGCCGTGGTCGTCATCGGCGACGAGGACGAACTCGTCTCCTCCGACGAGGCCCGCCGGACGGCCGCGGCGCTGCCGCGCGGCCGGCTCGTCACGCTCCCCGGCGTCGGCCATCTCGCTCCCCTGGAGGCCCCGGAGGCGACGCTGGAGATCCTGATGGACCTGCTCGCGCACACCGAGACCGCGGGGGCCGGGACATGCTGACGCCGGATCACGCGTCGTGGGGATACACGACCTCCACCGGACTGGCGTTCACCCACGAGGAGATCGTGGACCCGCACTTCGACGCCTGCGCCGCGTACTACCGGGACGCCCTGGACAGCGTCGGCGTCCGGCCCGGCTGGCATGTGCTGGACGCGGGCTGCGGCAGCGGTGCGTTTCTCCCCCGGATCGCGGAACTCGTCGGCGCGGAGGGCCGGATCTCGGCCCTCGACCTGGCCGGGGAGAGCGCGGAACTCGCCGCCGGGCGGATGCGGGACCACCCCGCGCGGGCGCGGCTGGAGGTACGGCAGGGCAGCGTCCTCGACCTGCCCTACGCGGACGGTACGTTCGACGCCGTCTGGTGCGCGAACACCACGCAGTACCTCGACGACGGGGAGCTGACCCGCGCGCTGGCGGAACTGCGCCGGGTCACCAGGCCCGGAGGGCTCGTCGCGGTCAAGGACGTGGACGGCTCCCTGAGCACCGTACGCCCGGCGGACCCCTTTCTGATCACCGACTTCTTCCGCGCGTCCGCCGAATCCCCCGGGTACGCCCGCCAGCTGCTGAGAGGCCGTGATCTCTACCGCCGGCTGCGCGCGGCCGGTCTGACATCGGTACGGCAGCGCACGATCCTCATGGAGCACCATGCTCCGCTGACCCCGTCCGCCCTCCGGTTCTACGGGAACGCGTGCGCCCGTTTCGCCCGGCAGGCGATGAGCGAGGGCATCCCGGGGAACTGGGCCCCCTTCCTCGACCCCGACGACCCGGCCGGCCCGTTGCGCGACCCGGACGGATACATCAGCGAGGGCAACGTCATCGCGATCGGCACGGTGCCTCCGGACCTCCGGGGCGGCCAGGGCCGCCTTCGGGAATTCGGGAAACAGAACGCCTCGGCACCGTAAGAACGGCTTCCGGCCCGCCCGTCCAGGGGGAGCCTCCAGGAGAACGCCGCCCCGACGTATGTCCATCCGTGAAGGGAATCCAGTCACCATGGGAACGGAGATCACGACAGACTTCGGGGCGCTCGGCGAGGAATTCAGCAGGAATCCTCATCCGGTGTACGCCGGGCTCCGCGCCCAGGGCCCGGTGCACCGCGTCCGCGTGCCCGAGGGCGCGGACGCCTGGCTCGTGGTCGGCTACGAGGCATGCCGGTCCGCACTCGCCGACCCCACCCTGTCCAAGTCCTGGCAGGACGCCTCGCCCGCGCTGCCGCTGGCCAGGCTCTCCGCGGGCGAGAATCTGCTGAGCTCGAACCCGCCGGACCACACCCGGCTGCGCAAGCTCGTGGCGAAGGAGTTCACGCCCCGCCGCGTCGAGGCGCTCACCCCGCGAGTACAGGCCCTGACCGGCGAACTCCTCGACGCCATGCTCGCCCGGCCCGCCGGACGGGCCGACCTCGTCGAGGCCCTCTCCCTCCCCCTGTCCATGGGCATCGTCTGCGAACTCCTCGGTGTGCCCTCCCTCGACCGCACGGCCTTCCGCGACTGGGCCGAACAGGCGCTGAGCAGCTCGGACCGGGACACCAGGACGGCCGCCACGGCGGCGATGACGCACTACCTCACCGGCATGGTGGACGACATGCGGAACCGGCCCCGCGACGATCTGATGAGCGCCCTCATCCGAACCACCGACGAGGACGGCGGCCGGCTCTCCCCCGGCGAACTCATCGGCATGGCCTGGCTGCTGCTCGTCACCGGCTTCGAGACCACCGTCCATCTCATCTCCATGGGCGTCCTCGCGCTGCTCCAACACCCCGGCCAGCTCTCCGCGCTCCGCGCGGACCCCTCGCTCATCGACAACGCCCTGGAGGAGATGCTGCGCTATGAGGGACCGGTCGAGACCACCACCTACCGCTTCACCACCGAGCCCCTCGACATCGCCGGCACTCCGATACCCGGTGGCGGCGAGCTGGTGCTGATCGCGCTCGCCGACGCCGACCGGGATCCCGCGCGCTTCCCCGATCCGGACCGCTTCGACATCCGTCGCGCGGCGGGCGGCCATCTCGCCTTCGGCCACGGCATTCACTACTGCCTGGGAGCCTCGCTGGCCCGGCTTCAGGCCCGTACGGCCATCACCGCGCTTCTGGAGCGCTGTCCCATCCTCTCCCTGGACGCCCACCCCGCAGCCCTCGCCTGGCGCGCGGGCCTCCTCATCCGAGGCCCTCGGCGGCTCCCCGTCCGCTGGCTTCCCGGAGCCTGACCGGCGGCCCACGGCCTGCCGATGCCCCCGCTGAACGCGCTGATCGGGCGTGGAACCCGATCAGCGCGTCGCGGACGGCAGGGGTATCAGCTCAGGTGGCGGGTGAAGAACCGCAGCGAGCTGTCCAGTTCGAACATCGGGACCTCCGCGTGTCCGCCGGGGTTGGCGTGCAGCGTCTTCTCAGCTGAGGCGAAGGTGTCGAACAGCGCCAGGCTCGCCGCCCGCGGCACCCGCTCGTCGTCCCACTGCACCAGGAACTCCAGCGGGACGGTGATCTGTGCGGCGGCCTCGGGCGAGGTCTCCGCCCCGTTCAGACCCAGCACCGCCGCGTGGACGCGGGGCTCGGCGGCGATGAACGGAACGCCGAGCTCGCAGCCCAGCGACATCCCCCAGTAGCCCACCGGGCCGGCGCCGACGTGGTCGAGCTTCTGGACCGCGTCCACGACCGCCTGCCATTCCGGGACGCTCTGGCCGGCGAGGAGTGTGTGGAATTCGGCGAGCACCGGAGCCGCGTCCCCGCCGGTCCGCATACGGTTCCGCATCTCGCCGATGAGCCGGTCGTGTTCCTCGGTTCGTGGCCGGTCGCCATGGGCGGGCGCATCGACGGCCGCCACCGCGAAGCCGCACTCGACCACGGAACGGCGGGCACGTGCCACGATGCCGGGGGCCTTCTTGTGCTGGCCGCCGCCGTGTCCCATCAGGATCAGAGGGCGGGTACCGGCGGTGCCGTCCGGCGTCCACAGCACGCCGGGGATCTCACCAAAGGTGAAGGAGGAGGTGAAGAGCTGTTCGGTGACACCGTCGGACGACGTCTGGGAAGTGAAGCGCATGCGCGTGTCAAGCCTTTCGGAATGCCTTACGCGGGCACTCCCCAACCCGTGTAAGCGAGGGAGCCCCGACCTGTTACAGCGTTGATCGGTCCCACCTCCTCAGCTCTCAGCGGCACTTGGCGACGCAGAACGTACCACAACCACTTCTCGCCGGGGCGAACATTTCGCCGAGGAGTCCGCGGAAGCGGCAGAGTGCGATCACCGTTGAGCGGTGGTGCCGGCCCCGTCCAGTGCCTCCCGGATGATGTCCGCGTGCCCGGCGTGCTGGGCCGTCTCCCTGATCAGGTGCAGCAGGATCCGGCGCACCGGCCAGTGGACCGTCTCCGGCGGGGACCAGGGAGTCCTGGGAAGGGGCACGCTCCTGTCCAAGTCCGGCAGTGCGCTCACGGCGTCTTCGACCGCCCGCGCCGCAGTCGCGTAGAGCTCCAGCAACCCCTGGAGCGTCTCCTCCTCGGTCATGCGGTACTGCCCTGTGTCCAGCATGCCGTCCGGCAGCTCTCCATCCGCCTTGACCAGGATCTGCGTCCACACCAGCCCGCCGCGGGCCATGTGTTTGACGATCCCGCCCAGCGTGAGCTCGCTCACGGTCGTGCGCTGCACAGCCTGTACGTCGGTGATGCCGCGGACCGTGAGGAGCAGCAGCTCCCGCTGCTCGGCGAGTGCACGCAGCAGCTCACCGCGCTCGCCGGGAAGAAATGAGGCTGAGGTTTCCGAAGAATCCGAGGAAGTCGTCATGGACTGACCGTAGAAGGCATATAGGCCGGCCCATGTCCTCAATGCCTGGCCGGGCGCTCGTCCTCTCCACGGCTGCCCACGCGGCACCGGACGGCCGGGACAACAGGACGGAAAGATCTCCCTGACCGGATCCTCACATCGCCGCGCCAGGATTCCCCGCACGGTGCTCCGCTCGCTCCGGCCGGTTTCTTTCGGCGCCGTCCGGTCGCATGAGCGGGAGACGTCAGAAGCGTCAGAAACGTCAGAGAGAGGTCCCATGCCCCACCAGCCCGACCGCCGCTCCTTCCCCGCCGGACGCGGCGGTGCGCCCACCCTGTCAACCGGCCTGAAGAGCAGCGCCCTCCGCCTCGGCGGCGCCCTCGCCGCCGTGACCGCCGCGGCCCTGCTCTCCCTGCCCGCCGCCGTCGCGGCCCCGACTGCCACGAGCGGCGGGACCGCCACCGCACCGGGCACGGCCGCCTCCACCGTGGTGCATCCCCTCGCCCCGACAGCCGCCGACGAGAAGGCGGTACGGGACTACTGGACGCCGGCGCGGATGGCGGCCGTCCCCTCCGAGCCTTCGTCGGACCGGCCCCCCGCCGACGGCCCCGACGGAGCCGCCTGGCGGGGCTCCGCCGCCCTCTCCGCCTCCGTCGGCCGCCTCTTCTACACCGACCGCGACGGCGAGGACTCCAGCTGTACGGCCACCCTGGTCGCCGCCGCCAACCGCAGCACCGTCGTGACCGCCGCGCACTGCACCCTCGGACACGATCTCCTCGGCGACAACCACCGCTGGAACACCAACCAGCTCTTCGTCCCCGGCTACCGCGACGCCACCGCCCCCTACGGCGCCTTCGCGGTCCGGCTCGCCGCCGTACACCCCGAATGGGTCAAGAGCGGCGAGAACTCCCCCTACGACCAGGCGTTCCTGGCGCTCGGCCGCAACGCCGCCGGCCAGCGCGCCGCCGACGCCGCCGGATCCACCCAGCGCCTCGGATACGACCGGCCCGCGGACCGGCCGGTCCAGCAGTTCGGCTACCCCCGCGCCTCCGCCTACAAGGAGGAGCACAAGGGCCGGCCGGAGTTCACGGGGAAGCGGCTCGCCCACTGCTGGGGCACGCCCCGGGAGTTCTTCGGAGTGGGCGAAGCGCCGCAGGTCGAGGGCCAGTGGGGTGTCCGGTGCGATATGGGCGGCGGCTCCAGCGGCGGACCCCGGATGGCCGGATTCGACGCCTCCACGGGGAAGGGCGCCATCGTCGGCGTCAACAGCATGGGAGCGCGCATGACCGCGGACGGCCTGCTCTGCGAGTCGCCGGCAGCGGACTGCCACCGATACCTGGTCGGGCCGCAGTTCACCGCCCGGATCACCCACCCCCTGTTCACGGCGGTCCAGAACTCCTGACCCACCCCTCCGCGAGGGTCCGCACGCCCGCCGGTCATCGGGTCGGCGTGGGGAGCGGACACCTCGGAAGTGCCGGACGGTCCTTCGTCCGGACGGCGGGCAACCACGCCCTGGCCTGCGCGTCGGCGTGCGGAACGCGAACACGGAACCAGCGGGTGGACTCCAGGTCCTCCTCGTCGATGATGGACTGGCCCCGCGGGATCTGGCAGTCGATGTCGAGAACGTCACCGTGCCATACCCGTGTCGGCACGACGTTCTCGGCGGTGTAGGGCCGCATGGGGTCGATCGCCAGGCCGAGACTGCACTGCGGGTCCCGGTCCGCGCGGTCCTGGCAGCCCCGCTCGGCATTGAACACCCGGATCTGTGCCGGGAGTTCATCGGACGCGTCCGACGGTGCGGACGGCCCTTCCTCTCCGGCGTACGACCAGATCGCCGCGCCCGCCGCGCCGCACACCGTGACGGCGAGGAAGGCGACACGGGTCCGGCGCCACACGCGTATCGCACGGCTCCTGGGGGTGGGTTCCTCCCTCCCGCCCTCCTGAGCCGCGATTCTCTCGAACAGGCTCTCTGCCGTATGGGCTGCGCGCGCCGTGTGGGTGGGGGCCAGGCAGTCGGCGGCCAGCACGCGCCAGAACTCCGGCACCGCGGTGTCCATCCGTAACGGAGCACGCCCCGCGGCGTACTCCTGCACCGCGGCACCACGCGCAGCCGGTGTGGCGCCGGGGAACGGCGAGGCGCCGGACGCGAACACCTCGTGGATCACGATGCCCAGGGCCCAGATGTCGGCGGTCGGCCGGACCTGCATGCCCAGGTCGCCGAGCGGGGCACGCCACCGCTCGGGCGGGAGGTAGTCCAGGGTGCCCATCGGGGGCGCATGGCCGTGCGTACCGGTGAGTTCGGTGGCGAGCCCGAAGTCCGAGAGCTTCACCGAACCGTCGGCGCCGATGAGGACGTTCTCGGGCTTGAGATCGGTGTGCACCCAGCCGGTACGGTGCAGATGCGCCAGTCCCTCGCAGATGCCGCCGATCAGCCGGCCGCCCTCGGCCTCGGTCACCCCGCCGTCGAGCAGGTCCCGCAGACTGCATCTGGCCCGCTCCATGACGAGCACGATCGCGCCGTCCAGGGACGGGCGCTCGGGCGCGCTGAGGACGAGGGAGTCCAGCAGCCGGACGAGCCTCGGATGCCCCGTCCGGCGGGCGAGTTCGACCTCGCGCCGGGCGGCCTCGGCCACGCCGCGGGCCTGGCGGGGCGCGAGTCCGGCGGTCGGCATGACCTTGAGCGCGACCTCGCCGCGTACCGGCGCCCGGTCGCCGTCCTGATCATGCGGCCGGGGCGTCGGATCCGTGTCGTCCGTCCGATCCGTGCTGTCCGTCCGATCCGTGTCGTCCGTCCGGTCGTGGGCCGATCGCCCGGCGTAGACGGTGGCCCAGCCGCCGGCCCCGATCGGCTCGGCGACCTCCCAGTCCCCCACCCGGTAGCCCCGGGGCAGCAGCTCCGTCCGGTCGCTTCCCCATGAGGCACCCCGACCCTGTACCGGTGCCACGTCCTCTACCACCCCCGCGCGGCCCGGGGCGGCAACAGCGCGAGATGCTCCTCCTGAACGATGCCGAACCTCAGCGCGAGCGCGACCACGGCCTCACGCTTCCCGTTCCGGCGGTCCCCCCTGCCGGTCTCGGCCGTCTGGGGAACGTCGATCCTCAGCTTCTCCTCGGCGAGGTAGTCGATGTGCGAACTGACCGCTCGCGGCGTCAGCCTGGCGCAGGCGGCGTGACCCCTGAGCCGCTCCACGACCTGGGGGGTGGTCGGCACGGCGACCGGTGACTCGTCGCGCAGCCAGGGTTCGCAGAGCACGACGAGCACCAGGAAGTACGTGGCCGTCTCGTCCAGGGAGTACGCCGTGACGGTGCGGCTCTCTCCCGGCCCGCCCATGCCCTGCGGATCCAGGTAGAGGTGGTCGGGCGCGAACACCTGGAAGGAGACCGTGGTGTCGCGGCGGGTGGGCAGAACCACCCGGGAGAACTCGAACGGGATGGGCGCTCCGGCACGCCGCGGCGGCACCCGCAGGTACTCCCCCGCCCCTTCCGGGTTCTCCACCAGATAGCTGTGGGTGGTGCTGTGGTTGCTCAGCTGCCAGTGGTCGTCGGTCGCCCGGATCTCACCGGCCAGCCGTGAGATGGCGGCATCGGCGAGCCGGAGCTCGACCGGCGTGGTCGACGAGCCGCGCCCGAAGCGCGCGCTCTCCCCCGGGCCGAGTCTGAGGGTCACCGCGTCGCCGTACGGCTCCCTGCCGACGCCGCCACCGCTCCCTTGCGGTAGATGGACGACTACGCCGCTCACCGCTCCCCCTGTCCCGCGTGTCGACAGTTGTCATAACACGCCGAACGCTACCGGCTGCACAGGGGAGTCAACCGCGCCGCATCGGCCACTTCCGGGCCTGCGGAGACGCGGGCAACGCCCCGAATCCGGGTGAAAGACCCGTTCGGTACGCGGGAGGGAGGCGCGCGGGGGAGGCGACCGACTCCGTCAGGGGCGGTCATGGCACCGTGCGCGACGACGAGTGCCCACCCGTGTGGTGCGGCGAACCCGACGATCACGTTCCACGGGCCGGCCTGGGCCTTTGGCGTGTGGCTCGGCCCGCGTGTGTGAACGTGTCGGCGAGGCGGGGGACGCGGTCGGCGAGGGCCTGGGCCCCGGCAGCCGTCATCGTGGTCGCCTTTACCCCCCGATGAGGGTGAAGCGGCGTCGCCGTGGTTGACGCATCGGCTCGGGATCCCCGGCTGGTTCAGGGAGGCGACGTGACCGGACAGGCCGAGCCGGGCCGGGCCCCGGGCCCCGGGCCCCGGGCAGAAGCGCCCTCGTACCACGCGGCGACGCGTGCGGCGTCGCCCACCGGCCCTCAGTAGGCGGGAGCGCCCGAACGGACGGGGGCGACCGCGCGATCGCCGAACGCGGTCCACGGGCGCCAGCCACCACTGGGCCGGGCCTGCACACGGGTGCGTATCCCGCCCTCGGCGGTGACGGCGAAGACATGAATCCGTCCGGTGGCGTCGGCCGCGGCCGTCGGTGTGGCGGCGAGGAGGACACCGGGCTCACCGAAGTCGTCACCGGGATCCCAGCTGCCGCCGGGCGTGATGTGCCAGCGGTGGCCGAGTCGCTCACCGCCGGGGGACAGCGCGAATGCCTCAAGTCTGCCGTCGGCGCCGGGGGCGAGCATCGGGGCCCCGGCCGTCCAGCCGAACAGCGGTTTCCAGCCGTCCCACCCGCCGCTCGGCACTGCCTGTCGCCGGTAGAAGGCCGCCAGGCCGGACGGGGCGATCGCGACGACGGTGAGCCTTCCGCTGCCGTCGCGGGTCACGCGCGGCGCGGCGCCGGCCGCGGTACCGAAGCGTTGCCACCCAGCCCAGCGGCCACCGGGCGACTCCTGCCACCGGTGATTGATCCCGGAGCCACCGGGGGCGAGGGCGAACACCTCAAGCCTGCCGTCGGCGTTGGCCGCGACGACCGGCGGCGTGCCCGCCGGCCCGCCGAATCCGGCGTCCCACGCGTCCCATGTCAGCGATCCGGGCGACCACTGCCGCCGCCGCGCGATGCCGCCGCCGCCAGGGCTCAGCGCGAAGACCTCCAGCCTGCCGTCGGCGTCGCGGCCGACAGCGGGAGCGGAACCGGCCGGGCCGCCGAACTCCTCCCAGTCGTACCAGCGGCCGTCCGGCCGCTGCACCCGGTGGTGCAGGTCGACGCCGCCCGGGGCGAGGGAGAACACCTCAAGCCTGCCGTTGGTGTTACGGCCGAGGGTGGGAAGCGCGCCGGCCGGGCCGCCGAAACGCTCCCACGCCGACCAGGTGTCGGACTCCGGGTCGATCTGGACGCGCCGCAGCATCGAACGGTCACCGGCGTCGAGCGCGAGCACGGTCAGCCGGCCGTCGACGTCCAGGGCGGCGACCGGGTTGTCCATGCTCTGCCACGGGGGTGGTGTGTCCCGCCAGTGCAAGGGCGCCAGGTACAGGCCCTGGTGGAACCACCCCGCGGCGCTCGCGTACCACTCCTGCCCGTCGGTCACCACCTCTACGGCATGACCGGGCACATGACCCGCGTAGTCGTCGAGGGTGAAGCGGAACGGGTCCCGGGACGCGAACACGTCCGTACCGTCATAGCCATTGCGGGGGCCGATGAACAGGTAGTACCAGCCGTCCCGTTCGACCACGTACGGCGACTCGGTGACCGATACCGTGGCGTCGGTGGTCTCGTCGGTGAACGCGGTGCCCGGCTCGCTCCAGTGCACCAGATCATCGGACCGGCGGAAGGACACGATATGCCGGCCGCCGGCGCCGGACAGTTCGGTGTAGTACATCACCCATTCGCCGCCGATCCGCAGCACCATCGGGTCGCGCGCCGCGAGTCCCCGGAACAGCGGGCCGGACGGTATGCGGGTCCAGGTGAACAGGTCGGTCGACGTGGCGAGGTTGATCGCGACGCCGCCCTGACCGCCGGCGGCGTAGAACATCCAGAAGGTGCCGCCCGCCTCGACGACATGCGGCGCCCACAGGTGTTTCTCGCCGAAGTAGGTGGGGGCGACGGTCAGCGCGTCGGCGTGTGCGGTCCACGGGCCGTGTGGATCCGGCGCGGAGGCATGGGCGAAGGCGACCTCGGCCGCGCTGTCCGGGGATTCGCCCGGCGGTGCGCTGTCGCCGACGATGCTGAACAGGTGCCACCGGCCGTTCGCCTTGATCAGTGCGTGGTCGTTGAGATAGCGCCGCCGTCCGGGGGTGGACGGATCGTAGACGTGTGTGAAGGGTCCCGCGCCGATCCACCGGTGCGGCGGGACAGCCGTGGCGGTCGCGGCCGTCGATCGGCCGGCGCCCAGGAGCGTGAGCGCGCCGCCCCCTGCGGAGCCCCGCAGAAGGCGCCGTCTGCTGATGGGATACATGAGCTTCTCCAGAGGAACCCGCGGCCGGCCGGGTCGGGCCGACTCGGCCGGCCGCGGGGGCGGGATCAGTCGACGGCGGGGCCGGAGGTGTTGTTGAGCCAGACCCAGTCGGACCAGGTCGTGAAGCCGGTCTGCCACTTGTGATACACACCCGCACGGCTGGTCCCGAACACTTCGATACGACCGTCGGCGTTCGTCGTGGCAGTGATCTCGGTCCCGCCCTCGCCGAAGCCCACCCAATCGCCGTAAGGCGCGTTCACCCCGGTCTGCCAGGTATGCATCGCGACACTCCCATTGATCGCGAACACCTCCACCCGCCCGTCCGGAGTCCGCTCACTGGTCAGCTGAGAATCCGCCGGACCACCCGCCGCCTCCCAACCCGACCAACTCGACGCCCCCGTCTGATACCGGTGGAACACACCCACCGGACCCGACGCGAACACCTCCAACCGCCCATCCGCATTGTGATCCACCGTCAGATCACGCCCACCCGTACCGAACGACTCCCACGACGACCAACCGCCGTTCACCGCCGTCTGATACTGATGCTCGAACACCTCACCGTTCAACGCGAACACCTCAAGACGGCCATCCGCCGACTTCTCCATCTCCAAACGGCCGCCCGCCGGACCACCGCCCGTACCCTCCCAACCCGACCAACCACCCGCGGTCTGATACCGGTGAAACACCCCCACCGAACCAGAGGCGAACACCTCCAACCGCCCATCCCCATTCGCCCCCACCGCGACATCACGCCCACCCGTACCGAACGACTCCCAGCCCGACCAACCACCCGAAGGCGACACCTGCCACCGATGCTGAAGAACATCCCCATTGATCGCGAACACCTCAAGACGACCATCCGCATTCGGCGCGATCGCCAACTCCGCACCACCCGGCCCGCCCAACGACTCCCACGCGGACCAACCCCCGTTCGCCGCCAACTGCCACGCATGATGAACCCCATCAGCACCAGCCGCGAACACCTCCAACCGCCCATCCGCCGAACGCGCCGACACCACCCGCCCCGACTCCACCGGATACACCAACGGCACCGGTCGGGGGCCGCTGCCAGGTGTGCAGGGCAGCTCCACACCGCGGGCTTCGAGGTAGGGGACGGGGTTGGTCCGGTGGTTGGTGGTTCTGTCGCCCCACACGCGCAGATGGAGGTGGGGACCACTGGACTGGCCCTCGGAGCCCATCAGCGCGATGCGCTGACCGGCCACGACATGCTCGCCGACGGCGACGTACCGCTGATACATATGCCCGTACTCGGTCACCGTCCCATCGGGATGCAGGATGCGGATCCACTGGCCGTAGCCGGAGATGGGGCCCGAGTCGATCACCTCGCCGTCGCCTACGGCATGGATCGGGGTGCCGTAGTCGTTGGCGATGTCGATGCCGTTGTGGGAATCGCTGTAGTACTGGGACACGAACCCGGAGGCCGGGCACGAGCCGGCGAAGCCGGCGGATTGAGCGGCGGCGGCCGGCGCCGTCGTCACCAGAGCCGGCAGTAGAGCGGTCGTCGCCGCGAGAACGAGGCGCAGCGCGCGTCGGGAGAGACCCGGAAGCACGTGACCCTCCTCCCTCTTGGTAGTCGTCTCGAACATATGTGGGATGTGAGTGCGGCTGGCGCGAACCGTCGGTCCCGACGGGAGTCACGGGCGCCCCGACGCGGGCGCCCGGAACGCCGCGCCGGGGCGCCGACGAGAGCGTCCCCCGAGCTCATGGGAGAGCCTTCAGGGACGCGCTCCGCCCGTCATGCCTTATGCCTTGCGGAGCCGCGCGATGACGCCGTCGATGTCGCGTTCGAGCGCCCAGCGGCGTACGAAGTGCCCGCCGGGCACCTCGTGCGACTCATGGGGGATGCCGACGGAGTCGAGCGTGGCCCGGAACTCCCGCTGTCCGGCGAGCACCTGGGTCTCGTTGAACGTCTGGAACCAGTCGATCGGGTCGGGACTGGTCCCGGCGACCAGGAAGATCCGCTTGTTCCGGTAGCTCTCGATGCGCTGCATCGGGTTGTCGTCGGTGACCCTGCGCTCGTCCCACTGCGGCATGCCGTAGATCGAGCCGCCGCCCAGGTCCACCCCCGCGGAGGTCAGGTTGGCCCAGTGGACGACCGCGCCGCCGTCGCGGCGCAGGCTGGCCGGGCCGGAGTGGGAGCTCACCGAGGCGAAGTGGCCCCAGTACTTGGCCGTGTACTTCAGCGCGCCGAAGCCGCCCATCGAGAACCCGGAGACGGCGCGGCCGTCGTACTCGGCATATGTCCGGAAGTTCGCCTCGATCCACGGGAGCAGCTGGTGCATATGGAACGTTTCCCAGTTCCGCGGGCCGACGTTGGTGTGGACCGGGTTGGAGTACCAGCCCGTGCGTCCACCGTCGGGCATGACCACGATGAGCCGCTTTCCGGCCGTCAGGGCGCGGATGTCCTTGTGGTCGAAGCTGATGAAATCCTCCATACCGCCGTGGAGGAGGTAGAGGACGGGGTAGGTGCGTCCGCTGGTGTGGTAGTCGTCGGGGAGCAGGACGTTCACCGCGGGACCGGGGTTCCAGCCGATCTCGGCGGTCGCGAACCGGTAGTACCACATGCGGTGGTCGTTCTCGTTGCGGTCCACGATGCGCAGGCCGAATCCGTCACCGGCCGCCGCGGCCGACGGCGCCGCCGCCATGACGCCTCCGGCGCCCAGGGCCATCGCGGCCGAGAGCCCGCCTGCGGACTTGAGGATGCTTCTGCGGGTGGGGTGGTGCGCGGTCAACGCGACCTCCTGGTCGAGAGCGTGACGAAGGAACGGTCTCGCGTCGCGGGCCGTGCCCGTCCGCGGGGGACGTGCGGCACTGGTCCGGGTCCGTGACGCGACGGAGCCGTCCGACTGGCGGATTGGACCGTATCGACGGGGCCACGGCCGGAGAACCCGGAACCTTACGGACTGACAAGCGCGGTCGCCTCCGATAGGGGGTGGGATATCGCGGTGGCCGGTATGTCCCGACCGGACACGACCGGCTCGCCGGGCTCAGGACGGAGACCCGCTCGTCCCGCGCCCGGGCATGACCTCCCGCCGGAATCCCGTGAGGCTGCCGGTGTCGACGGCGTGGCCGAGCAGGTGCAGCGGTGCGGCGCCTGTCCCAGCCGCCTCGGCCGCCGCCCAGTAGGCCAGGCCGGTCGGCCCGTCGACCAGACCGCGCACCAGGGGAACGTCCGCGCCGGAGGCGTGCAGCAGGGACTCCAGCCGGCAGGAGGCGACGGTGCCGGGGAGCCACGGCTGGGCGAGATAGCCGGACGCCGCCACGGCCGGCAGCCCGTCGGCTGTCTGCCGTTCGGCCTCGCCGACCGCCAGCAGCCCGCCGCCGACGACCAGTACGTCCCCCCGCTCCCGCATCCTGGCGAGCGCGCGGCCCGTGTCGAAACAGTGCGGGAAGGAGTCGTCGACGACCGTCGTGCCGGGCAGCAGCCGGTCGATGTCGAGCAGCGCGCCGCCGCCGCTGACCGCGGTGACGATCAGACCGGCCTCGTACACCGCTTCGGGAAGCCCGGCATCGGACTCCAGGACCTCCACGGCATCGGCCAGTCCCCGTGCGCGCAGGCCCGACGCCAGCTCCCTCAGCCGCGGCCCGCTGCCCGGCACATCGCACAGCAGCAGCCGGGCGGGCGGGCGCCGGGTCCGGGACCCGGCCTGGGCCCGGGTCAGCAGCAGTTCCAGGGACGAGGCGCCGATCGAGCCGAGCCCCACGAACGCGACGGTGAGGCCGCCCAGCTCCTGCCGGGTGGCGTCGAGTGCGGCGTGCACCGTCTTGACGACGGACACCACGGTCGCCGCGTGGCCGGTGGTGACGGCGGCGGTCGCGCCCCCGGCGCCGGTGGCGCGGAGGACGTCGAATCCGTAGCCGGTCAACGAGGGGATCATGCCGGCGAGGGAGACGGACCGTGCGCCGAGGGACGAGGCGAGCTCCACCCCCCGGACGGTGTGCCGGAGCAGGGCTTCCCCGGAGGCGAGTTCATCCGCGAAGACGGGGACGCACACGAACCCGGACCGCCCGAGCGGTGTGTCCAGGGTTTCGAGAAGGCGCGGCCGGCCGTCGGGGAAGAGCAGGGCCCGCAGCTCCTCGCGCGGCAGCGCCCCCTCCGGCAGGCACGCCAGCCGGGCGAGATGGGCCGGGGACGGCAGATAGCCGACGAGCGCGGAGTCCATCCGCTGCTCCGGCCCCGGCACGGCCGCCTGGCTGTGCGGGCTCCGGGCCGGAGCGGTCCGGGCCGGGGCCGATGGGTCCGGAGCCGATGGGTCCGGAGCGTGGCGGGCCACCGCGTGCGTCAGCCCGGCCCGCACCGAATCCGCGAGCGCGGCCAGCCCGTCGGGTGAGAACGCCGCCCCGGACGCACGCACGGTGACCCGGAGGCGTCCCCCGTCGAGGCGTGCCGCCATGAACACATCCGTGCCGACCGGCGGCGGTGTGAACTCGCTGTCGCTGTCGTCCCAGGTGACCGTCAGCGTCCGGCCGCTCTCCGGCCCCAGTGCGGAGAAGTCCAGAAACGTGAAGAAGAACTGCGCGGTCATGGGCAGACCGCTGGGCAGGAGGGGCACCGTGCCCTCGTAGGTCCGCGCCGCGACGGCTTCGGCGACGACCCGCCGCAGATCGTCGCCGAAGGCCGGATCGGCGGACCGTACGGAGCCCGGACCGGCCGGCCGTACCGGCACAGCTGTGGCGAACGGGCCGAAGACCCGGTTCACATCCGGCAGCGGGTGGTCCCTGCCGGACACTGCGAGGCCGAGCACCAGGTCCGCCCGGCCGGTCGCCGCCGCCAGCGCCCGGTAGTAGGCGGTGAGCAGGGGCGCGTAGAGGGTGGCGCCGGTACCGGAGGCGAGTGCGCGCAGCTCTTCCACCTGCCCCGCCTCGATCACGAACCCTCGGGAATGAAAGGAGGGGACACGGGCGGGGCGGTCGGCGGACCGGACTCCCCCGTCCTCTCCGCCGGGGTGGCCCGCCGGTCGCCGTCCGCCGGTGTCATCCGTCCGCAGGACCGGCATCCGGTACGGGGCGCTCAGCCGCGCCCACCGGTCCGCGGCACCGTGGTCTGCGGTCGATGGGGCACCGGGCTGTGGGACCGGGCGGGCCTGTTCTCCGGCGGTGGCTTGCGCCTGCCGGGCGAGATGGGCGGTGTAGTCGCGGAAGGTGCTGCGCGGCGCGGGAGTCTCCGGCCGTTCTCCGCGGGTCAGCGCGTCGTACCCGGCCATCAGCTCCCGTACCAGGAGCGCGGCGCTGTAGCCGTCGCCGATGACGTGGTGGGCGTGCACCACCAGGACGTGTTCGTCCGGCGCCAGCGTGAGCACCCGCAGGCGCAGCAGGGGCCAGGCCCACGGTTCGAAGCGGCGCGCTCGCTCGGCGGCGATCCGCTCGTCCAGCTGGTGCGGCCCGGTGAGCGTCTCGAAGTCGACCGGCAGCCGCAGCGAGGGGGGAAGTTCCTGCTGGACGGCCGGGCGTGCCCCGGCGGGGAAGACCGTACGCAGCATCGGATGGCGCGCGACGAGCAGATCCACCGCCGTCTGGAAACGTTCGGTGTGCAGGGGGCCGTGCAGGCGCAGCCGGGTGAGCCACGCCGATCCGGCGCCCGGCGCGATGGCCTCGGCCAGCAGGAAGCCCCGCTGGCCGGGCGTGAGCGGGAACGGAGCGGGTGCCGGGTGGGACGCCCCGCCGGCGGCTGCCGGATCCGTGGTCCGGTGCCCGGCGTCCACGGCTGTCGCACCGGGATCGACCCCTGCCGTGTCGACGGCCGCCGAGTCGACGGCCGCCGAGTCGATGGCCGCGGCGAGAGCCGCGAGCGTGCGGTGCCGGTAGACGACGGTCGGCCGGGGCAGCGGTCCGCCCTCTCTCTCCAGCCGGGCGAAGACCTCCAGGACGAGCAGCGAGTCGCCGCCCAGCGCGAAGAAGTCGTCCTCGCGGCAGACCTCGCCCGTCTGGAGCAGCACGGACCAGATGCGGGCCAGCCGGACTTCGGTCGGTGTCACCGGCGGCGTACGGCGTACGGCCTCCGCCGGTCCGTTCGGCTCATCGGTCCCCGTACCGGTACGGGGGTCCGCGCCGGCGGGCCCGTCGGCCGGCCGGAGCGCGAGCAGCCGATGCCGGTCGACCTTGCCCGTACCCGTGAGCGGCAGTTCGTCGACGGGAGTGATGCGGGCCGGAAGCATGTACGGCGGCAGCGTCGTCGCGAGATGGAGCCGGAGCGCGACGGCGTCCGGCCGGGGCGCCCCGGGCCTGGAGGTGACAGCGGCGATCAGGCGGCCGTCCTGGACGAGGACGACGGCGTGCGCGACATCCGGATGGGTCTGGAGCACGGCCTCGATCTCACCCGGTTCGACCCGGTGCCCGCGGATCTTCACCTGGTCGTCCAGCCGTCCGAGGAACTCCAGTGTGCCGTCCGGGGAGCGGCGGACCCGGTCGCCGCTGCGGTACCAGCGCCGCCCTCCGCGTACCGTGAACGCGGCCTCGGTCAGCGCCGGTTCGCCGAGATAGCCGGGGGTCAGACCGGTCCCGGCGATGAGCAGTTCACCTGCTTCGCCGGGCGGCAGGGCCGCACCGTCGGGCCCGGCCACCTCCACTTCCGTGCCCGTCACGGGGCGGCCGATCGGCAGCCGCCGCACCTGGTCGTCGGGGCGGGCGTCGATGACATGGCAGGTCGTGTTGACGGTCGCCTCGGTCGGCCCGTACAGATTCGCGATGCGCTGGCCGCTCCCGAAGAGGTCGAACCAGCGGCGGACATGAGCGGGCGACAGCGCCTCGCCGCCGACATGGATCCACCGCAGCGCCGACAGATCCGGCCGCCCGGCGCCGCGCCGTACCCGGTCCTCGGCCGCGGTCAGCAGCTGCGCCCACAGCGTCGGGACGGAGCTCCAGACGGTGATCCGGGTGCGTTCGACATGTGTCAGCAGGAGGTCGGGGTCGCGCACGAGGCGCCAGGGGACCGCCACCACCGTGGCCCCGACGAGCAGCGGGGCGAGCAGCTGGCGGACCGAGGCGTCGAAGCAGATCGACGCGGTCTGGGCGAGGCGGTCCCGCTCGTCGTATCCGAAGGCGCCGATCGCCCAGTCGAGATAGTTCTCCATCGACCGGTGGGTGATGGGCACCGCCTTCGGGCGGCCGGTGGAGCCGGAGGTGAAGATGGTGTAGGCGATCGAGCCCGCGTCGACGGGACCGTCCGGCGCCGGAGTCGCTAGTACGTCCACCGGGGACGGTCCGTCGACCGGCACCAGGGTGACATCGGCGCCGAGCGCGTCGCCCGCCGCACGGGTGGGGGCGTGGCAGACCACCGTACGGGCGCCCGACCGGGCGATCTGGTCCGCGAGGCGCGCGCTCGGGTGGCCGGCGTCCAGCGGTACCCAGCCCGCGCCCGCCCGCAGCACGGCGACGACCGAGACGACGGTGTCGGCGCCCGGCTCGGTGAGGAGCGCGACCAGGCTTCCGGGTGTGACGCCGTGCGCCAGCAGCCGGGTCGCGAGGGACCGGGAGGCCCGGTCGAGTTCCGCGTACGTCAGGGTGGCCGTGCCGGTGTCGACGGCGACCGCGTCCGGGGTGGACCGGAACCGGGCGAGCAGCCGGCGGACGATCGTGGCGGAGCCGGTCTCCTGCCGGGGTACGGCCGCCGGGGGGAGTGCCGGGCTGGGCCCGGTCCGGACCGGGCCGGTGGGCGGCGTGGGCGCATCGGGCCGGGGCGGGTCCATGGGCGCACCGGGCCGGGGCGGGTCCATGGGCGCACCGGGCCGGGGCGGGTCAGTGGGCCGGGGTCCGGCCAGTGCGGTCAGCTCCTCCTGGAAGTCGTGGGCCAGACGGGCCACCGTCGTCGGGTCGAAGAGCCGGACGGGGAAATTCCACGAGAGGCGCAGGATCGTTCCGTCCTCCCAGCACAGCAGCGTCAGACGGGTCGCCGCGGTGGCGGTCCCGGCCGCGGTCGGACGTACCGCCACCGGGCACTGACCGTCCAGGGTCGCCGGGAAGCGGGCGAAGCTGAAGCCGGCCGGGCTCACCGTCCGGGGCCCGTGGCGGTCGCCGGGCAGCAGCCGGGCCAGATCGAGGCCGCTGGGCATCGCGTGCTCCTCGCTCTCCAGCCAGCTGTCCCGCAGCCGTTGGGCCAGTGCGGGCACCGGCTCGTCCGGGTCGGCCTCGCACAGGAGAGGGAGGGTGTCGGCGAGCGGGCCGACGAGCCGGTCCAGACCGGCGAGCCGCGTCTCCCGCCGGGCGCGGGCGACGTTGACCGCGATCTCGCGCTGTCCGCTCCACCGGGCCAGACAGCGCACATGGACGGCGAGCAGCAGATGGAACAGGGTCACGCCGTGTGCGGCGGCCCGCTCCCGCAGCGCGGCGGTGAGCGCCGGGTCGAGGGCGCTCTGGTGGGTGGCGAGGGGGGCCGTGGGCGGAGCGGTGGGATCTCCGTCGTACGGCAGCCGCAGCACCTCGCGCCGGGAGGCCAGCCGGCCCGACCAGTAGCGCTGATCGGTGGCGAAGGCCGCCGAGGAGCGCTCATCGGCGACAGCGGCGGCGTACCGCGCGAAGTCCGTGTCCAGGGCCGGCAGCGACGGCTCACGGCCCAGGGAGAGCGCGGTGTAGAGCGACCAGAGTTCCTCGCCGAGGATGTTGAGGCTGTATCCGTCGCCGGCCGCGTGGTGGATCACCAGCACCAGATGGGCCAGGTCCGTGCTCTCCCGGGCGAGCACCGCGCGCAGGGGGGATTCGGCGGAGAGGTCGAAGGGCCGGTTGCACAGGGCGGCTTCGAGGGCCCGGATGCCGCCGGGGCACTCGCGTACCTCGTACCAGGTGGACAGGGCGGCGGGGGGTGCGACGTACTGTCTCGGCTCCGTTGTGCCGTCGTCGCCCGTGGTGTTCCCGATACGGATCCGCAGCATGGTGTGCCGGTCGGCGAGCGCGGCGAGCGCCCGGCCGAGCAGGTCGGCGTCCAGGGGGCCGCGGATGGTCTGGCGGACGTAGCCGTGGGCCGGTATGTCCGGGTGAAGCCGGTCGGCGGTGTGGAGGGCCAGCTGTACGGGGGTGAGCGGGAACGGTGTGCCGTCCGGGACGGGAGCGGCGGCAAGGGGCCGGACGCCGCGTTCCCCGGCCGCGTCGGCCGATGCCGGTACGGGCGGCGCGCTGGGCGATGCGCCGGGCAGCAGGTCGGGCGATGTGCCGAGGTGCGCGGCCAGTTCGCGGACGGTCCGGTACTCGAAGAAGAGCGTGGCGGGCAGAGGGACGCCCAGCTCCCGTTCGAGCTGCTTGACGAGGTCGACGGCGGCGAGCGAGTCGAGGCCGAGGGAGAAGAACGGCTCGTCGTCGGAGATGTCCGCGGGAGGCAGGCGCACTGCCGTGGCCAGCAGCCGGCGCAGCGAGGCGGCGATATCCGCGCCCACGCCCGGTCGGTCGCCGGGCGGGGTGCGGTGGTCGTGTACGGGGAGCCGCTCCGCGGCCTCCGGTACCGCCGGTACGGGCCCCGGGCTCGCTTCCGGTACGGCTCCCGGCTCCGGTGCGGGCGATGCCTCGGCTTCGGCCGGGGCCGACGGATACGGATACGGGTGCGGCGGGGAGGCCGGTGTCAGGTCGGCGATCAGCAGGTGCGCCGCATCGACCGCGCACGCGGTCCGGAGCGCCGCCAGCGCGGGAGCGGTGGCCAGAGGCCGGCCCCCGGCGCGCGGCGCTCCGGCCGTTCCCGGGCCCGTGCCCGTGCCCATTCGCGGTCCCGTGCCCAGGGCGGCGGCCAGTCCCGTCTCGGCGAACGCGGCGAGGCTCACGGACTGCCACGGCCGGCCGGCCCGGCGTTCCGACGCGGCGAACGCGTCCAGGAAGGCGTTGGCGGCGGCGTAGTCGCCCAGCGCGCCCGCCAGGCCGGGCAGTACGGAGGAGACCGAGGAGAACGCCACACAGACCGCCGGGCTCAGGCGATGCCGCCGCAGGGCCCGGGAGAGCAGCACGCTGCCGCGTGTCTTGGCGGCCAGGACCCCGGCCATCTCCTCGGGCGTCTTGTTCCGCAGCGTTCCCGGCCGCACCACGCCCGCGGCGTGGAAGACGGCGTCCAGGCCGGGCAGATCGGTGAGGAGGGCGTCGACGTCCCGCTCCACCGATACATCGGCGACCCGGTAGTGGACGGTGGCGCCGAGCGCGCCGAGTTCCTCGATCAGCCCTGCCGGGGGACGGGGGGAACGGCCCGCGAGGACGAGGGTCGGGCGGCCGAGTCCGGCGAGGTCCCGGGCGAGCGCGGCGCCGATCCCGCCGCCGCCTCCGGTGATGAGGAAGACGCCGTCCGGCGGCAGCGGCGGGGGCGGCGCCGTACCGGTCAGCGGTGCGACGGTACGGGTGAGCCGGTGTCCCGCCCGCCAGACGACCGTGGCGGCCGGGCCCGCCGCGCCGGCCGTCGTACTGCCCGCCGCACTACCGGTCGTACTGCCCGCCGTACTACCGGTCGTACCGCCCGCCCGCAGTTCGGTCAGTACCGCCGCCAGCCGCTGCGACGGGGTGTCGAGCGAGCAGAGGTCGACGCCGGTGACCGCCAGTCCTGGTGTCTCCTGCGGGAGCGCCAGGGCGAGTCCGGTGAGGAGGGCGTGGGCCGGGCGCGGCCGTTCGGGCGCCGTCCCTGTGGTGTGAACGTCCTCGGTGAGCAGCAGCAGCCGGCCCGCCCCTGTCTCGTCGAGCAGCGAGACCGCCGTGCGGAAGGCCGCCAGCGCGGTGTCCCGCGCCCGGTCGAGCACGCCGGGGTCCGTGAGGTCGGGAGCCGCCCCGGCCACCAGAACGACCGCGTCCGGCGGACCGTCACCCGTCCCGTGCGTCCGGATGCCCTCGGCGGCGAGCTGTTCGGCGAGCGCGCGCACGGACGCGGCGTCAGGGCCGGTCAGCAGCACCGAGCGTACGTCGGCGCGGCCGTCGGGCAGGGCGGTCTCCTCCCACCCGACCCGGTGCAGCAGGGCGCTCATCGGCGGGTCCGCCCAGTGCCGGCCGCGCTGGAAGGGGTAGGGCGGCAGCGGGACACGGCGGTGACCGGCGTCCAGCGCCGTACGGTCCAGCGGCACGCCGAGCGACCACAGCCGGCCGACGGTCTCCAGGAGTTCCCTGGGTCCGCCGCCCCCGCCGCCGGGGTGCGCCCCGGAAGCCGAGCGCAGGTCGGAACCGCCCGGCAGAGCGGGGATCGCCGTCACCCGGCCGTGGGGTCCGGCGGGTGCATCGGACCCATCGGACCCATCGGACCCATCGGATTCGCCGGATCCGCCGGCCGGTG
>NZ_VCLA01000019.1 GCF_009600885.1 Streptomyces jumonjinensis
CCTCCGTATCACCCGCGGCAGCCGTGCGGGCCCCCGTGGACCCGCCGCTTCCGTCCGTCGTCGCTGTCATGGCTTCCCCTTACCGTGCAGTGGTGCGCAGAGCTCTGCTGTACTGGGGTACGCGTCGGCCGGCTCCCGGTCACCCGGTCACCGGCCGGCGACAGCGATTCATATGGAGGAAGCGAACGGCGTCATCGCCGGTGCGTGCGTCACCTCTCCTGCCGTGATCGTCCTGCCGGCCGTGTTCATCTCCGTGTCACTCCCCGATCGGATCGCCGGTCGGCTCCCGGCACAGCCCGTCCGCACCACCGCACGGAGGGTCACTTCTTGCGCACGACCACGAAATCCGCCAGCGCCACGAGCTGCGCCCGGACCAGGTCCGGCATCTCGATGCCGTCCAGGGCCTCGATGGCCACGGCATGCTGGCGACGGGCCTCCTGAGAGGTCCACTCCCGGCCGCCCGCCTCCTCGATCAGGGCCGCGCGGACGGCGAACTCCTCTTCCGAGAAGCTGGCGAACTCAGTGCTCTTGGCGTCGGCCGCGAGCAGCTCCCCCAGCTGTCGGGAGGCCGCTCCGCCCTCGGCGAGGGCGGCCACGACCGGCAGCGACTTCTTGCGCTGACGCAGATCGCTCCAGGTCTGTTTGCCGGTGGCGACCGGGTCGCCCCAGATGCCGAGCAGATCGTCGACCGCCTGGAAGGCGAGACCGAGGTGGTAGCCGTACGCCTCCAGGGTGTCGGCCGTACGGTCGTCGGCGCCGCCGAGCACCGCGCCGATGGAGACGGCGCAGGCCAGCAGCGCGCCGGTCTTGTTGCCCTCCATCTCCAGGCACTCCTCGACGGTGACCCGCTCGCGGTGCTCGAAGGAGATGTCCTGGGCCTGGCCGTCGATGAGCCCGCGCGTCGCGGCGGTCAGTCTGCGGGTGGCCCGCCCCGCCTCCACGGTGCCGAGCTCCAGCAGCAGCTCATTGGCGAGGGCGAAGAGAGCGTCCCCCACCAGGATCGCCTGGGCGGGGCCGTGCACCTTCCAGACGGTGTCGCGGTGGCGTCGCTGCTCGTCGCCGTCCATCAGATCGTCGTGCAGCAGCGAGAAGTTGTGCACCAGCTCCACCGCGACCGCGCCGGGGACGCCGACCTCGGGGCGGGCCCCCACGACCTCCGCGGACAGCAGGGCGAGCGCGGGGCGGACGGCCTTGCCGCCGTCGCCGTCGGCGGGCCGCCCCTGGGCGTCGATCCAGCCGAAGTGGTAGGCGGCGACGGTGTCCATGGGTGCTGCGAGCCGATCGACGGCGGCGCGCAGCACCGGTGTCGACAGGGCCCGTCCGCGCTCCAGCAGCGCGGCGATGTCCACGCCCGCTGTGGTGTCGACAGCCGGGTTCGCCGAAGGCACAGTCGGCACGGTCTCTCCTCTTGTTCCGGTACTCAGGCTCACGCCGCCTCCTTGAGCGGATGTGCGTGGGGGCGGCCGAGAGCACGGAGTGCGGCGCCCGCGGCGGTGAATCCGCTGCGTACGGCGCCTTCCATGGTCGCGGGCCAGCCGGTGGCGGTCCACGCGCCCGCAAGGTACAGCCCGGGCGCCCGGGTGTGCGCACCGGGGCGCAGTCGGCCGACGCCGGGAGCGGGCGCGAAGGTCGCGGTGCGCTCCCGGGTGACGAAGAAATCGACGACCCGGGCGTCCCGCGCGGGCGGCAGCAGCCGCTCCAGCTCGGGCAGATACCGCGCCCGCAGCTCGGCCACGGGCGCGTCGATCTCATGCTGGGCCGCGGACTGGGACAGCGCCAGATACTGGCCGTCCTTCAGCCCGGACGCCTCCGTGCGGTCGAACACCCACTGGACGGGGCTGCCGAGCGCCGTGAAGAAGGGGCGGCGCAGCACCGTGCGGTCGTAGCGGACATGGATGTTCAGAATGGGCGCGGTGCCGATGTCGAGCAGCCGGTCGGGGTCGGCGAGGGAGCCCTCCGGGAGCAGGGCGTGGGCCTCGCGCTGGGCGACGGCGAGGACGACGGTGTCGGCGTCCAGGGTGTCGGCGTCCGTCTCGACGCTCCAGCGGTCCCCGTCCGCGCGACTGACGCCGCGGACCCGGGCGGAGGTCCGGACGCGTACCCCGGCGGCGTCCAGGGCTTCCCGGGCGAGGGTGTCGTGGAGCTCGCCGAGAGGCACCCGGGCCCAGCCGATGTCGGCGGCGCCGGGCTCGGAGAGCAGCCCGGTCTTGAAGACCATGGCGGCCAGCCCCATCGAGGCGTTCTCGGCGGTCGCGTTCAGGGTCGCCACGCCGACGAGGTCCCACAGGGCCTCGATGGTGCGGGCGGACTGGCCGTGGCGGCCGAGCCAGGTGGCGAAGTCGATGCCGTCGAGCGCCGGGTCGGCGGGGTCGAGCCTGCCGAGCGCGAGAGCGGCCCGGCCGACGCTCGCGCGCTCGGCGAGGGAGAGATGCGGATAGGTGGCGAGGCTGGCGGCGAGGTGCAGCGGCACGGGCAGCGCGGTACGGCGCAGCCGTCCCAGCCGTGCTCCGCGCGCCCGGCCGGGGTCGAGGACGGGGACGTCCAACCGCTCCTGGACGGGAGCGAGATGGGCGCCGCCGATCCGCTCCAGGAACCAGCGGTAGGCGGTGCAGCAGCGCAGATACACATGCTGGCCGTTGTCGACGGTGAGATCGCCGCGCTGGAAGGAGAAGGCGAGGCCGCCGAGGCGGGGCCGGCCCTCCAGCAGGGTGACGCCCACGCCCGCCTCGGCGAGCTGAAGGGCGGTGGTGACCCCGGCGAGACCGCCGCCGATCACCACGGCGTGCCGGGACCGGATGCCGTCGTCCGTCATGCGATCTCCCCTCGGGCCGTGGTGACGCGGTACGCGCGGGGCGATCCCGCTCGCGGAGTCCTGTCCGTCCGGTGCGCCCCGGGAGTCCTGTCCATCCGGTGCGCCGGGGGCTGGTGGAGGCCGTCGCCGGTTGCACGGATCGGGGCCCTCCGGTGGTTCACCGGGGTACGCGCATCCGCCGGACGGCCGTCATGGTCCGGCCATCCGGCCGCGTACGGGCCCGGTCCGGCCGGGTGGCCGGGGAGCCGGGCGGCGGCGCCCGGCGGTGCGCCGCGCTGTCCGCCGTGTCCGCCGTGTCCACCGTGGACGCCGTGGACGCCGTGGACGCCGTGGACGCGCCAGGCGACGGCCCGGGGCCGCTCCCCCGTACCCGCCCGGGCCGGGCGCCTGAGTGCGTACGGTCCGGGCGAGGCCGCGCGCGACGGGACGACGGGCCCGGGCCGGCGGGCCCCGCTCGTCGTCCGGGCCGCCTGAAGACCGCATCCGCTCAGCGGCCGAACCGCCTCAGAGCCGTACCCGCTCAGCGCCCGAGCCGCCTCAGAGCCGTATCCGCTCGTCGTCCGGCGCATCACACCCGCCCCCTGAGGCTCTGTCTGCCGATATGCCGGGTGTCCAGACCCGACAGACCGCGGACCGCGACATAGGCCTTCTCATGGCCGGGCAGCGACACCCGGCCCCGCAGCACCGCCTCCGGGTCGCGTTCGATCCGGTCGAGCAGCCTGCGATAGATCCCGGCCATGGCCGCGACGCACGCCCCGCTCCGCCGGTCGAGCATGGGCAGCAGCCGGTAGCCCTCCGCGAAGAGGGCGCGGGCACGCCGCACTTCGAAGTGGATCAGGCCGGTGAAGTCGGAGCCCGGCGGCGGGGTCACGGTGTGAAAGCCCGCGGAGCAGCCGAATTTGGCCAGATCGTCGGAGGGCAGATAGGTGCGCCCGTTGCCCGCGTCCTCGCGGACGTCCCGGAGGATGTTGGTGAGTTGGAGGGCGAGCCCCAGGGTGTCGGCGTACTCACCGGCGCGCTCGGTGCCGCGCGCCCCCCGCTGGGTGCCGAAGACGCCGAGCGAGAGCCGTCCGATGGCCCCGGCGACACACCGGCAGTACGCCTTGAGGTCGTCCCAGGTCTCATAGGTCTCGCCGCGTACGTCCATGAGCACGCCGTCGATCAGCTCGTCGAGTCCGCCGAGCGGAATCGGGAAGCGCCGCGCCGTGTCCGCGAGGGCGACGGCGACCGGATCGGTGTCGTCCTCGGCCACGGCACCCCGGCGGACGCGCTCCAGCAGCCGCCGGGTGGCCTCCAGCCGCTCCCGCTTGGCGTCCGGCGCGAGATCGCCGTCGCCGATGTCGTCCACCCGCCGCGAAAGCGCGTACAGAGCGGACATCGCCTGCCGCTTGTCGGGCGGCAGCAGCCTGATGCCGTACGCGAAATTACGCGCCTGCTGTCCGGTGACGGCTTCGCAGTAGCTGTACGCGGCCTGCACCGGCGCCGGCATAGGGCCCGGTTGCTCCATGGTCCGGCTCACCTCTCTCTACGCGCATCTCGCAGGACGGCTCCCACTTCACGGATCAGCCGTGCTCTGGCGGGTCTGGGCGGACCGGGCAGCACATCGTGCCCGGCTGCCGCGATCGCCGCGAGGGCGGCACGGCCCCCGCCGACGAATCCGGCGAGCAGCAGCCGCAGTCTGCCGTGGACGCTGCTCACCAGCGGTGCGCCCTCGTCCAGGAGACGACGGGCACGGTCCGCCTGATAGGCAACGAGGGCGCGGACGGAGGCGTTCCCGTTCGGGGCAGCGAGATCGGTCTCATCGACATGGAAGCGCCGCAGGTCCTCGGCGGGCAGATAGATCCGGTCGGCGGCGAGGTCCTCGGACACGTCCTGGAGGTGCTCGATGATCTGGAGCGCGGTGCAGATCGCGTCGGAGCGGCGCAGCCGCTCGGGGGTCAGGGTCCCGGTGACCTGGAGGACCAGGTTGCCGACCGGGTTGGCGGACAGCTCGCAGTAGGCCACGAGTTCGTCGTAGCTCTCATAGCGCCGCACCGACTGGTCCCGGCGGTTCGCCTCGATCAGCCCCAGGAAGGGGTCGATGGTGAGGGAGCGGGCGCGCACGGTCGGCTGGAGCGCGCGCAGCAGCGGGTGGCGGGGGCCGTCCTCGCCGCTCCCGGCGGGGGCGAAGACCCGCCGCAGATCGGCCTCGAAGGCGTCGAGGAGCAGCAGCCGGTCGTCGGCGTCGCACCCGGCGGAGCCGACGCCCAGCAGCCGGGCGTCGGCTCCGCCGGGTGCGAGATCGCCGTCGCCGATGTCGTCCACGAGCCGTGCGTAGCCGTAGAGGGCCATGAGGTCGTCGCGCCAGGCGCGCGGCAGGAAGAAGGGGGCCACGGGAAAGTTCTCGGCTGCGGCCTTGTCGAGGGTGCCGCGCGTGTCGGGGATGCCGCGCGCGTCGAGGGCGCCTCGCGTGTCAGGAATGCCTCGCGTGTCGGGGCCCGCCGGGGTCTCCGTGCGCGTGGACGGGGTTCCGGTCATACGCAGCTGCCAGGTGCAGGGACGGCGAAAGCCTCGCGGGGCTGGAGATTTTTGATCATTGCCGTCATATCTCCCGTTCTACACTGCTGACCCAATACAGCCCATTTCGGACACGCCGCCGGTCGTACCGACTGCATGGCGTCCATACGCCGGGCCGGTCCCCTGGGACGTATCGCCGCACTTGCCGCGATTCGGTACCGCTCCAGCTTACGTTGCGCGATTCCAGGCACTGTGCCCGGGCATCGCGGTCCTCGCTTGTACGCCGCACGTGCGGCCAACCTTCCCTCAGGGCCCCGGTCTTGGCCTGAGCCAGGACGTTCCGGGGCCGGGTCCACGCGGTCGCGGGGGCGGTATGCCGCCGTCGTGTGACAGGACGCGGTAAGGCCCCCGCCCGGATGTCTCAGCGGGGGCCTTGACGAGGACCGGGCCGCGCTCCGGTCTCCTGGCTGTCGCGCCGGCGGCTACTTGCCGGTTTCCTTCTCGTACTCCTTGAGCACCTCTTCGGTGGGGCCGTCCATCAGGAGCTCGCCCTTCTCCAGCCAGAGCACCCGGTCGCAGGTGTCCCTGATCGACTTGTTGCGGTGACTGACCAGGAAGACGGTGCCCGCCTCCTTGCGCAGCTCCCGGATACGGCGCTCGGAGCGGATCTGGAACTTGCGGTCGCCGGTGGCCAGCGCCTCGTCGATCATCAGCACGTCATGGTTCTTGGCCGCGGCGATGGAGAACCGCAGCCGCGCGCCCATGCCCGAGGAGTAGGTGCGCATCGGCAGGGTGATGAAGTCGCCCTTCTCGTTGATCCCGGAGAAGTCGACGATGGACTGATAGCGGTCGCGGATCTGCTCGCGCGACATGCCCATGGCCAGCCCGCCGAGAATGACATTGCGCTCACCGGTCAGATCGCCCATCAGCGCGGCGTTGACGCCCAGCAGCGAGGGCTGGCCCTCGGTGTAGACATGGCCGCGCTCGGTGGGCAGCAGTCCGGCTATGGCGCGCAGCAGCGTCGACTTGCCGGAGCCGTTGGTGCCGATCAGCCCGATGGCCTCGCCCCGGTAGGCGGTGAAGGAGACGCCGCGCACGGCGTGCACCTCGCGCACGCCCCGCTGCTGCTTGTCCTTCTTGCCGCGCAGGATCCGGCTCAGCGCGGCGGTGGCGCTGCCTCTGCCGCCGCCGGCGCCGTGCACCCGGTAGACGATGTGCACATCGTCCGCGATGACGGTGGGGACTCGTTCAGTGTTGTTGTCAGCCACGGCCGTACCGTTCTTCAGCCTTCCAGAAGTACACGAAACCGAAGACGCCGAGCAGCAGCGCCCAGCCCACCGCCAGCGCCCAGACATGCTCCGGCAGATTCGAGGAGCTGTAGCCGTCGATCATCGCGAAACGGATCAGGTCCATATAGACGGCGGCGGGGTTGTACTGGAGCACATCGGCGATCCAGGACGGTTTGTCCTTGAGCATGATCGGGATGGAGAACATCACACCGGACGCGTACATCCAGGTCCGCATGACGAAGGGCATCAGCTGGGCGAGGTCGGGCGTCTTGCTGCCCATCCTCGCCATGATCAGCGCCAGCCCGGTGTTGAAGACGAACTGGAGCGCCAGCGCCGGGATGACCAGCAGCCAGGAGAGCGAGGGATAGCTGCCGAAGCCCACCACGATCAGCACCAGGACGACCATCGAGAACAGCAGCTGCTGGAGCTGCTGGAGCGCGAAGGAGATGGGGAGGGACGCCCGCGGGAAGTGCAGCGCCCGCACCAGCCCCAGATTGCCCGAGATCGCCCGGACGCCGGCCATCACCGAGCTCTGGGTGAAGGTGAAGACGAAGACACCCGTCACCAGGAAGGGCACGAAGACATCGTCCGGGATGCCCTTCTTCGTCCCCAGCATCAGTCCGAAGATCAGGTAGTAGACCAGCGCGTTGAGCAGCGGGGTGACCACCTGCCACAGCTGGCCGAGCTTGGCCTTGCTGTACTGGGCCGTCAGCTTGGCCTGCGAGAAGGCCAGAATGAAGTGGCGCCGGCCCCAGAGCTGACGCATGTAGTCGATCAGTCCCGGCCGGGCGCCGCTGACCGACAGTCCGTACTTGGCGGCGAGCTGCGACGGGGACAGAGCGTCGTCGGCCGATGGCCGTGCGGTCATCGCGACCGCACCGTCATGGGTTGTGTCACTCACAAGAGGAAACTTTCGTCTTCGAGATGCGCGGCAGTGGGGGCGCGGCTCCGGTCGTCGGCGGACGTCCGGAGTGCGCCCGGAGCTCTGGGACCCAAGCTTGTCAGATCACGGGAGGGCGGCCCAGTCGGGTGAGCCGCCACACAGTACGCCACTTCATGGGCCGGCGGGGGCCGCACGGGCTCCGCCACCCCTCCCGGAATCCGCCCAGCCAGGCCCTCAGCGCGGACGCCGGGGGACGGCGGACGAGGGTCAGCACCGTCCAGACGCCCAGATAGAGCGGAACCAGCGGCGCGGGCAGATTGCGGCGGGCCAGCCAGACCCGGTTGCGGGCGACCATCCGGTGGTAGACCGCGTGCCGGGAGGGCGCCGTCGTGGGGTGGAACAGCACCAGGTCCGAGCGGTAGTCGATCATCCAGCCCGCGTCCAGCGCCCGCCAGGCGAGATCGGTCTCCTCGTGGGCGTAGAAGAACTCGCCCGGCAGCGGACCGACCTCGGAGATCACCCTGGTCCGTACGGCGCTGGCGCCGCCGAGGAAGGTGGTCACCCGCGATGAGCGCATCGGGTCGGAGGCGCGCAGCCGGGGGACATGGCGGCGCTGGGTGCGGCCGGTGTCCGGGTCGGCGATCCGGAAGGAGAGGATGCCGAGCTCCGGATCGTCCGCGAACGCCCGGCGCACCAGCTCGGCGGTGCCGGGGTCGGGCAGCCGTCCGTCGTCGTCCAGGAAGAGCAGGGCGTCCACCCCGGAGCCCGCGGGCCCGAATGCCTCGATGCCCGCGTTGCGCCCGCCGGGGATGCCCAGATTCTCGGGCAGCTCGACGGTGCGCACCCCTTCGGGCACTCCGGTGACCGGGGTGCCGTTGCCGACGACGACCACGTCGACCCGGTCGCCGTCCTGCCCGGTCACCGAGTCCAGCAGGGCGCGCAGATCATCGGGGCGGTCGCCCATGGTGATGATCACCGCGCCCAGCGTGACTCCGGCTGTCACTTGAGCCTGCTGGAGGCCAGGATCGACACCAGGTGCAGCAGGGTCTGGACGACGGCGATGCCGGCGAGCACCGCGATGCCGAGCCGGGTGAAGAACAGATCGCCCTGGACCAGGTCGAGGACGGCCATCGCCAGGATGAAGAGGCTGGCCTCGATGCCGCCGACGAGCCGGTGGAACTTGAGCGCGGCGGCGGCGCGGCGGGCGAGCGCCAGACCGGAGGAGCGGGGCACGGACGCCTCGTCCTTGACGGCGGGCAGTCCGCTGCGCTGGCGGGCGACGTCGACCAGATCGGTCTCGGCCTTGATCAGAATCGCGCCGAGGGCGGCGATGGTCCCGAGGAAGGCCCACAGCCACTCGGGACGCCCGTCGCCGAAGGCGTCCGCGCCCCGGACGCCGAAGCCGATCAGGAGGGCCGCCTCGCAGAGATAGTGGCCGACCCGGTCGAGATAGACCCCGGTGATGGAGGTCTGGCCGCGCCAGCGGGCGACCTCGCCGTCCACGCAGTCCAGCAGCAGATAGATCTGGAACAGCACCGCCGCGAGGATCGCACCGGTCAGCCCGGGGATCAGCAGGGCCGCGCCGCCGATTATGCCCACCACGATCATGAGGTAGGTCAGCTGGTTCGGCGTGATTCTGGTGTTCACCAGGTACGGGTCGACATGCAGCGAGATCTCGCGCATGTACAGGCGCCCGGCCCAGTGCTCACCGCTGCGCCGGTCCTTCACTCCCTCCGGGTGAACGACCGGGCGGAGCTCAGCTACGGATGGTCTTGGCATAGTCGGCGTACGCGTCCCTGATCTGGTCGGTGGTGAGGTCGAGGTGCTCAAGGATGGTGAAACGGCCCGGCCGGGTCTGCGGCGCGTACTCCACGGCCTTGACGAACTCGTCGGTGGAGAAACCGATTTCGGCGGGCAGCACGGGCAGCTGGTGTCGGCGCAGCACATCGGCGAAGAGCCCCGCCTGCTCGGGGGCTCCGCGCAGATGCATCGCGAAGGCCGCGCCCATGCCGACCTGTTCGCCGTGGCTGGCGGCGCGCTGCGGATACAGCAGGTCGAAGGCGTGGCTGATCTCATGGCAGGCGCCGGAGGACGGGCGGGTGTCCCCGCTGATCGACATGGCGATGCCGGTGAGGACCAGGGCCTCGGCGAGCACGATGAGGAACTCGTCGTCGCCGATCCCGGCGGGGTGGCGCAGCACGGACTCCCCCGCCGTACGCGCCATGGCGGCGGCGAGTCCGTCGACGGGCTCGCCGTTGACCTGGTGGGAGAGCTCCCAGTCGGCGATCGCGGAGAGATTGGAGACGGTGTCGCCGATGCCGGAGCGGATGAAGCGGGCCGGGGCGTCGCGGATCACATCGAGGTCGATGACCATGGCGATGGGCGAGGGGACGCCGTAGGAGCCCCGGCCGTTGTCGTTGTCGAGCGTGGCGACCGGGGAGCAGATGCCGTCGTGCGCCAGATTGGTGGCGACCGAGACCATCGGCAGGCCGACGCGGGCCGCCGCGTACTTCGTGACATCGATGATCTTGCCGCCGCCGAGGCCGACCACGGCGTCGTAGCGCTGGCCCCGGATGGCGTCGGCGAGCCGGACGGCGGAGTCGATGGTGCCGTCCGCGACCTCGAACCAGTCCGCGCCGGGCAGCAGCGGCGAGAGCTTCTCGCGCAGCGCCCGGCCCGAGCCGCCGCTGATCGCGACGGCCAGCTTGCCGGAGGCGGAGACCCGCTGGTCGGCCAGGAGGCCGGCCAGATCGTCCAGCGCTCCCGACCGGATGTCGACGACGACCGGCGACGGGATCAGCCGGGTCAGTACTGGCACGCGATCTCACGGCCCTTCGCGAGGTCGTCGTGATTGTCGATCTCCACCCAGCTGACGTCCCCGATGGGGGCCACGTCCACGGTGAAGCCCCGGTCGACCAGCTCCTGGTAGCCGTCCTCGTAGTAGAGGTCGGGGTCGCGCTCGAAGGTGGCCTTCAGCGCGTCCGCCAGCGGGACGGCGGCCTCGGGCTCGATCAGGGTGACGCCGATGTACTCGCCGGTCGCGGTGGCCGGGTCCATCAGCTTGGTGATCCGGCGCACTCCGCGGCCGTCCTCGGTGATCACCTTCATCTCCTCGTCGGCGAGGTGCTTCACCGCGTCGAGAGCGAGGATGATCTTCCGGCCCTCGCCCCGGGCGGCCAGCAGCGTGCGCTCGACGGAGACGGGGTGGACGGTGTCGCCGTTGGCGAGGATGACGCCCTGCTTCAGCACCTCACGGGCGCACCACAGGGAGTAGGCGTTGTTCCACTCCTCGGCCTTGTCGTTCTCGACCAGGGTGAGCTTGAGGCCGTAGCGGGCCTCAAGATCGGCCTGGCGCTCGTAGACGGCCTCCTTGCGGTAGCCGACGACGACGGCGGCCTCGGTGAGTCCGATCTCGGCGAAGTTGGCGAGGGTGAGATCGAGGACGGTCTTGGCAGTGCCGTCCTGCTCGGGGCCTACCGGCACGAGGGCCTTCGGCAGCGTGTCGGTGTAGGGGCGAAGACGCCGTCCGGCACCGGCGGCCAGTACGAGGCCGATCATGCGGTTTCTCCTTCGTCGTGTACGGCGGGCGCCCCGGAGGACACCCAGAAGCGGACGCTCTCCACCAGCACCACGAGGGCGATGACCGCGGCCAGGGCCGTCAGCGCGATCGGGAAGCCGGCGGCGGGGAGCAGGGCGGCCAGCAGCGCGACGGCCAGGATCCGGCCCTCGTGTCCGCCGATCGCCCGCACCAGCCAGTGCGGGGGCGCGCCCGTGCCGCCCCGGATGCGGTAGACCGTGTCGTAGTGATGGTAGGCGACCGCGGACACCAGGCCGAAGGCCGCGGGCAGCGCCCCGGGTACGTCCGCGCGGGCGGCGAGCGCCAGGATCGCGCTGT
>NZ_VCLA01000020.1 GCF_009600885.1 Streptomyces jumonjinensis
CCCGGGTTCGCACCTACCGCCCGTCCCGGCGGCCTCAGGCCCCGGCACCCACCGATCCCGGTACGGGCGCTCACCGGGGCCCGTCCCGGCACGGGCCCCGGTGAGCGCCCGTCCCGGTCCCCCGCCCCCGCGGGCTCTCGCTACCCCCGGCGCATCAGCCGCTTGAACCCGAGGACCAGCGCGGCCCCCGCCGCGAGCACCAGCACCCCGTAGGTGAGGGCGCTCCGCTCCTCCGTGTCCCCGCCGCCCCCGGCGGCGGAGCTCTTGGTCTTCGAGGACGAGCCGCCCTCGCCCCGGTCGAGCCCGACCCGCTCCACCTCGCTCCGCTCGCCCTCCGTGCCGAACATCAGCGCCCCGCCGTCCGCCGAGAAGCTCACCGACTCGGACTGGCCCTGGAACGGGGCCTCCACCCCGTGGTCGGAACCGAGGCCGCCGTTGCGCCACTGGTAGCCGCGCGCGCTGAAGTACGACCGCAGCACCAGCTCCTTCCCGTCGGGCGAGAACGCCCCGTCCGTCACCCAGGGCACATCCGCGATGCGCCGGAAGGTGTTGACGCCGGAGGCGGTGAGGGTCTCCGGGCCCTCGTAGAGAGCGCCGCCGTCCCGCTTCTTGGAGGCGATGTAGACCCGGCCCGTCTTGGGGTGGACCATCATCGCCTCGGCGTCGCGGGGCCCGTTCGCGTACTTCACCGTGTACTGCGTCGCGTTCACCGTCGTGTCCTGGAGCGACTCGGGCTCGGGGAAGGCGTAGATCCAGACATGGCTCCAGCTGCCGTTGAGATTGTCCCCGATGTCCCCGACATAGACCCTGCCGTCCGGGCCGACCGAGATGGCCTCCATGTCACGGGGCTTGCCCACCCCGCGCAGGGTGACGGTCGCGACCGTCCTCCCGGTCCGGGAGTCGATGGCGAAGACCCTCGGCTCGTCCTGGTCGTTGTGCGTCCAGTACACCCCCGGATGGGCGCGGCTGGCGGCCAGGCCGCTGGACTCCGTGATCCGCGGGTCCTCGATGGTGAAGCCGGGGTCCCCGGCGGCGGATGCGGGCGTGGCGGCGACCGTGAGCAGCAGAAGGGCGGCGGCGCCGGTGACGTACGGAAGCGAACGCATGCCCCCAGCCTGCCATCCCGCGCCCCCCGGCCCCGCACGACGCCCGTCCGCCCGCACCGCGACAGGCCCGTTCAGCCGCCGCCGGGTCCGCATCCGCCGCCGGTCACCGCCGCGTACTCGGAGGCGCTGTCGTACGCCTGCCCGGCGAGCACCTTCGCGCCGTCCGGGTCACCAGGGCCCGTGGCCGGTCTCATATCGCGGGCGGGCTGTCTGATCGGCCATGATGACCTCCATGCGGTTTCTCTTCGTCGGCGACAGCATGACCATCGGACGCGCCGGCGACTACACCTGGCGCTACCGGATGTGGCAGCACCTCGACGCGTGCTTCGACGGACCGTACGACATCGTCGGCCCGCGCACCGGGCTGTACGACGCCGGGGCCGACGCGCCCGTGTCCGCCGCGTACCCGGCCGATTTCCCGGCCGCCGCCCGCCGTCATCTCGCGGGCTGGGGCGAGGGCTGGCTCCATATGGCCCCGCTGATCGGGGAGACGGTCGCCGAACACCGGGCGGACGTTCTGCTGGTGTCGCTGGGCCTGATCGATCTGGGCTTCTACACGGACAGCTCGCAGACCACGGCGAACGTCCGCGCCTTCATCGCCGGGGCGCGGGCCGCGGCCCCGGCGATCCGGATGGTGCTCCTCCCGGTCATCCCCAATGTCCGGGCCCGCGACGACGCGCCGTTCGCGGCGGAGTGCGAGCGCTTCAACGAGCTGCTGGCGAAGACGGTCGCGGATCTGGATCTGCCGTCGTCGCCGCTGCTGCTGGCCTCGCCCCCGGCGTCGTACTCCCTCGACGCGGACACCTATGACGGCACCCACCCGGGCCCTTCGGGCGAGCACAAGCTGGCGTCCGCGTTCGCGACGGCGATGCATCAGGCGTGGGGGCTGGGCGGGCGCTACCGGGAGCGGTGAGCGGGCCGGGCCGGATGGGTGCGGACCGCGGGGAACGGCGGGGGCGGCGATCAACTCCTCATCGGTGACGCGGCACTTGGGCAGGGCAGCCGCACCGATGGACGACCCCGCTGGAGGACCAGATGAACACCCGCCGGACCATTCTGACCGCAGGAGCCGGGGCCGTCGCCGCGCTGGGCGCGGGGGCCGGGACCGGATACGCCGTCCCGAGCGGGCGGCGCATCCGTACCGAGCCGGTCTACGACGAGCCGCTGGGCATCGCGATGGAGGGCTGTCCCTCCGCGTTCCCGGTGCGCTTTCTGCGGCTGGTGAACCAGGGCGAGACGGTCGATATGGCCTATCTGGACATCGCCCCGGCCGGGCCGGTGGTCTCCGGCCGGACCGTGCTGCTGCTGCACGGGAAGAACTTCGACGGCGGGGCCTGGGAGCCCACCGCCTGTGCGCTCGTCGCCGCCGGGCACCGGGTCGTCGTACCCGATCAGATCGGCTTCGGGCGGTCGTCGAAGCCCGCCCTGGACTACGGCTTCGAGCTGCTGGCGCGGAACACGGCGGCGCTGCTCGACCATCTCGGGGTGGCCCGCGCCGATGTGATCGGGCATTCGATGGGCGGCATGCTCGGGGTGCGGTTCGCGCTGGAGCACCCCGGCCGGACCGGGCGGCTGGTGCTGGCCAACCCGGTGGGCCTGGAGGACTACCGCGAGCTCGTGCCCGCGCTGAGCACCGAGCGGCTCTTCGCCGATGAGCTGGCGAACACGGATCTGAACGGCATCCGGGCCTTCTACCGCTCGTACGTGGTGCGCTGGCGCAGGGCGTACGAGCGGAACGTCGAGCTGCGGTACCGGGTGACACTCGGCGGCGAGTACCCCCGCTGGGCGATGGCGTCGGCGCTCACGTATCAGATGGCGTACCACCAGCCGGTGGTGGCCGATCTGCCGAAGCTGCGGCTTCCGGTGCTGCTGGTGATCGGGCAGGCGGACCGGGCGGCGGTCGGCAAGTCGTACGCCACCCCTGAGAACCGGGCGAAGCTCGGGAACTTCCCGGTGCTGGGCAGACGCGCCGCCGCCGCGATCCCGGGGGCGCGGCTGGCGGAGCTGGCGGAGGTCGGGCATCTTCCGCAGCTGGAGGCCCCGGAGCGGTTCGAGCGGGAGGTGCTCGCCTTCCTGCGCGACTGACGCCCGCGCCCGCAGACGGCGGAGCCCGCCCGCCGCGCCCCACGGCGGAGCCCGCCCGCCAGGCCCCGGAGGGGGCCCGGCGGACGGGCTCGGTCAGCTGGTCAGGCGGCCGGAGCGCGGTGTCAGCGCACGTCGATGCCGTCGCCCTTGGCGTTGACGGCCTGGGTGGTGGTCGAACCGGCGAAGCTGTAGCGGTAGTGGCCGTCGGAGGACGCCTTCACCGTGGTCTTCAGCCGGCCCTTGCTGTCCGCCTTGACCGTCTTGACGGTGGTGTACTTGTCCGCGCCGCTCTTGCGGAACTGGAGGTCCACCTTCTGGTCGGCGTAGCCCTTGTAGGTGTACGACTCCCAGTTGGCGCGGGTCAGCGCGCCGGTGACGGTGAGGGTGCTGTCCTTCTCGACCGACTCGGGGGAGGCGTCGGCGGTGAGCTTGGCCGCGCGCTGGAGCTTGAAGTTGTTCTTCGCGGTCTCCGTGTCGAAGCCGAACCCGGTGTCGTAGATGGTGACGGAGGTGTTGTAGGAGCCGGCCGCGTCGTGCTCCTTGTACAGCCACCCCGGCTCGATGACGAACTTGGCCTTGCAGGTCACCGAGGTGCCGGAGCCGCAGTTGATGAAGGTCTCGTCCGTGAAGAAGGCGTACTTGGGGTCCTCATAGGTCCCCTTCCGCCACAGCTGCACGAACAGGTCTTCGACGCCGTCGGGGTCCTTGGCGGTGAAGCTGACGGTGAACGACTTCGCGGCGGAGACGCCGACGACCACCGGCTTGCCGCCATTGACCACCAGGTTGGAGATCGAGCCGTTGTCCTGGGCCGTGAGCTTGCCGGCCCGGGCGGCGACCGCGGCGGGCTGGTCGTCCGCATGGGCGACGGGAACGGCGAAAGCGGTCAGGGCCAGAACACCCGTCACCGCGGCGGCGGTTGTACGCATACGCATGTACGTCCCACTTCAGAGAGGGGCTCTCCAGGTGCGTGACAACGCAACCCTCGGGAGCCCGGAGGTCTGTGGAGTCCCTTGACTCGTAGTGAGCGACACACGACGAATGTGAATGGTTGCAGATGTGGATGAGAATTCTGTGAAGCAGAGAGACTTTGGCAGGTCGGCGGCCTGCTGGACGGCGTCATCACGGTGATATCACCATGCCCCCGAACGCGCGCGACCCCGTCCGCCACGGCGTCCGCGGCGCGTAAGTCACCCGCTCCAGACCGTAGTAGTCCGCCACGCACCCCGCCGGCCACTTCCGCAGCCCCTCCCGGCCGAACGGCTCCAGCATCCGGGCGACCGGCGTCGGCGTGTACGGCATGACCTTCTCGCCACGGGCCGCGCCCGCGCGCAGATACGCGTCCTGACGGTCCCACAACTCCGCCCGGACCCGCATCCGGTCGCCCAGGTCGACCAGCGGAACCGCCAGTCCGGCCGTGCAGACGGCGCACGTCAGCGCCGCGACCGCGATGACAAGACCCGGGCGGCCCCGGCGGCCCGCGCGCAGCCGCCGTCCGGCGAGGACTCCCGCGGCTGCCAGGAGCAGCACATACAGCAGCAGATAGTCGTTCCAGGTGCGTTCGGCCGTCACCACCTGCTCGCCGAAGACCGGGTAGGTGATCACCGTGCAGAGGTAGCCGGAGACGAGGAACGCCGCACCGCCCAGCGAGAGCAGCGCCAGCGGCCGGACGGGCAGGAACACGGACCGCTCCGGGCCCGCCCCGGCCCGGCCGACCAGCCCCAGCAGCAGGCCCGCGGCGACCGCGCCCAGATACTGCCAAGTGGTGAACACCGTGCCGAGGATCTCCAGATAGCCCCGGAGCGCCCCGCCCAGCGATTCGGGGGCGAGCATCGAGACGCTCTCCGCGTCGAAGCGGGTGCGGCGGTTGCGGGAGCCGGGCGAGGCGAGCAGCAGCAGGGTTCCGGCGACGGCGCCCGCCATGCCCGCGAGCGACCAGATCCGCACCGTACGCCGGACCCGCTCGGCGAAGATCAGCGGCGCGGCCAGGACCACGCCGCCGAGCACCACGAGCGAGACCACCGACGCCTCTTCGGAGAGCGTGCCCATGAACACGCCCGCTCCGGCCGCCACGGCGACCGCCGCGATCCGCCCGCCCCGGCCGCGCGCCCGCAGCAGCGGGATCGCGGCGGCGGCGCAGAGCACCGGGGCCAGCGTGTGGGAGACGGAGGCCGCGGGCCAGTAGAACGTCTTGTACGTATTGGGCGTGGCGAAGAGGAAGACCGCCAGGATCATCCCGGCGACCAGCAGCGGCGTCCCGCGCGGCGTCGACACGCCGGTGCGGCGCAGCAGCGCCGCGACCAGCGCCCACAGCAGCGTCAGCATCAGCGCCCCGCTGATCAGGGCGTACCACTGGTGCCCCGCCACGGGGAACTTCGCGTACAGGCCGACGAGCAGCCCGTTGGCGAGCCGCCCGTTGTCCAGGGACCAGAACTTGTCCACGAGGCCCCAGACGCCGTCGTCCCTGACCTTCGGCAGAAAGCACCACTCGTCGGCGCT
>NZ_VCLA01000021.1 GCF_009600885.1 Streptomyces jumonjinensis
GGGGACGGGGTGCGGATCACCGTCCCAGCAGGGCGGTGATCGTGCCGACCGGGTCGGCGTCCGGTGTGCCGCGCGGCCACCAGTCCTCTCGTCCGGCGTCCGACTCATATCCGTACCAGAGACCGTCGCGGCCGAACCGGAGTTGGAGGGAGTCGGTGGACAGCCGGTTGCGCCAGGGGCGGAAGCCGGGGAAGTCGGCTGCGTCCAGCGCGGGCCGGGCCCGGTCGAACGGGCCCGCTGGCGGGTCCCAGGGCTCGTCCAGTACATCGAGGGCCGTCCGGCCGCCCTGCCGCCAGGCGGCTACCGAGCGGGCCAGCTCTGTGGGAGTGCGGCCGGTCGCTCCGGCGAGATCGCGGTAGAGGGCGCGGGTGGAGGCGGTGAGTCCGGAGCCGGGGTGGGCGGCGGCCAGCCGGACCGCGTCCTGCCAGGTGGTGAGTTCGGCTATGGGGTCGGCGCCGGTGGTGAGCAGGGTGTGCGCACGGGCCGCCGCCTCGGTGGCGAGCAGATCCAGCGCCAGCGGGTCGGGCGTGCCAGGTCCCTCCGGGTAGGCGGGCGGGCGGCCCGGATGAGCGGGAGCGGGGAACGGCGGCGGCAGAGCGGGGAGCCTGCGGGGCACGAGCGCCTCTTCCGCCGGAACGGTGGGCGGCGGAGCGGCGGGCGCGGAGGTGTGCTCGGCCGCCGAGCGGGTGGCGTTGCGGTGTGCGAGAGCGGCGAGGATCTCGCGCTCACCCATGCCGCGCATGAGGAAGAGAACGAAGGGGTCCTGCTCCAGCAGCCGTGCGGTCTGGTAGCAGAGGGCCGCGGCGTGCTTGCAGGGATAGCCGTCGTCGGGGCAGGAGCAGTCGGGGATCAGATCGCCCGATGCCGGCAGCAGATCCGCCACGGTCGCGAGCGCCTGGGGCACCTCCTTGTCGAGCAGGGCGGCGATGTGGTCGGGGCGGGCGGCGGCGGCGGACAGGAAGTCGTCCCAGTCGTCGTCGGAGAGCGTCCGCAGTCGGATCTCCGTACGGTACGGGCGCGGTCTGCTCCCATGGACATACGCGGTCACCCGGCCGGGTGTGACCGTGATCGCGTCCACCTGGCCGCGGCCCGCGTAGGCCCGGCCCCGGGCGAGTCTGGCCGGGTCGAGCGCCGTGTCCTCCAGGGCCTCCACCCAGGCGTTCCCCCACCAGCTGGAGGCGAAAGCCTCACCCGTCAGCGGCTCCAGAGCGGGGAAGGTCCGGCGGCGGTCATCGGTCCGGGCCGCTGTGGCGGCGGTGCGGCGGCCACGCCGACGGGAGCCCTCGGCCAGGTCCGGAGGGAAGGCGGCGCGGCGAGCGGACGGCGGGGTCATGAGGGCCTCCGCAGGGAGACGAGATCGGCGAGCTCGCGGGCGGGCAGCTCGGTGAGGGCGGCCTCCCCGGAGCCGAGTACTGCGTCCGCGAGGGCCCGTTTGGCCGCGAGCATCTCCGCGATGCGGTCCTCCACCGTGCCCTCCGCTATCAGCCGGTGGACCTGTACCGGCTGGGTCTGACCGATGCGGTACGCGCGGTCCGTGGCCTGCTCCTCGACGGCGGGATTCCACCAGCGGTCGAAGTGGATGACATGACCGGCCCTGGTCAGATTCAGTCCGGTGCCTGCCGCTTTCAAGGAGAGGAGAAAGACCGGTGTCTCGCCCGACTGGAAGCGGTCGACCATGCGCTCCCGCTCCGCGACCGGGGTCCCGCCATGGAGCAGCTGGGAGGGAATGGCACGGGTGCTGAGGTGCGCCGACAGGAGCCGGGCCATGGAGACGTACTGGGTGAAGATCAGGACTGAGCCCTCCTCGGAGAGGATGGTCTCCAGCAGTTCGTCGAGGAGGGCGAGTTTGCCTGATCGCCCGGCGAGCCGAAGACCCCGCCCCACGGAACCGGTGGCGAGCGGGGACGCCGGCACCCCGCGCTCGGACGGATCGCCCGCCCGTCGGGAGGCCGGCTGCGCGGAGACGCCTCTGGACGTGCTGCCGACCGTCAGCCGCCGGTACTCCTTCAGGAACTGCGCGGGATGGTTGCAGATCTGCTTGAGATCGGTCAGCAGCTTCATCACCAGGCCGCGCCGCGCGATGCCCTCCGCGCTCTCGATGGCCGCCATCATCTCGCGGACCACCGCCTCGTACAGCGAGACCTGTTCACGGGTGAGCGCCACCGGATGATCGGATTCCGTCTTGGGCGGCAGCTCGGGCACGATCCCGGGGTCGGACTTTCTGCGGCGCAGCAGGAAGGGCCGCACCAGCCGGGCCAGTCGCTCGGCAGCCTCCGCGTCCTCGCCGAGCTCCACCACCCGCGCATGCCGGGCGCGGAAGGCCTTGAGCGACCCCAGCAGCCCCGGGGTCGTCCAGTCCAGCAGGGCCCACAGCTCGGACAGATTGTTCTCCACCGGTGTGCCGGTCAGCGCCACCCGGGCGGGCGCCGGAATGGTGCGCAGTGCCTTGGCCGTCGCCGAGTAGGGGTTCTTGATGTGCTGCGCCTCGTCGGCCACCACCATTCCCCAGCTCTGCCCGGCGAGCCGCTCCGCGCTGGTGCGCATGGTGCCGTAGGTGGTGAGCACGAAGCCGCCGTCGCCGCCCGGCAGGGTCCGCTCCGTGCCATGGAAGCGGCGGACCGGAACGGCGGGGGCGAACCGGGTGATCTCCCGCTGCCAGTTGCCGAGGAGGGAGGCGGGGCAGACGACGAGGGTGGGTGCGGGACGGTCCCGGTGGAGGTGGAGAGCGATCAGCGTGACCGTCTTGCCGAGTCCCATGTCGTCGGCGAGACAGCCGCCGAGCCCCAGCGCGGTCATCAGGTCGAGCCAGGCCAGGCCGCGCAGCTGGTAGTCGCGCAGGGTGGCGGCGAGCCCTGCGGGGGCCGCCACCGGAGCGGCGCCCTGCGACAGCCGGTCGCGCAGGGCCGCCAGGGCGCCCGTGGGCACCGCCGCCACGGTCTCGCCGTCGACCTCGGCCGTGCCGGTCAGTGCCACGGCGAGCGCGTCGACCGGTTGCAGCAGCCCGAGCTCCCGTTTACGCGCCTTGCGCACCAGGTCGGGGTCGACCACTACCCACTGATCGCGCAGCCGGACGACCGGGCGGTGCGACTCGGCCAGCGCGTCCATCTCGTCCTCGGTGAGCGGATCGCCGTCGAGGGCCAGCTGCCAGTTGAACTTCAGCAGCTCTCCGCTGTCGAAGAACGGTGTGCCGTCGGTCGCCGAGCCGGGTGCGGGGCGCACCACGGCGGTGGCGGAGAGCGAGCGCGCCAGCTCTCTCGGCCAGTGCACGGCCACCCCGGCGTCGGCCAGCCGGGCGGCTCCGGGCCCCAGCAGTTCGTACAGCTCGTCCTCGGCGAGTGCCAGCACATCGGGGACGTCCCGCTCCAGCAGCCCGGCGAGCGGCGGCCAGACCCGGGCCGCGCGGCGCAGGGCGAGCACCGCGTCGATCCGGGCGCGCGGACCGAAGTGGTCGTCTCCCGCACCCGACCACAGCCGGGCGGCGTCGATGACCAGCGTCGGGTCGGCGAGGCTGTGCACCTGGACGACGGCGGCTCCGGCGCGGCGCGCGGCGCCCTGCTCCTCCTCGGCGCCAGCGGTGTCGAAGAGGCGGAAGGCCGACAGATCGAGCCGTAGCGAGACGCGGACCCCGGCGTCCATACCGGCCGCCGCCTCGGCGGCCCACTCACGAGCCCTGGGCAGCCACTGGGGCTCCACCGCGGCGAAGGGTGCGCCCGCCGCGTACCCGGCGGCGGGGGTGCGGGGCAGGGTGTCGGCTACCGCGTCGAAGAAGGCCCGCACCAGGGCCTCGGGCTCGGGCAGCCGCACCGGTGGCGGACCGGGCACGGGCGTGGCGTACGCCTCGTAGGGCATCGCGGCGGCGATCGCTCTCAGCTGGGCGATGTCACCGGCGTCCAGGGGGCCCGCGCGCCAGGCGTCGTGGTCGGTCGCGGTGAGTCCGGGCAGCAGTCTGCCGCGCGCCAGCAGATTCAGCGCGTGCAGCGCGGCAGCGCCCCAGCAGGCCGCGGCGGGATGGGCGTCCGGTCGGCCGGCGACGCCGATCAGCAGCGGCAGTGCGGCGGCGACGGGGAGCAGAACGGCGGGGACGGTACGGCTGCCGATGTCCACGGCGGGGGGACCGGTGCGGTCAGGATGAGCGGCGCGGTCAGCACGGTCGGGATGACCGGCACGGTCGGGATGGCCGGTGCGGGAGGGACGCTCCGGGCTCATGGCAGGGACAACGGTGATCTCGTCCGTCGCATGGGGCAGCCTGTCGCCGTCGGGGTCCCAGAAGGCGACCCGGCCCTCGCGCGGCAACGCCGCCGGGAGAAAGACGGCGGCGCAGCCGCGCAGCGATCCTGATGTCTCCGGCGTCATACGGGTCACCTCCCATCCCTGCGGCCGTGTATCGGGTATCTGATGAACGACCTTACGGGCAGGGTCTGACAACGAAGCCGACGCATGACGACTTCCCTGGTCAGGGGCTTACGGTCGCCCCACGGACCGGTGAGCGGACCGGTGAGCGGACCGGTGAGCGGACCGCTTCGCGGGCCCTGTGCCGGGAGCTGGTCCCGACGGACCCACGCGGGTCACCCCGCGCGGGTCGAAGAGGCGGACCCTGCGGGCCGGCCGTCATGCCGCCGGTGGCAGCGGTCGCACGCGCGGTGACCGGTCCGGGGTCGCGCCGCGAGCACAGGGAGTCAAGCCCAGCTTCGGGCCCGGCTCCTGAGCCGGAGCCGCCGGCCCTCCGGGCGGCCGAGCCTCGGCGCCGTCCGCGCTCCGGCCCGGCCCACTGTCCGCGGCGTCCGGGCGGGCCTGCTTCTCCTCCCCTGCCTCCGGACTCCGCTCCAAGAGTTCGTCCCCCGCTTCCGGACTCCGGCCCGAGGGCCCCGCTCCCGCTTCCGGACTCCGGTCCGAGAGCTCCTCCCCTGCTTCCAGGCTCCGACCCGTGGATTCATCCGCCGCTTCCAGGCTCCGGCCCGAGGGTTCATCCGCCGCTTCCAGGCTCCGGCCCGAGGGTTCATCCGCCGTCTCCAGGCTCCGGCCCCGCTCCTCGGTGTCCGGCGTCCGCGGCTCCGCCGCCTGCGGCTGCGGCTGCGGCGCACCGATGGGCTGCTGGGCCCGTTCCAGGAAGCGGAGCAGCTCCACCGGGAAGGGCAGCACCAGTGTGGAGTTCTTCTCCGCCGCCACCGCCACCACCGTCTGCAACAGCCTCAGTTGCAGCGCAGCGGGCTGCTGGGACATCACTCCGGCCGCCTCGGCCAGCTTCTTCGAGGCCTGAAGCTCGGCATCCGCGTTGATCACCCGGGCCCGGCGCTCCCGGTCGGCCTCCGCCTGCCGCGCCATCGACCGCTTCATGGCCTCCGGCAGCGACACATCCTTGATCTCGACCCGGTCGATCTGTACGCCCCATCCCATCGCAGGGCTGTCGATCATCAGCTCAAGGCCCTGGTTGAGCTTCTCCCGGTTGGACAGAAGATCGTCCAGATCGCTCTTTCCGATGATCGAGCGCAGCGATGTCTGCGCCATCTGGGAGACGGCGAACCGGTAGTCCTCCACCTCGATGATCGCGTTCGCCGGTTCGATCACACGGAAGTAGACCACCGCGTCGACGCGGACCGTGACGTTGTCCCGGGTGATGCCCTCCTGAGCGGGGATCGGCATGGTCACGATCTGCATATTGACCTTGTAGAGCCGGTCCACGACCGGAACGATCGTGGTGAGTCCCGGGGAGCGGATTGCTCCGCGCAGCCGCCCGAGCCGGAGGACCACTCCTCGCTCGTACTGCTTCACGATCCTGGCCGCCGCCATCGCGTAGACCAGCAGGCTCGATAGGACCGCGATACCCGCGATCACCAGCGTTTCGAGCATCAGGGCATCCCCTTCCGTCCGAGCTGGACACTCAAACCAAAGGTATGCCCTATATGTACGCTTAAGCCAGATTCTCCAGCCGGCTCGGATCCCCCCGCCCCACACCGGGGCATCCCACGATCAGTCCGGCTTCACAGCCGGAACCAGCCGTGTCCGCCGTACCAGTGCCCACCCGCCCGCAGATGGTCGACGATGGCCCGCTCCAGCGTCGTACGGCGCGGCAGGCTCTCCAGCGGCAGCCGACGGTCACCGAAGACGAACTCGACCGGTTCTCCGTCCGCCACCCTGGTCTTGTCGGACCGGATCCGGAAACGGTCCTGGAAGCCACGGATATTGGAGTGCTCGGGCAGATACCGCGTGAGCTGCGGATCGAGAAGCCAGGAGTGGCATTCGGCGACTCCATAGGGTTCTTCGGGGTAGCAGCGCGAGAAGAACTCCCTGGCCCGAACGAGGGATCTGTCGCACGCCCCGGGGGTGAGCGGCCCGAGGAAGTCGGGGATGTGCAGACCCAGCGCGTAGTCTCCCGGGCCGTACGGAAGCCCGTCGGCGCGCACCGCCGCGCCGATCGGTTCCCTGAGGCGGCACCGCTGGAACTGAAGCCGCCCCAGTTGATACAGCTCGCCCCGGAAGTGCAGCGCGAGCCAGCCCGGCACGGGCAGTCCTCCCGTACCGCGTCTTCTGCGGTGGAGGGCCATGTGACGGCCCAGATCAGCGAGCGTACGGCGGGATACGCCGTCCGGAACCGCACGCTCCCGGTGGTACGCGCGGACGGCGGGGAGAGCGGCGACGTACACCAGCACGGGGAAGTAGCGGGCGAGCGCGCCGCCGGTGCTCTCCAGGTCCTCGGATCGCGGCAGCTCCGGCCCTCCGCCGATCCTGCCCATGTCCCGTACCAGATCCACGGCGGCCGACTCCAGCGTCCGGCGCAGTCCGGTGTCCGCCGAGATCCGGCCGCGCAGCCGGAGGAGTTCGGCGATGTCCTCGTGCGGCACGGCCAGGTCGAGCAGGGCTCCCGCCAGATCCTCGGCGACCGGCAGTTCCATGGTGTCCGTCATCCGGCTCCCCCTGGGCCATCAGGTCCGCTCTCCCGGCGCCGGTCGTGCGGAGACGACGGCGGATCGGCACGGACCGATACGGATACGAGCGCGCCCCGGCACACATGAGGTTCACGGGCGACGGGGGCGCGGTGCATTCTGGACAGTGGAGAGCGATCGTCATGCGCACAGGGAGTGAACCCGTCACCGCACGCAGTGCCCTGCGGATGCGGTTCTGGCTGACGGTCTGGGGCCTGCTCTGGACGAGTGCGGGAACGGTGGCATTCGCCCTCTCGGATCACCCCGGATGGGCGGCTCTCTGCGGGGCGCTGCTGCTGATCGTCCTGGTGGATATGGCCGTGGTCCTGCACCATATCCACCAGGGGCCGCACTATCAGCCCGGCCCCGACATCCCGCCGTACGAACCGGTCCGCAACCGGCCGCGCCCGCCCGGGGGACCGCGCCCCGGCGGCTGACGAACCGGTTTTCCTCATGCCTCTGCGTCATGCCTCTGCGTCGTCGAAGCGAGCGGCGCTCAGATACTCCGGCTTCGGGTCGAGTGCCGCAGCCAGACGGAAGTGACGCTTCGCCTGCTCGGGACGCCCGGCCCGCTCGAAGGTCCGGGCAAGGGCGAAGTGCGCGAACGCGTTGTCCGGCTCGCGCTCCAGGACGAGCTCGAATTCCAGCTCGGCAGGACGCAGTTGGGCAGCCGCGAAGAAAGCTCGGGCACGGAGCAGACGCGCGGCCGTGTTCTCGGGATGCGCCGATATGACCGAATCCAGCAGCTTCACGGCACCACGCGGATCCCTCGCGGCGAGCAACTGCTCGGCCGCGCGGTAGTCGATGACATGCGTCTCCGGATTGCTTTCAGGCACAGCTCCATCCTTCCCCTGCCTGCACGGTTCCAACACAGGTCCCGCCAGGGGTATTCCGGGGTGATAGGCGACCCACGCCCGTCCGGCTCCGGCGAGCACACGGCGAGTTCAGAGCCCGGCGACCGCCAGCAGCAGCCCGATCACCGCCAGCAGCAGTCCTGTCAGCACGAAACCCCGGTCGACTCCGGCACGCTCATGCCCGTCGACCACGACCTCACGTGGATCATCCGGGTCGTACGAGAGACGCACGCTGCTCCCCTCGGGCAGCGACACCGGAGACGTGATCTCCAGTACGCGGCCGTCTCCGGTCTCGTACTCCAGCAGCGGCCGTCCCGTTCCGAGGAGCGCGGGTTTCACCAGGGCGATGGCGTAAAGGCCCGCGGACGCGATACGACGGGTCTCGCGCAGGCCGTACGCGCCGGCGAGTACGGCGACCAGGCCGCCGAGCATGGCGAAAGCGGCGAAGACGATCTGCATCGTGCCGATGCTAGCGCTGCCCCGAGCCGAGTGGCGGCTGCTTGACGGATGCCTGACGCGGCGGCCCGTACCGCCGGCCCGCGGCCCACCGGGGCCATTTCCGCGACCCGCCGGGGCCACCTCGTAACTACCCTGCGGCGACCCACCGGCACCTTCCCGTATCCCGCCCGGGCCACCCCGTAGCCACCCTGCGGCGACCCACCGGGACCACGCCGTATCCCGCCGGAGCCACCCTGCGGCGACCCACCGGGACCACGCCGTATCCCGCCGGAGCTACCCCGCGGCCCGCCTGGTCAGCTCCGCCCACACCTCGCGTACCTGCGGTTCGAGTGCGGCCAGCGGGCCGTCGTTGTCGATGACCAGGTCGGCGATGGCACGCCGCTGCTCCCCGGTGGCCTGCACAGCCATCCTCGCCCGCGCTTCGGACTCCGTCATTCCGCGCAGCCGTATCAGTCTGTCCAGCTGGGTACGGGGTGTCGCGTCCACGACGACGACCAGGTCGTACCGTCCGGCGAGCCCGTTCTCGGTGAGGAGCGGGACATCGTGGACCACGACCGCGTCGGGGCCGGCCGACTGCTCCAGCTCTCGGGCGCGCATCCCCACCAGCGGATGCACGATCGCATTGAGAACCGCCAGCCGCTCCGGGTCCGCGAAGACGATGGATCCGAGTTTCGGCCGGTCAAGGGTGCCGTCGGCGGTGAGAATCCCGGGGCCGAAGGCGTCCACGACAGCGGCGAGACCCGGCGTACCGGGCTCGACGACCTCACGGGCGATCTTGTCGGCGTCGATCAGCACCGCTCCGTACGACTCCAGCATTCGGGAGACTTCGCTCTTGCCGGCGCCGATTCCACCGGTCAGGCCCACGGACAGCATGAGCGGAGCTTAGCCTCCGGCCAGGGGACCCGTGCCCGGGGCGCCGGTGCTCAGGAGTCGCCCTCACGCTCCGCGAGGAAGCGCTCGAACTCAAGGCCGATCTCGTCCGCGGAGGGCAGATCCACCGGTTCCGCGACCAGGCTGCCCCGGGTATCGGCTCCCGCCATCGCGTCGTACTGGTGCTCAAGCCCCTGAACGAGGCTCACCAGCTCCTCGTCGCCCTCGCCGATCTGGCGTTCGATCTCGTTCTGGGTGCGGTGCGCCTCGGTGCGCAGGGCGTGCGCGACGCCGGGGAGAACGAGACCGGTCGCGGCGGTGATCGCCTCCAGGGCGGTCAGCGCGGCGTCCGGATAGGAGGAGCGAGCGACATAGTGGGGCACATGGGCGGCTACGCCGAGAACGTCATGGCCGGCCTCCATCAGCCGGAACTCGACCAGGGACTCGGCGCTGCCCGGCACCTGGGCCTCGTCGAAGGGGCTGCGATGGCCGGGCATCAGGTCGGTGCGGTTGCCGTGCGGGGTGAGGCCGACCGGGCGGGTGTGCGGGACGCCCATGGGGATGCCGTGGAAATTGACCGAGAGGCGGACCCTCAGACGCTCCACGATCTGGGCGACGGCAGCCGCAAAGCGCTCCCACTCCACATCCGGCTCCGGTCCCGACAGCAACAGGAAGGGGGCTCCCGTCGCGTCCTGGACGAGACGTACTTCGATGCCCGGGGTCTCATACGCCGTCCAGCGGTCGCGCCGGAACGTCAGCAACGGACGACGGGCACGGTAGTCCACCAGTTTGTCGTGGTCGAAGCGGGCCACCACCTGGTGCGGCAGCGAATCGAGGAGATTGCCGACGATCTGTTCACCGGTCTCTCCAGCGTCGATGTATCCGTCGAAGTGGTACAGCATGACCAGGCCGGCAGACTCCTGCGCGAGCGCCACATCGACGACCGCGAGCCCCTTCGGCTCCCATTCGTACAAACCCTGCGGATCAAGCACGATTACCGCTCCTCCTCGTGTTCGTAGGCCACAACGCTCGGTAGCGCACCGGCATTCCCCGCACACGGAGGATGAACACTCGGAGGACGACATCGGGAGAAAAAAGTAAGGCCCGCTCCCCAGGGGGAGCGGGCCTTACTCTCTCAGCTATCCGTCAGCCGGTGCAGAGCCTCAGCTCTGGCCTCCGGCCAGCTTCTCGCGGAGGGCGGCCAGCGCCTCGTCCGACGCCAGGGCGCCGGAGTTGTCGTCCGACTCCGAGGAGTACGAACCGCTGGCGGGCGCGGCGGCCGGAGCGGCGGTGCCACCCTCGGCAGCAGCGGCCTCGTCGGCCTCGCGGGACTTGATGACCTGAGCCTGGTGCTGCTCGAAGCGCTGCTGCGCCTCGGCGTACTGGGTCTCCCAGGCCTCGCGCTGGGTCTCGAAGCCGGCGAGCCAGTCGTTGGTCTCCGGGTCGAAGCCCTCGGGGTAGATGTAGTTGCCCTGGTCGTCGTAGGACGCGGCCATGCCGTACAGGGTCGGGTCGAACTCGACCGAAGCCGGGTCGGCACCGAAGGACTCGTTGGCCTGCTTCAGCGAGAGGCTGATGCGACGGCGCTCGAGGTCGATGTCGATGACCTTGACGAAGATCTCGTCGTTGACCTGGACGACCTGCTCCGGGATCTCCACGTGGCGCTCGGCCAGCTCGGAGATGTGGACCAGACCCTCGATGCCCTCGTCCACGCGGACGAACGCACCGAACGGAACCAGCTTGGTGACCTTGCCGGGGACGACCTGGCCGATCTGGTGGGTGCGGGCGAACTGCTGCCACGGGTCTTCCTGGGTCGCCTTCAGCGACAGGGAGACACGCTCGCGGTCCATGTCGACGTCGAGAACCTCGACGGTGACTTCCTGGCCGACCTCGACAACCTCGGACGGGTGGTCGATGTGCTTCCAGGACAGCTCGGAGACGTGGACGAGTCCGTCGACGCCACCCAGGTCCACGAAGGCACCGAAGTTGACGATCGAGGACACGACGCCCGAGCGGACCTGGCCCTTCTGGAGGGTGGTGAGGAAGGTCTGGCGGACCTCGGACTGGGTCTGCTCAAGCCAGGCACGGCGGGACAGGACCACGTTGTTGCGGTTCTTGTCCAGCTCGATGATCTTGGCCTCGAGCTCCTTGCCCACGTAGGGCTGGAGGTCGCGGACACGGCGCATCTCGACCAGGGAGGCGGGCAGGAAGCCGCGCAGGCCGATGTCGAGGATGAGGCCGCCCTTGACGACCTCGATGACGGTACCGGTGACGATGCCGTCTTCTTCCTTGATCTTCTCGATGGTGCCCCAGGCACGCTCGTACTGGGCGCGCTTCTTCGAGAGGATCAGGCGGCCTTCCTTGTCCTCCTTCTGGAGAACAAGGGCTTCGATCTCGTCGCCGACCTTGACGACCTCGTTGGGGTCGACGTCGTGCTTGATCGAGAGCTCGCGGCTCGGGATGACACCTTCGGTCTTGTAACCGATGTCGAGCAGGACCTCGTCCCGGTCGACCTTCACGATGACGCCGTCGACGATGTCGCCGTCGTTGAAGTACTTGATCGTCTCGTCGATCGCGGCGAGGAAGGCTTCCTCGTTACCGATGTCGTTGACCGCTACCTGCGGAGTGGCGGTGGTCTCGGTGCTGCTCGTCATGTGGGAAAGGGCTCCGGTACGGACATTGAAGTCGTAGGTACTGCTACGCCGTGAGCCTGTATCGCAGCTGCAAGAAGCCGGACAGCCTTCGAAGCGCCGATCCAGACGGGATCGCCTGGAGGCGCCTCGTGAACCGAGGGGACATACATACAGATGCAAGCGCGGCCTACTCGGTCTGAGGCGCGCAGGCCCGCAGCGCAACTTGTAGCATACGGGGGCAGCCGGACACGGTCAATGCGCGAAGGCGCACACCCGGGGTGGATCGTCGCATATCCGGCACAACTCGTGTTTGCGGAGGCCACCATGGCCGCCATTAATCGCACCGACACATAAACGACAACGACGGTGAAGATGATCCAGCACATCGACCACATCGACAGTCCCGAACCGGAGGCGACCCGCCGCGACGCGGGGAACACGGAGAGCAGCCGGGCGAGCCGTGGCTGGTGGGACCGGAACGCCGATGAGTACCAGAGCGAGCACGGCGCGTTCCTCGGGGACGACCGGTTCGTCTGGGGTCCCGAGGGCCTCGACGAGGCGGAGGCGGGGCTGCTCGGCCCGGCGGAGTCCCTGAAGGGGCAGGACGTGCTGGAGATCGGGGCGGGCGCGGCGCAGTGCTCCCGCTGGCTCGCCGCGCAGGGCGCTCGCCCGGTGGCGCTGGACCTCTCCCACCGCCAGCTCCAGCACGCGCTGCGGATCGGCGGAGGGCTGCCGCTGGTGGAGGCGGACGCCGCCGCGCTCCCCTTCGCCGACGAATCCTTCGATCTCGCCTGCTCCGCCTATGGGGCGGTGCCCTTCGTCGCGGACCCGGCGACGGTCTTCGCCGAGGTGCGCAGGGTGCTGCGGCCCGGTGGGCGGTGGGTCTTCTCCGTCACGCACCCCATCCGCTGGGCGTTTCCCGACGAGCCCGGGCCCGAGGGGCTGAGCGTGGCCGCGTCGTATTTCGACCGCACCCCTTATGTGGAGCAGGACGAGCGGGGGCGCGCGGTGTATGTGGAGCATCACCGGACCATCGGTGACCGGGTGCGGGATGTGGTGGCGGGCGGCTTCCGACTGCTGGATCTGGTCGAACCGGAGTGGCCGGCCTGGAACAGCCAGGAGTGGGGCGGCTGGTCCCCGCTGCGGGGGAATCTGATCCCGGGGACGGCGATCTTCGTGTGCGTACGGGACTGAGGTACGGCGGTACGGCTGCGGGCGTGCGATCACGTCGTACGCCCGCGAGTGGGGGGGCGCTTCGCGCGCCTGCGAATGGGGGTCGTCCCGCGCGCCTCCGAATGGGGGGTCGTCCCGCGCGCCTGCGAAGGGGACGGATCGTCTCGCGCGCCTGCGGGGCGTGCGGTCGCCTCGTACGTTCGCGAGTGGGGGATCGCCCGTCCGTGAGCGGGCGAGCGCCTCGCGCCGACGCTCCCGTGTCCCGTCACACAACCCGCATTCAGTAATACAAACAGATGAGCGCACTGAGACTGTGGACAACGCGGAACACGGCCCGCCGGGACGTATGAGACTGATCGCATGATCCGAACCGACGCACTCGACCGTCTCCCGGTACGCGAGGCCGTGCCCGAGCTGCTCGCCGCCTTGGACGAGCGCGGGGCAGCGGTGCTGTCCGCGCCGCCGGGCACCGGAAAGACGACCTTGGTGCCGCTGGCGCTCGCCGGGCTGGTGGGCGAGGGACCCCGGCGGCGGGTGCTGGTCGCCGAGCCCCGCCGGATGGCGGTCCGGGCAGCCGCGCGCCGGATGGCGTGGCTGCTGGGCCAGGAGACCGGCGAGGCGGTCGGCTACACGGTGCGCGGCGAGCGCCGGGCCGGGCCCGCGACCCGGGTGGAGGTGGTCACCACCGGTGTCCTGTTGCAGCGCCTCCAGCGCGATCCGGAGCTGGCCGGTGTGGATGTGGTGCTGCTCGACGAGTGCCATGAGCGGCATCTCGACGCGGACACCGCGATGGCGTTCCTGGTGGATGTGCGGGCCGCCCTCCGGCCCGAGCTGAAGCTGATCGCCGCCTCGGCCACGGGTGACGCCCAGGCGTGGGCGGAGTTGCTGACGGTACTGGAGGGTTCAGGACCCGCGCCCGTGGTGAGCGGCAGGGGCGAGGGGTACGGGTGCGCAATCCGCTACGCACCGCCGCCCAGCGGGGTCCGCCCCGCTCACGGGGGCTGGGTGGACCCCGCGCTGCTGCGGCATGTGGCCGCGACGGTCCGGCTGGCGCTGGACCGGCACTCCGGTGACGTTCTGTGCTTTCTGCCGGGTACGGGGGAGATCGCCCGGACCGCCGGGATGCTGGAGGGGGTGGCCGCGGAGGTTCTTCAGCTGCACGGGCGGGCCCCGGCCGGGGTGCAGGACGCGGTGCTGCGCGGTGGGGACGCCCGGCGGGTGGTACTGGCCACCTCCGTCGCCGAATCCAGCCTGACCGTGCCCGGGGTGCGGATCGTGGTCGATTCGGGGCTGGCCCGTGAGCCCCGGATGGACCATGCGCGGGGGCTCGGGTCGCTGGTGACCGTGCCGGTGTCGATGGCTGGAGCGACGCAGCGGCTCGGCAGGGCGGGCCGGGAGGCGTTCGGGACGGTGTATCGCTGCTGGGCCGAGGCCGACGAGACACGGCGGCCTCGATTCCCGTCGCCCGAGATCGGAACCGCGGATCTGGCCGCGTTCGCACTGCGGGTTTCCTGCTGGGGGGACCCTTCGGCGAGCGGGCTTGCGCTGCTGGACGCTCCGCCTGCCGGGGCGATGGCGGCGGCTCGCTCGGTGCTCGGCTCGATCGGCGCGGTGGACGAGGACGGCCGGGCGACCGAGCGGGGGGTACGGATGTCCCGCCTCGGCCTCCACCCCCGGCTGGCCCGGGCTCTTCTCGATGGCGCGCTGGAGGTCGGCGCGCGCCGGGCGGCCGAGGTGGTCGCCCTGCTCAGTGAGGAGCCGCCGAGGGAGTACGGCGACGATCTCGCGGCGGCCTGGCGCACGGCCCGGCGGGGCGGGGACGCGTACGCCGCGCGCTGGCGGACGGAGGCCCGGCGGCTGGAGTCGTCGCT
>NZ_VCLA01000193.1:0-884 GCF_009600885.1 Streptomyces jumonjinensis
GACCCGGGCCCCGCCCCCGCTGCAACAGACGCCTGGAGCGCTAGCGCTGTAGCGGCCCGGCCGGGGCCAGGTCCCTCGGGGTCGGCAGAAGGCGGGGCTCCAGCAGCGCCACGTCGCGCAACCTGCCGCGGCCACCCGAATCGGCGGATCCGCGGGCCTGCCCGCCCGAGCCGTGGCCGAGGTGCTGGCCCCGCTGGTGGGCACCGCCGGAGCCGCGAAGGCCGAGGTCGCGGGCCCTGGATTCCTGGACATTACGCTGGAGAGCGCGGCGATCGACGCCCTGGCGCGCGACATCGTCCTGGTCGGCCATGCGTATGGCCGTACGGACCGGCTCGGCGGCCTTCGGCTCAATGTGGAGTTCGTCTCGGCGAACCCCACCGGGCCGGTGCACATCGGCGGGGCCCGGTGGGCGGTCGCGGGCGACGTGCTCGCCCGGCTGCTGGAGGCAGCGGGTGCGGACGTGTCGCGGGAGTACTGCTTCAACGGCGCCGGCGTGCAGATCGACCGGTTCGCCCGCTCGCTGCTCGCCGTGGCGCAGGGCTCGCAGGCGCCCGAGGACGGCTACATCGGTGCATATATCGAGGAGATCGCCGCCGCGGTGCTGCGTCGGCGGCCCGGAGCCCTGGAGCTGCCGGAGACCGAGGCCCTCGCCGCATTCCGGACGGAGGGCACGGCCCCGATGTTCGAGGAGATCAAGTCGTCGCTCGCCGCGTTCGGCACCCGCTTCGACGTCTACTTCAACGAGAAGGACTTGCACGACCAGGGGGATCTGGACGCCGCTGTCGTCCGCCTGAGGCAGGGCGGCCACGTCTTCGAGCGCAGATGTTCGGCAGCGTCGGCTTCGGCCTTCCCCGCGAAGGCGTTGTCGGCGCCGCACGCGGCAG
>NZ_VCLA01000193.1:1347-2752 GCF_009600885.1 Streptomyces jumonjinensis
CCGCGACATTTCCCGTCCGGGCGTGCACCGCGCGATGATCGATGATGTGAGGGCGGAACGGAACCGCTGCGCGGACCTGCTGCGGGTGTGCGCCATCGGCGCGGTGGTGCTCGGCCACTGGCTGCTGGTCGATGTCACGTACCGTGGCGGGGCGCTATCCGGGCTGAACGCTCTCGACTATGTCGGCTGGGGGCGCTGGCCGACGCTGGTGCTGCAGGTCATGCCGGTCTTCTTCCTCGTCGGCGGCTATGCGAACGCGGTGTCCTGGACATCTCATCACCGGCAGGGCGAGGACTGGCGGTCCTGGGTGCAGGGGCGGGCCGCGCGGCTGCTGTGGCCGACGGCGGTGTACGCGGCCGTGTGCGCTCCGGCCGTCGCCGCGGCCCGCCTCGCGGGCGCGGAACCCGGCGTGCTGGCCCAGGCGGGCTGGCTCATCGCGCTGCATCTGTGGTTCCTGCCGGTCTACCTGATGCTGATCGCCCTGACGCCGCTCCTGCACGCCGCGCACCGCCGATGGGGGCCGGCCGTGCCGGTGGTGATGGCGCTGGGGGCGGCGGGAGTGGACGCCCTGGTGCTCGGCCCTCGGCTGCCGGTGATCGGCTTCGCCAACTATCTGCTCGTGTGGGGCTCGATGCACCAGTGGGGGTTCGCCTGGCAGGACGGCACGCTCACCACCCCGCGGTGGCGGTGCCGGGCCCTGGCTGCGGGGGGTGTCGTGCTCCTGGCCGGCCTGCTGGGCTGGGGCCCGTTCCCCGTCGACATGATTGGCGCGGGGACACGGGTGGGGAACACGGACCCGCCCTCGATCGCCTTGCTGGCCTTCGCAGCCGCGCAGACCGGACTTCTCCTCATGGCCGAACCCGCCCTGGAACGCCTGCTCACCCGCCCCCGTCTGCGGTCCCGGGTCAACCGGCTCAACGCTGCGGTCATGACCGTCTACCTGTGGCACATGATCCCCGTGATCCTGGTCGCCCTGGCTCTCTACCCGACAGGCCTTGCCCCTCAGCCCGCCATCGGCACCACCGTGTGGCTGGCGCTGCGCCTTCCCTGGCTGATTCTTCTGACCGCCGTCATGATCCCCCTCACCCTGGCCCTTCTGCGGGTCCAGCGCCCGCTGCTGCGCCTCCCCCCGGGTGTGGGGCCCACGGGCTGGTGGTCCCCCATCCTCCTGGCCTGTGGCCTGGCCGTCTGCCTCCCGTCCCTGGCGTCGCTCGCGATCGGCGGCTTCGCCCCGGCCGGCCGGGGCGCGGCGCTTCCGCTGGCGCTCTGCGCGTGCGGTCTCCTGGCCATCGTGTGCTCCGGTCGCCCACTGCCCCGGCGCGTCGGCACCGGGTACCTCGGGGGCACCGGAAATCCGGGGGACGGCGGCAGCAGCCCATGCCGGGGAATGCCGATGCCCGGAGCC
>NZ_VCLA01000193.1:3265-3473 GCF_009600885.1 Streptomyces jumonjinensis
GGGTCCTCAGAGGCCGCTGAACCCCGCTCCGGTCGCTTGCGCGGCCGTCCGCGGCCGAGCCTGGGCACCCGGATCGCTTCCAGGACCGGCTCGAACCGCGGAGATTCGCCCCGCGATGGCCAGGCCGCGCGGGTGCGGGGTGGCGTCGCCGTTCAGCAGTCCGGCCGGGTCCTGGGAGCGGGAGGCGTAGTGGAAGCCGGTGAAGGTG
>NZ_VCLA01000193.1:3857-8854 GCF_009600885.1 Streptomyces jumonjinensis
TGTCGTCGTGCCGGAGGTGGACCCAGCGGTGCCGGCCGTGGTGGGGTGGCGGCACCTGCCGGAACGTACATAGCACGGTGCTCCTCAAGTTCTTGAGCACATCGACTTTCTGACCCCGTTTCACGGGCATGATCCCGGTGCCGATCCAGCCACGCCACACGCGCCGCCGTTTGCCGATCTTGCTCATCAATCGGTCGATACATCAACAGCCTCGGCGGCTTTGACGGCCGGGTCCGGAACGCTGTGTCGCGTGAGCGCCCACAGCGCAAACGCGAGGCAGCTGATTGCGGTGCCCAGTGCGCATACGGTGCCCCAGCCGGCTGTCGCGTAGAGGGAGGTCGCGGCGATGGCACCGGTGGCGCTGCCGATCGAGCGGTGTGTGCGATGGCGACCGTTGCCGGCGCCACCACCAGGAGCAGCAACTGGGCCACGACGAGCCGTCTGCGGTTGGCCACGTCGCCCAGCGGTACGAGGAAGAAGAGCCCCAGCCCGTATCCGACATGCGTGAGGGTGACGACGCTGCCGACAAGCGCCGGGCTCATGGCGAGGTCGCGGCCCACGGTCGCCAGGAGCGGCTGGGCGAAGTAGACGTTGGCCACCGCGGTTCCACAGGCGACGGCGAACAGTATGACGGCGCCCCGGGACAGGACGAACGCGGAACCTCCCCGGCTCCGGGCCGCGCCCCGTGGTGTCGCAGCCTCATCTGAGCCGGAGACCCGGTGCCGGCGGGGCGGCGATCGTGGATGTGCGGTCGCATTCCTGGCCTGCGGGGCGTCGGCCCCGGGAACGTGCCGGCCGTCGAACCGAGCACGGAGGTTCTCGCGCGGGATCGAACGGCGGCTCCGCGACATGACGGACCCGCCCGGGCGCGCGGGTATCGCGCCGGCGCCGGCCGGGCAGCGGCAATCCGCCGGCATGTCCTGGAGATGCCCGCCCCCGTCGTCGCCGGTGCCTTCGGCTACCACCAGGTCACCACCGCCAAACCGGCCGCCCAAGCCGGAGCGCCTGGAGTCGATACGCCGCCGGGGACCGCCTGCCGTCACCATCAGGCTGGATCCCAGGAAGAGCTGACGACAGTTGAATAGGCGAGCCCACCAGTATGGGCAACCCCCAGTAGCCGGCGGCGTGTCATCCCGGCCTGTATGGGGTAGAGTGATCATGTGCTCGCGGCCGGGAATCCTGGTCGGGGGACGCGCGTTGGTGGTCCAAGGAAAGACACCCCACTTCCCGTGGGGGGATGCAGGTGCAAGGCCTGCCCAGCGCTCCAGTGCAGGCCCTGACCTCTCGTGTGGAGGCCAGGGTCTTTTGCGTACTCTTGCCTGCGTGTTCCGTCCATCGGACCCGATAAATCCGGCAACGGTGATGCCGGTGCGGGTGGTGCCGGGGACGCTGTCGGCGGCCTGGGCGGCCGCCTCGTGCTGGGCCTGCTGAGCCGGGCGTTCGCCGATGTCCTCACCCGGTGGGTCGCCGTGGGCGGTCGGCGGTCGGCGGACCGGGCGGCCACCGGAAGTATGGGTGCTGCTGCGGGGGCGCTGCGGCTCCCGTAGCCGCCCCGGTTCGCTCGCGGGTCAGACCTGCTGGGGCGAGCCGGTCCGCTCCCAGGTGATGGGCCCTGGCTGTCGCCTTCGAGGTCGTAGACGACCGTCGAGTCGGTGGACCACCACAGGATGGTGTCCACCGGGTTGTCCACCGGGTTGTCCACCGGTATGGCGTGGCAGTTCAGGCTGGTGCTGCGGGCCCAATGCGCGTTGAGGTCGGCGGTGAAGTCGCAGGTTCTGGTGGACTGCACGGTGTCCGCGCCGGTGTGAGTAGACACTCCGGACTGCCTCCGCATCAAGGGCGTGACCAGGAGATGTGCGTAATCACCGCGCCCGGCCGGGGCGGTGCCTCCCCCCTGTGGTGATCGCTCGGCGATAACGCGCGGGGAATCTCGATGAGTTGGCCCTCGTCGGAATCAACACCACCGTTCCATCCGTTTCCCCCTTTTCCTCCGGGGTGATCCGGTCAAATGCGGAAGAGTGTGCGGTATCTCGTGCCGGATATGGATGGCGCACTCTGATCGCCGTCAGGTGCCGTTCGGTGGCAAAGGCTGACAATATGCCAGATACTTGTGCGTACTTTGCGGCACCTTTCCCTCGCGCGGGAGTCTGCTGCCCCTGGGTCACGCGGAGAGCGCCGGCCACCCATCGGGCCCCGCTCGTGCGGGGATGGTCCACGCTCCCGGAGCAGCCTCCGGCGTAGCCGAGTGGTCCGTCTTGCGGAGCGTGTGGTGCTCCCGATCGCGGACGACCGCGGAGAACTTCGCGGTGCCGTCGTCGTAGTCACAGGGTCCGGCCCAGCCCGCGCCCGTCAACGCTTCGGTGCCGGACATGGAAGCGTGTTGACCGGCGGCGGGTGTGCGTCGGCTCGGCGATCCCGTCGGCGACGCGGGTGAGAGTGCAGGCCGGCGCGGTCATGAAACAGTCCGGGGTCGTGAGTGACGACTTCGAGCGCGGAGAATCGCACGCCTGCTCGATGTCCACCCGCGTCGCCAAGCGCCCCAGGCTGGAGAAGGCCGTCACCCTCGTCGTACACGAGCACGAACGGCTCGGCCGCGGCATCGAGCCGGCGACACTCGCCGGTGGGCCGAAGGCGGGCGACATCGGCCTGGAGTTCCTCACCGCTGTCGGGGACGAGACACGTGAGCGGGCCCGGGAACGCCCGGCCCCGTACCCGCCGCTCCTTTCCCAGTGGGAGGAGTGGAAGCCGGATCCGGTACACAGAACGGGCAGCCGACCGGCGCGGCCCGCCCGGACAGGCTTGACCTCAACCAGACTTGAGGTACAAAGGTGACTCCATGGCGATCTCACCGGAACAACGCGCGGCGGTTCAGAACTGGATCAGGGACACGGCGCACCCCCTGACCACCATGGACGCCTCGGAGCCACTGGAGGACCTGCGGCCGCTGCTCGGCATGCTCGGTGAGCAGACGGCTGTGGTGGGCTACGGTGCTGGGACGCGCGGCGCGCACCAGCTTTTCGCTCTCCAGTCGCGTATCGCCCAGCTGCTGGTCCGTGAGGCCGGCTTCCGCGCCGTCGCCCTCGACCAGGACTGGACGCTCGGCGCCCGGCTCGACGTCCATGTCCGCACCGGCACCGGGGACCCCGTGGCGCTGCTGGAGGCCGCCGAGCCGTTCTCCCGCACCGAGGAGGTCCTTGCCCTCGTCCGATGGATGCGTGCTTTCAACGAGACGCACCCGGACGATCCGGTCCGCTTCGTCGGGGTCAGCCCCCACGAGACGGGGGCGTCGGCGTATGACACGGTGGCCGACTATGTGCGCAGGGCCGAACCCGGACTGCTGGACGAACTGGAGCGCTGTTACGCCGGCCTCCGCCCGGAAGGCGAGGTGGCCGCCCATACACGCCGTTTCCGCGCCCTGCCCGACAGGCGGTCCTGGCGCGACCGTGCACAGGGCGGTCCTGGCGCGACCGTGCACAGGCGGCGCACGACCTGGTGGCGGGAGCGCCGGGCCACGACGGTCATGCGTGGGCGCTCCACAACGCACGGCTGGTTGTCCAGTACTACGAGCTCCACGACCACGACGATCCGCTGGACCCGCACAACATGGCCTGCTACGAGCGGTCGTTCGCCGAGAACGTCCTGTGGTGGCACCGGCACACCGGTCACAAGGTGCTCTTCTGGTCCTCCAGCTCCCACACCGCCAACGCACGCGCCAGGGTCGTCAGCTTTCCGCCGGACCCGGCCACTCCGTCCCGGAACGCGGGAAGCCACCTGCACGAACACCTCGGCGTCCGGTACCTGTCGATCGGTCTCACCTTCGGCGCCGGGGAACTGGCCACCTACACCGGCACCCCGGCCCACCGGGTGCCCAGTCCCGTACTACCGCTGGTGGAGTCGGTGCTGGACGACGAGTCAGCGGGCGACTACCTGCTGAACCTCCGCACGGATGCTCCGCGGCAGGTTGCCGATTGGCTCGCCCAGCCCACCAGGTCCAGGCTCATCGGACCACGCCACGACCCGCAGCGCGACACCGATCACCACATGGCGGGCGGTTCCCTGGCCGAGTGGTTCGACGTGCTCGTCCACCGGCGGTATGTGACTCCGGCCCGCCCCCTCCGCAAGGTGGAGCCTCCGGTGAAGACGCAACCGTGACCCCGCCGGTGGAACGGTGAGCCAGCCATACGCAGCGGGTGCTCCTCACCCACGACCAGGTCCTGCAGTACGCGCTGCCGGCGACCGAGGGCAGGCACGGTGACCCGAGCCGCCCCGGCCTCGCCCGCCGCTACGGCTTCGACCCCGGCCGCCCGGTGGCCTGTCAGGTGTCGAAGCGATGGCGCGCGTCCTCGATGTGTCCGAGGTGCTGGTGGGTCCAGCCGCACATGGCGTCGACCGTGGTGCGCAGGGCCCGGCCCGGTTCGGTGAGGGTGTACTCGACCCGCGGCGGCACGGTGGGGTGCACCTTCCGGTCGGCCAGGCCGTTGCGTTCCAGCATGCGCAGGTTCTGGGTGAGCATCTTGTGGCTGATGCCCTCGACCTCGTTCCGCAGCTCGCTGAAGCGCAGGGTGCGTTCGCCGAGCGCCTCGATGATCAGGAGCGCCCACTTGTTGGCGACGTCCGAGAAGATCTCCCGTGCCAGGGAGTCCGCGCGCCTCAGGTCCGCGTCCTCGGGCAGGCCCTTGAGCAGTTGCTTGGTCACCATCAGGTTCCTCAGTCACCGAAAAGTGCGTTCTTCCAGGTCGCCTGTCACTCTCCTATGGTTTCTGAGTAACCGCAAGAGAGCACATCAGAAAGGCGAGCACCGTGGCCACCATCGATGTCTTCCATCACAACGTGTCGGCCGAGAGCGACTTCGGCTACTCGCAGGCGATCAGATCCGGCGAGCTGATCCATGTCTCCGGACAGCTCTCACTCGATGAGGCGGGTGCGTTCCTCCACGCGGACGACTTCGCCGCCCAGCTCCAGCAGACCCACGCCAACACGGACAAGGTCCTGGACCA
>NZ_VCLA01000022.1 GCF_009600885.1 Streptomyces jumonjinensis
CGCGGCACGGTCCAGGAGATCGTCAGCTCCCCGCTGAAGCGCTGCCGGGAGACGGCGGAAGCGGTCGCCGCCCGGCTGAACCTCGACGTCCGGATCGAGGAGGGGCTGCGCGAGACCGACTTCGGCGCGTGGGAGGGGCTGTCGTTCGCGGAGGTTCAGGAGCGGTACGCCGACGATCTGGCGGCATGGCTCTCCTCGGCGAGGGCGACCCCGACCGGCGGCGGTGAGAGCTTCACCACGGTCGCCCGCCGGGTGGCGGCGGCCCGTGACCGGATCGTGGCCCGCTCGGCGGGCCGTACGGTCCTGCTGGTCACCCATGTCACGCCGATCAAGACCCTGGTGCGGCTGGCCCTCGGCGCACCGCCGGAGTCCGTCTTCAGGATGGAGCTGTCGGCGGCGTCCGTCTCGGCGGTGGCGTACTACGCGGACGGCAACGCGTCCGTACGGCTCCTCAACGACACCTCGCATCTGCGGGGATGACACGGGCCCGGGGGCGCAGGGCCCCCGGCTGCGGTGAGCGCCCCGGGGACTTCGGGCCCGGGGCGTCTCCGTTCCCGGGGCCGGGCGTCCGGAGGCAGCCCTGTCCGGGGCGGGCGGGGCGAGTGTCCGGTACCGAGGGCTGACCAGGGGCCGCGTCAGGAGCGTCAGGCGCGCAGGGCGGACGCCTCCGCCGCGAGGGCGGTCACCCGCCCCCAGTCCTTCGCCGCGAGGGCGTCGGCGGGCAGCATCCAGGTGCCGCCCACGCAGCCCACATTGGGCAGCGCCAGATACGAGGGGGCCGAGGCGAGCGAGACGCCGCCGGTCGGGCAGAAGCGGGCCTGGGGCAGCGGGCCCGCCAGGGACTTGAGATAGGCGGTGCCGCCCGCCGCTTCGGCCGGGAAGAACTTCATCTCGGTCACTCCGCGCTCCAGCAGCGCCACCACTTCCGAGGTGGTGGAGACCCCGGGCAGAAACGGCAGGCCCGACCGCCGCATGGCGTCCAGGAGCCGGTCGGTCCAGCCGGGGCTCACCAGGAACCGCGCCCCGGCGGCCACGGCCGCGTCCACGTTCGCGGCGGAGATCACGGTGCCCGCGCCCACGACCGCCTGCGGCACCTCGGCCGCGATGGCGCGGATGGCGTCGAGCGCGGCGGGCGTCCGCAGCGTCACCTCGATGGCGGGCAGCCCGCCGGCAACGAGTGCCCGCGCGAGCGGTACGGCGTCGTCGGCGTTCTCGATGACGACGACGGGGATGACGGGCGCGAGATCCAGCACGGAGGTCATGGGCTCATCCTGCCGTTCCCCCGCACAGTGCGCAACGCGCGTTGCATCCTGCGCAATAGGCGGCAATAGACGCCCTTAGTGGATCTGCGTCACCACGACATCCAGCTCCCATGGCCGCCCCGCCCGCGCCGGAGCCTCTGCCTCCACCGTGTACCCCAGCTCCCGCAGGGCCGTGACCAGCTCCCCGGGACCCTTGGGCTTCGCCCCCGAGACCAGCAGATCCCTGACGATCCGGCCCTTCGTCGCCTTGTTGAAGTGGCTGACCACCGAACGCTTCTCCACCCCGTCGACCAGCTGGGAGTGCAGCACCCGCACCGTGGCCGTCCGCCCGGCGAGCTCGCCCTTCGGCTTCCAGGCGGCCGTATACGCCGAGGAGCGCAGATCGAGTACGAGACCACGCGCCGCGATCTCCGGAAGCGCGGCCTCCATGGGTCGGCGCCAGTACGCCCCCAGCGCGCCGAGCCCCGGCAGCCGTACGCCCATCGAGCAGCGGTACGACGGGATGCGGTCGCCTATCCGCACCGCGCCCCACAGCCCCGAGAACACCAGCAGCGAGGAGCGCGCCCGGCGTCTGGCGTCCGGGGGCAGGGTCGCGAGCCCGAGGGCGTCGTACAGCACCCCCGTATAGATCTCCCCGGCCGGCCGGGCGCCCGCCGTCCGCAGCGCCGCGTTCTTCGCGATCTCCCCGCGCAGCCCGTCGCTCAGCCCGAGGATCTCCCGCGCCTTGTCCTCATCGGCGGCGCAGAGCTCGACCAGCTCATCGAGCACGGCGGCGCGCGCTTCGGCCAGCGCGGGCAGCGACAGCGACCCGGGCTTCAGGGGAGCCCCCCGCCCGGAGGCGGCCTTGCCCTCGGACGGCGGCAACAGTACGAGCACGGATCGTTCTCCTCATGCGCATGGAACGGGGCGCGGGGCACACCCCGCGCCAGGGTACGCGCCCGGGCCGGTCCGGTCCGCTGCTGAGACGGGTGCACCCGCTGCCCTGGTGGCGTGACCGCGTCCTGCATCGGCCTCGGGGCGGAGCCCGGCGTTCCCCGGCCCGCCCGCATGCCGAGTCGGCGCCCCCGGCCTACGCTCGGTGTCATGCCCCGCCGCCTGATGCGCGTCACCGGCGCAGCCGAGGCTCCGCTGCGGAGCGCCCTGGGCCGGCTGCGGACGGCGCTCGGTGTGCCCGAGGGCTTTCCGGCGGCCGTGCTCGCGGAGGCGGAGTCCGCGGCCGGGGCCCCACGGCTCCCCGCCGCCACTGTCGACCTCCCCTTCTTCACCGTCGACCCCCCGGGCTCGGCCGACCTCGACCAGGCGATGCACCTCGCCCGCCACGGCAGCGGCTTCCGGGTCCACTACGCCATCGCCGACGTGGCCGCCTTCGTCGCCCCGGGCGGCGCGATCGACCGCGAGGCGCACCGCCGCGTACAGACCCTCTACTTCCCGGACGGGAAGGTTCCGCTGCATCCGCCCGTGCTCTCGGAGGCCGCCGCGAGTCTGCTTCCCGGGCAGACCGTCCCCGCCCTGCTCTGGCGGATCGACCTCGACGCGGACGGCCGTACCACCGCGGCCGAGGTGAGAAGGGCGCTGGTACGCAGCCGGGCCCGGCTCGACTACGCCACGGCCCAGGCGCGGATCGACGACGGCACCGCCCCGGAGGAGCTCGCCCTGCTGCGGGACGTGGGGCTCCGCCGCGAGGAGCTGGAACGCGAGCGCGGCGGGATCTCCCTCCGGACACCCGAGCAGGAGATCACCGAACAGGACGGCTCGTACCGGCTGAGCTACCGCGCACCACGCCCGGCCGACGGATGGAACGCACAGCTCTCCCTGCTCACCGGAATGGCCGCCGCCGAGATCATGACCAGGGCCGGCACCGGTGTGCTGCGTACCCTCCCCACCGCCCCCGGCGGCGCGGTGGCACGGCTGCGCCACTCGGCGAAGGCCCTGCACATCGACTGGCCGCACCATGTCCCGTACGCCGATGTGGTGCGCTCCCTCGATCCGCGCGACGCCCGTCACGCCGCGTTCCTCCTGGAGTGCACGACCCTGCTGCGCGGTGCGGGCTACACCGTCTTCACCGGCGGCAGGCTCCCCTCACCCGCGATCCACGCGGCGGTGGCCGCCGCGTACACCCACTGCACCGCGCCGCTGCGACGGCTGATCGACCGCTATACGGGCGAGCTGTGCGTGGCGGCCTGCGCCGGGCAGGGGGTGCCCGAGTGGGTGCTGGGCGCGCTCGACGGCCTTCCGGGGGAGATGGCGGAGGGCGCGCGCCGCGCGAACACGGTCGAGCGGGAGTCCGTGGACATCGTGGAGGCGGCGCTGCTGAGAGGGCGGGTGGGCGAGGTGTTCGACGGCTTCGTGGTGGAGGTCGGGGAGCGTGAGCCGAGGGTCGGCACGGTCCATCTGGAGGACCCGGCGGTGGTGGGGCGGGTGGAGGGCGACACCCCTCTCCCGCTGGGCGAACGGCTGAGGGTGCGCCTCACCCGGGCCGACCCCGGCACGGCGAAGATCCTCTTCATGGCGGTGTGAGCCGCCGCCGGGGGGAACGCCGGGTAGCATGGTCGCCACGGCAGACGAGCCGGGCGGGCGGCCGCGTGAGGATCCTCCGGATCCTCCCGAGGAACGTCCGGGCTCCACAGGGCAGGGTGGTGGGTAACGCCCACCCGGGGTGACCCGCGGGACAGTGCCACAGAAAACAGACCGCCGGGGACCTCGGTCCTCGGTAAGGGTGAAACGGTGGTGTAAGAGACCACCAGCGCCTGGGGTGACCCAGGCGGCTAGGTAAACCCCACCCGGAGCAAGGTCAAGAGGGGCCGCTGTAACAGGCGGCTCTGCGCGGACGTTCGAGGGCTGCTCGCCCGAGTCCGCGGGTAGACCGCACGAGACCGGTGGCAACACCGGTCCTAGATGGATGGCCGTCGCCCCGACGACGCGAGGTCCCGGGGCACAGAACCCGGCGTATAGCCCGACTCGTCTGCCCCCAAGGGCTTCTGACCAGCAAACTTGCAGGTCAGAAGCCCTTTTTCATGGCCTGAGGCAGTGGGATTGAATACCGGTACATACCGGTTCAAACGGGATCACTCGGCTGTGAACGTAGCCATGAAAGTAGCCACGAAGGTAGCCACATTTTGCGAGACCGGAGACGGATGTGGCAGGTCGGGGGTCCCCGGAAGGCAGCCGTTCAGGCGAGCCGCCGCCCCCAGCGCAGAAGCGGGCTGCCGCCGATCCAGCGCAGGTGTGATCTCTCGGTACCGCAGGGCTGGTCATCTGCTGTGTCTTTGCGCAAGCAGTTCAGCGAAGGCAGCGGACATGGGAAGACCAGTCCCCGTCTCCCCACCCCCACTGCTGATCCATGGCATGGCATTCCATCCGTGAATCCTGGGTGCGTCCCGTATATCTGGTGGGGTGAGAGATGACGAGATCAAAGGTACTGGCGCGCTGCTGGTGAACGCGGCCGGCCAGTATCTTCTACACCTGCGTGATGACATTCCAGGGATTTGCGACCCGGGGGCGTGGTCGCTGATTGGCGGGAACCGCGAACCTGGGGAAGGACTGGAAGAGACGATCCAGCGGGAACTGTGGGAGGAAGCCGAGCTGGTGGTCCCCGCTCTGAAGCGGTTCACCGTGGTCGGGAGTACGGGCCCGGACGGCGTGGTGAAGGGCTTCGTCCAGGTGTTCCGGGGCCGGTGGGACGGGGACGTTGCCGGGCTCCCGCTGTCGGAGGGGATCATGCTGCACTGGTTCGAGCCGGAGATCGTGCCGCGGCTGCGGATGAGTCAGTGGGCCCAGGAGGCGATCCGCCGGGACCGGGCCTGCGCCCCCGTATGACAGGACCGGGTCGGCGGCGTGCCGGGGCGGCCTGCCCCGGCACCGGTGCTGTCGGTCAGCGGGTGAGCGCGAGTGCCAGTTCGCGGACGCCGGGCGTGTGGAGGTGCCGGGAGGACAGCGAGCTGACGATCGTGCGGATGGAGGGACGGTCGCGGACCTCGGAGGGGCTGACCCGGAGGGCGGCGAGGAGTTCCCGGGCGGTCTGTTCCGGTTTGCCGTACTGCCACCAGGCACGGGCGAGGTCGGTGTGCATCCGGCTGGTGCGTTCCGGGGTGGGGAACTGGTCCGGTCGCAGATGCCGCCCGGCCTCCAGCGCGGCCCCGGCGTCGCCGAGGGCCCAGTGGACGCCGACGGCATAGAGGTCGGCACCGGCCGGGGAGATGCGGAAGAGCCGGTCCGCCGGCGCGGTGGCGGGGAGCCGGTGGGCGGCGGCAGGCTGATCTTGGTGGCGCAGGACGATCGACAGCTCGCGGGCGGCTGCGGCGGTTGCGATGGGGGACTCGGCGACAGCGGCGTAGGTGGTGGCGCGGTCGGCGGTGAGCCGGGCCCGTTCGTAGCGGCCGATCTTCCCCAGGACCTGGGTGGCGAGGAGATAGCAGGCGGAGAGCCGGGCGTGGTCCAGAGGGGTACGGGATCGGGCGGCCCGGTGGGCGTCGCCGAGAAGGCCGGGCAGCTCCGCGAGGAGGGCCGTATGGCGGCCGGTGTCCCACATCTTCCGGGCTTGGGCGAGACGGTGGTCGACCGGCACGGTGCCGGTGCCGGTGGGGGTGACGGCGAGGGCGTCGTCGATTGCCAGGAGCAGGGAGGCGGGCACGGCCGTGCCTGCGGCGGTGAGCAGGGTACGGCGGTGCATGGGGTCCTCCTCGGTGGGCGGAGCGTGCGGCGCCACTCTAGTGGGACGGGGATCGGCTCCGGTGGTGATGCCGCAGGCTGCCGCCAGAAGAATGGGTGGCAGTCCGACGGCGGTCGCGGCGGCCGTCAGCAGGCGGATGTCCGCAGGGTGCCTGCTGGCTTCCAGGCGGGAGACGGTGGAGGCGGAGCAGCCGATCCGCACTCCGAGGTCGGCCTGGCGCCAGCCGAGGCGACGGCGGCCGAGCCGGACGAGGCCGGAAGTCGCCGTCAGTGTGCTCGTCGTGCTTCCGCGCGCCGGGTGTCGTTCCGTGAGTGCCCCGGCTCCCTGGGGAAGACTGGCCGCGTTGCTGTCGTAGGTAGTGGTGAGCGAGAGGGGCGCACGGTGCACGACGGGCCTGTGCTGCGGACCAACATCGGAGATCGGGCGGTCGACCTGCCCGCCAGCCTGGACGGGATTCGGGCCTCCCTATCCGAGGACCTGCGGGAGGAGTTCGACCGCGAGATCGGCTCCGCGCTGATCACCGACGTACCCCTCATCGCCGCGCGGTGGTCACTGCCGCAGGAGGCCAGGGACGAGGACGAAGCCATGCTCCAGCAACTGCGGAACGGCGACTTCAGCGGCTTCACCGGCCTGGACGAGCCCTCTCCTGCCGGAGCCGGCCAGTGAGCGGGCGCGCGTACCGGGTGCAGTTCTCCAACGTGGCACGCGCCACTGTGGCCGCGCTGCCCGCGGATGTCCGCAGCCGTTTCGACACGGGTATCAAGAAGCTCGCGGCCGATCCGTACGGCGCGGGCTCAAAGCCCATCAAGGAGCCGGACTACCGCCAGGCCCTGGTGGGCGGCTGCATCACTTCGTACTACGTCTCCACCACAGTGGAGATCGTTTCCGTGACCCGAGTCCAGGGGCCGCCCTGACCGGAAGCCGACACCCTGGCCCGGCCGTTCCAGGAAGCCCTGCCGTTCCAACGTAGCCACGAAAGTAGCCACAGAAGACCCCTCCCCGCACGTTTGCACAGGTCATAGCGGTACGGAGACAGTCCCCGGCGTACAACCCGACTCGTCTGTCGGTTAACCGGGAAGGGCCTCTGACCTGGAGGAATGCCAGGTTAGGGGCCCTTTTTGCGTTTCTGGGCGTCGATGCCTTCATCAAAGACCACAGAGCCTGTGCCTGAGCGTCCGTGGCACTTCAACCTCGTCCTCGATGCTCCGCTCACCCCTCAGCAGTCGGACCTCCTGGACGGGCTCGACCGCTTCCACGAGGGCGGCATCGGGCTGGCTGAGCGTCCGGGGTACAGCCGGTTCATGTGCGTCATCCGAGCCGAAACCCTCACTGCTGCCATCGCGGACGCCCTGGACCGCTTCGATGACCTTCCCGGTGTCGTCGTCCGCAGCGTCGAGCTGAACGCCATCGCGCTGGACGAGAACGGCATGGCCACGGCCGCCGTTGTGCCGGTGCCGCCGCTCGCTGACGTGTGCTGAAGCTCCCCGGAGTGATACCCAGCACTCTCCCGTTGAGAGTGCTGGGGGGTTTTCGCCTTTAGGGCGGCTCGCAGCCCCCGGCGACGCTCCGGCGGCTGAGGACCGGGTGTCCCAGGCCCCCGCCATGGGTCTGCTTTCGTTCCGTGGAAGTTGGCGTGGGCCGCAGCTACGGAGGGGGCCTAGTAGCCGGTGATCGACTCGCTTTTCAGGGCTTGAGCGACCTGCCAGAGCATCCCGCCCCGGGACGCCTTGGTGAGGACGATGTCCCCCGGGCGGAGCCGGGATTCGATCAACGTGACTGCCGTCGCGTTGTCCCGGACGATGGCCACTTCCGGGACGCCTGCCTCGGCGGCTGCCAGCGCCATCTGCTTCGCCATGGCGTCGCCGACCGCGACAAGGAGGTCCACCCCGTACTCGGCAGCCATCTGGCCGACCTCCCGGTGCGACGTGGCAGCGGCCTCCCCCAGCTCGGCCATCTCGCCGAGGACGGCGATTCTCCGGCCTCCTTGGTGCAGCGGGGGGAAGGTGACGGCCCTGCCGGAGTACGAGCGGATCAGCCGGCTCAGGGGCACTCGGTCGTGGGTCTGCCCCCACCCGGACGGATCGCGGATCAGGATGACCGGGTCCGAGCCTTCCTCGTCCTCGAAGCCGCGGGCGACGACCAGGTGGCCGCCGCGCCGGCCGTCGTCGGGGAACTGCTCCGTGACTGAAATGATCATGGGGGCGTCGGTGAGGCGGGCGATCAGCTCGTCAGCGGGCACCGCTTCCGCGCGGCCAGGGACTCCGAAGCTCCCAGCAAGGTCGCCGATCCCCTGGTGGACCCATCCACGGTCCACCAGGATGCCCTTCTCGACTCCGGTCTTCAGGAGGTCGGTGACCTGGGGTGCCTCACACCCGTAGGCCAGCAGGATCATCCGGAGGGCTGCCATGCCGCACGCCCGATCGGACCACTCGATCCGATCGCCCAGTTCCTCGCCGCCGTGCCGAATCCACTCGTCAGGCTCTATACGCTGACGACACATCGGGACATCGTGGACGCGGGGCATGGCTGGACCCTCCGAGGGATCAGGACGCGCGCTTCCTCAGCGAAGGGCCGCCAGCGAAGCGCGGGACGGGTAGGGGCACATCGTATGGTGGGCGGACGATAGCTTCGTGGAGCATGGCCAGTACGACATCTGCGTGGCTGAAACCACACAGTTCGGCACCGCTGACGAAGTTGGAGCCGTCAGACATGCCAGGCGTGGTGTTGACCTCCAGGGAGTAGACCCGCTTGTCCGAAGCGACGATGAAGTCCACCCGCGCGGTTCCCCGAAGGCCGAGCGTGTTCCAGAGTGCCCGGGCGTGTCCCTTGATCGCTGTCCGGGTCTCGGGGGGAAGCTCGGTGAGTCGGCGATCCGGCGGACGGTCGGAGGTACCGCCGTCATGCTGGAGCAGCTTGACCACCTGGACGGAACTGGTGCCGCGCCTCCATCCCGAGCGAGAGCTCCGGCACCGAGCAGGGAGTAGACCACCTTCGCAATCACGGTTGCGTCGCACGGTAGCTCGATCGGGCGGTTTCGGCTCCGGCGCCGTGCCCTCCCCGCGGTCGGAGAGTGGTACGTACGGCCATGGGAATCGGCGACCCGCATCAGAAGAAGGATGTTGAGGCGGCACTGAAGAGGGCGGAGGCGGCCGGGCTCAAGGTGACCCGCACGGGAGGCGGGCATAAGTGGGGATACGTGCTGTGCTGTCCGTGTAATCAGCGGCGCACCGTTTCCTCTACGCCACAGAACCCGAGCGAAGAAGCGAGGTATATCGATGGATTCGTCAGGCAACACCGCGCCTGCGCGTAACTGGTACTTCAACCTGGTTTTGCAGGACATCATCACCGAGGAGCAGTCCGATGCGCTGGCGGAGCTGGCCAGCTTTCACGACGGGAGGATCTCGCTGGTCGAGTCTCCTGAGCGGTCGTGGTTCACGTGCTCATTCGCGGCCGAGACGCTGACTCAGGCCATCGCCGACGCCCTCGCCCGGTTCAAGGACTTTCCCGGAGTCCTGGTTCAGAGCGTCGAACTGGATCCGATCTCCCTTGAGTACAACGACATGATCACGCCGGCCGTTGTGAGGCTGCCGGACTAGAGAGGCTGGCAGCTCACCGGCCTTCGATGAGCTAGCCAGGCTTGGGCCGCAGCGTGCACCCTGGTTGTCCAGGAGTCGGAGTCGGAGTCGCCGTCGGTGATCTCATGCCACAGGTTCGTGTTGGCTGCCGCGAAGGCGGTGACGGCGGCGGGCGGCGCGTTGCGGAACGCGGGGATCTGCTGTGCTTGGCGTTCCGCCGTAACGGGGTCGTGCCGGCCCGCCGCGATGAGCCAGATGACCCAGTACGCGGCGTCGAGCCATGCGGTACCACGGGTGGCCCAGGCCCAGTCCACGAGCCAGGCCCGCCCTTCGGAGACGATGATGTTCTCGTTGTTGAGGTCGGTATGGCACAGGGTGTTGCCGCGGAAGTGGTCGAGATCTGAGGGCGACTCGACATAGCTGCTGAGCCGCTGCTCGGCGAATCGGAGATCTGCATCTTCGCCGGCCTGTACGGCGGACAGACGGGTCAGGAGGTCGACCACCAGGGGGAGATCGGCGGAGCCTGGCCGGTAGTCGGCGTGACGGCCGTCGAGCGCCTCGCAGACGTTCAGGTCCCACCCGTCCGCCGCCGCGCGCCATCGCAGTCGGGGCGCGATCGTGCCGGCGACTGCCGGGTTCACCGTGGCCTCGCGCGCCTGGGTCCATACGCGTGGGTGATCGGTCCGCATTCCCTTGACGTAGTACGTCCCTTGCGGGGTGGTGATGCGGGCGGCGACATCCGAGTCGAGTCCACCCGGGGAGTTCTCGATGTCCAGGATGGGGCCGAACCGCTTGGCGAGCACCTCACGGCGGCTGGGGGGCAGCTCTTCGAAGGGGATGCGTTCTGTGACCACAGAGGCACCCTGCCACACGAGGGGTGCGCCGAGGCCCCTACTCTCCGGAGGAGCCTCGGCGCTTCGCTGGTTTTACTGGTAGAGGTTGTCGTTGCCGCAGCCTGGCATCACATCGACGGCCAGGGCTTCCAGGTCATCGATGACGAGAGCCTCGGCCGGTTCCGGCGGTTTCCAGGGGCCTTTCTTCGCTACCTGGCCCCTCGCCGAGGGCCTCACCCGCTGTGGCGATTCATCTTCTCGACCTTCGCGTACAGCTCCCGCTTCATCTCCGCCATTCGGGCCGGGTCCGGGCGAGGGTGCACCCAACGGTTCTGATCGAACACGGTTTTCGGCAGTGGGGCACTCCGGAGGAACTCGGTGAACGCTTCATCGCACCATGGCGGCACCCACGCGCCAGACCGGCAGGCGAAGACCAGGTCGAAGACAGCGGCCGGTGCCCGACCGTCGTCGATCGTCATGGCGACCGGCGCGAGTGGTTCCTCCCGAGGACGGTCGAGCGACTCCCGCCAGGGCGGGAAGTGCACGTGCAGGGAAGCCCCCGCCCAGTGATGCGCGAGCATCCAGGTCTCACACCGGATGCCGTCGCCCGACGCTTTCCACTCCTCGAAGCTCTGGTGATTCTGCCGGTACCCGGCGTCATGGTGGGCGTCGTACAGGTGCACCGAATCCCAGCGCTCGTTGGGCCGGTCGAGGTCCGAGGGCCAGAGCAGCCCCGCCCACGCGTTGCTGTCGGCGTAGACGAGCACGGTTCCGTCAGAGAACCGGAACCTGCGCCAGAAGCCCTGCCAGCCCGTCACCTGCGGCAGTTCCACGCCGGCCGCCGTGAAGTCGCGGTGCCGCGCCTCCCAGATCGTTTCCGTGTGGAACTCGTCTTCCGCGACCGGCCACGTGAACAGATCGTCGTGCGGTCCTTGTGGCCCGCCCGCTGCGGGCGTGGGAAAGAAGAAGTCCCAGTCAACGACCAGAAGATGCATGAGCAGACCCTAGGGAGAACATCGGGCCCGAGCCTGGATTCCGGCCTGGGCGCTTCGACATGGCGGTCGGCGGGGCCCCGATCATCGACCGGGGCCCCCTTCCTGGAGGTGGTCCGTGATCAGTGGCCGGGCGAACCGCTTCCGCCCTGGCCGTCACCGTCCTCGATGTCGGTGTTGTCGGGGTCGTCGCCACCGCGCACGGTGGCCTCGCGGGCGAGTGCTTCCTTCAGAGACAAGGCGGTAGCCTCCTCTGTGTACGGCGACCCGGAGGCCGTCTCCGAGCCGTTGTGCACCTACGGCCCGTCGCGGCGCGCTTTCCCAGGCTGACGCTGGGGCGGGCCCCCTCGCCGGCTTCCACGGGAGAGCCGACGAGAAGCGTGAGATCACCTCATGCGCGAGGAGTGGCCGGGTTCACCGATGGCGGCGGCTCTGGTGGCGATCACCGAGGTCACGGTTCCTTCCGGGGCTGGAACATGGGCCCTGTCGGAGGACAGGCTGTGTGTTCTCCTCCAACGCCCGGGGCCGATGGGGATCAGCGTCTTTCGAGCACGGCTCGGGCAGTGCGACAACCCTGCCGATGCGGCGGAGGGGGCGGCAACGAAGTTGCGGAGAATTGCGCGCAAGCTCAGAGAGCGTCGATCGCGGATTCGATCAACTGCCGGGCCTTGGCACCGTAGACGGCCATCGCGCCCAACCCTCGGAACGCCTTCATGTAGTCGGCGATCTCGCGAGGCTGCCTCACATTGATCTCGGCCGTCAGCGTCTCGACCACCACGTGCCGGTCGTCGAACAGGTAGAAGCCCTCCAGCGGCCAGATTGCCCGCTGTGCGGTGAAGGGGATCACCCCGAGAGAAACGCTGGCCAGGGGTATCACCGAAAGAAGGTGCGAGAGCTGGTCGGACATCACCCGGACATCGCCGATCCGGGCCCGCAGCACCCACTCTTCGACCAGCACCACGAAGCGGTGCCCGCCCTGGTACAGGAATCGACTGCGGGCCAACCGTGCGGCGACCGCGTCGGTCACATCGTCGGGGGTGCCCTGGAAGTTCGTGATGCTGCGCATGAGCGCCGTCGCATAGCCGGGCGCCTGGAAGAATCCAGGGACGCCGTTCGAGGCGTACACGCGGCAGATCCGGGCGTTCTCGTGCAGCGTGTAGAAGTCTTCTTGAACCTTGCGCATCCCGTTGCGGTGCAGGCGACGCCACTCCATGTACATGGAGTCGACCGCCCGCGCGGTGGCGATCAGATCTTCCGTCTGGTCAGCGGCATCGCAGGCGACGCACCACGCGCGAATGTCAGCGTCAGTGGGGGCCGCCTCGCCCTTCTGGACACGGGTCGTCTTCGCCGGATGCCAGCCGCACCGGGCGGACAGCTCCTTCCCTGTGAGGCCGGCATCCTTGCGGAGGTGCGTCAGACGTACGGCGAGAGCATCCCGGGCGGCCTGAGCGCTTGAGGACGGGGACGAAGGCATGGAGCTGCGGTGAGATCAGACGGTGAACTCGCCATGGGGAGTGCCCCGCTCCCACACGGTCTCGAACGCCGAAGCGCAGAGCTTCACCACGGCAGGGTCTTCCGTGAACTCGTGCCCGGCCCAGTCACCGACGCCTGTGAAGAAGTGGAAGAGGACCAGACGGTCATCGATCAGCCACAGGTCATTGCCCGGCAGGGCGATGTCCGACGCCCGGTCGCGTGGGAGCCAGCGGACCTGCTCACCGATCGCGACATTGACCGGCGTCATGGCGTGTTCATACCGGATGTAGTCCGTGACCGGCGTAGAGACGATCCGGGCGCGACGCATGACCACACCCCGGCCGATCGCCTCGCGCACCAACGGGGTCCACCCCTGCCACTGCGCCGACTCGGGGTCGAGATCGACCGCGCCCGTCCGCAGGAACCGGTCGAAGCTGCCGGTCTCGTCGCCGACGTCGTAAATGTCCCGCAGCTCCAGGTGCACGGCGGTGTGCCGTGCCGATCGCAGCAGCTCAGCGAAGTCCGGAGCGCCGTTCTGCGACATCACACGCCTCCCTCAGAATCGGCACCATGCGGGCCGGAATACGAATCACTGTCTCGTGGTCGGGGATACCCCGATCATGGCCTGGTACCTACTCGGCCTCGCCGATCATCTCCTTCAGAAGCGCGTTGGCCTCCTTGCCCTGAAGGACCAGATCGGCTGTCTCTTCCTCAACCCATACGGTCGCCGAGCCGCCACCAGTCGTCTCCGGATCAATCCCAACGAAGGTTAGATCCACGGTGCCCTCCCACATAGAGCTGGTTGCACGTTCTTGCGCGCGACGTTCTCCGCGTGCCTGGTCCCAGTCAAGGGCAAAGAGCGGTCGACGTCCCCAGAACGGCTAATTCACGCCGGGTCGCTTTCCCGCGCCCCACCCCGATACCGGACGGCCCGGCCCGCGGCCTCCGCCCGCAGGTCGGCATCCGGAGCCTCGGCCGGGCGGCTCCGCCGGCCAGAGCCCTGGCGTGCATGGCTGGGGAGACTCAGGCCGGGCCCACGGCGATGGCGTCCACGCTGATGCGCCGGCCGCCGGGGAGTGTCACCATGGCGGCGCTCCGGGCGGGTGGGCGTGCCGGGAAGCAGTGGGCGCAGATCTCGTTGAGGGCCGGCAGGTCCGCCAGGTCGGTGTAGAACACCGTCAGCTTGGCCACTCGGTCGAGAGTGCTGCCGGCGGCCTTCAGTACGGACTCCAGATTGGCGAAGGCTTGCCGGCACTCGGCCTCGAACGGGCCGGGAGGGACCTCGCCGGTGGCCGGGACCACGCCCGACTGGGCGGATACGAAGACGAAGGGGCCTACGGTGACGGCGGGCGAGTAGGGGCCGAGCGTCGTGAGGCCGGGGGTCTGGAGGGGTTCGGGGTACATGGGCGCCTTCGCTGACCGCACATCGATTCCGCTTCAGCATGCGCGCGGCGTGGAGAGCGGACAAGCACGTCGGGATGTCCGGATCACGACTGTCCGGAACAGGTCATGGGGCGCTTCGCCCGCCTCCGCCGAAGAGGCTCCCCGCACGAGTGCGCCGTGTGTCATCGTGACGGGCGGGGCCGATGGGCCAGGTGACGCACCACTACGTCTGGAGCTGCGATGGATCTCGTCGTACACAGGACCGTTCACGCCGCTGACGGTGAACGGCTCAGCATCTACACCGTGACACCGCGGAACGAGCGGGCCGGGGCCTGTGGCGTCGTCATCATGCATGGTGCGGGCACCGGCAACAAAGAGCGAAATCTGCCGTTCGCCGAGGACTTCGCCGTGTATGGGCATCCCGTCGTCGCGCTGGACTTCTCGGGCCATGGCGAGAGCTCCGGCGAGCTGTCCGACCTCAGCCTCCGGCGGCGGTGCGACCAGGCCGCGGCGGTCATCGGCGAAGTCTTCGCCCCCGAGCGTCCGTTGATCCTCGTCGGGTTCAGCATGAGCGGCCAGACCGTCGCCGATCTGCTGGAGCTGTACGGCACACGGGTGACGGCCGTCGCTCTCTGCGCCCCGGGGATCTATGGAAGGGACGCCTGGGACGTTCCCTTCGGCGCCGGGTTCAGCGAGCTGATCCGGCGCCCGGAGAGCTGGCGTGACAGCCGGGCCCTGGACGTGTACGCGCGCTTCGAGGGCCGGGCGCTCCTCGTCGTACCGGAACACGACGCGGTCATTCCCGACGGGGTGACCGAGCTCCTGCGCACGGCGCTCGCCGCCCGCGCCGACTTCTCCGCGCTCCGCCTCACGGGGGCCGGCCACCAGCTCGGGATCTGGCTGGCCGGCCAACCGCGGGCCCGAAGGGAGATCGTCAGCACACTGCTGCGGCCACGTCCCTCATCTCAGGACCCAGGATCCGGGACCCGATCCGCTGGAATTCCCGTGGATCTCCCGTCGTCCTGAACACCCGGGAGGGCGGCGGAGCCGTAGCGCCGCGGGCGAGTCCCAGCTTGCCGAGCTGCCAGGCGATGTCTCCGGCGGACTCGGCGGCGCTGGAGATGAGAGTCACCTCGTCGCCCATCACTCCGCTGATGACATCGGCGAGAAGCGGGTAGTGCGTACAGCCGAGGATGAGGGTGTCCACCCCCGCGGCCCGTACGGTGCGCAGATACTCCCTCGCCGCCGCCATCAGCTCCGGACCCTCGGTGACACCGCGTTCCGCGAACTCCACGAACCGGGGGCACGCCTGCACCGTGAGCTGGATGTGCGGGGCTGCCGCGAAGGCGTCGACGTACGACATCGACGTCTTCGTGGCCTCGGTGCAGATCACCCCGACCCGGCCGTTCCGCGTCGTGGCCACCGCCTGGCGCACCGCCGGGCAGATGACCTCGATCACCGGTGCCTCGTACCGCTCCCGGGCATCGCGCAGCATCGCCGAACTCGCTGAATTGCAGGCGATGACGAGCATTTTGACGCCCATGCCGACCAACCGGTCGAGACATTCGAGCGCGTACGAGCGCACCTCGGCGATCGGGCGTGGACCGTAGGGCCACCGGGCGCTGTCGGCCAGATAGACCACCGATTCCCCGGGCAGCCGGCTGAAGACCGCCCGGGCCACGGTGAGCCCGCCGAACCCGGAGTCGAAGATGCCGATGGGGGCATCCGCACGGGATGCGGTCGCGCCGCCGGTCACCGCTCCCGGCGTCCTGGCCGACGACGGTTGGAGCTGCTGGAACACCTCGACGTTCCTCCTGGGGAGAGATCAGGCCGCGATGGCGCGGCTGAGGACGGTGGAGCGAAGGGCGCTGGAGCGACGCAGATCGCTGGTGAAGCAGAGGCGCGACAGCCAGCGCGAACGACCGGCGGGCAGCGGGGTGTAGGCGTCGCGGGCGTGTGCGCAGCGGTAGTTGTCGATGTAGACGAACTCGCCGCCCTTGAGGGACAGCGTGACCTTGTTGGCGTGGAGGTGGTCGTGGAGCTTCTCCACGGCGCTGCGCTCGATGCCCGAGAGCGAGTCGGGCTTCAGCGCGGCGAAGTTCACCCGGAAGTACGGGCTGTCCCGGCGGCCGAAGAAGATGGCCTGACGCTCCTCGTCGATGACGCCGGACGTCTCATGAATAGGGTTGTGCCCGATCTGGAATCGCGGTTCGAAGAGCACATTCCACTCCGCCGGACTCAGTGTGTCGAGCCCCTCGATACTGGACACGGTCGTGCCCGCCTCTTCGTCGTTGCGCAGACAGACGAGACCGAGATAGTCGGGACGGGCCGGGTGGAAGGCGTCCTCGATATGGAATCCGAAGTCGTGCCTCGATCCCGAGCTGGAATTCGGTACGTCCGCGAGATCTGGAATCGGAATGATGGAGTTGTAGGCGCTGCCGCCCCGCTGCGAGACATAGCCGATCGCCTCGCCGAGCAGGCTGCCGTAGAGACCGTGGAGTATCTGCGCCTCGTTGATCCGGTAGTCGGTATCGGCCTCGACATACCTGGTGGGCGTGGGAGCGAGATCGTCAAGCGGTAGGGGGCTGCCGACCACATGCAGGGTCGTGTCCCGCTCATTCCGCTTGAATCCGTAGAACACCTCGCGCACACGACGGGGCAGCTCATGGGCGAGCACATGAGCCTGCTCAAGAAAGTAGTACTGATCCGTCATGCGGGCGTCGAGCAGGACTTCATCCAGAACCTTGCGGATCTGCTGCGCCTCGGAATCCGTCAGCTCCAGCCGCAGAACTGATGTGGGCACGATTACTCCCTCGGGTCATCGGCGGCCAGTGTGGCGCGCGAATATCTTTATGTCGGGAATGGATGTCGCCCGCACACGAGGGAGCGGCTATCCCTTCGGTACGCGTCGCCGCAGCTCAAAAACCATCAAGAGACTGCGGAGAGAGCGACTTGGTATGGGAAGGGGTGCAATCGGTCCACGTCCTCCGAAATGACCGACTCCGCTTGTGAAGGCAACATCCACACAAGTAAACGTTGTTCAACAGAAGGATCTCATGTCGGCCATGAGCGGAACGGAATAATCTAGCATCGTGATTGCGACTGCCGTAATCAAGAAGGTGGGCAAAGTGGACGCACTTGCTGATGGTTCCGCGGTATCCGGCAAGAGAGCAATCGCGTTTACCTCGGCAGAGGTGGATCTCTATCGGCGTATCGCGTCGAAAGGTTCGCTGTGTATGGAGGATTTGATGCCGCGTCAGGGTTCGGGAGATACTCTCGCGGCCCTCGACACCCTCATCGCGACCGGGTTGGTGCGTCATCTCGGAGCGGGGCGGCTCGCCGTGACCGACCCCGCCAGAGTGTCGGACTCATTCCTCGGGGAATGGGAGGAACGGGTCAAGAGCGCACAGCGCGGACTGCTGCGGTCGCGCGGCCAGCTCGCCGAGCTGATGATGATTCACGCCGCCCGGCTGCGGGCGTTCGAGGGGCCTCAGCTGGAACGGGTCGATTCGTCCGCTGAATTATCGCGTCTGCTGGAGCAGTGCGTCGGCGAATGCCGGGTGGACCTCGTCGTCGCCCAGCCCGGCGGACCCCACCCGGAGTTCCAGCTGACCGGCGACCCCGAGAATGTCTGGCCGCTGCTCAAAAGGGGCGTACGGCTGCGCACGCTGTATCAGTACTCGGCGAGGTTCGATCCGCCCACGGTGAAATACGCGGAGAAGGCCGGCGAGCTGGGCGCGGAGTCCAGGACGGTGACCGGTGATCTCGCCCGGTTCGTCGTCTTCGATCGCAGTGTGCTGGTGATGCCCCTGGGGGACGCCCGGGGCGGAGCGCTGGCCGTCCGGAACCCCGAACTGATCGCGTTCGCCATCGAGTTGTTCAATTTCGCCTGGTCGACCGGCGAGCCGCTGAACACACCGCGCCGGAAGACCTTCATCCAGGGCGTCGCGAACCAGACCAAGCGCTCCATACTCCAGCACTTGATCGAGGGCGAGGACGACCGGACCACCGCCCGGGCGCTGGGAATCTCCGTACGCACCTGCCAGCGCCATGTATCCGAGCTGATGCAGCAGCTCGGTGCGTCGACCCGGCTCCAACTCGGCTACTTGATCGAACAGCACGGTCTCCTGAAGAACGGAATCGGCTCACACGCGCCGGCGCCCGGCGACACCCGGGCAGCGCAGCGGAGCACGGCTCCCCCGTGACGGCGTCGGTGACGGCATCGGTGACGGCATCGCCGGTCGCGGGCCAGCTATAGGGCGGGTGCGGGTGCGGGTGCGGGTGCGGACGGCGGGCCGCGCGGGCCGCGGGGACCGCCGTCCCGGCGCGCGCGGCCGGTCCGTCACCATCAGCCTTCCGCGCCGCCCGTTTCGGTCAGTCCTCCGCCCCGACCGACCGGGGCCGTCAGCCCTCCGCCCCGCCCGGGGCCGACGTGTAGTCGAGCAGCTGGCCGGGCTTCAACTGGTCGTACAGCTCAAGAAGGGGCCCCGCCGAGTCGGCGACTCCGACCAGCCGCGCCACCGTCCCGCCCGGGGTGCCCTGCTGCCACAGCGGCCGGTCGCCCACCGCATAGGCCAGCTCGGCCTCCGCCACCGGGGGCAGCGCGAGCAGTTCGGCCACGGAAGGCGCTTTCGTGAGGGCGGTCGCGCCCTGCGGCGCCTGGGGGAGGAAGTAACCCGTGCTGCGCACCGGCGGGGTGAACGGCGGGACGGGCCTGCCGGTGGCGATCGCGGCGCGCGCGAGAACCGAGTCGTACCCGCAGCAGTAGTGGAGCATCTCGGTGACGCCGCCGCCGATGCGGCTGTTCACCTCGATGACCCGGGGGCCGTCCTCCGTGAACATGATCTCCGTGTGGACACCGGAGTCGGTGATGCCCATCGCCTTGATCGCTTGGGCCGCGCACTCCAGGAGGGAATCGGTGACCGTGCCGGGCAGCACGGACGGCATGATGCCCCCGTTCTCGCGGAAGCCCGGTGAGAGCGGGAACTTGTCCGTCACCGCCAGGTGCTGGACCACGCCTTCCTGGACCAGCGACTCGACGCTCGCGTACGCGCCGTAGCGGTCGTCCGTGTGCGGCGAGACGCCGACGAGGAACTCCTCCAGCAGGAAGTCCGCCGCGCTCCCGCCCCGCGGGTCGTCCGCGTAACTGGCGCAGGCGGCCGTCCACAGCCCGGCGAGATCGGCCGAATCGTCCACGCGGAACGTCGCCATGCTGCCGACTCCCGCCTTCGGCTTGAGGATGGCCGGCAGACCCACCGAGGCGACGGCGGCGCGGAGTTCGGACAGGCTCCGCACCGAGGCGAAGCGCGGGGTGGGGAGACCGGCTTCGGCCAGCAGCCGGCGCTGCTCCTGTTTGTTCCGCAGGGCGGGGATCGACCAGGGGGCATTGGCCGGCAGACCGAGGCGGTGGGCCGCGGTGTGCATGGGACCGATCGCCATCTCGCCGAAACCGAGTACGCCTTCCGGACGCCACACCTCGGCGTAGGCGGTGAGCTCCTCGCTCGCGGTCTCCTGGCCGCGCATCGTGGTGTGGCCGCACCACTGCTCGAACTGGGCCGCCCGGGCCCGGTCCTTGGCCGTGTCGCCGCTGAGCAGCCACATGATGTGCAGGTCGTACTCGGCGCAGAGCCGGGGGAGGTACCAACCGGGCCGCGGCCCGGTCGGCACATCGAACAGGAGAAGCCGGGGACGCTGAGCGCTTGCCATGATCATTCCCTTGTCGATCGGTCGACTGGTCGTCGGGGCGGGCGAAGTCGGGGGGCCGGGGTCTGGTGGGCCGAGGTCTGATGGGCCGAAGCCAGGCCGGGCGAGTTCAGGGGGCCGGGGTCTGGTGGGCCGAAGCCACGCGGGCCGGAGTCAGGCCGGGCGGGTGACGTCGCCGCCGGTCCGGGGTGTGAGCAGGGCGGCGAGGTCCGCGGGGTGCACATTGCCCCCGCTGACCACGGCGACGCACGGCCCGTCGCCCGGTACCCGCCCGGCGAGGAAGGCCGCTGTGGCCACGGCCCCGGAGGGCTCGGCCACCAGATGGGCCCGGCCCGCCAGCACGCCCACCGCGGCACGGATCTCGTCCTCGGTCACGGTGACGATGCCGTCGACGTACCGCTGGATGTGCTGCCAGGTGAGCTCGCCGACCATCGGCGTACGCAGCCCATCGGCGATGGTGCGGCCGGTCCGGGCGGCCGGCCAGGCGACCCGGCGGCCGGCCCGGCGGCTCTCGGCGGCGTCCGCCGCGAGCTCGGGCTCCACCCCGACGACCCGGCATCCGGGGAGCACGGACTTGGCGGCTGCGGCGATCCCGCCGAGCAGGCCGCCGCCGCCGATGGGAGCGAGGATCGTCAGTTCGCCCGCGGACCCGCCGGACCCGCCGGACCCACTGGAGGACCCGCGGAACCCGGCGGGGATGTCCTCGGCGATCTCCAGGGCGACGGTCCCCTGCCCGGCCATCACCAGAGGATCGTCGAACGGCGGGATGACGATGCCGCCGCACTCGGCGGCGAGTTCGAGGGCGCGCTCGCGGTAGACCTCCGCCGGCGCGGTGATCACCTCGGCGCCCAGCGCGCGGGTCGCCCCGATCTTGAACGCGGTGGCGGTCTCCGGCATGAGGACGGTCGCCTCGACGCCGAGGAGCCGGGCCGCGTACGCCACCGCCTGGGCGTGGTTGCCGCTGGAGTGGGCCACCACCCTGCGCGTCCGCTCCTCCGCGGGCACGGCAGCCAGCCGGTGCACGGCGCCGCGCACCTTGAAGGAGCCGGTGACCTGGAGATTCTCCGCTTTGAGCCAGAGCGGACGGCCCGTGTCCAGGCAGGGGAGGGGGACCAGGGGAGTCCGGAGCACGGTCGAGGACAGAGCGCGCCGCGCCGCCTGGAAGGCTTCGAGGGTGAGCAGACGCGTGGCCCCGGCCCGGGCGGTCCGCGGACCGTCTCCGGGAGAATGCGGTACTGGCATGGTCGAAGAGGATCCTTAACGCTGACGGCCCGTGGGCGCTGACGCACTCCTGGGAGGACTCTGCCGGGGCGGCGGCCGGCCGCGATAGCGGCGGCGCCGTTCCAGATCACGCATGGCGCGAAGACGAGAACCCCCCGGTCGGACGGGGCGGTCGCGCTCCGGGACGGGTGCGCCGGCGCGGTCGGGCGGCATCCGCCCTCGCATCAGGACAGCGACCCTTGTCCTCTTTGCGACAGGCGTGACTACACCAGTGCCGATCTGCGTGTTCGCCTCCTCCGTTCATGCAGACTGACCCAGGTTCCGGGCGCGGGGGTCGGCTTGGCGGTGCGCGGTGCGCGGTACGTGGCACGTGCGCGGCCAGGGGCTCGCCGGCCGGGATACGCGAGCCGGGCGAGCCCCGCCAGGACCTGGCCGAAAGACCCCGGGCCAAGCCCTGGCAGGTCCCGGACGACCGACCCCGGGACGCCACGGGGCGGCCACAGCGCTCAGCGGGAGGTGGAGGGGTGACACAGGAGAACGTGCGGACCGCCGAACCACGGGATCAGCCGTCGCGGTCCCGCTTCGCGATCTTCTTCGGCGGCAAGGTGTTCTCCCTCATGGGAGACGGACTGGCCTTCCTCGCCGTCCCCCTGGTCGTCCTTCAGCTGACCGACGACCCGTTCGCCGCCGCGCTCGCCGCCGCACCCCGCACGGTGGGCTATCTGCTGTTCGGTCTGATCGCGGGCGCGATCGTCGACCGGCTCAACCCGCGTCTGATCATGCTGACCACGGACATCGTCCGCTTCTCCGCGTTCCTCGCCCTCGCGCTGCTCGCTCAGACCGGCCTCCTCCAGGTGTGGATGGCGCTGGTCCTCGCCTTCGCGGCCTCGGGGGCGGGCGTCTTCTTCGATACGGCCCTGGCGGTGGCCGTGCGGGATCTGGTGCGGGGCGAACGTCTGCTGCGCGCCAACTCCTGGCTTGAGACCACGAATCAGGCGTCCCTCGTCGTGGGGCCCGGCGTCTTCGGTCTGCTGAGCGCCACGGTGGGCCTGCACGCCGCGCTGTTCGGCAACGCGGCGACCTATCTCCTCTCGCTCGTGACGGTCTTCGTCGTCGCCGGCCCGGGCGCGACACCCGCTCCCGGCCGTCCCGCGAAGCTCGCCGGCGCGCTGCGCGGGCTGCGCCAGGACGTGGCGGACGGGCTGCGCTTTCTGCGGGGGGCCCGGCTGATCCTCCTGCTGACCTGTCTGCAGACCACCGCCAACTTCTTCATCGCGGTGGGGACCCTCACCCCGTTCTACGCCAAGAACTTCCTGGGCCTCTCCGATGCGGCCCTGGGCGTCGTGGTCGGCCTCGGCGGTCTCGGCGGCCTCCTGGGCGCGATCGCCGCACCCCGGCTCGCGGTCCCCGTACGCCAGCTCGCCGTGGTGGTCGTGAGCGCCGGCTGTCTCGGGCTGGGCCTCGCCGGGATGGGCCTGGTCGGCGGGCTCGTCCCGCTGGCCGCGCTCAATCTGGTGGTGAGCGGGGGATCGATTCTCGCGGTGGTCGTGATCCGCAGCATCCGGCAGGAGCTGGTGCCCAGGGAGATGCTCGGCAGGGTCACCGCGACCGCCCGCACAGCGGCTCTGATGGCCGGCCCGGTCGGCGCGATGGCCGCGGGACTCCTCGCGGGCATGAACGGCGGTGATCCGCGTCCGGTGTTCCTCTGCTTCGGCCTCATGGTCGTGACCTGCACGGTTCTCGTCTGGTTCGCCGGACTCCGGGAGTACGCCGGCCGATCGTCCCTGGACGGCGTCGCGGCACGCGAACAGCGGCCGGAGCCGGAGAAGAGGCACGAGCGGGCGGAGCCGGAGACGCGGTGACGGGGAGGGCGAACGCCGTTCTCCGGCCAGTTGGGATGGGGCTGGGCCTGCTCACATGGCGGGTAATGGCGGTCCGGGAGGGGCGTGCCAGCGAGAACCGGACACTCGGGCATGGTGTTCGAAGAGGGGCAATCGACTCATACCGTAAAGGTGGGGCAAGGCGACCGGATATCGCCGCACCCACATCCGGACAGCGCGATCCGGCCGCCTGTTCTCCCCCGTCTCGTACGGAATTCTCCAGCACGTCCCCGGTGCGCCGGCCTGGTCCGCGCTGCACCGGCGTACCGGAAGGGCCTGACCGGTGTTTGTCGCACACGAACAAGGAGTGGGGATCGAGTGCTTCAGGCCGTCACGTTTCGGCCTTGCGTGGCTGTCAAGTGTGCGTTGGTCAGCGAACGTCGCATGACAGCGGCATAGTTCAGGCGGAACGGGATCTTCACGCGGCGTTCTCGTGACCGGGATCCAACGGCAATTCGCCGGAATCCGGCAGAAGTCCGCGAGGTGTGGGCCGCTGTCTTCGAACACATCACCCCGGACACGCCCCGTCGAAAATCGAACAACATCGTCTTCCCGCCATGGGCCACGTTCTGCCCTTATGACGCGCGTAGTGCGACCAAAAGCCGGGCTTGTCCGGACCGTGCGGGGACCTCACGATCCGTACCACGTGATGGGCAGGTTCATGACCCGCCGCATGGTCCATGACCGCCGCATGGTCCATGAGCCCGTCCGCCGCGTAGCTCCAGGGCCCGGACACCGAACGGGCCCCAGATCCTCGGAGGATTTGTGAAGATGAAGAGGCTCTTGTCTTCAGGTCCCGTCGCCGGACGTGTTCGTCTCGCCGCCGTCACGCTCAGCCTGATAGCCGTCTCGGCGCTCGCCGCTCCCACCGCGGCGGCCGATACGGGCGATGCGGGCGATGGCGCGAAGGCCACCGCCGTCCAGCTCGCCCGGGCGAGCGACGGAGTGCACGACGCCGATGTCGGCGGCACCGCCTGGTACACCGACATGAAGTCCGGCAAGGTCGTCGTGACGGTGGACTCGACGGTCTCGGCCGCCGAGATCGCTGAGATCAGGAAGGCGGCCGGCGCGCAGGCGGGCAGGCTGGAGATCAAGCGTACGCCCGGTGAGCTCACCCGCTTCATCGCGGGCGGCGAGGCGATCTACTCCGGCAGCGTGCGGTGCTCTCTCGGCTTCAATGTCGTCCGGGCCGGTGTGTACTACGCGCTCACGGCGGGCCACTGCACCAACGGCCGGCCGAACTGGACCTTCGCCGGGGGCACACTGGGCACTGTGGTCGCCGGCCAGTTCCCCACGAATGACTACGGCGTCATCCAGCACGCCAACGGCGCCAACGCGGACGGCCGGGTCTCTCTCTACAACGGGACCTACCGTGACATCGTGAACGCCGCGACCCCGGCGGTCGGGCAGCGCATCGAGCGCAGCGGCAGCACCACCGGGTACCAGACCGGCACGGTGACCGCGCTCAACGCCACCGTCAACTACGGCAACGGCCAGATCGTCTACGGCACGATCCAGACCAACGCCTGTGCCCAGCCCGGTGACAGCGGGGGCCCGCTGTTCAGCGGCGAGACCGCACACGGTCTGCTCTCCGGCGGCAGCGGCAACTGCTCGGTGGGCGGCACCACGTTCTTCGAGCCGGTCGTCAGGCCGCTCGGCCTCTACGGCCTGAGCGTCTTCTAGGGGAGATGACGTGCGGCCGGTGGCTCCTCCGCTCGCGCGAGCGGAGGGGCCACCGGCCATACCGAGTGAGTCCTACAGGGAGTTCTACAGGGACAGCCGCCACCGCTGGGCGGGCCCGTAGGTGTCGGGCCCCTGGTGCGCCTCCGCGCCGTCGGCCTCGCTCTCGCCGGCGATCCCCAGGTACTTCATGCTGTGGAGATTGACGAGCCGGGTCGAACCGTCGCCCATCTGCTCGGTGACCCAGGACTGCGGGCGGGAGACGAGACAGCTGGACTGGACGGCCCGTGCGCCGTCGTCGTAGCTCGCCTGCTCGATCTGGACGCACTTGCCGGTGGCCGCGTTGCGCAGCGCGACGGAGACCCCGAGGGCGGGCGTCACATACCAGCGCTGGTCCGGGTCGCCGGTGCACCTCGACTGGACGACCCGTGCGCCGTCCCCCGCATCGGAGTCCCGGATGGCGAGGCACTTACCGCTGTTCACATTGACGATCGTCGTATCGCGGGCCGGCTGGGACCGCTGGATGAAGCCGGCCCCCGGCTGACCGGTGCAGTTCCACTGCCGCAGCGGAGCACCCTCGGCGAGCGAGGACCGCCTCACCTCCACGCACTTGGCCGGGCTCGACGTCAGCGGCTTCAGCAGCGCCGCCTCTCCCGCGTCGCCCATCCGGAAGGACGCGCCGGCGCTGCGGTCGCACGCGCCCTGCTGTATGGCGGCCCCGGCCGCCGCGCTGGAGTCCTTGACGCGCAGACACTTGCCCGTGGACGCGTTGACGATCTGGTAGGCGTCGCGGGCCACGGGGGACGCGCGGATGGACCAGAGCGCCCGGGGGCTGTCCGAACAGCGCTGCTGGCGCACCGCTTCGCCGTCGGCGGCCGAGGCGACCTCGACGCACTGCCCGCTGTGCGCGGCCACGATGTTCAGCTGTCCGGAGGCCGCCTCGGCGGGTGCGGCAGCCGTCGTGACGCCGAAGCCGAGCAGGCCGGCGGTCAGGGACAGCGCCAGCAGGATTCGTCCGGTGAGCCGGCTCCGTGTGCTGCCTCCGGCGGGGGTCGCTGGCGACTTCATGCAGTGCACTCCTCTGTGTCGTCGGCATCCCCGGGCGGTGGTGTGCCCACCCCTGTCGGGCGTGAGGATGCGGTGGACGGGCGGGTGTGCCGTCCACCGCTGACCAGTAAGTGACACGTCACTGACATCTCACTGACAAGCCGCTGACACAGGAGTCGCAGGAGTCACAGCGGTCGCAGCGGCGTCTCCTCCTCGGGTGAGCGGGTGCTCCGCTCGTCCAGCCGGACGCGGAGTCGGTCGACCGTGTCCCAGATCGGGTCCCAGGTCGCGTCCCGGATCGGGTCCCAGGCCGGGTCCCGGATCGGGTCGAGGGCAGTGTGATCCATGCCGGTCAGCGTCCCATGGCCGGGCCGCCTTGGGGATGCCCCGGCGGGGTGGACCGCGAGGCGGCGTCACCCCCTGCCGGCAGAGGCGGCGTCACCCCCTGCCGATATACGGCATCGCCGTCGCCATCACCGTCGCGAACTGCACATTCGCCGCGAGCGGCAGCTCCGCCATATGCAGCACCGTCCGCGCCACGTCGGCCGCGTCCATCACCGGTTCCACCGCCGTCTCCCCGTTCGCCTGCGGCACCCCCGTCCGCATCCCCCGGGTCATCTCCGTCGCCGCGTTGCCGATGTCGATCTGGCCGCAGGCGATCGAATAGGCCCGCCCGTCCAGGGAGAGCGATTTCGTCAGGCCGGTCATCGCGTGCTTGGTGGCGGTGTACGGAGCGGAGTGCGGACGCGGCACATGCGCCGAGATCGAGCCGTTGTTGATGATCCGTCCGCCCTGCGGAGACTGTCCCTTCATCACCCGGAAAGCGGCCTGGGCGCAGAGGAACGCACCCGTCAGATTGACGTCCACCACCGCGCGCCAGGCGTCGTAGGAGAGCTCCTCGAAGGGGACTCCGCCCGGTCCGAACACCCCCGCGTTATTGAACAACAGGTCAACTCGGTTGAAATGGCCGCACACCGTCTCGAAGAGCCTGGAAACATCGGCGGGCGCCGTCACATCGGTGGGGACGGGGAGGACATCGCCGCCGGTCAGCGATGCCGTCTCCGCCAGGGCTCCGGCCCGGCGGCCCGCCGCCGCCACCGACCAGCCCGCGTCGGCGAGCGTCAGCGCGACGCTCCGGCCGATGCCCGAACCCGCACCCGTCACCACGGCGACTTTCGCAGAAGCGTTCATGCCCCCGCAGCGTAGACCCGGCCCGGCGCGGCGTAGACCCGGGCCGTACACGGGGAACTCATCCGGCCGCCTTGTGGATGTCGTGTACTCGACAATTCGCGTTCACCGGTCCCTACTCCCATGCGGAGGTACCAGCCGTCAGGAGAAGGGGAGCACGTCCATGAGACAGGCACACAGACCCGAACTCCGCGCCGCCGCCCGCCGGATCGCCCGGTACATCGACGCGGAGGATCCGAGCCGTACGCGGGGACGCGCCGCCGCGCACCCCGGAGCCGTACCCGGAGCCGCCGGCGTCGGGCGGCGGCGCATCGTCACCGGCGCCTTCGCCGCCGCGGCGGCCCTCGCCTTCGGCACCGGGCTGCCCGGCGCCGCCCACGCCGCCGAACTCGACCCCAAGGGCATCACCGAGGACCCCTTCACCCTCGGCGTGGCCTCCGGAGACCCGAGGCCCGGCTCCATCCTGCTGTGGACCCGGCTGGCGCCCCGGCCCTACGAGCCCGGCAGCGGACTGCGCCCAGGCAGGTACACCGTGCGCTGGGAGGTCGCCCACGACCCGGACTTCACCAGGATCGCCGCACGCGGCCGGGCCACCGCGCACCCCGAGCTGAACCACAGCCTGCACACCGATGTGAGCGGCCTCGACGACGACCGCGTCTACTACTACCGCTTCCGCGCCGGAGACTGGATCAGCCCGGTCGGACGGACCCGGACCGCCCCCGCCCACTCCGCGCCGATCACCGCGCTCTCGCTCGCCGCCGTCTCCTGCCAGGCGTACCACGACGGCTACTTCACCGCGTACCGGCATCTCGCCGACGAAGAGCTCGACGCCGTCCTCCATCTCGGCGACTACCTCTACGAGTACGCCGTCAACGCGGTCGGCGGAGCCCGGAACTACACCGACCGCCGGCTGCCCGCGCACTTCAACCGGGAGACCATCACCCTGGAGGACTACCGGCTGCGCTACGCCCTCTACCGCTCCGACCCCGACCTCCAGGCCGCGCACGCCGCCCACCCCTTCATCCTCACCTGGGACGACCACGAGACCGAGAACAACTACGCCGGGGACGATCCCGACGGCGGCACCGTGCCCACCGAGGAGTTCCTGCTCCGCCGCGCCGCCGCCTACCGCGCGTACTGGGAGAACCAGCCGCTGCGCCCGCCCCAGCGGCCACAGGGTCCCGATATGCGGCTCTACCGGCGGCTGCGCTTCGGGCAGCTGGCCCAGTTCGACGTCCTCGACACCCGGCAGTACCGCTCCGACCAGCTGTACGGCGACGGCTGGCAGCGCCCGGGACCCGAGCTGGAGGACCCGGAGCGCACCATGACCGGCGCGGAGCAGGAGAGCTGGCTGCTGGACGGCTGGGAGCGCTCCACCGCGCGCTGGAACGTCGTGCCCCAGCAGGTGGTCTTCTCCCGGCGGCGCGACGCCCCCACCGACGCCTACCGGCTCAGCATGGACTCCTGGGACGGCTATCCCGCCGCGCGCCGGAGGCTGCTCGACGGGGCGGCGGCGGCCGGGGTGGAGAATCTGATGATCCTCAGCGGGGATGTGCACGTCGGCTACGGCCTCGACCTCAAAGAGGACTGGGACGACCCCGGCTCGCGCACCCTCGGCACCGAGATCACCGCCACCTCCGTCACCAGCGGACGGAACGGCGCCGACCGGCCGGCCAACTACGACAACCTCACCCGGGCCAATCCGCATCTGAAGTTCTACAACGGCCGCCGGGGCTATGTGCGGATCACCCTGGGCGAGGAGCGGGCCCAGGCGGACTACCGGACGGTCGACGCCGTCACCACGCCAGGGGCGCCCGTCCGTACGGCGGCGTCCTTCGTGACCGAGGCCGGTGACCCCGGGCTCAAACCGGCGTAGATCTTCTCGGGGGTCCCGGGCCGCCGGATCCGCGCCGCGCGCCCCGCGACGCGCGCCCCGTGCGGCCCGCGACCCCCGGATAAAGGTCCCGGCTCTCCGCGCCGAGCTGAGAGCATAGGAAAGGATTCAACGATACGGAGAGCTAAATGCCGAAGCCGGAGAGCGGCCGAGCCACCGAAGAAGGACACATACCGCCCGACGCGACTCCGGCGCCCGCCGTGGCCCTGGCCCCGGCCGCCCCCGGCCCGCCCGGAGACCCGGGAGCCGCGCGGCGGGCCGGGCTGCTGGTCACACTCGTACTCGGCGGGCTCACCGCACTCCCGCCGCTCTCCATGGACATGTACCTCCCGGCGCTCCCCGTCCTCACCGGATCCCTCTCCGCCTCCGCCGCGACCGTCCAGCTCACCCTCACCGCCTGCCTCGCGGGCATGGCGCTCGGACAGCTCGTCGTCGGCCCCATGAGCGACCGGTGGGGACGCCGCCGGCCCCTGCTCATCGGGATGGCCGTCTACGCCGTCGCCACCATGATCTGCGCCTTCGCCCCCACCATCGAGCTCCTGATCGCCTTCCGGCTGCTCCAGGGACTCGCGGGGGCCGCGGGCATCGTCATCGCCCGGGCCATGGTGCGCGATCTGTACGACGGCGTGGAGATGGCCCGGTTCTTCTCCACCCTGATGCTGATCTCCGGTGTCGCGCCGGTCATCGCGCCCGTCATCGGCGGGCAGATCCTGCGGTTCACCGACTGGCGCGGGATCTTCGTGGTGCTGGCCGCCGTCGGAGCGCTGCTCACCCTGGTGGTCCTCAGACGGCTGCCCGAGACCCTGCCCCGGGAGCGGCGGCACTCCGGCGGCGTCGGCGAGGCGCTCCGCACGATGCGCGGACTGCTCGCCGACCGCGCCTTCACCGGATACGTGCTCACCGGAGGGCTCGCCTTCGCCGCGCTCTTCTCGTACATCTCCGCCTCGCCGTTCGTGGTGCAGGACATCTACGGCGCGTCCCCGCAGACCTTCAGCCTGCTCTTCGCCGTCAACTCCCTCGGTCTCATCGCCGCCGGCCAGTTCAACGGCCGGGTGCTGGTCGGGCGGGTCAGCCTGGACAAGACCCTCGGCGCGGGGCTCGCGGTGATCGCGCTGGCGGCCCTCGCGCTGCTGCTGATGACCTCCGGGGTCTTCGGCGATCCCGGGCTGCTCGGCGTCGCGGCCGGGCTCTTCGTGCTGATGTCCGCGATGGGGCTGGTGATGCCCAACACCAACGCGCTGGCCCTGACCCGCACCCCGCACGCGGCGGGCTCGGCCTCCGCGCTGCTGGGCACCTCCTCGTTTCTGATCGGCGCGATCGCGTCGCCGCTGGTGGGCATCGCGGGGGAGTCGACCGCCGTTCCGATGGCCGTGGTCCAGCTGAGCTGCGCGCTCACCGCGCTGGGGTGCTTCCTGGGGCTGTGCCGCCCCTGGCGGCGCGGCCCGGCGGAGCTCTGACGCCGTCGGGGACCCAGCGGCCGGGACCGGGCGGCCGGGTGCCCCGGTCACCGCGGAGACGACCTAGAATCGATCGGTGTCTTCCACCCTTCCCACGGCGGAAGCCCTGCGCGACGCCCTCGGTGGGCTGCTCGACGGGCTCCCGCCCACCCAGGCCGCCCAAGCGGTCGAGCGGCTGATCGCCAACTACCGCGGGACCACCCCGACCGACGCCCCCGTGCTCCGGGACCGCTCCGACGTCGCCGCGTACGCCGCGTACCGGATGCCCGCGACCTTCGAGGCCGTACGGTCCGCACTCGCCGCGCTCCGCGACGCCGCGCCGGACTGGGTCCCCGCTACCCACACCGATATCGGCGGCGGTACCGGCGCGGCGAGCTGGGCCGTCGCCGAGGCATGGCAGGGCGAGACCCCGGGGCCGGACGGCGATCCCGGGCCGCGCACCACCGTGCTCGACTGGGCCGAACCGGCGCTCGCGCTCGGGCGGGAGCTGGCCGCCGCCTCCGGTGCGCCCGCCCTGCGCGCCGCGCGCTGGCAGCGCGCTCGTATCAGTGCGTCGCTCCGGATCGAGAGCACCGATCTCGTCACCATCTCGTATGTGCTCAAGGAGCTGACCGAGAGCGACCGGACCGCCGTCATCGACGAGGCGGCGCGCGCCGCCTCGGCCGTCGTCGTCGTGGAGCCCGGCACCCCCGACGGCTACGCACGGGTGATCGCGGCCCGTGACCGGCTGATCGCGGCGGGCCTGACCGTCGCCGCCCCCTGCCCGCACAGCGCCGCCTGCCCCATCGTGCCCGGCTCGGACTGGTGCCACTTCGCCGCGCGCGTCAGCCGCTCCTCGCTGCACCGGCAGGTCAAGGGCGGATCGCTGCCCTACGAGGACGAGAAGTTCAGCTATGTGGCGGCCACCCGCTTCCCGGTGACCTCGATGACCTCGGTGACCCCGGTGACCGCCCGTATCGTCCGCAGGCCCCAGATCCGCAAGGGGCTGGTGCTGCTGGATCTCTGCGCGGCGGACGAGACGCTGACGAGAGAGACCGTGACCAAGCGGCGGGGAGCCCTGTACAAGGCGTCACGGGACGCGGAGTGGGGCGACCCCTGGCCCCCGCCCGGGGAGCAGGAGTAGCGGCTCCCGCCGGGGGCGGGAGCCATGCCCCGCGGAGCGACCGGAAGCCCCCGGCGGAACAAACCGTTCCGCCGGGGGCCTCCGCGCTCGGCGGGCCCTCAGGAGCGCAGCTCCTGCGTACAGCACTTCACGCTGCCGCCCCCCTTCAGCAGTTCGCCCAGATCCATCCCGATCGGCTCGTACCCCCGGTCCCGCAGCGGCTCGAACAGCCCCACCGCCGCCTGCGGCAGCAGGACATGGCGGCCGTCGCTCACCGCGTTGAGACCGAGGAAGGCCGCGTCCCGCTCCGTGGCCCGCAGCGCGTCCGGGAAGAGCCGGGCCAGGACGGCCCTGCTGCCCGGCGAGAACGCGCCGGGGTAGTACATGACGTCGTCCGTGGCGTCGTCGAGCACGGACAGTGCGGTGTCCAGGTGGTAGTAGCGCGGGTCCACCAGATCGAGACCTATGACCGGTCTGCCGAAGAACTCCTGCGCCTCGCCGTGCGAGAGCGGGCTCGACCGGAATCCCCGCCCGGCGAGCACATACGACGAGGTGACCGCGAAGTCCCCCTCGCCCTCGTTGATGTGCGCGGGCTCATGGACCGAGGCGTACCCGGCCGAGCGGAACCAGTCGTGGTGGGCCGCCGCCTCGCCCTCCCGTTCCGGGTGGGCGAAACGGGCGAGCAGCACCCGGCCGTCGACGACGGTCGCGCCGTTGGCGGCGTAGACCATGTCGGGCAGTCCGGGCAGCGGCTCCAGCAGCTCGACGGTGTGGCCGAGCGCGCGATAGCGGTCCCTCAGGTCCTCCCACTGGGTCATGGCCAGCGGCAGGTCCACGGGTTTCGCCGGATCCATCCACGGGTTGATGGAGTACGTCACCATGAAGTGCGCGGGTGGGCACATCAGATAGCGACGCGGCGATGCGTGACGAAGCGATGAGCTCAAAGGAGGGCTCCTCACAGTCGACTGCGGTGGGAACACGCGGTCTGCGTGGTTGCACCATGGTGGGGCCAATCCGGCCGATGCGCTCGGTACCGCTGTCCGGCTTCGTCAGTTCCCGGAGAGAAGGGCCGCCGACCCTCGGGCCGACCCTCGGGCCGCCCCTGAAGTGAGACGAAACGTCTCGACTTCGATATTGGTAGATTGAGGGACATGAACGACACCCAGGCCCCCGGCGGCCCGGCGGACGGGACCAAGCGGCCCGACTCCAGCCGCCGCAGCGAACGTTCCCGGCGTGCCATCTACGACGCGGCCCTCGCCCTCGTCGCCGAGCTGGGGTACGGCCGTACCACCATCGAGGGCATCGCCGCCCGCGCCGGAGTCGGCAAGCAGACGATCTACCGCTGGTGGCCCTCCAAGGCCGCCGTGCTGATGGAGGCGTTCCTCGACCTCGCCGACCAGGCCGCCGGCGGCGAGACCGGCTTCCCCGACACCGGGGATCTGGCGGCCGATCTCGGACTGGTGCTGCGGGCCACCGTCGACGAGATGAACAACCCCGTCTACGAGGCGCCCACCCGCGCCCTCGCCGCCGAGGGGATCGTCGACCCGGAGCTCGGGGCGCAATTCGTCGAAAAGCTTCTCGATCCGTCGCTCCAGCTCTATGTGCGGCGGCTGCGCTCCGCCGAGGCCGCGGGGCAGCTCCGCGCCGGGATCGACCACCGGATCGCCGTGGAGCTCCTGGTCGGCCCGCTCACCCACCGCTGGCTGATGCGCACCCTCCCGCTCACCCATGAGTACGCGGACGCCCTGGTCGACTACGCGCTGGCCGGGCTCGCGCCCCGTGACTGACCCCGTCCGCCCCCCGCAGGCCCCTGTCCGGCCCGTTCCGCCTCTGTGAGCCCCCCGGCCGCCGCCCCCCGGTGGAGAACTGTGGCTACCCACACCGCAGGATGGTGGGACGATGGTAGAGACCACGTGGGGCGAGCGTGAGGTGTGAGGGGATAGATGGGCGACGGTAGAGGCCGGTACAGCGGCACGGAGAACAGACCCAGCTGGGAGAGCCGCCTGCCCCAGTGGCTGCGCAGGCGTCCCAAGGACACCGAGGCCGACGACTCCCGCCGTGAGGAACTGCTGCTCGCTGTCGCCGGGGCCGGCATGCCGCTGGCGCCCGCCGCCTACCCCGTCGCCTACCGGTGCTCCTGTGAGCGCATCGGCTGTCCGATCCCCGGGCGGCACCCCGTCTCCTTCGCCTGGCAGACCCAGTCGACCACCGATCGCGCACAGATCCAGCGCTGGGCCCAGGACCAGCCCCAGGCGAACTTCATCACCGCCACCGGCATGGTCCACGATGTGCTCGACGTGCCGCTGGAGGCCGGCCGGGCCGCGCTGGAACGGCTGCTGGAGCAGGGCGTCGAGGTCGGCCCGGTCGCCGAGTCCACCGGAGAGGGCGAGGAGGGGCGGGCGCTGTTCTTCACCGCCACCCGGGGCACGCCCGAGGACGAGGACGAATGGTGGCCCTGTGAGCTGGACTGCCGTCCCGAGACCATGGACGAGCACCCGGGCCTGCGCTGGCACTGCCGGGGCAGCTATGTGCTCGTGCCGCCCGCCCGGCTCCCCGGCGACCACGGCGTGCACTGGGTCCGCGGCCCCGAACACCCGCTGCCGGACCCGCTGACCCTGCTGGAGACCCTGACCGACGCCTGTGCGCGGTACGCGGGAGAGCACGCGGAGCCGGAGGAATACGAGGAGCCGGGGGCGTACGAGTACGGCGAGGGGCGCTCCGAACACCGGGCGGCCTGGCCGCTGAGCCGCCGCTGACCTTATGCGCGGGAGCGCGGCCACTTGGACCTTCCGCGCGTGAGCGAGCGGGGGCTCCGGGCAACGGGAGCCGCGCCGGGCTGAACGAGCCGCCCCAGGCCGCCGCGCCCGCCGTCCGCTTCGGACGGCGGCCTCAGGCCCCCTTCGCCGAGGTCAGGCCCGTCAGCCTGCCCAGCACCGCCACCTTCCCGCCGCCGCCCGCCGGCGGCACCACCACCGCCTGACTGGAGACCCGCTCCTTGGTCAGCGAGGAGTGCACCTCGCCCCTCAGCAGCGCTTTCACATCCGGGTGGACGGCGATGCGGACGCCCTTCGCGGCGGTCTCGCGCTCGAAGTTGCGCACCGTGAAGAAGGCCAGCGCCCCGCCGTCCTCGGTGGCCAGCGCCAGCGGGGCGTAGTCGTCCCGGTTCAGCGGCTCGTCGAGATACTGCTTGGACCGCCCGGGCCGGGTCGCCTCCTTCTTCCGGGAGTCGCGCCATCCGGAGGTGTGCGGGCCGTCCTCGAAGACCTCCGGCTTCCCGGTCTCCAGGTAGGACGCGTACTTCTCGCCCAGATCACGCGGGGCGTGCGCCAGCGCGGTGCTGTCCAGGGCGACCGGCTCGGCGAAGCCGTCCTCATCGGTCTTCAGCTCGGGGATCAGACGCGGGAAGAGGATCGTCAGATAGGCGGCCTGCCAGGCGTCGTCCGGCCCGGTGCGCAGAAAGACGATCAGCCAGCGGTTGTCCCCGGCGCTGTCGTCCCGGTCGCGGTTGGAGTCGGCGTCGGCGACGAAGAACCGCGGCCACCCCGCCTTCTTCGGGATGGCGAACTCCGCGTCGGTCAGCTCCAGCGGGGAGTGCTGAGGATTGCCCTCGGGGTAGGTGACGCCGCGTGAGGTGAGCCCGGCCTGATTGATGGCGCCGAGCGCGCCGGTGACATGGGCGGCGTCCAGATCCGGGTCATGGGCCTTGTCGGCCGCGTTGTACGCGGCGGTGAACTCCCGAAGCGTCTTCGCGGCTTCAGCCTTCGTCACCGAGGGGACCACCGCCAGCTCCCCGTGGACGGTCACACATCCGCCCGCCGTCAGGGCCAGCGCCGTCGCCATCGCCGCGGCGCCCGTCGCCGTACGGCCCCGGCGGCCGGGCGCGTACCGCGTTCCCACCCGAATCGGCCTTCTCATCGGTCGCCTTCTCCTCGCCCCCCGCTGACCGCCCGAAGCCTACCGGGGCGAGGGTGTGGACGAGCGCCGGGATCGTGTACAGGCCCCATACCGCGCACTGGAGGACGGTCGGGTCCGGCGGCAGACCGAGGACCGCCGTCAGCGGCGCTCCGTACCAGCTGTCCGGCGGGACCGCCGCCGTCAGGTCGAAGGCGACGGCCGCCCAGCCGCCGGACCCGTCCGCCGTCCCCGCGCCGGCCGACTGCCACCGGCCGGCGCCGTGCGCGAGCGCGCCCCCGGCCAGGACCGCCAACGCCCCGTACGCCAGAGCGCGCGAGCGCACCGAGGTCACGACGGGATACGCCAGTCCGGCCGCCGTCGCGAAGCCGAGCAGCACCAGGGCCAGCGGCCCGGCGGAGCCCTGCCCGTCCAGCGCGGACCGTACCGCCGACCATGTGAACAGGGCCGTGTCCGTGCCGTCGCGTACGACCGCCGCGAAGGCGACCGCGAACAGCAGGCGCCGCCCAGCGGCTCCCGGGCCCCCGCGCACCAGGGCGGTCAGCGCCCCCGTGAGCAGGGCGGCGGCGCCGACCGACAGGGTGCCGCCCAGCAGCTCCCGGGCCCTGAACGTCAGTCCCTGGGAGGCGAATTCCAGCGCGAAGCCGAAGCCGCCCGCGAGGACGACCGCGGCCCCGCACCCGTACAGCACCGGGCGTGCCGCCGCCCGCCGCCCGGCGGCGACCGGGCGGGCGAGCAGAAGAGCGACGGCCAGGAAGGCCGCCAGCCCCTGGCTCAGTCCGAAGAGATAGGTGTCGAACACCCATCGATCGGATCATGAGAACGATCCTCGAACACGATCACGACGCCACTCGTTACGCCTTGCGGACATCTCCCCGGCGCGGCAGCACCACCGGAGCGCCCGAGCGCGGATGCGGAAAGACCTCCACGGGCTGCCGGTAGACCCGGCTCAGCAGCTCATCGGTGAAGACCTCGGCGGGCGGGCCCTCGACCGCGATCCGGCCCGCGTCCAGGACCGCGACCCGGTCCGCGTAGGCGGCGGCCAGCCCGAGATCGTGCAGCACCACGACCACGGCGTCGCCGGCCGCCGCGCGCTCCCGGCAGACGGTCAGCACCAGCTCCTGATGGCGCAGATCGAGCGCGGCGGTCGGTTCGTCCAGGAGCAGCAGCGAGGTCCGCTGGGCGAGCACCCGGGCGAGGGCGACCCGGGCGCGTTCGCCCCCGGAGAGCGCGGAGAAGGGCCGTCCGGCGAAGTCCGCCGTCTCGGTGGCCGCCATGGCCTCGGCGACCGCCGTGTCGTCCTCGTCCTCCCGCGCGGTCCCCGCCCAGGGCGCGCGCCCCATCCGTACGACCTCCGTGACCGGGAAGGGGAAGGAGAGCGCGGCGGTCTGCGGCAGCACCGCGCGGCGCAGGGCGAGTTCGGCGGCGCTCCAGTCGCCGGCCGGGCGGCCTGCGATCTCCACCGAGCCCCGGTCGGCCGGGAGGTCGGCGGCGAGCGCGCCGAACAGGGTCGACTTCCCGGCGCCGTTGGGCCCGACCAGCGCGAGCACCTCGCCCGAGCGGGCGATGAGATCGATCCCGGTCAGCACGGCACGGCCGCCGAGCCGGACATGGACGCCGCGCGCCCGCGCGAGGACCGCGCCGGGCGGCGGGGGCTCGGGCAGCGCTCGTCCGCGGATGCCGAAGAGGGTCCTCATGCCCAACCACCTTGTCTGCGACGGGTCCTGCGCAGCAGCCAGAAGAAGAACGGGCTGCCGAAGAGCGCGGTGAGCACCCCGAGCGGCAGCTCGGCGGGCTCGGCGACGGTCCGCGCGGCGAGATCGGCCACGGCCAGCACCAGCGCGCCGCCGAGCGCGGAGCCGGGCACCAGGAAGCGGTGGCCGGGGCCGTTCACCATCCGCAGCAGATGCGGTACGAGCAGTCCGACGAAGCTGATGACGCCCGCGACGGCGACCGCGGCGGCGGTGAGCAGCGCGACGATCAGGATGAGGACGATACGGAGCCGTTCCACGTCGACGCCCAGATGGCGGGCGGGCCGCTCGCCGAGGGCGAGCAGATCCAGCTTGCGCGCGTAACAGGGGGCGATGAGCAGCCCGAGCACGGTGCACGGCAGGACGGCGAGGACCTTGGGCCAGGTCGCCTGGGAGAGCGAGCCGAGCTGCCAGAAGGTGATCTGGGTGATCTGCGCGTTGTCGGCGAAGAAGATGAACAGCCCGATCAGCGCGCCCGCGAAGGCGTTGACCGCGATGCCGGTGAGGATCAGGGTCACGACCTCGGTCCGGCCGCCGGAGCGGGAGAGCGTATAGACGAGAGTTACGGTCCCGAGCCCGGCGGCGAAGGCGCAGACGGTGATGGTCCAGTTGCCGAAGAAGCTCAGCCCGAGCGCGATGGAGGCGACGGCCCCCACGGCCGCGCCCGCCGAGATGCCGATGATCCCGGGTTCGGCGAGGGGGTTGCCGAAGACGCCCTGCATCAGCGCTCCCGCGCAGCCGAGCGAGGCTCCCACCAGCAGGGCGAGCACGACGCGCGGCAGCCGTACGTTCCACAGCACGCTCTCGCCGACCCGGTCGAGGCGCGCTCCGCCCAGGCCCAGCCGGTGCTGGGCGGAGGAGACGACCTCGCCCAGGGGGATGTCGTACGCGCCGTATCCGGCGGAGACGAGCGTGATCAGGAAGAGCGCGGCGAGCAGGCCGCCGGTGAGGAGGTAGGCGGTGGACCGGGGGCGTACGGAGGGCGCCTTCGCCGGAGGGTCCGATGGGTCCGAGAGGTCCTTACGGACCGGGGGCGGCGGCTGCGGTGTCGCGTGCGTTTCCGTCGTCATGTCACTTGCCGTCCGCGTACAACTGGTCCACCAGGGACGTGAGCACCTCGTCGGTACGCGGGCCGTAGTTGAGCAGCACTCCGTCCGGCACCGACACCACCCTGCGGTCCATCCCGGCCGGGGTCTGCGCGACGCCAGGGATCTCGACCAGGCCGTCCACGCCGCCGACCGAGTCCAGGCCCTTGGACATCACCAGGATCGCGTCCGGCGCGGCCTTGGCGAGGGCCTCGCTGGTGATGGCGGTGAAGTCCTTCTCCAGACCGGACTCCTTGCCGGCGTCCACCGCGCCCGCCGCCTCCAGCAGCGATGACGCGCCGGAGTCCGCGCCGCCGAGCAGATACACCGACGCGGTGCCCCGCAGATAGAGGAAGGCCACCCGGGGCTTCTCGCCCTTCGGGGGTGTGGGGATGTCCTTCTGTACGGCGGTGATCCGGTCCTGGGTGCGCTTCTTCAGCTCCGTGCCCGCGGCGGGCACGCCCAGCGTCCGGGCCACCGTGTCGATCCGGGCGCCCACGTCCGCGAGGCTCTTCGCCGTCTCCACGACCACCAGCGGGATGCCCGCGTCGCGGATCTGCTGAAGGGATTCGGCGGGGCCGGACACGGTCTCGGCCAGGACGATCGTCGGCTTGAGCGAGAGCACGCTCTCCGCCGAGACGTCGTGGCCGCGCGTCACCACCGGGAGCTTCGCGGCCTGTTCGAAGGTGGCGGTGACATCGCGGGCCACCACCCGCTCGCCGAGGCCCAGGGTGAAGACGATCTCGTTCAGCGATCCGGTCAGCGGGACGATCCGGTCCGTCGAGGTGACGGTCACTTTCCGGCCGTCCGCGGATGGGACGGTCACCGGCAGTTCGGGGGTGGGGACGGCGCCCAGCGGCTCGACCCGGTCGGGGGCCGCCGAGCTCTTCGACTGCCCCTTCCCGGGGGCCGAACCGCCCTCGGGGGAAGGCGAAGCGGAACCACCGCCGCAGCCCGTTGCCACCAGGGCGACGGTGAACGCGGTCAGGGCCGCGCCCACCAGGCGGAATCTGCGTACCGAGCGCGCCGAGGTCTGTGAAAGCACCGAGAGCACCGTCCTGTCGTCATGTCGTATGCCGCTATCGGCATAGCGCTCGGGGGGCGTTCCCCCTGGGTCGTGTCCGACGGATCGGACAGGCCCTGGTCGTCGCCTGCTCCGGAGACCCGACCGGAATCGGTTGTCCACGGCCGGAACCGGAATGCATGGGGCTACCGGCGCAAGCTGGACTTAGCTTAGGTTAGCCTTACCTCGCTCTGCCAGACTCCGTACCCCCCTCGGAGGGACTCATGCTGCCGTCCAGACCGGCCCGCGCGTTCGCCGTAACGCTCCTCGCGGCCATGCTCGGAGCCCTGCTCCCGGCGGGAGCCGCGCAGGCGGCGGAGCGCCCGGTCGAGGGCGGCAGACTCGACTGGGGGCTGAAGTCCTCCTTCCAGAAGTACGTCACCGGGCCCATAGCGAGCGGCGAATACCGCCTCACGGCGGGCGCCGCCACGGTCGGGGAGAGCCTCTTCCGCTTCCACTCGGCGAAGGGGGGCTATGACCCCGAGACCGGCGCGTTCCAGGCCGCGTTCAGCGGCGGGGTCCACTTCACCGGGCACCGCAAGCCGGACGGCAGCCATGAGCTGGACCTCTCCCTGAGCCGGCCCACGGTCCGGATCTCCGGCGGCAAGGGCACGCTCCACGCGGACATGGTGAGCAAGGCCCGGGGCAGCGGCAAGGTGACCAGGTCGACCCAGGTCGCCTTCGCCTCGCTGAATCTCTCCGGCATCGACATGAGGGGCGGCACCGGCCCGGTCGCGCTCAACAACGTGCCCGCGACACTGACCTCGCAGGGCGCGACCGCCTTCGCCGGCTTCTACACGGCGGGCACCCCGCTCGACCCGATCAGCCTGAGCGTCGACACCGCCGAGAGCGCCGAGAGCGCCGAGAGCGCCGAGAGCGCGCCGGAGCGGAAGAGGCCCGCTGACGAGCCCGCCGACAAGGCGGCCGGGAAGCCGGCCGGTGAGAAGTCCGCCGACGAGCCCTCCCGGGCGAAGCAGGGCCGGCTCGCGGACGGGGCCGTCGACTGGGGTGTGCGCCGTACCTTCCGGGAGTACGTCACCGGCTCCGTCTCCCAGGGGGAGTGGACCCTGAGCGACGGCGCGCAGGACGGCGGAGCGCTCTTCCGCTTCCCCCGGGGAGAAGGCTCCTACGACGCCCGGAAGCAGACCCTCGACGCGTCCTTCGCCGGCTCCGTCGCCTTCACCGGCAAGCACCTCGATCTCACCCTCGGCAAGGTCACCGCCCGGGTGAAGGACGGCAAGGGCACGCTCAGCGCCGATGTGACCAGCGAGGGCCGGACCCGTGAGGCGGTGCCGCTGGTCACCTTCGAGGCCGGGAACCTGACGCCCGAGAAGGGACTCGTCTCCCTCGACGAGGCCCCGGCGACGCTCACCGAGGGCGGCGCGAAGGCGTTCGGCTCGATGTACAAGGCGGGCACCGCCATGGACCCGGTCTCCCTCGCCGTGGCCGTGGACGAGAAGGCCCAGCTGCCCGCGCTGCCGGACCTCGGCAGCGACGCGAGCCCGGCCCCCGCGAAGGACGCGGAGAAGCCCGCGGAGAAGTCCGCCTCCGACGCGGCCCCCGCCGCCGACTCCTCCGCCTCCTCCCTCACCTGGGTGTACGTCGCCGCAGGCGCGGGAGTGCTCGCCGCCGCGGCCGTCGCCCTCCTCGTCGTGCGCCGTCGCCGCACGGCCCAGAACTGACCCGAATCAAGGAGTACCCCCTCATGCCCGCCTCCCGCCGGCCCCTCGTCCTCGCCGCAGCGGCGGCCACCGCCGCCGCGCTCGGCGCCACCGCACTCGCCCTCCCGGCGGTCGCGGCGGACTCGTCGCCGCCCGCCGCCGAACGGACCACCGCCGTGCCGTCAGCCGACGCGCCGTCCGCCGCCGGGATCGAACTGGCGGAAGGAACCCTGGACTGGGGCTTCAAGGACTCCTTCCGCGCCTACGTCGGCGCGGAGAACATCAAGGTGTCCCAGGGAGCGAAGCAGGCGGCGGAGAACGGCCCGTTCACCTTCACCGGCGGCACCGGCACATACGACACCGCCACCTCCGTGAACAGCGTGTCCTTCGAGGGCAGTGTGCTCTTCACCGCGAAGCACTTCACCCTCGAACTCTCCGATGTGAAGATGATCAGCGACCGGAAGAGCGGCACCGTCCAGGGCGATGTCACCGTCGACGGCGAGAAGCGGAACGACATCGCGATCGCCGAGCTCGATATGGCGAAGGCGGACCGGGGCTCCGGCGACGGCGGTGCGACGGTCTTCGCGGACATCCCGGCGACGCTGACGGCCGACGGCGCGGCAGCCTTCCGCTACCCGGCGGGCCAGGCGCTGGACACGGCGACCCTCTCGGTCAGGACGGCGGACGGCGGCGAGCCGAAGCCCCCGCCGTCCGCCGGCCCCGGGCCCGCCGCCTCCAAGAGCCCCGGGCCGTCCGGGAAGCCGCAGCTCAAGCCGGAGTCCGAGCCCTCCGCCGGCGCCTCGGCGAAGCCCTCGGAGCAGTCGGCGAGCGGGAAGGCGGCGAACGGGAAGTCGGGGCGGTCGGGGACCGGAGCGGGCGACGGCGCGATCGCCGACGGCAATCTCGACTGGGGCCTCAAGAAGCGGTTCCGTGAGTACGTCGTCGGCAACATCGCCCACGGCAAGGTCGAACTCGCCGACGGCGCGGTGAAGTCGGGCGACGGCTACCGCTTCCCCAAGGGCACGGGCGCCTTCGACGCCGACGCGAAGTCCCTGTCGGCCTCCTTCGACGGCAGCGTCCGCTTCCTGGGCCATCTCACGAAGGGGCAGTACATCCTCGATCTGAAGCTGAGCGGCCTCACCGTCCAGGCGAACGGCGCCCAGGGCGCCCTGACCGCCGATGTCAGCACCAAGACCCGGCCGAAGGGAAAGGAGAAGCCGAAGGTCCTGGTCTACGACGACCTTGAGTTCGCCTCGCTGACGATCCCGTCCGGCGGGCTCACGGCCGCGAGCGACGTCGTACGGCTGAATGCCGCCCCGGCGAAGCTGACGGCCGAGGGTTCCAAGGCCTTCGACGGCATGTACAAAGCCGGTGAGGAGCTGGACCCGGTCACCCTCGCGGTCTCCCTGGACGAGAACACCGAGGTCCCCGACACCACGGGCGGCTCCACCGGCACCACCGGAGGCTCTTCCACCGAGGGCTCCACCGGCTCCGGCACGACCGGCTCCACCGGTGGCGACTCCACCGGAGGCTCCGGCTCCACCACCGCGGGCTCGGTCGGCGGCTCCACGGGCGGCTCGACCGGCGGTTCCACCGGCGGCTCGGTCGGCGGCTCCCTGGCGTCCACCGGCGCGGACATCCCCGCCACCGCGCTGATCGCCGCGTCGGCGGGCGTCGCCGCGGCCGGCGCGGGCGTGGTTCTCGCGGTCCGCCGCAAGCGGACCGCGACCGGTTCCTGACCTCACCCAGGACCCGGAGACAGGGCTGCACCGGTGCCAAGTGCGCTGGTGCGGCCCTGCCGTTGTACTGACCGCGTACGCCGGACGGCCGAGCCGGTGCTTCAATGCCGGGGTGAACGAACGCGATGTACGCCATGTGCTCGATGTGCTCCATGTCTTCTGCGACGCCGAAGGCCGGCACGGGAACGCCCTCGGGGTCGTCCGCGACCCGCGCGGCTACCCCGACGAGGCGTCACGGCTGGCGCTCGCCGGTGAACTCGGCTACAGCGAGACCCTGTTCGTGGACGACCCCGAGCGCGGGACCGTGGACATCTACACCCCGGGCCTGCGGCTCCCCTTCGCCGGGCATCCGCTCGTCGGCGCGGCCTGGCTGCTCGACCTGGCGGAGCTGAACCCTCCGGCGGGCACCGTGGAGGCGCGGGGCGACGGGGAGTTCACCTGGATCACCGCCCGCGCCGAGTGGGCCCCGCCCCGGCTGCTGGAGCGGTACGCCACCCCGGAGGAGATCGACGCGCTGCCCGCGCCGCCGCCGGGGGAGGGCTGGCTCTACGCCTGGGCCTGGGAGGACGAGGCCGCCGGACGGGTGCGGGCACGGGCGTTCCCCCGGCGGGACGGGGGGATCGTGGAGGACGAGGCGACGGGGGCCGCCGCGCTGCTGCTCACGGATCTGCTGGGCCGGGCCCTGAACATCACTCAGGGCCGGGGGTCGCAGATCCTCACGGCCCCCGGCCCCGACGGCACGGTGGAGATCGGCGGACGGGTCCGCCTCGCAGCCGCCGCGCCGACTCCGGCACGCGGCATCGCGGGCCCGGCTCCGGTGCCCGCCCGCAGGCTGAGCGTCACCGACGCGCTGCGGCTGATGGGCTGAGGCCAGGCGGTCCGGCGGCTTCGCGGCTCGGGGGCTCGGCGGCCCGGCGGGGAGCCGCGCCCGCCGGGCCCGGGCGTCCGGGCTGCTCCGTACGCCTCAACCGCTCCGTACGCCTCAGCGGCTTCACACCTCAGCCGCCTCAGGCGCCTCACGCGCTGAGCGGGAACTCCCCGTCCAGCGCCTGGAAGACGGCGCTGTTGTGGTCATAGGCGCGGTTGCACTCCTCGATGATCCGCTGCCGCTCCAGATCGTCCGCGTTCACCGCGTCCAGCAGCTCGCGGTAACCCCGCTTGAAGGCCGCCGGGTTCGGGATCTCCTCGAAGACGTAGAAGCGCACTCCGTCGCCCTTGCGCTCGAACCCCCAGGTCCGCTCCGCCCGGTCGCGCACCAGCTGGCCGCCCGCGAGATCCCCGAGATAACGGGTGTAGTGGTGCGCTATGTATCCGGCGGGCCAGGTCCTGGCGCACTCGGTGATCCGGGCGGCGTACGCGGCGGTCGCGGGCAGCGGCGTCAGGCCCGTACGCCACTGCGCGCCCAGCAGATGGGCCAGATCGCGCTCCAGCTGCGCGGTGCGGAACAGCTCGGGCTTGATGAAGGGCCCGGCCACCGGGTCGTCCTTCAGCAGCTCCGCGGACTCCTCCAGCGCCCGGTACACGAACCAGAGCTGGCCGGTGTAGCGGATGTACGCCTCTCTGCTGTGGCGGCCCCCGACGAGATCGCTGATGAAGGACGAGGCGGTCGCGTCGTCGTGCTTCGCTTGTGAAGAGGTGCGGATGAGCGTCGAGAAGGGCGTGCCGACGGGCGTATCGGTGGCGGTGGCGTCCAAGGCGATGACCTCCAGGACCGGGGGACGGACGAGCGGACGGCGCGCGGAAAGGGCCGTGCACCGCCACCGATCATCCTACTTAGGCTTACCTAAGTCAATGTGTTGCCGACGCCCTGTCGGTAAAAATCCGCTCCGCCGCGCCGGTCAGGGCAGCGTGAGGATGTCCGCCCCGGTCTCCGTCACCACCAGCGTGTGCTCGAACTGGGCCGTCCGCTTGCGGTCCTTGGTCACCACGGTCCAGCCGTCCTCCCACATGTCGTACTCATGGGTGCCGAGGGTGAGCATCGGCTCGATGGTGAAGGTCATCCCGGGCTGGATGACGGTCGTCGCGTGCGGCGAGTCGTAGTGCGGGATGATCAGCCCGGAGTGGAACGAGGAGTTGATCCCATGCCCGGTGAAGTCGCGGACCACGCCGTAGCCGAAGCGCTTGGCGTACGACTCGATGACCCGGCCGATGACATTGATCTGGCGGCCGGGCTTGACGGCCTTGACGGCGCGGTTGAGCGACTCCCGGGTGCGCTCCACGAGCAGCCGGGACTCGTCGTCGACCTCGCCGCAGAGATAGGTGGCGTTGTTGTCGCCGTGGACGCCGCCGATGTACGCGGTGACGTCGAGGTTCACGATGTCGCCGTCGCGGAGCACGGTGGAGTCGGGGATGCCGTGGCAGATGACCTCGTTGACCGAGGCGCAGAGGGACTTGGGGAAGCCCCGGTAGCCGAGCGTGGAGGGGTACGCGCCGTGGTCGCACATGTACTCATGGGCGACCCGGTCGAGGGCGTCGGTGGTCACCCCCGGAGCGATGTGCTTGGCGGCCTCCTCCATCGCCCGCGCGGCGATGCGGCCCGCGACGCGCATCCGCTCGACGGTGTCGGAGTCCTGCACCTCCGGCCCGCTGTACGGGGTCGGGGCGGGCTTTCCGACGTATTCGGGGCGCCGGATGGCGGCGGGGACGGAGCGGGCGGGGGACAGTTCCCCGGGCACGAGCAGTGACTGGCCAGACATGTCAGCGAGTCTAACCACGGGGTGTGGGGCAGCATGGCTCCAGAGGAAGGGAGCGGACGATGGCGCTGTTCAAGAGGCGTACGGCTGGAAAGCCGGGCGAGTGGTACTACTGCCTGGAGCACGGGAAGGTCGAGGAGGGGCCGGAGTGCCCCGCGAAGAACCGGCTGGGGCCCTACGGGACCCGCCAGGAGGCCGAGCATGCCATGGAGACGGCGCGGGAGCGGAACGAGGAGTGGGAGAACGACCCCAAGTGGGGTGACACCCCCCGGGACGCCCCGGGGGCCTGAGCCGGGGGCGGCGGCGGGGTTCGGCGCGGTGGTCCGGCGGCGGGGGCGCGCACGACGGCCGTGAGCGCGCCGGACGTGGGCACCGGACCGGTCTCCCGGACCGGTCTCCCGGACCGGTCTCCCGGGTCCGGTCTTCCCCGACCAGGTCTCCCCGACCAGGTCCCCCGGACCGGTCGCTCCCCGGCCGGAGGGCGTCACTCCCGGGTCGCGGCCTCCTGCTGGGCGCGGCGGCGCAGGGCGTCCTCGTCCGTGGTCGCGTCGTACCGCAGCAGCTTCGGCAGCGCGGCCGTCAGCAGGGCGACCCCCGCCACACAGACCACGCCCCCGCTCCAGATCGCGGCCCGGGTGCCGGTCCACCCCGCCATCGCCCCCGAGCGGACCTGCCCCAGCTGCGGGCCGACGCTGTACGACAGCACCTCGATGCCCGCCAGCCGTCCCCGCAGCTCATCCGGGATGGTCTGGTTCCAGATCGTCATCCGGCCCAGCCCGCTGAGGGTGTCGCCCGCGCCCGCGAGCGCCAGGCACACCAGCACCAGCCAGATATTGTCGAACCAGCCCGCGGCGGCGATCGCCAGCCCCCAGACCGCCGCGCCGTAGACCACCAGCAGTCCGTGCCGCCGTACCCGGGTGGTCCAGCCGCTCATCGCGCTCAGCAGCACCGAGCCGAAGGAGATGGCGGCGAACATCAGCCCCAGCGACCACTCCGCGTCCAGGTCGTCCGCCAGGAAGGGAAAGATCGCGAGCGGGAAGGCGAAGATCATGGCCACCAGGTCGATGGCGTACGTCCCCAGCAGCACCGGCCGTGAGGCGGCATAGCGCGCGCCCTCCGCGATCCCGCGCAGCGACGGCTTCTCGGCGTCGTGCGCTGCCGGGGCGGGCGCCAGCCGCAGACACATCAGCACGGAGACCGCGAACCCGGCGAGGGTGATCCCGTACGCCGGCGCATGGCCCGCGTAGGCCACCACCAGACCGGCCGCCGCGGGCCCGGCGATCCCGCCGAGCTGCCAGCGCAGATTGTTCAGCGCCGCCGCCGCGGTCATCTGGTCGTGCGGGACGATACGGGCTATCAGCGCGTCCAGCGCCGGGCGCTGGAGACCGGCCATCGCCGAGACCCCGGCCGCCACCACATACAGCGGCCAGAGCATGGGCTCCGGCAGCATCGCGTTCACCAGCAGGATGACGGCGAGCACCCCGAGACCCGCCTCCGTGCCGATGATCAGCTTCCGCCGGTCGGCGGCGTCCGCGAGCGCTCCGCCGTACAGCCCGAACACGATCAGCGGCACCAGCTCCACCGCGCCCATCGCGCCGACCGCGAGCGGCGACCCGGTGAGGTCCTTGATCTGGAGCGGCAGCGCGATCATCGCCATCGCGCTGCCGAAGTGGGCGATCAGCCCCTGGACCCACAGCAGCCGGAAATCGCGGGAGGACCGCCAGGGGGAGAGATCGGGAAGTATCGCGGAGATCTTGGACGTCACAAACGGCCATGGTCCGTCCGTGACCTCGGCACCGGCAACCGAATTCGGGGCCGCCCAGCGCCCCGGGGAGCTACCAGCGCGCGGGCGGCGGTGAGGTCAGCTGATCCACCAGCCGGGAGAGCCGGTCGCGGAAGGGGCGCCCGCCGCGCGAGCCCGGCAGACTGTTCTCCCCGGCCGCCGCGCTCACCAGATGCTGCACCATGTCCATGTCCACGGCGTCCATGGTGTCTACCGCGTTCACGGCGTTCACGGCGTTCATCGCGTTCATCTCGTTTCCTCGCGCCGCCACCGTCAGCGCCTCGTGCGCCAGCCCGTGCACCTCCGGGTCCCCGCCGTCCAGCGCCAGCACCGTGGCCCCCGCGCGGCGGGCGTCGCGCACCCGCTCCAGCAGCTCCGCCTCCGGCCGCTCCGGAGCCACCACCAGCAGCGTCTCCCCGCGCCGCACCGACTCCAGCCGGCCGAGGCCGACCGCCAGATGAGCCGGGTCGCCCGGCCTCGCCCGGTGGCGCACCAGCGTCGGGGCCAGCTCCGGCAGCCCCGACCAGGCGGCCTCGTCCACGAGATGCGCGGCCAGATGCCACGGCTCGTACTCCTCCGTCCCCACCAGCAGCAGCCCGCCCCCCTGCGGCACCACCGACGACCGCAGCACCCGGGCGAACCGCCGGGTGGCGCCCGGCCAGGGGGTGCCCGCCAGAACCTCGCGCAACAGCGCCACTCGCACCGCGTCCATGGCACCGCATCCTGTAGCACCCGCCGCCCGCGCGCAGGGCGGATCCGGCCCGGCTCACTCCTTCGAGAGCCCGTACGCGCTCCGCCGCCTGGAAGTAGGGTCGGGCCATGACTTCCACTGACAACTCAGCCGACTCCCCTGCCGAGGCCAAGCCCGCCGCGAAGGACCCCTGGGACCTCCCCGATGTGTCCGGTCTCGTCGTCGGCGTGCTCGGCGGCACCGGCGATCAGGGCCGGGGGCTCGCCTACCGGCTGGCCAGGGCCGGACAGAAGGTGATCATCGGCTCCCGGGCCGCCGAGCGCGCCGAGAGCGCCGCCGCCGGACTGGGCCTGGGCGTCGAGGGCGCGGACAACGCCGAGTGCGCCCGGCGCAGCGATGTGGTGATCGTGGCCGTGCCCTGGGACGGACATGCCAAGACCCTCGAATCGCTGCGCGAGGAGCTGAGCGGCAAGCTGGTCATCGACTGCGTCAATCCGCTCGGCTTCGACAAGAAGGGCGCGTACGCCCTCAAGCCGGCGGAGGGCAGCGCAGCCGAGCAGGCCGCCGCACTGCTGCCGGACTCCCGGGTCACGGCCGCCTTCCACCATCTGTCGGCGGTGCTGCTCCAGGACGAGTCGATCGACGAGATCGACACCGATGTGCTGGTGCTGGGCGAGGCGCGGGCCGACACCGATCTGGTGCAGGCGCTGGCGGGCCGGATCCCCGGAATGCGCGGAGTCTTCGCGGGCCGGCTCCGCAACGCCCACCAGGTGGAGTCCCTGGTCGCCAATCTGATCTCGGTGAACCGCCGTTACAAGGCGCACGCCGGGCTCCGCGTCACCGACGTCTGACCCGGGCCCGTCCGTACCGGGACCGGAGCCGGGACCTTACCGGGTCCGGAGCCGGGACCTTGCGCGGGACCGGACCGGACCGGCCGGAGTGTGAGCGCGAACGGGGCATGGGGGACACTGGGCGGGACGGACACACACCCCCGACAGGAGCCTCACCCCATGCCCCGCCTCGCTCTCTACGCACTCATCGTCTGCGTGCTCGCCGTCACGGCGGCCGTGGTCTCCTTCACCCAGGGCATGTGGATCGGCGTCGTCTGGGTGCTCCTCGCCGGGCTCTCCTCCAACATGGCCTGGTACTACTTCCGCAAGGCCAAGCTCGACCGCGCCCACTCCGCCGCGAGCTGACCCGCCCGGACAGGCTCTCTAGCGCCCGGCGAACGAAGCGCAGAACGCGTTCTCGCCCTGCCAGAAGCGGTAGTAGTCCAGACCGCAGCCGGTCTCCAGGTCGCCGACGCCCAGCTGCCGCAGCACCGCGTCGACCCCGTCGAAGAACGCGTTGTTCACCTCGGGGATGAAGAAGAGCAGCACGAACACCAGGATCAGCCCGAACGGCGCGAGCGGCTCCACCTGGCGGCGGATCCGGTGCGAGAGCCAGGGCTCGATCACCCCGTACCCGTCGAGCCCCGGCACCGGCAGGAAGTTCAGGATCGCCGCGGTCACCTGGAGCAGTGCGAGAAACGCCAGCGCGTACCGGAAGACCACCGGTACGCCGTCCAGCGCGTTCAGCCAGAACGGCGCGGTGCACACCACCGCGAACAGCACGTTCGTCAGCGGCCCCGCCGCCGAGATCAGACTGTGCTTCCACCGCCCCTGGATCCGGCCGCGGTCGATGAAGACCGCGCCGCCCGGCAGCCCGATACCGCCCATGATCACGAACAGCACGGGGAGCACGATGCTGAGCAGGGCGTGGGTGTAGGCGAAGGGGTTGAGCGTCAGATACCCCTTGGCGCCGATGGACAGATCACCGCTGTGGAACGCGGTGCGCGCGTGCGCGTACTCATGCAGACAGAGCGAGACGATCCACGCCGAGGTGACGAAGAGGAAGACCGCGAGGCCGGGGACGTCGGCGAAGTCCGTCCACACCGCCCAGCCGCTCACCGCCGTCACGGCGGCGATCCCGAGGAACACGGGGCTGATGCGCCGGTCGCCGCGGTGGGAGGTTCGGGTGGGCATGGGAATGCCTCCTCGGATACGGGGACGTGCGGACCGACCGTACACGCGCGCTCCGACAGCGCACCGGGACAACGCGCGACCATGGCCGCGGGGTTCCGGCCCCGGCCCCGGGCGCTCCGCCTCCCGCTGCCTCCCGCCGCCTCCCGCTGCCTCCCGCTGCCTCCCGCCGCGTCCCGCGCCGGGGCACGCCGGGGGAGCGGCGACAATGAGCGGGTGCGTATCTCGGTACTCGGCACCACCCAGGCCCTCCAGGGCGACGGCACCCCCGTCGCCCTCGGCGGCGCGCGGCTGCGCGCGCTGCTGACCGTGCTGGCGATACGGCCCGGACGGGCCGTCCCGGTCGGCCGCATCGTGGCCGAGGTGTGGGCCGGGGACCCTCCGGCGGACGCGCCGGGGGCCGTCCAGGCGCTGGTGGGGAGGTTGCGCCGGGCCCTGGGGCGGGACGCGGTGGCGTCGGCCGAGGGCGGCGGATATCTGCTGTGCGCCGAGGCCGACGACGTGGATCTGCACCGGTTCGACCGGCTGGCGGGGGACGGCGCGCGGGCGCTGGGGCAGGGCGACGCGGCGAAGGCGGCGGGCCTGCTCGACGAGGCGCTCGGGCTGTGGCGGGGACCCGTGCTGGCGGATCTGCCCGACCGCGCCGCACTGGCGGCCCGCTGGGAGGCCCGCCGCCTCGACGCCCGCCGCACCCGGCTGACGGCGGCGCTGGACCTCGGGTCGGCGGCGGAGGCGCTCCCGGAGCTGACGGCGCTCTGTGCGGACCATCCGATCGACGAGCCGCTCCAGGCGCTGCGGCTGCGGGCCCTCGCCGTGACGGGCCGCCCCGCCGAGGCCCTCGCGGCGTACGACGTCTTCCGCCGCCGTCTCGCGGCCCGGCTGGGCACGGACCCGGGCCCCGCCCTGCGCGCCCTCCACCGGGAGCTGCTGGCCCCCGACTGCGTAACCGCCCCGGCGCAGCCGCCGACCGCCCCCGACCTGACCGGCCTCCTCACGGGTGCGCCGGGGAGCGGGCTCCCGGGGCCGGGGGCCGCCGCGTCCGGCACCGGTGCTTCCGGACCGGCGGGCCAGGCTCCTGAGGCTCCGGGGTCGGCGGCTCAGGCTCCCGTTGCTCCCCGGTCACCGGACCGTGCGCCCGGTGCTTCCGGTGCCTCCGGGGTTTTCGGGTCGACGGACCCGGCTCCCGTCGCCCCCGCGCCGGCGGCTCAGGCTTCCGATGCTCCCCGGTCACCGGACCAGGCCCCCGGCACCCCCGCCCCCGGCGGCGTGCTCCCGGCGGCCGGGCATCCCATCCCCGGCACCCCCGCCCCCGGCAGCGTGC
>NZ_VCLA01000023.1:0-88138 GCF_009600885.1 Streptomyces jumonjinensis
GTTGTCGTCAGTCGCCAATGGCCCCCTGTGCCTAGCGGCACGGGAGGTACCCCCACCGCAGTGGTTCCTTCCTCCGCCTTGCGATCGCACGCACCAGACCCCGCCAGACCCTCCCCCTGGGCTTCGCCCGGGGGGACCCCCCTCCGGGCGGACGACGCTACTTTGAAGACACTCCCTAGGACGGATCGTGGGCGGGCTCGCGGCGCGGGTCGGGCAGGCGGTGGGTCATGAAGGGGATGCCGGTGGTGAACTCACGGAAGCTCAGGGCGGCGTCGGACAGATGGGCGTCGCGGTTCCACACCAGGGTGAGCACCCGGTGGCAGTCGGGCGCGTCCAGGCGCACCCAGGCGACCGGGATGTGTGAATCCGTGCCGATCCGGCGGGATGTCGCCGGGATGAGGCCGATGCCGAGGCCGGCGCTGACCATGTCCTGGCTGGCGCCCGGTTCATCGCCCTCGCAGGAGAGCAGCGGGGTGAGCCCTTCGGACGAGAACAGCCGGTCGAGGAGGGCGCGCTGCCAGTGGCCCCGGCGCGTGGTGACGAAGGGCTCGTCGGCGAGCTCGGGGATCGTCACGCTCTCCCGGCCGTCGAGCCGGTGCCCGGGCGGAACCGCGAGCAGCACCTCCTCGCGGGCGAGCTCGATCGAGTCGAGGTTCGCGCCGTTCAGTGGCTGTGAGGCCACACAGAAGTCGACCTCTCTGGAGCGCAGCCGGCGTTCCATCTCCTCCGCGGTCGACTGGAAGAGCCGGACGTCGGCACGGGGATGGGCGGCCCGGAAGCTGCCGAGGAGATGGGTGACCGTCAGCAGGGTCTCGGAGGCGACGCCGACCCGGCCGAGCCCGGTGTCACGGGCCTCGCGGACGGCTCTGCGGCCGTCGTCGAGCTCGCTCAGGGCGCGGTCGACGTGGCGCAGGAACATCGCGCCGTACTGGTTGAGCCGGATGCGGCGGCCCTGCCGGCTGAAGAGCGGGGAGCCGAGCTCGGCCTCCAGGCGCGCGATGGTGCGGCTGAGCGAGGGCTGGGCGACGCGCAGCTCCTCCGCGGCGCGGCTCATGTGCTCGTAACGGGCGACGGTCTGGAAGTAGCGCAACTGGAGCAGATCCACGGTCCACCTTCACTTATGCCTTCCACGTCATCTTCACATGGCGAAAACGGTCTTGGAATGCATAAGCGATGCTCCCTACGGTCTTCAGCGGGGCCACCGCACGGCGGATGACGGACGACGGGCAACGGAGCTCGACGTCCGGTGCCCGGCGCTCGGTGTCCGTCCGCACACGCGAAGCGAGGGCCCCGGGGCCGTACCGCGCCCCCTCGGCCCCGGCCCCGTACGTCCGGCGTCCGACCGGCCACCCGCCCCCCTCCCAGGAAGGTCGCATCATGAGCGCTGCTGAGCTGGCCCGGCTCCAGTTCGCGGCCACGACCGGTATCCACTGGCTGTTCGTGATCCTCACCATGGGGCTCGTCCCCATCGTGGCGATCATGCACACCCGGGCCGCGTTCACCCGCGATCCCGCCATGAGAGCCGTCCGGGAGCGTATGACCCGCTTCTGGGGCCAGCTCTACCTCATCAACTACGCGGTCGGCATCGTCACCGGCCTCGTCATGGAATTCCAGTTCGGGCTCAGCTGGAGCGGCCTGAGCAAGTTCGCGGGCAATGTCTTCGGCGCCCCGCTGGCACTTGAAACCCTCATCGCCTTCTTCGCCGAGTCCACCTTCCTCGGTATGTGGATCTTCGGCTGGGGCCGCCTCCGCCGGGGTGTGCACACCGCGCTCATCTGGCTGGTCGCGCTCACCGCGTACGCGTCGGCGTACTGGATCATGATCGCCAACGGCTTCATGCAGCACCCCGTCGGCTACGAAGTCCGGGACGGCGTCGCCTACCTCACCGACTTCGGGGCGCTGCTCACCAACCCCAACGCGCTGATCGCGCTCGCCCACATCACGCTCGCCGCGCTGACGACGGGCGCCGTCCTCGTCATGGGGATCAGCGCCTACCACCTCGCCCGGGGCGCCGAGGACACCGACCTGTTCCGCGGCTCCCTGCGCCTGGGGCTCCTGGTGGGCACGCCCGCCGCCTGGTTCGTCGTCACCGCAGGCGAGGCGCAGCTCCCCCTGATCCGCCGGAACCAGCCCATGAAGACGGCCGCCCTGGAGAACGGCGACATCGCCCAGGTGCAGGCGCGGCTCGTCGAGGAGCACGGGCCCGGCGACTATGTGTTCGCGCACGACTGGCTGCGGATCTCGATGGACGCCATGACGGTCATCAGCTACACCGTCTCCAGCGTCACCATCGTCGCCGTCGTCCTGCTGTGGAAGGGCCGGCTGTGGCGCTGGCGCCCCTTCGCCCGCCTGATGACCGCGATGATCCCGTTCCCCTTCATAGCCTCCCTGGCCGGCTGGGTCGTCCGCGAGGTCGGGCGCCAGCCCTGGATCGTCTACGGCGAGTTGACGGTCGAGGACGCGCTCTCCCCCGTCAGCAGGGCCTCACTGGCCGTGTCCTGCGCCGTGTTCATCGCCGTCTTCGTCGCGCTGGCGGTGACGAACTGGACCCTGATCGCCCGCTTCGCCCGCCGAGGCCCGGACGCCGCCCAGCTCGGGGCCACCGAGCCGCTCCCCGACGACGTGCCCGGGGACGTGCCCGGGGACGACGCCGACGAGAGACCGACGGTCCCGGCCTACTGAGCCGGCCCGGCCCGGCCGGCCTTCTGCGCCCGGCCCGGCCCGGCCCGCGCTGACGTGCAACACACCACCCCAACCCCATGGAAAGTTGAGCGAGATGAGTCTGGAGACCCTCTGGCTGGCCCTCCTCGGCCTGTTTCTCGCCGGGTACTTCGTACTCGGCGGCTACGACTACGGCGTCCAGATGCTGCACCCCCTCCTCGGCGGCCGAAGAGGGGGGCACGAGACCGAGCACGCCCACAGGGAGACCGAGCGCCCCCGAGGGAACGCCGCCCTCGACGCCATGGCGCCGTTCTTCCTGGGCAACGAGGTCTGGCTGGTCGCCTTCACCGGCGTCATGTTCGGCGCCTTCCCCTATCTGGAAGGCACCCTCCTGTCCGGCCTGTACCCGCTGATCGTGGCGATCCTCGTCGGCCTGGCCCTCGGCAGCGCCGTGGTCCAGCTGCGCGGCCGTGCCCACAGCGCCCGCGCCCGCCGGCGGTGGGGCGCCCTGATCGTGTTCGGCGGCGCGCTGCCCGCCCTGTGCTGGGGACTCGTCCTGGGCCTGCTGCTCCACGGCATACCCCGCCGGGCCGACGGGACCTTCCACATCGGGCCCGGCGATGTGCTCACCCCGTTCGTGCTGGCCTGCGGCGTCACCACCGCGCTCCTCTTCGCCGCGCACGGGGCGGCCTTCGTCGCGCTGCGCTCCGCCCCCGAACCCGCCGCCAGAGCACGGAGAGCGGGCACCACCCTGCTGCGCGCGGTCGGCGCCGCGGGCTCCCTCGCGCTGCTGCTGACGCTCTTCGGCGCGGGCGCCTCGATGACGAACCGCCTGACCTCGGCGGTCCTCGCCGCCCTGTTCGCGACGGCGCTCGCCGCCGCCTGGCACTGGCTCTCCCACGGACACCGCGCCCGGGCGTTCGCGGCCACCTGCTGTGCGACCCTGCTGCCCGTACTCCTCGTGGGGGCCGGCCACTACCCGTACGTCCTGATCGACTCGGCCGGCACCGGACTGACGGTCCATGAGGCCGCCGCGGACGGCGCCACGCTGAAGATACTGACCGTGTTCGGGGTCGTGGTGATCCCGGTGATCCTCGCGTATCAGACATGGAGCTGGTGGGCCTTCCGGGGGCGGACGGGCCGCCGTCACCCCGACTACTTCTGAGTCGCGGAAGGGCTCGCGGAAGGGCTTTCGGAAGGGCTTTCGGATATGGGCGGGCCCGGCAGTCCGGTCCCCGGATAGCCTCGTGGGTCCGTGTGTCTGCCGCACGGGGAACCATAGGGGGACAGTCAGCATGAGCACCGCCATCCACGAGCCTCCGGCCGAGTGCCGTATCTCCATCGTCGACGAGGACCCACTGCGCGCCCGGCGCGACGCACGGGAACTGCTCGCCGCGATCACCGAAGCCGACCCTGAGGCCGCCCTCGACCTCCCTGGCCCACGGGCCGCCCACGGCGCCGACAAGGGCGCTGAGGTCACCGACGTCGTCGGGCTGGTGTTCAGCGGGGCCGCCCTGGTCGTCACCGGCGTGCAGGCGTGGCTGGCCCGTGTGCCGCAGCGGACCGTCATCGTCACCCGTCCGGACGGCGCCACACTGCGTATCTCCGGCAGGCAGGCGCGTGCCGACGACGAGCACATCGCACGGTTCCTCGCGGGTACCGCCGACCGAGCCGACGCCGCCGGGAGGGCCGACGCCACCGGAAGCGCCGGCGCCACCAGGAGCGGCGAGGGCGGGCCGGACGCGGAATGAGCGACAACGACCGGTACGCCATGCTCATCGGCGTATCCATGTACGACAGCGACCGCTACCACGATCTGCCCCCCGTCCGGGCCGACCTGCACTACATGCGAGCGGTCCTGGAGAGCACCGAGATCGGCATGTACAACGACTGCGCCATGGTCGCGGAGCCCACACGCGCCGAAATGCTGCACGCCGTCGAGTCGTTTCTGGAGGACCGGCAGTCCAGCGAGACGGCCCTGCTCTACTTCAGCGGGCACGGGGAGTTCTGCGAGGCGGACAACCAGCTGTACTTCCTCACCCGGGACACGGACCCGGACGATCTGCCGGGCACGGCCGTCTCCGCCGAGTTCCTGGAGCGTACGCTCCAGTCCTGTCGCGCCTCCTCGAAGATCGTGCTGCTGGACTGCTGTTCCAGCGGTTCCGTCGTCCAGGGGTGGACGGCCAAGGGCGCGACGGACTCCAGTGACCGGCCCCGGCCCAGCACTCTGCTCCAGCCGACCGGCGTCTACTTCATCACCGCCTCCGACGCCCTCCAGGCCGCCTCCGCCATGGCCCCGGCCGGATCCTCCCTCGGCACCTCCCGGTTCACCGGCGAGATCGTGGAAGGGCTGCGCACCGGCCGGATCAAGGAGAGCGCCGGCTGGATCACACCGGACGACCTCTTCGAGTATCTGACCTCCCAGATGGCGCGCGACGGTGTCCCCGAGGAGCAGCGGCCCACCAAGTCGACCATCCGCGCCACGCACAGCCTTGTTCTCGCCCGCTCGGTGGCCCGGTCCGTCAGTCTTCCGCCGCCGCCCCCCGGCGCCGCCGAGTCCGTGCCGAGCTCCCCCGCGCTGCTCAAGGCGCGGGAACTGGCCGCGCTCCACGCCCAGGACGGTGTGGAGTGGCAGCGGCTGCTGCGCTACTACGTGCACTGCCTGACGGCGCAGGCGGCGTCAGGGACACTGCCCGACCGGGACAAGGGGCTCGATTCCGCCTATTTCCTGCTGGGCCGGGGCTCCGAGACGATCCAGTCCGGCCTCGGCGCGGTCCTGCCCGCGCCCAAGAAGCTGCCGAAACCCCGGAGCGGTGGCGTGCCGACGCGTGTCGACGCGCCACAGGAGTACTGGTACGGATACCCGGCCGTCACCCTCCCCGAGCGCGGCGGAGACGGCCGGCGGCGGACCGCGGTACGGATCGCTCCGCTGCTGATCCAGCCGATGGAGCTCGCTCCGGACGAGAACGGCCGTGACACGCTCCGCCCGAGTGGAGTGCCCGCGCTCCACACCGGTGTGATCACGGAACTCCTGGCGGACGACGAGGCCGCCGACCTCCTCGCCCGCTGGCAGCCGACCTGGCAGGAGGGGAACGGCACCCAGATGGTGCGCGCCGTGCGGGAGCTGCTGACGGAACTCGGCCTGCCGGAGCTGGAGCCCCTCGATCTGTCCGTGCTGAGCGAGCACTCCGTGATGCAGTCGCTGCGGCCCGGCGCCCACAACGCCGCCGTGCTGCTGGTGCCCTCCGGCGTGGAGCGCGTCGCCACCGGGGCCCTGGTGGACAACCTGCTCCAGATATCGGCGCGTACCGGACAGATCCCGGGTACGGCGCTGGGCGCGCTCCTGACCGGAGACGGTCCGAACACCGGTCCGGACACCGGTCCGGACACCGACCCTGACGCCGACCCTGACGCCTTCGGCGCCGTGGTCGCCCCCGGCCCCTGCAACGAGAGCCAGGAACGGGTGATCGCATCGGCGATGACGCGCCCGCTCACCGTCGCCACCGGGCCGCCCGGCACCGGGAAGAGCGAGGTCGTGACCGCGGTCGTCACCACCGCCCTCGCCGCAGGCCAGTCCGTGCTCGTCGCCTCCACCAACAACGAGGCGGTGAACGTCGTCGCCGAGCGCTGTGACGCGATCTCGCCAGGACTGCTCATGCGGACCGGTAACTCCGCGGCACTGGAGCGCGAGGCCGCCACACTGGAACGGCTGCTCGCCGAGCCCGTCGAGCCGCCGAGTCGCGGTTCGGCGACCGTGGCCGGGGACCTGCGCAACCGGCATGCGGGGGCTGCCGCACAGCGGGCCGAGGCCGCCGCGCTGGTCGGTGAGGAGACGCGGCTGCTGGAGCTGGTACGGGAACGGGACGAGCGGGCGGCCGGGCTCGGGCTCTCCGTGGAACTGCTGGAAGGGCTCTGGGCGGGAGCCGGGCCCGCCGCTCTCGTCCGCTGGGAGGAGCGCGCCCGGAAGGCGGCCGGGGCGCGATGGTTCTCCCTCGGCCGGTGGCGCAGGGGGCGGGCCCTCTCCGCGCTCACCACCGCCCTCTCCGCGCTCACCTCCGCCCTCTCCGCGCTCACCACCGCCCCCGCCGCCGCCCGCACCACCGCCCTCTCCGCCGACCAGGCGAGCCCGTGGCCGGCCTGGGCCGCCGAGCGGCCCGCTCCGCCCGAGCTGCTCATCGAGCTCGCCGATGCCGTGGGCGTGGAACGGGCCCTGCGGGAACTCGTACCCGGCCATCTCCGCCGGGACGAGGAGGAACTCAAACAGGCGCGGCTGGCGAGTGCGGCCGGGCTGTCCGAGGTGTCGGGCGAGCTGTCCCGGGCCGTGGCCGCCGAGGCGATGGCACGGGGGCACTCACTGATGAGCCAGCGGCTCCAGGCGCTGCGCCGCCGCTCCGGCTATCAGAAGAGCCAGCGGAATCTGCTGGCGCACATCAAGGGCTGGGCCATCAGCACCCATTCGGTGCGCCAGCTCGAACTGGTTCCCCAGCTGTTCGATCTCGTGGTGATCGACGAGGCCAGCCAGTGCTCCATTCCGTCGGTGCTGCCGCTGCTCTTCCGCGCGAAGCGGGCACTGATCATCGGCGACCCCATGCAGCTCGGGCACATCGCGGGCATCACCGCGGAGCAGGAGCGCCAGGCCCGGGTGAGGTCGGGGCTGAGCGCGGCGGTCCTGGAGGATCACCGGCTCACCCACCATGTGTACTCCGCCTACCACGCGGCGGCGCAGCACGGTGAGACGGCGCTGCTGCTGGACGAGCACTACCGGTGCCACCCGGCCATCGCCGCCGTGGTGAACGGCTACTGCTACGCCGGACGGCTTCAGGTCCTCACCGACGTCCGCACACAGGCGCCGGCCCTCGATCCGATGGGCGTCGTCGCTCCGGCGCCGGTGCTGGGCTGGATCGATGTACCGGACGGCGATTCCGCCCGGGGCGGCGACGGTCGGTCCTGGCGCAACGCGGCCGAGGCCGAGACCGTACGGCGGACGGTGAACGAGCTGCTCACGCGGCTGCCCGAGCACGCCACCGTCGGGGTGGTGACGCCGTTCCTGGCACAGAAGGAGGCGCTGGCACGTGTGTGGGCCGACGACGAACGGGTGCGGGTGGGCACCGTGCACGCCTTTCAGGGCGGGCAGCGGGATGTCATGGTGCTGAGCCCGGTCGCGACGGACAACACACCGCCGCGGACGACGCACTGGGCGGCGAGCCAGGTCAATCTGTGGAACGTGGCGGTCACCCGGGCGAAGTCGCAGCTGCTCACCGTGGGCAGCCACGCGTTCTGGCGGGGACAGGCGGGACTGCCCGCACTGCTCGCGGAGCGGTCCGTCGTACTCGGCGAGCGCGCCCACGGCGTCCCCGATCCGTATCGAGGGTCCGGTACGTCGGTGCCAAGGCATCGCGAAGAGCTCGCCGACCGCCTCCAGCAGTACCTCGGGTCACGCGGAATCACCGCTCTGGAACGGGCCGCGACGGTCGGCGGGCACCTGGTGGACCTGCTCTTCACGGTGGACGGGGAGAACACGGCGGTGCTGATCGACATGGGCCCGCACCACGGTCAGGACCCCGCACGGCATATGCGGCTGACGCATGCGCGCGGTGACCTGCTGGTGGGGCTGCCGTCCGGCGGCGCGGGAGCGGATACCTGCCCGGTGGCGCGTACGGTCCGGGTGCCGGCATGGCGGATTCTGACCGGAGGCCCGGTGCTTGAATCACTGTTCGACTGAGCCTGTGGAAAGGCTCAGCGGGGGAGGGCCGTTGACGGTATCGGCCGCGTGCCCTCGCCCCGTTCCGTTTGAATGAACGGCATGACAGACGCGGTGGGTTTCACCGAACGCGACCTGCGCCGGCTGGCCGGAGCGCGTTCCTTCGAGCGGGGGCTCGGCTACCGGTCCTCGGTGTCCGATCTGGAGATCGGGGACGGGACGATCACGGCGACGGTCGACGGCACCGAGGCGTACCGGGTCGAGCTGACGCAGCACCCACAGCACCCGGGGCAGAGAGCGCACGCGGCCGGGCTCACCGGCCGGTGCGACTGTCCGTACGGGCAGGAGGGGAACTTCTGCAAGCACTGCGTCGCCGTGGGCCTGACCGTGCTGGGACAGGCGGAGTCGGTACCCCGGCAGCGCGCCGCCGCCGTGTCCCGCCGACGGCAGCTGGACGCCTGGCTGGAGTCCCGCAGCCGCGACGAACTGCTGTCGCTGGTCCGGGACACCTCGCGGACGACCGTGACCTGCGCCGCCGGCTGGAGCTGCGCGCGGCGACCGCCGGGGACGACTTCGGCGCCGTACGCGAGCGGGTGCTGAGCCTCCTCGACCCCCGGGCCTTCGCCCGGTACGGCTACATCGAGTACGCCGACGCCCACGCCTATGGACAGCAGGCGGCCGAGGCGGTGACCGCGCTGCGCACCCTGACCGACAGCGGCCGGGCGGCGGACGCCGTGGAGGCGTCCCGGGAGGCCATGCGCGCCCTCGGCCGGACCTACGGGGAGATCGACGACTCGGACGGGGTGATCGGCACGGTGGCGAGCGGGCTGGCCGAGGCGCATCTGGACGCCTGCCGGGCAGCCCGGCCCGACCCGGTGCGAACCGCCGACTGGCTGGTGGAGCATCTCCTCGGCGATCTGAACGACGCCACCGACATCGACCTGACCGACTACACGGACGTACTGGGCGAGCCGGGACTGGCCCGGGCGCGCGAGCTGGTGGCCGAGGCATGGCGGCGCAACCCGAAGGGCTGGGCGGAGAAGTACCTCATGGAGCAACTGCTGAGGTCGGAGGGGAGCGTGGACGCGCTGATCGCCGTCCACGCGGCGGATCTGTCTCCCACGGGCGCCACCCATCTGCTGATCGCCCAGGAACTGGAACGCGCGGGCCGCCCGGCCGAGTCCCTGGAGTGGGCCGAACGCGGCCTGCGCGAGGCCGGACCCGACCGCGGCCCGGACCCGCGTCTGGTGGAGTTCGTCTGCGAGCGGTATCTCCGCGCCGACCGTCCGGCCGACGTGGTGACGGTCCACCGGGACGTGCTGAAGGGCCGCCGCTCGCTCGCCGCCTACCAGGCTCTGCGCACGGCGGCCCGCACGACCGGACGCTGGGACGGCGCCGAGCGTACGAGCGCGCTGGACCTGCTGCGCGCCGATGCCGATGCCGATGTCCGGTCCCGGAAGAGCCATGAGTGCGGGGGCGCCGTGCTGGTCGACGCCCTGATCGACGACGGCGACCACGACGCCGCCTGGCAGGCCGCCGTCGACGGGTACGCCGATCAGCGGCAGTGGCTGACCCTGGCCGACCGGCTCCGGGACCGCCGTCCGGCCGACGCCCTGACCGTGTACCTGCGCCATATCGCGCCGTTCCGCACCCGGACCGGCGACAGCGCGTACGAGCGTCTGACCGAGCTGCTGCTCAGCGCTCGCGCGTGCCACCGCGCGCTGGGCACCGAGGACGAGTTCACCGCCTACCTGGCCGGCCTGCGCGCCGACCAGAAGCGCAAGCGGAGGCTGATGGCGATGCTCGACCGGCACGGTCTTCGGTGATGCGGGCGGGAGGCCGGACCGGTCCCCCTGCCCGCCTCTTCGCGGCTGACCGATTGTCAGAGGCCGCCGTTAGGATCTCCGCAGAGCTTTCGGCCGTCCGGCGACCGAGGCGGCGGCTCGTCAGCACAGAAGTCCGGAAGCGGGGTGCGGCACATGCGGGAAGGCCGGTGGACCACGGTCACCGAGTCCGAGTTCGATCATGAGCGCCGAGGTCTGGAGGCCATCAGGGAGAAGCTCCCCGACTCCGACCCATGGCGTGCCTGGTCGAACTTCACCTTCACCGCGAACACCGGGCACGTCCGCGAGGTCGACCTCCTGGTCATCGCCCCCGGCGGCGTATGCATGATCGAGCTGAAGGACTGGCACGGCTCGCTGACCAGCGAGAACGGCACCTGGGTACAGATCACACCCGGCGGTCACCGCCGCCCGCACGGCAATCCGCTCCATCTGGTCAACAAGAAGGCCAAGGAACTGGCCGGGCTGCTCGGGCAGCACGGCAAACGGGTGTGGGTCGCCGAGGCCGTCTGCTTCACGGACGGCGCGCTCCGGGTGCGCCTCCCCGCCCACGACGAGCACGGCGTCCACACCGTTCCCGAGCTGATCGAGCTGCTGAAGCAGCCCCCGCGCGACGAGCGCCGACGCATCACCGCCATCGACTCCCGCGAGATCAAAGCGGCCCTGGAGCGGGTCGGCATCCGCCGCAGCGACGCCGAGTACAAGGTCGGCCCGTACCAACTGGAGCGGAAATCCTTCGACTCCGGACCGACCTGGGCCGACTACGAGGCCACCCACACCGAACTGCCCGAGAAGGTCCGGGTCCGCCTCTATCTGCGCGAGCGGGGCTCGGACGCCTCGATACGGCAGTCCGTGGAGGCCGCGGCCCGCCGGGAAGCGGCGGTGCTCCGCCGGTTCAGCCACCCCGGCGTGGTCCAGCTCAAGCAGTACGACCCGTCAGGGCACTCGGCGGGTCCGGCGCTGATCTTCGACTACCACCCGGCGACCCTGCGCCTGGACGACTATCTCCTCCGGTACGGCGGGAAGCTCGACATCCTCGGCCGGATGGCGCTCGTCCGGCAGCTCGCCGAGACCATGCGCTCCGCGCACTCCAGCCGTATCCACCACCGGGCGCTGGCCGCCAGATCCGTTCATGTGATCCCGCGTGCCCGGGGCGGCCGGGGACAGACCCCCGGCGAGGACGGCGCCTGGCTCACCCCGCACCTCCAGATCTCCGACTGGCAGATCGCCACCCAGCGCGGCACCGGCACCGGCACCGGCCCGGGAGCCACCCGGTTCGCCCCGACAGCGCTCTCCGCGATGCATCTCTCCGAGAGCTCCGATCCGTACTTCGCCCCCGAGCTGACCGCCCTCAGCGCCGATCCGGTCTTTCTCGATGTGTACGGCCTCGGCGTGCTCACCTATCTGCTGGTCACCGGCAAGCCGCCGGCCGCGAGCCAGGCGGAGCTGCTGGCCCGGCTGGAGGCCGGCGAGGGGCTGCGCCCCAGTTCGCTGGTGGACGGCCTCTCCGAGGACATAGACGACTTGGTGCAGGCGGCCACCGCCTACCGCCCCGGGCAGCGGCTCTCCACGATCGATGAGTTCCTGGAGATGCTGGAGCTGGTCGAGGACACCCTCACCACCCCGGCCGCCGCGCCTTCGCCCGATGCCCCCGAGAAGGATCCGCTGGAAGCCGTCGCGGGCGATGTGCTGGGGGGCCGCTGGGAGGTCCGCCGCCGCCTGGGCACCGGCTCGACCAGCCGGGCCTTCCTCGTCCGTGACCTGGAGGCCGAGGCACGCCGGACCCGCCCGCTGGCCGTGCTCAAGGTCGCGCTCTCCGACAGCCGGGGCGAGATCCTGGTCCATGAGGCCCGGGTGATGGGCGGGCTGCGCCCGGACTCCCGTGTCATCCGTCTCGTGGAGCCGGAACCCCTGCGCATCGGCGGACGCACCCTCCTCGCCCTGGAGTACGTGGGCGACGAGCGGGAGGACCCTCCGGCCGGATCCGGCGCGGGGAGCACCGAGTCAGGCGCCTCCCGCACCCGCCGCCGCGAGGAGACCGTCGCCCGCCAGCTGCGCGAGCGGGGCCGGCTCCTGATCGACGAGCTGGAGGCGTACGGCGACTACCTCTTCGGCGCCGTCGACTTCCTGGAGGGGGAGAGCGTCTGGCACCGCGACATCAAGCCCGACAACATCGCCATCCGCATCCGCCCGAACCGTACCCGCGAGCTGGTCCTCATCGACTTCTCGCTCGCCGGATACCCGGCGAAGGACCACGAGGCCGGCACCGAGGGCTATCTCGACCCGTTCATCGGCGCCCTGACCCGTACCGCCTACGACTCCCACGCCGAGCGGTATGCGGTCGCGGTCACCCTGCACCAGATGGCCTCGGGCGAACTGCCCAGGTGGGGCGATGGCTCGGTGCTGCCGAGGATGACGGACCCGAAGGAGCATCCCCACCCGACCATCGCCCGCGACGCCTTCGATCCCGCCGTCAGCGAGGGCCTGGTCGCCTTCTTCCACAAGGCCCTGCACCGGGACACCGCACAGCGCTTCCCCGAGCTGAAGCCGATGCGCGACGCCTGGAAGAAGATCTTCCTGGACGCCTCGCGGACCGTGCCGTCCAGCCACCGCTCCCGCCACCCGGAGACGGCCGTGTCTCCCGATGCCGGACAGACCGGGCAGGCGGGACAGCCCGGGATCGCGGACGCGGAGCCGATCACCGCCGAGCGGCAGCGCGAGCTGCTGGCCGCGCAGGCCACCCGCGACACCCATCTGTCCGGCGCCGGTCTCACCCCGGCCGCCGAGTCCTTCCTCTACGGACTGGGCGTCAACACCGTCGGTCAGCTGCTCGACTACAGCCGCCGCAAGCTTCTCAACGCCCCCGGGCTGGGCGCCAAGACCCGCGGCGAGGTGCAGCGCCGCCAGCGCGAATGGGGCGACCGGCTGCGCGAGGCGCCGATCTCGCCGCTGACCCCGAGGGGCCGGGCCGAGGCCAGGGAAGAGCTGGCCCAGCTCTCCGCCACCGAGTCGGTCCTGCTCGGCAAGCTCGCCGCCACCGAAGGCGCGGGCGGGCTCACCGGCTCCGCCCTCCGCTCTGTCAGCCTGGACACCCTCGCCACGATCTTCGTCCCGGAGCTCAACAACAACCGCTCCAACCACAACAAGGTCGAGATGGTCCGGCTGCTGCTGCGCCTCCCCAATGAGCGCGGCGAGCTCCCCGACATCGGCGTCTGGCCCAAACAGAAGGATGTCGCGGACGCGCTCGCCCTGTCGGCGGGCCGCATCCCGCAGATGCTGAAGGAGGAGCGCAAGCGCTGGAAGAAGCATCCCGCCGTGCAGTCCCTGCGCCAGGAGATCATCGAGCTCCTGCTGGGTCTGGGCAGGGTCGCCTCCGCCGCCGAGATCGCCGACGCCCTCGCCGTACGGCGAGGCACCCAGCTCTCCGAGCGCGAGCAGCGGCGAGCGCTGGCACTGGCCGCCGTACGGGCCGTGCTGGAGGTGGAGCAGCTGGAGCCGGCCGAGGCCGAGTTCCGGCACCAGCCCAACCGCAAGGCCACCGAGGAGGCACTGGGCGCGGGACTGCTGGCCCTGGACGTCCGCGAGACCGACGCCCCGGACACGCCGACCGCGCCGGGCCTGCTCGACTACGCGATGCGCCTGGGCCGCAGGGCCGACCGGCTCGCCGACCTGGACACCCTGCCGACCGCGACCACGGTCCTGGGCGAGCTGGGCGCCCTGCCCCCGACGCCGGGCGCGGTCGAGTGGGACGAGCGCCGCCTGGTGGAGCTGGCCGCCGCCGCCTCGCTGAACGCGGCGGCCACCCCCCGGCTGGAGATCTACCGCCGCGATCTCCCGCTGGTGCGCGCGCTGCGGCTCACCCAGGCCGGCCTGGTGCGGCTGATTCCCGGTGTGCCGGAGGGCCGCCAGCCCGGAGTCACCGCCGAGGACGTCCACGAGCGGGTGCGCGCCCGCTTCCCCGAACTGGTCCTGCGGGACGCGCGCGGCGCCGCCACCCACGAACTGCCGGTCGACGCCCCGCTGACCAAGGCGCTGCGGGACGCCGGTTTCGATCTCACCCTCTCCACCCGTGAGGACACCAGAACCCCGCGCTACCTCCCCACCCGGCTGGACAGCGCGTCCAGCTATCTGACCACCGGCGCATGGCGCCAGGCCACCGATGTGGGCGCGGTGACGCGCTACTCCGACGATCCGCTGCTGGCAGGCGCGGTCCGGGCCGAGGAACGCCTCACGGCCTCGGCCCGCCGGGACGGCTACCGGGTGCTGACGGTCCACCGCGACCGTTCCTGGGACGCGGTACGGGCGCTGGGCGCGGACCGGATCGGCGCCCAGACGGTCTCGGTGACGGAGCTGTTCCTTGAGGCGATGCACGCCCTGACCCCGGAGGGTTCGAAGCCCACCTGGGAGACCCTGCTCAAGGCCGATGTCGCGGAGGCGGGTTCGCGCGGCGCGGTGAAGTTCGCGGAGTACGCGCGGACCGCGTGGGGCTCGGTGGAGCCCCGGATACGCTCGCTCCTGGGTGCCGAGGCGGGTTCGGGTCCGGTCCTGCTGACGGAAGCAGCGGCGTTCGCCCGGTACGACGCGATGGGCATCCTGGACCGCCTCGCGGAGGCGGCCCGCCAGGGCGGCCGGGGCCTGTGGCTGCTGGTCCCGCAGGCCGACCCGTCACGGGAGCCGAAACTGGGCCAGGTCGCCGTGGCGTATCAGGCGGGCCTGGGGGAGTGGATCGAACTCCCGGACTCCTGGGTCGATAACAAGCACCGGGGCGGCGATCTTCATGTGACGATGGGTCAAAAGACCTGACGCCACCGAGGGAGTCCCCAAGTGATCGACCGCAGAGCCCTGTTGGACGACTTGAAGAAGCAGGTCAAAGCGGTCGAGGCGGACCTTTCACAACAGGTGAAAGCAGTCGGTGAAGTCGGCACCCGGCTGCGCGCCGAGTACGACCGGGCCCGCAAGCTGGGCCGGACGGCGGCGACCTGGAACTCCTGGCTGGACGAGCGGGTCACCCAGGTCGCCGTCGCCTGGGTGCTGGGCACGGTCTTCGTCCGCTTCTGCGAGGACAACCGGCTGATCCCGGAGCCGTATCTGACGGCCCCGGAGCCCGACCGCCGTGACCTGGCCCTGGCCCGGTACGAGGAGTATCTGTCGACGGCCGACGACCCGACGTTCCGGGGTTGGCTGGAGCGGGCGTTCGGGGAGCTGGGTGCGGGGCAGGCGGGGCGCCTGCTCTTCGACCGGAAGCACAATCCGCTGTTCCAGATACCTCTGTCGCACGACGGTGCGCGAGAGCTGGTCACCTTCTGGCGCGAGCGCGACGAGGTGGGTGTGCTCGTTCACGACTTCTCGGACCAGCTGAACGAGGACGGCACGGAGGGCTGGGACACCCGCTTCCTGGGCGACCTGTACCAGGACCTGAGCGAGGCGGCCCGGAAGACGTACGCGCTGCTCCAGACCCCGGAGTTCGTTGAGGAGTTCATCCTCGACCGGACGATGGACCCGGCGGTACGGGAGTTCGGGTATGAGGAACTGAAGATGATCGACCCTACGTGCGGGTCGGGGCACTTTGTGCTGGGGGCGTTTCGGAGGCTTGTGCGGTTGTGGGGGGAGGGGCAGCCGGGGCGCGATCTGCATGAGCGGGTGCGGGCCGCGCTGGACTCGGTGCATGGGGTGGACCTGAATCCGTTCGCGGTGGCGGTGGCAAGGTTCCGGTTGCTGATGGCAGCCATGGCGGCGGCGAACATCCGGACGCTGGCGAAGGCCAAGGAGTATGACTGGCCCATTCACCTGGCAGTGGGTGACTCGCTGATCAAGGACCGGCAGCTGGAGCTGGAACTGATTGGCGAGAAGTCTGGGGGGCGGCTGGTTGAGTTCGCCTATGCGACGGAGGATGTGCACGAGCACCCGAGGATTCTGGAGCAGGGGCGGTATCACGTGGTAGTAGGAAATCCGCCCTACATTCAAGTAGAAGATGTCAAGCTCAACAAGCTTTACCGAGAGCTATATGACGCTTGTGCAGGCACATATGCTCTATCGGTTCCTTTTGCTCAGAGGTTCTTCGAGCTGGCCCTGAGGGAGGGGGTAGGTGGGGGCGGGCATGGAATGGTTGGGCAGATCACTGCGAATTCATTCATGAAGCGAGAGTTCGGTGCAAAGTTGATCGAGGTCTATTTTCGGAATGAGGTGGAATTGACAGAGGTTATCGATACTTCAGGCGCCTATATTCCGGGGCATGGGACACCAACGGTGATTCTTATTGGAAAAAACCGACGGGGAAGTGACCGGTCCTCGACGATTCGAACAGTCCGTGGGGTGCAGGGAGAGCCTGGTTTTCCAGAAAAGGCCGAGGAGGGGCTGGTTTGGAAGGCCATCTTGGATCAAGTCGAGAATCCGGGTTCCACTAGCCGATGGGTCTCGGCGGGAGACTTGGAGCGTGAGCGGTACTTTGGTAAGCAGCCGTGGATTCTGGCCGCTGATGGTCTGGAGATGGTAGAGCAGTTGCAGGCTGCTTCAAATCAGACTCTTTCTCAGGTAATCGATGCGATCGGTCGTACGACTAAGTCGGGAGCCGACGACATTTTCTTTCTTCCGGATGAGGCGACCGCTATTCGTCTTGGCCTGAAGAATTCCGTTAGGCAGCTTGTTACGGGTGCCAGCGTGCGAGATTTTGAGATTTTTGACACGATCACTCTTTGTAATCCGTATTCGGATGGGAAGAATTCTGATCCGATTCTTGCGTCGTCGGGTCTGGTGAGTCGGCACTTGTGGAAGGCGCGGACAGTTCTTACGCGCCGCAGGATCTTCGGTAAAGAAATCACCGCGCACGGTCGCCCATGGTATGCACACCTCGAAAGCTACCCCGGTAAACTCGGTAGTCAGATTGGTATCACGTTCCCGTTTGTCGCTACGCACAACCACTTCTCGATCGACCGAAATGGCCGCCTGTTCGGCAGTACTTCGCCCGTGATCAAGCTACAGGAAGGTGAAACGGAGGAGAAGTATCTCCAACTGCTGGGGCTGCTTAACAGCTCAACTGCCGGATTCTGGCTAAGGCAGGTCAGCCAGGGTAAGGGGGGAAGTGGCCTCGGGCGTGGTATCCAAAGTGAATCTTGGGAAGAGCGCTATGAGTTCACCGGAACCAACCTTGAGGAGTTCCCCCTTCCTGTCATATATCCGACTGCCCTTGCCGCCGATCTTGATCTCCTTGCCCAGCAACTCGCTGCCAGCAGTCCCTCTGCCCTAGCCTCTGAAGCGACCTTCACGGTCGGCGACCTGCGTGCTGCTCGAATTGCCTGGTCCTCTACTCGCAAACGTATGATCGCGCTTCAGGAGGACTTGGACTGGCAGGTCTACTCCCTCTATGATCTGCATTCTGAGGATCTTCGGATGTCAATAGACTCCGAGAACCCGAATATCCCGGAGCTTTCCCTCGGCGAGCGCGCCTTCGAGATTGTTCTCGCCCGTCGAGTAGCCGCAGGCGAGGCCAGCGGCGAGTGGTTCAAGCGGCACGGTTCCACGCCCATCACCGAGATCCCGGCGCACTGGCCCGCCCCCTACCGTGAGATCGTCCAAAAGCGGATCGACGCCATCGAGTCCAGCCGCGCGATCGGCATGATCGAGCGGCCCGAGTACAAACGGCGATGGGCAACCGAAGGATGGGACTCGCTCCAGGAGAAGGCGCTCCGGTCCTGGTTGCTTGACCGGATCGAGAGCCGTGAGCACTGGTTCGATGAGAGCGACATGCCCGCCCTGGTCACGCTCTCCCGGCTCACGGACGGGCTCTCCCGAGATGAGGACTTCGTCTCCGTCGCGGAGATCTACGCGCCGCGCAAGGAGCTGCCCGCCGTCGTCGCCGAGCTGATGGCTGACGAGCACGTGCCGTTCATCCCCGCCCTGCGGTACAAGCCCTCCGGCCTGAAGAAGCGCCAGGACTGGGAGGACGTCTGGGACCGTCAGCGGCAGGAGGATGCCGAGACGGACGAGTTGGCCAAGCGGAAGATTCGGGACGCCATCCCCGTACCGCCGAAGTACACCTCGGGTGACTTTCTGCGGCCCTCGTACTGGAGGGCGCGTGGCAAGCTGGATGTGCCCAAGGAGCGGTTCATCTCGTATGGGCAGAGCAACACGCCCACGCCCGAGATGTATGGCTGGGCGGGCTGGGATCATCAGGAGCAGGCGTTTGCGCTCGATGCGTACATTGCCTCGCGCGAGGAGTTGACGGCCGAGGAGCTGACGCCGTTGCTCGCGGGACTGTTGGAGCTTCAGCCTTGGCTTGAGCAGTGGCACGACGAGTTCGACGACACCTTTGGCACGTCGCCGGCCAAGTACTTCAAGGGCGACCGGCAGATGGTGCAGGGCCAGCATGGCCTGACTGACGACGATCTGCGCGCGTGGCGACCGGTTGCCGCGACCCGGGGGCGTCGTACCGCCAAGAAGTAGGCCCGTCGGAGATATCGATGGCCCCCGTGAACTCAATTGGTCACGGGGGCCGTTCAGCTGGGGGCGGGTGTTCAGGCGCGCAGCTGGTCATCCTTGACGGCGGTCACGAAGGACGACCAGCCGCCCGCCGGGAACACAAGCACCGGGCCGTGCGGGTTCTTGCTGTCCCGGACAGGTATCGCGGTGGTGAAGTCGTCCGAGACCTCGACGCACGCGCCGCCATCCTGATTGCTGTAGCTGCTCTTGCGCCAGGTCGTGGCGGTCAGGTCGATGAGTCGCACGGCAGTTCCTCCAACATGCGCAAGACGAATTTCAGTGACTCGGCCGGTGGCAGCGCCAGGTCACGCGTCGCATCGTACGCACGTTGAATGCGCTCTACCGCGACGTGCTCCTCGATGAGTTCGCCTCCGTAGCCGTGCTCTGTGTATGCCACCGTGCGAGCGTCCGGCAGCCGCAGGAACCAGACGTCCGTGCTCGACAGGCCATGCAATCCAGCACCCTGCGGCAGCACATGAAGCGTCAGATTCGAACGCTCGGCCATCTCCGCCAGATGCTCCAACTGCCTCCGCCACTCGCCCGCATCCCGCAGGGCCGTCCGCAACACCGCCTCCGACAGGATCGTCCGGAACGGTGGCGCATCCTCCCCCTCCAGCAGCTCCTGCCGCCCTATCCGCGCCTCCACCTGCTGGGTCAGCTCATCCCCCTTGAACCCACCCGCAGCCAGCAGCTCCCGCGCGTACCCCGGTGTCTGAAGCAACCCCGGCATCACGCTCACCGCGAAATGCCACAGGCTCACCGCCTCCGCCTCCAACCCCATGTACCGCCGGTACCGCTCCCGGAACTGCGACTTGTCCCCGGCGGCCAGCTCCCACATGGCCAGCAGCATCCCGGTCGTCCCGTAATAGGTGTCGAGCGCCTGCACGACCTCCGGGCCGCCCAGCGTCTCGCCCTTCTCCATCTTCCCGAACAGGGACCAGTCCCAGCCCAGTCGTTCCCCGAGCTGGCGCAGGCTCACCCCGCGTCCCGTCCGCAGCAGCCGCACTTCTTCTGCGAACCGCTGGCGCGGCTCCTGGCTCCGGCCCGTGATCACCCGCCTTGGCGGCATGTCGGCTCCCCTCCGTGACGCCCGTGAGGTCCGTGGAAGGTGTGGAACTAACGCAGATCGGCGCGGAAGCGACAGCTCACCCACGGCATAGGCGGCCTTCTCCGGATTCATTCTCGTAATGCCCAGGCTACGCAGAGTAATCCACTCTGTGTCGTCAGGGCAGCGAAACCCCACAGAACGGCAGAGGGAGCCCCATCGTGACCACCGAGCGACGAGCCGCCGCCGATACCCCCGCCACCCCCACCGCATCCGCCGCCCAGCGCAAGAAGCAGGAGGCCATGGACGCCCGCGACGCCCTCGCCTCCGCCCTCACCCTGGCCGGCATCCAGCTGCCCGCCATGGACATCCGCACCCCCTGGCCGGACGAGGCCCGCTACGCCCTCGTCCACCTCGGTCCCTGCTCGGCTCCCGTGGCGCACGCCCTGGCGGCCGTGATCGCCAAGGGGGTCTCCCGATGACGCCGGAGAAGCACCCCGGCATCGGGGAGACGGTGCGGGACGCCGAGCACAAGCGCGTCGGCGTCGTGATGGGCCGGGTCGGACCGTATGTACAGCTCCGGCCTCTCGGCGGCGGGCGCGAGTGGGACGCCGACCCGGAACGCGTGGTGCCGCTGACCCCGCCGGAAGCGCTGAGCGCCCGCGTCGCCGAGGTGAACGCCCGCAGCCGGGAGAGCGCCGCCGCGGGCTGAGCGGACCGGACGGGCCGGGGCAGAAAGGAGATTCGCCACTGTCCACGGCCTGTGCGAGGGGCGAAGGCGGTTGACATGGCGTCAGGAAGGTTGCTACCAGTGGTTCCGCGCTCACCAGTGGTGTCGGAGCGTGTCCCGGGAAACGTCGACCCCCGCAATGAACAGCGACGGCCGTGCCGTCAGAAGGTGAGCGAGACGCGCAATGGCTCAGCAGCCACCCCTGCTCCGCGATGTCATCGACATCAAAAAGTCGATCTCGACCTCCGACTTCGTTCTTCAGCTCTCCGAGGCGACCACCCCGGAGGGCGCGGAGGACGCGCTCAGGGACTATGTCGTCACGGAACGGCTGCTGGAGAACTTCGACGAATCCCTCGGCCTGATCAAGGCCGCTCTCGACGGCCACACATCCAAGGCGGCCTACCTCCACGGATCCTTCGGTTCCGGTAAGTCGCACTTCATGGCCGTACTGCACGCACTGCTCAGCGGCAGCCCGGCGGCCCGCAGCCGGGGCGACTTCGACCCCGTGCTGAGCCGGCACGAATGGCTCGGCACGGACGGGAAGAAGTTCCTGCTCGTGCCGTACCACATGCTCGGGGCGAAGGCTCTCGAACAGCGCGTCCTCGGCACCTACGTCAGCCATGTCGGGAAGCTCCACCCGGAGGCCCCGACCCCGCAGGTCTACCGGACCGATGCCCTCTTCGCCGACCTCCGGGCCATGCGGGACCGGATGGGCGACGAAGCCGTCATCAGGGGGCTCGCCCCGGCCGCCGGCGGCGCGGCGGACGAGGACGACGAATGGGGGGAGTCCTTCGCCTGGAGCCCCGCTCTCCTCGACACCGCCCTCGCCGCCGAGGAGATCCACGAGGCGGGTTACGCACTCAACCTGGTCAGCCCCTCCACTCCGGTGGAGCTGCGAGCGCGCCTCGTTCAGGACGCCGGTACCCATCTCCTGCCCGGTTTCGCGCAGAACGCCGCCGAGAGCGAGCACGGATTCATCTCGCTCGACGCGGGCCTCTCCGTCATCGCCGAGCACGCCAAGTCGCTGGGCTACGACGGTCTGATCCTCTTCCTCGACGAGCTGATCCTCTGGCTCGCCACCCTCATCCACGACCAGAAGTTCGTGGGGCGCGAGGCAGGCAAGATCACCAACTTCGTGGAGGGCGCGGACGCCCGCCGGGCCATCCCCATCGTGTCGTTCATCGCCCGCCAGCGCGATCTGCGCGAGCTGGTCGGCGAGGAGTTGTCGGGCGCGGCCGAGTCCTCCATCCAGGACACCCTCAACCAGGCATCCGGCCGCTTCGACAAGATCACGCTGGAAGACCGCAACCTCCCCCAGGTCGCGCATGCCCGGCTGCTCCGGCCCAAGAGCGCGGACGCGGCGGCGCTCATCAAGGCCGAGTTCGAGAAGACCCGCAAGGTCCGCCAGGAGGTGTGGGACACCCTGCTCGGCTCCGACCGGGGCGCCGACGGCGTCGGCGCAGACGAGGAGAGCTTCCGTCTCACGTATCCCTTCTCGCCCGCGTTCATGGACACCCTGGTCCAGGTGTCCTCCGCGCTCCAGCGCAACCGGACCGGTATGAAGCTCATGGGGCAGCTCCTCGCCGACCACCGCGACCAGTTGCGGCTCGGTGATCTGATCCCGGTGGGCGATCTGTATCCGTTGATCACCGCGGGCGGAGACAAGCCGTTCACCGACAGCCTGAAGGTCGTCTTCGAGGCGGCGGACAAGCTGTACCGGACGAAGCTGCGCCCCTATCTCCTCGCCGCGTACAACGTGTCGGAGGAGGACATCGAGCAGTACACCCACCGCTCCGACAGCATCACCGACCAGGCTCTGCGGGGCCGGGTGAAAGCCTTCACCGGCGACAACAGGATCATCGGCACCCTGCTGCTCTCCGCGCTCGCCCCGAGCGTGCCCGCCCTCGCCGATCTGACGATCCGGCGGCTCTCCGCACTCAACTACGGGTCGGTCGTCGCCCCGATCCCCGGCCGCGAGTACGGCATCCTGAAGAACAAGGTCGCCGAATGGGCCGGCCGCTTCCCGGAGATCAAGGAGACCGGCACCGAGGCCAACCCGGGCGTCCGGCTGGAGCTGACCGGTGTCGACGTCGACTCGGTCATCGCCAACGCCAACGTCAACGACAACCCGGGCAACAGGAAGGCCCTCGCCAAGCGGCTGCTGGCCGGGGAACTCGGCATCGAACAGGGCAAGCTGATCGACGAGCTGAACTTCGTCTGGCGGGGCACCGACCGTTCCGTCGAGGTGATCTTCGGAAACGTCGCGGACGAGGAGGAGCTGCCCGACCACGATCTGATGCCGCAGCAGGAGGGGCACTGGCGAATAGCCGTCGACCTGCCCTTCGACGACAGCGAGTACGGGCCCGTCGAGGACGCCGACCGCATGCGCCGGCTGCGCCGGAAGCAGCAGGACAAACAGTCCCGTACCGTCGCCTGGCTCCCCACCCACCTCTCCGCCCAGCGGTACGGCGACTTCCGCCGGCTCGTCGTCATCGACCGGGCGCTCGCCGACGGCCAGCGCTTCGACAGCCAGTACGCGGGCCACCTCAACGCCGACAACCGCGCCCGCGCCAAGGGCCTCCTGGAGACCCAGCGCGAGTCCCTGCTCAAGAACGTCAAGCTGGCCTTCAAGCAGGCATACGGGCTCGCCGAGAAGAAGGCCGCCGATGTGGAACTCGGCTTCGGCGACCATCTGGAGTCGCTGCGCGAGGTCGACGGCCTGACCCTCTCCTTCGGCCAGTCCCTGCACGACGGAATCCGGCACATCGCCGGCAGGCTGCTCACCGCCCAGTATCCGGACCATCCGAACCTGGACCCCGAGAACACCGGCGCCAACGTCAAGCCCGCCGACGCCCGCAAGGTGTTCACCCACATCCGGGCCGCCGCCGAGGCCCGCGACGGGCGTACCGAGATCCCGGCCGGTGACCGGGCGCTGATGCGCCGACTGGCCGGACCGCTGCTGCTCGGCCGGCAGAAGGAGGCGTACTTCGAGCTGTCCCCCTACTGGGCGGACCACTTCCGGCAGCTCGCCGCCGAGAAGGGCGTCACCGGCGACCTCACCCTGATCACCCTCACCGACTGGACGGACCGGCCCGCCCCGCGCGGCCTGCCCGATTTCCTCGCCCGGCTCGTCGTCGTGTCCTTCGCCGAGATGGACGACCGGGTGTGGGTGCGCGAGGGCATGCCGCTCGACCCGGCGCCCGAGCTGTCACAGGTCAAGGACCGCGACGCACTGCGGAACCAGCCCCTGCCCTCCGAGGAGGACTGGGAGAGGGCCCGGCAGCGTTTCGAGGCTGTCTTCGGCGAACCGGCGCCCTCCCTGCGGCGAGGACGCATCGTCAACCAGTTCGCCCGGCAGATCAGCAGGCAGGCGAGCGCCTACGACGGGCCCGCCACCGAGCTGGTCGGTGAACTGGAGAAGCACGCCGGATTCCTCCATCTCGACGAGACGGACGAGACCGGGCGGCTGGCCCTCGCCCGGCGGGCCGAAGCCCTGCTCAAGGCCCTCACCCAGGGAGTGGGCCACGGCGCGGCCGGGGCGAAGAAGACGGTGGAGGCCCTGGCCGGCTTCGACCTCGGTCCGGTGGGCGCCGACCGGTACGGGGCGTCGGTCAAACAGGCGGGCAAGGTGGTCCAGGCACTGGGCGCGGCGCCCTGGGACATCCTGGGTCTCGCCTCGGCCAAGGGTCCCGAAGGCCAGAAGCTCCTTGAATCCCTGCGCACCGCGGCCCGCGCCGATCAGTGGAGCAGCGACCTCAAGGCGGCCCTGGAGCGCACGAAGATCGATGTCGTCGCACTGCTGAAGCGCACCGACGCGGCCCCCGCGACGCCGCCCGCACCCACCGCTCCCGACCCCCGGGCCGGGGATGTGCCGCTGAACACGGGAACCAGCGACCCCCGTATCGACGGGCCCCTGTCCCTGCCCGCCGCAGCCGGCCCGAGCCGGACGGCCCGCTCCGGCGGACGGCGCACCACGGCCGCCCACGCGGTGGCCGAACTCCGGGACGAGCTGGCCGAGCTGGTCGCCCGGGAGCCCGGTGCCACCATCGAGATCACCTGGCGGGTCGTCGACCGATGAGCCCTACTGCCACCACCGGCCCCACTGTCGCCGTACGGCTGAACCTCGCCACCGTCACCCAGTATCTGTCGTCCCAGAGTTCACTCGCCGCCTCCCTGGCCGGAGGCGGCAAGCGCCGGGTCGTCCTGCTCCGCTCGGCGCCGCAGTGGGACGGCCCCGCCGAACCCGTATGGGGTGACGGGCTGACCGCCCGTATCGTGGCCGCGTCCTCCCCGCTCGCCGTTCACGAACTGCTCCTCGATCATCTGGGAGCCGGAGCCGGAGCCGCCACCGGTCCGCTGGTTCTCGTCGTCCTCACCGACCGCGAGCAGAGCGAACTCGACCCGGCGATCCTCGCACGGGCCCACAAACCGCGCATCGAGAACGTCGACACCTGGGATGTGGTCCGCGAGGCATTCGGCGCCGAGCAGGTCGACCCCCGCCTCAAGGACGCCAACTGGGCCGCGGAGGCCCTTCTCGGCGCCACCCCGCCGGGCGGCTGGCCGGCGCTGGCCGGCGGCATGCTCTCCCGGCGCACCGCGCTCTCCGCCCTGGCGCTGCGCCGGCTGCGACTCGGCAGATACGACGCCGAGACGGACCGCACGGGCCGTACGCCGACGGGCGACAGCCTCGACACCCACACCCTGTTCGGCTGGTCCCTGACCCCCGGCGGCCCGGAGCGCCTGCTGGAACTGCGCGGCCCGGAACGCGCGGGACTGGCCGCGTTCCTCGGCGAGGAGGACCAGGCCGGTCCCGCCGGACGGGCCCTGTTCGCCCTGGTCGATGCCGAGCACGGCGCGGAAGCGGTGGCCTTCGGCCTGGTCTGCGCGGCACTGTGGCTGCACGGCGAACCGGACGCCGCCGCCTATCGCGCCCGGGGCCGCGCCGAGCGCTGGTTCGGGGAGCGGCCTCCGGCCGTCGGCGAGGAGCTCGACGCCCTGGTGTCCCGCTTCGCCCTGGCCGCCGAGGACTACGTCTGCGCCCTGCTCGCCTCCGCCGCCCGCGGCGGAGCCGGGGACAAGGACGAGGCCCGCGCGGCCCGTCGGCTCAGCGACACCGTCCTGGACCGGGCGTCCGCGCTGGTCCGGCAGTTCGGCGCCGAGGCCGCCGCCGAGGCCAGCCCGGTACTGGCCGCGGGCCTGGAGGCCAGATTCGCGGCCGTCGGGCGTGCCCTCGCGTCCGGCCGGTCCGCCACGGTCTCGGAGGCGGTCCGCGCCCTGAGCGACCACCAGCGTGCCGACGGGCCGGAGACCCGGGCGCGGCTGGAGCGCGCCCGGATGGGACAGCGGCTGGCCCAGTGGCTGGCCGGCGACCCGGACACCGAGTCCGGCACGGTGGCCGCCGCCATAGAGCGGCAGATCGCCGAGACCGGATGGGTGGACCGGGCGCTGGAACACGTCGAGGCGGGCGGCGACCCGGACCCGGTCCTGAGGTCGGCGTACGACACGCTCGGCACCCGGGTGCGCCGGAAACGGCACGAGATCGACCGCGACTTCGCCCGTACCCTCGCGAACTGGACCGCTGCGGGGACCCCGCCCGGCTCGATGCTGACGGTGGAGACCTTCCTCGACCGGGTCGTCGGACCCGTCGTACGGGACGGGAGCGGCAGGCGCGTACTGCTGCTCGTCCTGGACGGGATGAGCGCGGCCATCGCCACCGAACTCGGCGAGGAGCTTCGTGCCTCGTGGGCCGAGTTCGATCCGGTCAAGGAGGGTGCGCCGGGCCGCCGTGCGATGGCGGCGGCGCTGCCCACACTGACAGCCGTCAGCCGAACGTCCCTCTTCGCGGGAAAGCTGATGAAGGGCACACAGGCGGAGGAGCGGAGACTGTTCCCCGCCCACGCCTTCTGGGGCGGGGCGCCGGCCGCCGTGTTCCACAAGGACGACCTGCGCGCCGAGGGCTCCGGAGACACCTTCGGTCCGGCCCTCACCGACGCCCTCGGCGACGAGCGGACCCATGTCGCCGTCGTCCTGAACACCATCGACGACCGCCTCGCCAAGGAGCAGAAACTCGGCGACGGCGCCTGGCGCCTCGATGAGATAGGGCGGCTCCGCGATCTGCTGCGGGTCGCCGCCGCGCAGGGCATGGCGGTGATCCTGACCAGCGATCACGGTCATGTCGTGGACCGGCACGGCACGAAGGCGGAGGCGGTCCAGCCGGAATCCGCCCGCCATCGCACTCCCGATGGACCGCTTGGGGCATCCGAGGTCGCGCTCACCGGCCCGCGCGTGGTCTGGCCCGAGCCCGGCGCCTCGATCGTCGCGCTGTGGGACGCGGACTCGCGCTACACCGCCCTCAAGGCGGGCTACCACGGCGGCGCGGCCCTCCGGGAATTCACCATCCCAGTCCTCGCGTTCCTCCCCTTCGGCGCCACCCCGCCCGCGGACTGGCGCGAACTGGGCGACCCGAGCCCGGACTGGTGGCTGCCGGACGGCCAGGACGCCCGTCCGCCGATCCCGGCGCAGCCGTCCGCCGATCCCGCCGTGGTCCCGGAGAAGCCGGGCCGGGCGAGGCCGACGAAGGCACAGGCCGCACTGGCCGAGACGCACGACTCCCTCTTCGACGTCGCTCTCGTACCTGCGGTCGAAGGGGCGCCCACCTTGATCAGCCCAGTCCTGGTCTCGCCGGACGACGCCCTGCTCACCGTGCTCTTCGCGTCGGACACCTTCAAGGACCAAGTCGGGCTGCTCGCCCGCAGACCGCCGATGGACCGGGTAGAGAAGGCGGTCCGCGCCCTCCTCGACGCCGGGGGCACCCTTCCGGTGACCGCGCTGGCGCAGCGCGTCGACTACCCGGCCACCCGGGCGGACGGCTTCGCCGCAGTCCTGCGCCAGCTCCTCAACTACGACGGAGTACAGGTACTGGAGACGCTCCCCGACGGGCGGACGCTCCGGCTCCATCTCTCCCTGCTGCGTACTCAGTTCGATCTGGGCTGACGCCCCGTTCACCGACCTGCCGGGGCCGCCGCCGGTGAGGGCGGCGGCTCCGGCAGGTCGGGTGGGGCGGACAGGCGGACGCGGCCAGGCACGGATGGGAGACTGGGGCGGTGACCGAGCCCCGTCCCACCATCTCCGTCTCCGCCGCCCGCCGCCGCACCGTCCTCGACGCGCTGCGGCGTGGCGCCGTGCCCGAGAGTGGACTGGACCTGCTGGCCACCGGCCTTGACCGGTATGAGGCCGCCCTCAACGCGGAGCTGGACGCGGTCGCCTCCGGGGCGTCGGTGTTCAAGGCCGTGCGGGGCGAGTACGGATCGGGCAAGACCTTCTTCACCCGGTGGCTGGGCGAGCGGGCCAAGCGACGGGGTCTCGCCGTGGCCGAGATCCAGATCTCGGAGACCGAGACCCCGCTGCACCGGCTGGAGACGGTCTACCGGCGGCTCACCGAGCGGCTGGCCACCGCGAGCTTCCCGCCGAGCGCCCTCCGACCGGTCGTGGACTCCTGGTTCTACGCACTGGAGGAGGACGCCCTCGCCGCCGGGGCCGACGAGGACGATCTGCCGGACGAAGTCGAGAAGCTGCTGACCGCGCGGCTGGCCGAGGTGTCCCGGCACGCTCCGTCCTTCGCGACCGCCCTGCGCGGCTACCGCTCCGCTCTCACGGACGGCGACGAGGCGACCGCCGCCGCGGTCCTGGCCTGGCTGGGCGGCCAGCCCCATGTCGCCGCGGCGGCACGCCGGTCCGCCGGGGTCCGCGGCGACCTCGACCACTTCGGGGCCTTCGGCTTCCTCCAGGGAGTGCTGACCGTGCTGCGCGACTCCGGACACCGGGGACTGTTCGTCGTCCTGGACGAGGTGGAGACCCTTCAGCGCGTCCGGTCGGACGCTCGCGACAAGGCGCTGAACGCGCTGCGGCAGCTCATCGACGAGGTTCACTCGGGCCGATTCCCCGGCCTCTATCTGGTGATCACCGGCACACCGGCGTTCTACGACGGCCCGCAGGGAGTGCAGCGCCTCGCCCCGCTCGCCCAGCGTCTCGCCACCGACCTCACCACCGACCCGCGGTTCGACAATCCACGCGCTGTCCAACTGCGCCTGCCCGGCTTCACCCAGGAGTCGCTGATCGGTCTCGGGACGACCATCCGCGATCTGTACGCCGAGGGGGCCGGCGCCCCCGACCGCGTCAAGGCCCTCGCGGACGACGCGTACGTCGCCGACCTGGCACGGGCGGTCGGCGGAGCCCTCGGGGGGAAGGCCGGAGTCGCGCCCCGGCTCTTCCTGAAGAAGCTGGTCGGCGATGTTCTCGACCGGGTCGATCAGTTCGAGGACTTCGACCCCCGCCGGCACTACCGCCTCACGGTGACGAGCGGCGAACTCACCGACGTCGAGAGAAATCTCGCGACTGCCGTGTCAGCCGGTGACATCGACCTGGACGTGTGATGAGCGGCTCCGACGAGCACGACGCCCTGCTCCGGGGCGACCCCGTTCCATCGGTCCCGGGCGACCGCGTCGACCGGCTCGACCCTGCCCCGTCGGCCCCGGGTGACCCCGTCGACCGGCTCGATCCCGTCGTCCTTCACCATGTGGTGAACACCCTCGGCTGGCCCGATCTGCGACCGCTTCAACGGGCCGCGATCCACCCGCTGATGGACGGCGAGGACGCCGTGCTCCTCGCACCCACCGCGGGCGGCAAGACCGAGGCCGCCTGCCTGCCGATCCTCTCGGCCATGTCCGAGCAGCGCTGGTCCGGTACCTCCGTGCTCTATCTGTGCCCCCTCAAAGCGCTGCTCAACAACCTGGTGACCCGCATCGACGCCTACGCCCAATGGCTCGGGCGCCGCGCGGAGCTGTGGCACGGGGACACGAAGGAGTCACAGCGGCGACGTATCCGCAACGATGGGCCGGACATCCTGCTGACCACCCCCGAATCGCTGGAGGCCATGCTCATCGGGGTGAAGACCGACCACACCCGGCTGCTGGGCGGCGTCCGGGCCGTCGTGGTGGACGAGGTGCACGCCTTCGCGGGGGACGACCGCGGCTGGCATCTGCTGGCCGTACTGGAGCGGCTGGAGCAGGTCACGGGACGCCCCATCCAGCGGATCGGGCTGTCGGCGACCGTCGGGAATCCGCGGCAGCTGCTCACCTGGCTCCAGGGATCCGGCGCGGGCGAACGCCCGGGACGGGTCGTGGCCCCGGACCTCACCACGCCTCCGGACGCCGCCCCCGTACCCGCCCCCGTACCCGGTACCGGTGAGGGGAGCACACCACCCCCCGGTGAGGTGGAGCTGGACTATGTGGGCTCCCTCGGCAACGCCGCGAAACTGATCGCCGCGCTGCATCGGGGCGAGAAGCGGCTGGTGTTCTGCGAGTCCAGACGCCAGGTGGAGGAGCTCGGTGCGGCGCTGCGAGCGCGCGAGGTGACGGTGTTCCTCTCGCACGCCTCCCTGTCGGCCGGGGAGAGAGCCAGATCGGAGCAGGCTTTCGCGGAGGCGCGGGACTGCGTCATCGTCTCCACGTCCACGCTGGAACTGGGCATCGATGTGGGAGACCTGGACCGTGTCATCCAGATCGATTCGCCCCGCACGGTGGCCTCGTTCCTCCAGCGCATCGGACGCACCGGGCGGCGGCCGGGAAGCACCCGCAACTGCCTGCTCCTCGCCACCACCAAGGACACGCTGCTCCAAGCGGCTGCGCTCCTGCTGCTCTGGGGGCGTGGCTGGGTCGAAGCGGTGACCCCGCCGCCCGAGCCCCGCCACCTCGTGGCGCAGCAACTCCTCGCCGCCGCCCTGCAACAGCACCGGATGGGCGATCAGCTCTGGCCCGGGTTGTGGAACGGGCTCGCGCCCTTCGACCGCTCGGCAACCCCCATCCTGCGGCATCTGAGGAGTGAGGGCTTCCTCGACGAGGACGGCGGGATGCTGTTCATCGGCCCCGAGGCGGAACGCCGCTTCGGCCGCCGCCACTTCATCGAACTGACCGCCTCGTTCACCGCGCCCCCGCAGTTCACCGTTCTGTCCGGGCGCACCGAGATCGGACAGACGGACCCCTCCGTTCTGACCGAGGACCGGCCGGGGCCACGCCGGCTGCTGCTCGGCGGGCGCAGCTGGCAGGTGACCTTCATCGACTGGGGTCGCAGACGGGTCTTCGTCGAGGCGGTCGACGGCGGCGGCATCGCCAAGTGGACGAGCGGCTCGCTCGCCGGACTCTCCTACACCCTGACCCGAGCGATGCGCGAGGTACTCCTCGGAGCGGACCCGCCGGTCTCGCTCACCGGGCGGGCCGAAGCGTGCCTGACGGACTGGCGGACGGAGGACGCTCCGCACATGGCCCACCCCGGCGGAACCCTGGTGACCCGCCTGGGAACCGATGTGCGCTGGTGGACCTGGGCGGGCCACCGCGCGAACGCGACCCTCGCGGCCACGCTCGCGTCGATCACGGACCCCGTCCAGCGGCCGACCGACTGCTGGGTGCGGCTCCGGGAGGATCTGACTCCCGACCTGTGGCGGACCGCTCTCGAAGGGGCCGACGGGGGCGCCGCCCTGGTACTGCCGGATGTCGACCACCGCGCGGTGCAGGGGCTGAAGTTCTCGGCCGCCTTGCCCCAGCGCCTCGCGGTGGCCACGCTCGCCGCGCGACTGGCCGACTTCGAGGGAGCCCGCACCGTGCTCGGGGAGCCGGTGCGATTCCAGATCGGATGAATCGGCGGAATCGGCGGAATCGGTCCATCGCTGAAGCGCCGAGCGCGTGGAGTCCGGCGACTCCCGGGGGCGCGGGCGGCTGACCGGCCACGCCGCGCACGGTCCCGTACCTGATCTGACAGCGCCGGAATCCCGGGACAAGGCACCCCGTAACCACCCGTATGCGCGGACAGTTGACCCGGTGTGTCTGCATATAGCGCTGCGTCATCCGAGCCCGGCCGGAGCGGGGGGCCGTCGATGCTGCGGATCGCTTCGGCGTCGCTCGTCGGGACCGCCATCGAGTTCTACGACTTCTTCGTCTACGGGACGGCCGCGGCGCTCGTCCTGGGACCGCTGTTCTTCCCCACCTTCTCCCCGCTCACCGGAACGCTGGCCGCCTTCGGCACCTTCGCCGTCGGATTCATCGCACGTCCGCTCGGGTCCGTGCTCTTCGGGCACATCGGCGACCGGTACGGACGGCGCCCCGTACTGGTCGCGTCCCTGTTGACGACCGGGTTCGCCACCACCGCCGTCGGCTGTCTGCCGGCGTACTCCACCATCGGCACGGCCGCGCCCGTACTGCTTCTGCTGCTCAGATTCCTCCAGGGCCTCGGGCTCGGCGGCGAGTGGGGCGGAGCCGTGCTGCTCACCGCGGAGCACGCCCCGGCCGGGCGGCGCGCTCTGTGGGGCAGCTTTCCCCAGATGGGGCCGCCGCTGGGCTTCCTGCTGGCCAACGGCACGATGCTGACGCTGACCGCGGTGCTCTCCGACGCGCAGTTCCTCGCCTGGGGCTGGCGGGTGCCCTTCTGGGCCGCCGGTGTGCTCACCGTGGGCGGCCTGCTGCTCCGTACCTCGCTCGCCGAGACCCCGCACTTCCGCGAACTGGCGGAGACGGGCAGCCGCGCGGTCGCCCCCGCCGCCGAGGTGCTGCGCCACCACTGGCGCCTGCTGCTGCTGACCGCGGGCGGCCTCTCGGTCGGCTACGCCGTCTTCTACGCCGTGACCACCTGGGCCCTGGTGTACGGGACGGAACAGCTGGGAGTCAGCCGGACCACGATGCTGATCCTGGTGACCGCCGCCGCGGGGGTCAACGGCATGCTGACACCGCTGGCCGCGCTCCTCGGCGACCGCTTCGGCCGCCGTCCGATGTGCCTGGCGGGCAGCACCCTCGCGGCCGTATGGATGTTCCCCTTCATCTCGCTGCTGAACACGGGGGAGCCGCTGCTGATGTTCCTGGGCTCGCTCGTGGCGCTGATCGCGCTCGTCACGATGTTCTCGGTGGTCGCCGCGTATCTGCCCGAGCTGTACGAGCCGAGGGTGCGGTGCACGGGAGCGGCGGTCGGGTACAACCTCGCCGGTCTGCTCGGCGGCGCGCTCACGCCCATCGTGGCGACCGCCCTCTCGGACGGCGTCCGCCCGCCGTGGGGTGTGGCCGCCTGGCTCACCGGAGTCGCGCTCCTCAGCACGGCCTGTTTCGCCGCACTGCCGGAGACCCACCCGATGCCGGTACGGGCCGGCGCATCCGGACACACCGACGAGGAGCCCGCACCGGCGTGAGCCCGCGTGGCACCGCGTACTCCCCATGGTGTGTCCCAGGATGACCGCAGGCCCCCGAACCGTCGTCATTCCAGATCGGACAGCAGCAGGTCGAGGACCGACTCCTCCTCGACCCGGACGCCCGACTCCATGAGGGCCTGCGGGAGATCCGGGTCCCAGGGAGCCTCGGCCCGCTGCCCCGCGAGCGGCGGGCCGTCAGGTGCCGTGAGCGCTGCGGCGCGGTAGTCGGCGGCTGTGTAACGCCAGGGCCGCCACGGGACGCGGCGCAGCAGGGCGGACGCGATACGGAGCCCGCCCCAGTCGAAGTCTCCGTGGTAGAGGAGCGTTGCTCCACCCTCGTGCAGATGGCGCAGGAGGGCGAGCGCCGCGGCGGACGGCTGGCCCTGGAGGCATACCAGCGGCGCGGAGTGCGCGCCGTGCGTATCGGCTGCCGCCGCGAGCACCGCGGGGTTCTCGCAGATCCGGACGGCCGGAGCGGACACGTTCGGAGAGCGGCGGATGAGCTGCCGCAGGGTCAGGACGGACGGTTCTCCCGCATCGGCCATCCAGTCCAGGGCGGGGGTGCCCCGCAGGTTCAGGGTGAGGACGGTCGAGGACAGCTCGTCGCGCAGCAGACCGGCCGATGCCCAGGCATCCCGGCGCCATGCGGCGCCGGTGCCGTCGGGGAAGCCCGTCAGCGCTCGCACACCGGCGAGGGTGATGGTGGCCAGCGGGGTGCCGTCGTCCAGCGCGTGGGCACCGCCCAGGAGCCGGGCCGAGAACGTGGGAAGCGAGACGGGCGCCCCGGCGGGGAGGGCGCCGAGGGCGACGGCGACCCGACTCAGGAGCGCCTGCGCTGCGGCGGGGGTGCCGGCCAGCCGCCGTACCAGGCCCTCGGCCCGGAGCCGTTCGACCCATGCGGTGAGGGCGGGAAGCTCTGCCGCCAGGGCGTCGAGCGGGGCGTACGCCTCCTGCCAGGCCCGGTTCTCGGCCGCACGGGCCGGGCCGAGGAGGACTACCGGCCCGGTGAGCGCGACCACCGCCGACGCGAGGCCGTCCGGGCTGACCCCGGAGCGGCGCAGGACGGCGTCCACCTCGTCCAGCCGAACGGTCAGGGAGCGCCCGCTGCCCGGAGAGCGGCCCAGCAGCCGCTCGACCGAGGTCCGCTGGGCCGGCGTGGGCGTACGGAGGAAGACCGAGCCGGTGAGGGGCTGTTCGCGCGCCAGGCGCCGGCGTGCCCGGTCGACCAGCCAGGCGAGTTCCGGATCACCCAGCAGACGGCGGAGCCTCGGCCCGTCCACCGGGGTCGGTCCGTCCACCGGGCCGGCGGCGGGCGTCACGTCCATAGCGGCTCAGGTCCGGTGACCGGCTCCGGGGCGGCGACTGCCCCCGGTCCGGCGTTGGTGACTGCCTCCGGTCCGGTGACTGCCTCCGGTTCGGAGACCGGCTCCGATCCCGCGTCGCCGACCGCCCCCGTACGCACGTCTCCCATCGCGTGCCGCGACCGCACCGGATCCTCGCTGCGCCGCCGCCTGGCGCCGTCCCACTCCCAGCGGGTGACGAGCACCGCCGACACCTCGTCGATCCGCGACAGCTGGGCGATGGCGATGCCGGGCACCTGCGGATAGCACGCCCACTCGCGCTCGCTGGTCATCACCACGTCCAGATCGAAGGCGTGCAGCAGCCCCAGGCACTTGGCCCGCGAGTCGTCGTCGACGCCCGCGAACGCCTCGTCGAGCGTGACCAGGCGCGGCGCGTACGGGCTGGCCGCGCTCGCGTAGTGCGAGGAAGCCGCGGCGAACAGCGGTACGGACACGGCGAGGACCCGCTCGCCGCCCGAGGCCGGGCCCGTGGCCGGCACCCAGCGGCCGTGCTGGTGCCGATCGACCCCGAACTCGTGCCAGGAGCGGTAGTCGAGGGCGACGGTGAGGTGTTCGAGCCAGCTGCCGGAGGTGTCGTCGGTCTGCTGCCGGGCGATCTGCGCCTGGAGGAACTCGCCCACCGCCGTACGGTCCTCCGGGGTCCAGGCGTCGGCGGACTGACGCAGCCGCTCACGGGCCCGGGCCAGGCCGGCCGGAGCCTTGCGGGAAGCCCTCCAGACCAGCCGTAGCTTCATGCCCGTGGAGGTGGGGCGGTCCTCCAGTTCGGCGTTCATGTCCCGTACCTGCCGTTCGGCGGCCCCGATGAGCTCCTGGAGGGTGCCCGCGACCTCGGTGATCAGGTGGGTTTCGAGGATCTCCCGCTCATGGGAGGAGAGAATGCGCGTGAGTTCGCCGACCTCGGCGGTGAGCGCCTCGGCGAGTTCGGGCACGGCGCGCTCACGGCCCTGGTAGAGGATGTCCACGACCATGCCGTCCTCCACCATGCGGGCGGAGGCGGTGTGCCCGTGCCGGGACAGTGTGTCCTGAAGGGTCTTGAGCTCCTCGCTCAGCCGCCGCTGCACCCGTTCCCAGGCGCCGTCCGAGTCGTCGGCCGAGGCGAGACCGGACTCGATGGCGCGGGCGAGCGCGATGGCCGGGGTGGCCGCCCAGGGGCCGTCCGCCGCCGCCGGCACCGTGAGGTCCGGCAGGGCGACGGCGATCAGCCCGGTGGCGGTGAACCGCTGGAGTCCCGCGATGGCTTCCGCGCGCGCCTCGGCCGCTTCCGCGAGGCCCTTCTCCAGCTGTTCGATCCGGCCTTCCGCCCTGCTCGACGCACGGTCGGCCTCCGCGTGGCGCTTGCGGGCGGCCCGCTGGTCTGCCTCGCAGGCGCGCAGGGCCCCGGCCGTCTCGGCGAGGAGCCGCTGGAGTTCGGCGACGGCCGCGCCGACGGTGGAGCGCAGCGTCCGGTGGCGCTCGTCCGCCGCGGCTGCCTCGCGTCCGGCCTCCTCGGCGCGCAGCGCGAGTTCGGCGGCCCGCTCCGCCGTCTGCCCGGCCTCGGCGCGTTCCTCCTCCGTCTGGCGGACCGCCTCACCCCGTTCGCGCAGGGCCGGCCAGAGGGCGGCCAGGGCCACGGCGAGGGAGCCGTGGGCCCGGCGTACCTCCGCGAGGCCGGCCCGGTCGGCGGGCAGACCCAGTTCGGCGGCGGTCCGGGTGAGCTCCGTGACGGCCCGCTCGTCCCGCTCGGCTGCCGTGGCGAGGTCCGCGGCGCGTTCCTCGCGCCGCAGCCGGGCCCGGCGTACCGACTCCGCGGCGGCGGTCACCCGGGCATGCGCCCTGGTCAGGGGGGTCTCGTCGGGTACGCCCGCCAGCTCGGCGTCGAGCGTGCGACGGCGCGCGGCCACGAGCTCGGACTCCGCCGCGACCGTCTCCGACTCCTGCTGAAGCCGTTCCCGTTCGGCGCTCAGTAGGGCTGTACGGGCCCGTCGCGCCGTATCGCGCGCGCCCTCGCCGATGTACTCGGCGGCAGGCTTGGCCCAGCGGCCCGTGAGCGTACCGACGCGGAAACGTCCGTCGGTTCCCACCCAGGTTCCGGCTCCGCCGTCCTCTCCCGGGGCGACGGCGGGGACGGCGGCGACGGCAGGGACGGCGGGGGCGGCGGCGATGGCGGCGAGCAGCCGCGCCACCGTGTCCTCGCCCACCTCCGCGGCCCGCGCGTCGCCGCCGTCCACGGCCGGGCGCAGCAGCCCGTTGAGCGAGTCCCCGGCCACCGGCCCGGTCGCCGGGGAGAGCAGTACGTCGTGCCCGTTCGCGGCGAGGGCCCAGCCGTCGGGCAGCACCCAGGCGTCCAGCAGCCCCGACGCCTCCAGTGCCGCCTCCAGTCCGGCGCGCTCCGGCTCCGGGAGGCCGTCGCGGAAGTCCACCAGCCGCCACAGCGGCGTGCCGGGCAGCCGCTCGCGCAGCCCGGGTGTGCGGGTGTGCGGGGCCCGGGGGCCGCGCCGCCCGCCCGCCTCCAGCGCGGTCAGCTCCCGGCGGATCTCGTCGGTGCGCGCCGCCAGCTCCGCGCTCCGGCGTGCGGCGCCGGCCGCCAGGTCGGCCAGGTGCAGCGAGGCGGCGCTGTGGGCTCGTGCCGCGTGTGCGCGGGCCGGGTAGGGCCCGTCCAGATGCCGCGTCCACTCCTGGAGTTCTTCGAGCAGGCCGACCGGGTCGGGGCAGGCCAGCTCGGCCCAGGAGCGGGCGTGTTCCCGTACACCGTCCAGCAGGGACCGGCCGGCGCGGGCCGTGGTCTCCTCCGCCTGACCGAGCGCCGTCGCGGCCTGGTCGAGATCGGCGTCCGCCTCGTCGAGGCGGACGGAGGCCCGCCGACGGTCCTCGGCCGCGCGCTCGGCCGTCTCGGCGAGGCCCTCCGCGTGGGTGAGCGCGCGATGACCGCGGTCGGTCGACTCCTGCGCCGCGCGGCGCAGTTCGGGCTCGGGCAGCAGGTCGGACAGCAGGTCGGGCAGCCGGTCGTCGCCGGGGAGGTGGACCCGGGCGGCGGAGGCGGCCTCCCGCGCCTGGCGCAGGGTGTCCTCGGCACGGCGCCCGGCGGCGTCCAGCCGGTTCCCGGCGGCGCCGAGCCGCCCGAGCGCCCGGCTGTGCAGACGGGCGGCCTGATCCCGGTCGTCGCGGGCCCGGTCCAGGCCGTGGGCGGTCCGCTCCACCGCCTTGGCCGACTGCTCCAGCTCCCGGGCGCTGCGCATGTCGGGGCCCTCGCGCAGGGCCGCGTCCTGGGCCCCCAAGCGCGCGCCGGTCTCTTCCAGGGCGGCGATGCGCTCCTCGGCGGCGGCCCGTTCCTCCTGGGCGCGGGTCCGCTGGGTCTGCGCCTCGGCGAGGTCCCGCTGGAGGTGCTCGTACCGGGAGTGCTCACCGCGCGGCAGCCGGGCCCGCCGGCGGGTGGCGATCCTGGCATAGCGCCGGTAGTGGTCCAGGAAGGCGGAGGCGGCCCGCTCGGCGGCGGAGGCCGCCGCCAGCTCCTCCTTCTCCTCGTCCAGGGAGCGGAATGCCTCGGCCACATCGGCGATGACGGCCTGGTCCATGGGCGGCAGGGCCTCGGTGAGGGCGCGGGACAGGGACGCCTCGTTGGGGCGCTTGGACAGCTGCGGCTGACGCAGCTGGATGAGCAGGTCGACGAGGGCGCCGTAGCGCTGCTCGCCGAGGCCGAAGAGCGCCTCGTCGACGGCCCTGCGATACGACTTGGCCTGGTCGTACACCATTCCCCGGCCGTCGAGGGCCTCCGCGAGCCGGTCCCGGGTCAGGGCCGTGCCGGTGGCGTCGAGGAGGCTGAGGGACGCCTCGGCGGGTCCCTCCGGGCGGTGGTCGACGCGCTGGCGGGTGAGCGCGTACCAGTGGCGGGCGATGCCGCGCCCCCTGACGGCCTTGAGTCCGCAGATCAGCGTACGGAAATGGGGCTCGCCGCTGGTCTCGTCGAGTCTGCCGAACTCGATCCAGGTGTAGCCGAGCCGCTCGGAGTGCGGATGCTCGTCGCCGAGCAGCAGGTTCCACTCCATCCTCTTGCCCGGGTCGCCGTCCGGTTCGACGCGGCGTGAGCTGAGGTCCCCGTCGAGCAGGAACGGCAGGGTCAGGGCGAGCACCTTGGACTTGCCGGTGCCGTTGTTGCCGCGCAGGAGCAGCCGGCCGTCCCGGAAGTGGAACTCCTCCACGTCGTAGTGGAAGAGGTCCACGAGTCCGATCCGCAGAGGCTGCCAGCGGGATCGCGGTGGGGCGGGGAGCGGGGTCACGGCTTGCCGGCCTTTCGCTGGGCGGGCGTACGGTCGGCTTGTTGCGCGGGTGTACGGTCGGCGGCTTGCTGGGCGGACGTACGGTCGGCTCGCTGTGCGGGCGTACGGGCGGCGGCTCGTCGCGCGGGCGTATCGGCGGCGCCGGATTCGCGTACGACGGTCTCGCCGACCGCGTACCGGGCGAGGGCCGGGCGCGGTGCCACGCCGTGGGCTGTACGGGAGACGAGCCCGAGGGCGGCGAGCCGGGCCACGGCCTGTTCGACGAGTTCGGCTTCCATGCCCGGCTGTCGTGCGGACTTGGCCCAGAACCCGCCGTGCTCGGCGGTGAGTTCACGGACTCTCTGAGCCAGCCGGTCCGCCGGGACCGGGCCGTCCGCCGCGGCCAGGTGCTCGGCGAGCAGCAGGGTGACATGGCCGTGGGTGCCCTGCTCGGGCATCCGGAGGTCGGTGAGATCGTCTTCGGGGTCGACCATCGCGATGCCTTCGGCCCGCACCTCGGGAACCAGTCCGGTCAGCTCGGTGATGCGGGAGGTGAGGAAGCCGCGCTGCCGGGTGAGATAGCCGAGCTCGGCGTCGCTCAGCTCGTCGTAGTAGAGCACCGGGTCGTCCAGGAGCCTGCGCGTCAGTGAGCGCCGCATCGCGCGGAAGCGCAGTTCGTCGCTGTCCAGGGCGGTCTCGGCGACGAGTTCGGTCAGGCGGTCCGCGAGAGTCCCGGCGTGCACCGTGGAAGGACCGCGGCGGGCGGCGAGCAGCCCGGCCAGCACCCGCCGTTCAACGTCGTACAGCACATCCCCGGCTCCGCTGACGTACGCCTCCTCGTCGCCGGTGACGCGCCGCAGCACTCCGAGACCGAGCAGGAGCCGGACGACCGCCGCGAGATCGAGGCGCTCGTCGCGGCGGTCCAGGGTGAACTGGATTCCCGACCGCGCGAGCCGGGGATCGGCGGCGTCGAGGACGACCTGGTCGGCGAGGCGGCCGAGGGTGATCTGGGCCTCACCGCGTTCGAGGGCGGCGAGGGCGAGGCAGAGCAGGACATAGCGGCGGCGGGTGAAGGGGGCGGCGCCCCGGGTGGCCTCGCGGGCGGGGTGGGTGGAGTCGGTGAGTACACCCGGGATCTTGCGCAGACGGGCGGCCCCGGCGTCCGTCTGGAGGGACCAGCCGGTGTTTCGGTCGAACCATTCGCGCAGTTCGGAGGCGTGCCGGCGGACGAGCCGGAACTCGTCGGCGTACCGCCCGCCGGCGAGCAGAAGAGGCTGTTTGAGCAGGGCGCGGGCCGCCTTGCGGAGGTCGGCGGCGTGCTGGCCGTCGAGGACCTCGGCGGCCGGGGTGCTGTTCATCGGTCGCCGTCTCCGTCCGTCAGGTCCACAATCTCGATGAGGTGGTCGGGGCCGCGGAAGACGCCTCCCACCGTCCGGATCTCCGCGGTCGCGCCGTCGTCGAGAGCGCTGAGCCTGATCTCCATGGAGCCGTCGTTGCTGGTGGCCACGGTGTGCCGCATGCCGGGCCGCCAGGTGGCCAGCGCGTCGCCGAGCAGCTGGAGGAAGAGGCCGAAGGACGCGGGGTCGAGCTCACCGAGCCCGGAGAGCCGGGTGACGCCGCCGGTGACGAGCCGGGCACGGGCCGCCGTGGTCTCGGCGGCCTGCTTGGCGGCTATCGCGGCGAGCCTGCGGCGCGAGCTCTCCCGGTTCTCGACCCTGCGGGGCTTTCCGCGCCGCTCATAGCTGCCGGTGCGGCGCAGCTGGGGACTGATCCGCAGCGGCTCGGCCTCGGCCCACGGGGTGGCGGCGGGCACCGGAAGCGCGGCGCGGGCGGCCAGGGTGTCGGCATCGACGGTGAGGTGCCGCGCGGGGTACAGCCCGAAGGCCGTGCGCCACAGCCGGTGCCGGGCGTCGTCGTCGGGGGCCTCGGCGAACCAGCGGGCGAGCGTACGGAAGTCGGCGGACCGGTCCGAGCGCCCGGCCCTGCGCTCGTTGAGCGACCGGACGACGGCGAGGAGCTGGGGGATCGCGCCGAGGGCCCGTCCGCGCAGCAGCCGGGCCTGCGACGCGCGCCCGTCCCGGCTGATGAACCAGGCGGCGAGGCCGGTCCAGCGCCCGGCCCAGCGGTCGTACGCCTCCCGCTCGGCGTGCTCGGCCTCCTCCGGTGCGGCGTCCGCCGCCTCACGACCGGCGGCGGCCCACAGCAGCGGCTCGATGCTCCCGGCCTCCTCCAGCTCCAGGATCAGCCGGGCGATCCGTCCGCCGAGGGTGATCAGATCCTGGATGAACCGCTCCAGGTACTGGATGAGCCGGTCCTTGTAGGCGAGGAAGACCTCCTCTTCGACGTTGTGCAGATCGATCGTCCGCTGAAGGGATCCCATGAAGGCGCGGGCGTTGTCGGCGAGCGCGGCGAACCTGTTGGCCAGCGTGTCAAGCGCCAGATGCGTCTTGGCCTGATCCGGCTGCTCCTCGGCAGCCAGCACCAGAAGGGCCCGCAGTTGGGTGACGATGTCGTGCAGGGCGACGGCCTGGAGGGCGCCGCGCCACCCGAGCGCCTCGTCGTAGACGCCCAGGGCCTCCTCAGCGGCTTCTCCGGCCTGTGTGAGCTGGTAGATGAACCGCTTCCGGTAGAAGTCCTCGACGGCGGTGACCCGCGCGGTGTCGGGGTCGGCGCGGAGATTCCCCCAGCCCACGAGGGCGTCCAGCGCCTTCACCACGGCGTCGGGCTCAGGGGATCCGGCCTCGGCCGGCAGCGCGGCGCGCACGTCCTCGGGGCGCAGATGGACCGCGAACCGCTCCTTGGCGACGACGAACACCCGCATCACCTGACGGTAGAGAACGGTGTTCTGCACGGTGAGGTGGGCGAAGGGGCCGTACCCGCCCGGTCCGGGTTCCGGGGCGGTGGTGGTGACGCTCATCATCGGCCATTGTCCTGTAACCGGGCGGGCTCATGGACAGGGGCGAGATCACTTGGCTGATTCATGACGGTATGCGCTGGCGCATGTCCGCGCGCACCGAGGCGACCGGACGTAGAAAAGGTCTGCCTCCGACCCGAATGGTCGCATCGGAGGCAGACCTTGTTGCCTTGAAGACCCCTATTGGCGTGCGAGGCCGACGAATGAGGTCCAAGCGGCAGGGCTGACGGTGAGACCCTGGCGGGCGGTGTCCTTCGAGTCACGCACGTGGATGGCGTGGGGGCAGATGCTCATCTCGACGCACTGTCCCCCTTCCCCACTGCTGTGGCTCGACTTGCGCCACGCCATGGCGACCTCGACGCAATCCCCACCCTCGCCACTGCTGTAGCTGCTCTTGAACCAGACCAGACCTGGCATGGCCGGATCGCGCTCGTTATTGATCATCACTCTCCAAGCAACTTCTCGATGAGGGCCAGCGATTCACGCGGGGTGAGGGCTTGGGCCCTCAGTAGACCGTACTGCTCTTCCAGCTCGCGTACAGACTTCCGCTCCGAGTACAGACGACTGTCCTTGTACGCCTCCACGTACGCAATCCTCCGCCCCTCAACCGTCTCGATCAAGGTGAATGGACCAGCCAGCCCGGCGTGCTCATCACGCTTGTTGGGCATCACCTGAATCTCCACGTTGCGCCTCTGGCCGTACAACAGAAGCTGTTCCAGCTGGCCGCGCATCACGCGCTCACCACCCAGCGGCCTTGTAAGCACCGATTCCTCGATCACGAAGCTGATGGTCGGCAAGGGTTGACGGGCAAAGATCTGCTGCCTTGCTAGACGGGCCTGAACCCGCTCCTCAATCGTGCGCTCGCTCAACAAGGGGCGTCTCATGGTGAACACGGCCCTGGCGTACTCCTCAGTCTGCATCAGCCCTTTCACCACGTGCGTGTCATAGGCGTGCAGCTCGACCGCCTCCGTCTCCAGCCTTGCCGCATCGCGGAAGAACGACGGATACTGCGCCCGCGCGACTTCCTCCTTCATCTCCTTCAGGACCCCGCCCGCGTCCAGCAGTTCATCGGCCTGGTCGATGAATTGCGGCGGCGGAATGCGGCGTCCCTGCTCGTACGCGGCGATCGTGGACGCCGAGTAACCCAGCCGCGCGCCGAACTCGGTGCGTTCCATGCCGGCCCGTAGCCGGAAGCGTTTGAGCTGGCGGCCGAAGACCCGCAGCATGCCCGATCCCGGCTCGGGCTTCGGCTCGGCTCCCGGTTCGTCGTCTGCCGATTGTGTCGATTCGTTCATGCCCGGCATCACCTCCACCGGCCAACGCCGTTCCGCGTTCGCCGTCACGCCCTGCCCCGCTTACACGCGTACGCCGATCGCTTACCGCCACCGGCCGTATGCGCGCCGTTCCTTCCCCACGGTAGGTGCGCGGCGGAAGCGTTTACCGCATGAACGGCCAAACTTCCCTCACACCGGTAGCCCTGGAGTTCTCGATGCGCTTCACCTCCTCGCCCCGAGGTGCGCGCCTCGCACGGCGGCTGGTCTCGCAGCGGCTCGACAGCTGGGGCCACCCCTACTCCTCCTCTGCCAACGAAGCGCTGACGCTGATCGCCGCCGAGCTGACCTCCAACGCCGTACGGCACGGCCATGTCCCCGGCCGGGACTTCCACCTCCGACTGACGTGGGAGGCCGGCACTCTGCGCATCGAGGTGAGCGACAGCCGCACCGATCGCGTACCGCTCTTCTCCGGCGAGGAGCCGCCGGGTGACGCCGAGTCGGGGCGCGGGCTCCTCCTGGTGGCCCGGCTGGCGGACCGCTGGGCGATCTCGCCGCGCGCTGGAGCCCCGGGGAAGACCGCGTGGGCCGAGCTGTCCGTACCCTGCATGGAGGGCTGTCGGCCGGGTGGGAGTTCACCCGGCCGGGCGGCGATGACCGTTACTCCCCGCGATCACCGGGTTCCGTGAGGAGGGGGGCGGCAGCCGTCGCCGAAGTCGTACCGAAGCGTCTGCGGTATTCGCTGGGCGTGGTGCCGAGATGGCGGGCAAAGGCACGCCGGAGGGTCTCGTCGCTGCCGAGGCCGCTGTGCTGTGCCGCCGAGGTGACGCTGTGTCCGTCCAGGAGGAGCTGCTGGGCGCGGTCGAGGCGGACGCGTTCGACCCAGCGGGCGGGGGTGGTGTTCAGCTCGTTCTGGAACAGGCGGGTCAGATGCCGGGGGCTGACGGCCGCGGCCTGGGCCATGGCGGGCAGGGTGTGCTCGCCCGCCGGGTCGGCGAGGACGGCGGCGAGCAGCGGGCGGAGCACCCGGCTGCGGGGCGGCGGGGTCGTGACGGCCGTGGAGAACTGCGACTGTCCGCCGGGGCGTTGCATGAAGACGACCAGCTCGCGGGCGATCTCCCGGGCGGTGTCCGCCCCGTGGTCGTCCTCCACCAGCGCGAGGGTCAGATCGATGCCCGCGCTGATCCCGGCGGAGGTGAGGTACCGCCCGTCGCGGACATGGAGGGCGTCCGGCTCCACGCGTACCCGGGGATGGCGGTGGGCGAGGGCCTGGACGTGCCGCCAGTGGGTGGTCGCCCGGCGTCCGTCCAGCAGGCCGAGGGCGGCGAGGACGAAGGCGCCGGTGCAGACCGAGGCGACCCGGGCGGCCCGCTCGGCGAGGGCTCCGGCCGCCGACAGCAGCTCGTCCTCGACGGCCCGCTCGGCGAGCCGGTCGCCGCCGGCGATGACGAGCGTGCCGACGGGGCCGGCATCGGCCGCCGGCGCCGCCCCCGTCAGGGTGAGCCCCGAGGACGTCCTCACCTCGCCGCCGCGCGGCGAGACCAGCACCACGTCGTACGCATACGGGGCGCCGAGCCGGCCCGCCTGGTGCAGCACCTCCCCGGGGCCGGTGACATCGAGCATGGTCACGCCGTCGAACACCAGGATGGCCACGCGCCCCGTCACGTCGGTCATGTCCGAATCCGTGGTTTCCCTGGCTCAATAGACATGGCAACAGGTTAGGGCACGCGCGAAGGTGGAGGTCATCAGCGAACACGGAGCGAGAGCGCGGATGACCGCGGACATCCGCGGACATCCGCGGACATCCGCGGACATCATGGAAGGGCGCACACACATCATGGGCGAGACCATTGCGGGCGTGCGGATCCCGGACAGCGCCCTGGCGCGCGAGGCTACCGAGCTGGTGCGGGACGCCGCCCCGCCGCTGCTGTTCGATCACTCCCGGCGGGTGTTCCTGTTCGGGTCGCTGCGCGGCCGGGAGCAGGGGCTGGAGTTCGATCCCGAGCTGCTGTACGTGGGCGCGATGTTCCACGACCTGGGGCTGACCGAGCGTTTCCGCCGTACGGACCAGCGGTTCGAGATCGACGGCGCCGACGAGGCCCGCCGCTTCCTCCGCGGGCACGGCATCACGGGCGAACGGGCCGACCGGGTCTGGACGGCGATCGCCCTGCACACCACCCCTGAGATCCCACTCCACATGGCGCCCGAGGTGGCTCTCGTCACCCGCGGCGTGGAGCTCGACGTCCTGGGCATCGGCTACCAGGCGGTCTCCGACGGACAGCGCGCGGCCGTCGTCGCGGCGCACCCGCGCCCGGACTTCAAGAACCGGATCCTCGCCGCGTTCACCGACGGCGTCAAGGACCGTCCGCGGACCACCTTCGGCAATGTCAAGGCGGACGTCCTCGCGCACTTCGCCCCCGGGTTCCAGCGCGGCGACTTCGTGGAGGTCATCGAGAACTCCGGCTGGCCCGAATGAGCTGACATGAAGGTGAACGAACCGAAGGAGGCGTCATGGCCCCGCCCTTGAGGATTCCACCGCTCCACTGCCCCTTTCCCGACGATGTCCATCCCGAGGCCGACACGATCGACCGCACCTCGCTGAGGTGGCTCGACAGGTTCGGCCTCATCACCGATCCCGCCACGCGGGCCCGCTTCGGCCAGTCGAAGATCGGCTGGCAGGCATCACGCACGACACCGCACGCCGACGCGGAGCTGGTGCAGCTGCACTCCGACTGGCAGATGTGGCTGTTCGCCTTCGACGATGTCCGATCGGAGGAGTCCGAGGCGGGCGGCCATCCCGGCCGGATGGCCCGGAGCCTGGTGCCCTGTCTGCGGATCCTTGAGGACCCGGATACGCCGGTACGGGACGAGGATCCGTTCACCGCGGCCCTGCGGGATCTCCGCCGCCACCTGGGCCTGGTCGCGGGCCCGTTACAGCTCGACCGCTTCATCACCTCCGTGCTGGGCTACTGGTTCGCCCAGGTCTGGGAGGCCGGAAACCGGGCTGACGCGGTGTGGCCCACCGTCGAGGAGTACACGGCCATGCGCGTCCACACGGGCGCGGTGCCGACCTGTCTGGCGCTGATCGACGTCGTGGGACGGTTCGAACTCCCAGCGGCCGAGCTGGCGCGTCACGAGGTGAAAGCACTGACGACGAAGGCCGTCAACGTCGTCTGCTGGGCCAATGACATCCACTCCTACGAGAAGGAAGCCGCCCGCAGCAGCCATCCGGTCAACCTGCCCACCCTGCTGCACCGCCGTGACGGCGGCACGGTCCAGGCGGCGATCGACCTCGCCGCCCGGATGCACGACGACGAGGTCGCCGCCTACGTCGAACTCCGCAGCCGTGTGACCGCAGGACCGGAACTGGAACGCTACCTGGACGGGCTCCAGTCATGGATGCGCGGCAACCTCACCTGGTCCCTGTCGACGGGCCGGTACCGACAGACACCCGTCCAGAGCTGAGGCATCCACCGGGCCCTCCGATGACCTGCATGCGCGAGCGGTGGTGAGTGCTCGGGACCTCAGAGGGTGGCCAGGGTATCGGGCGCCAGTCCGAGTTCCCTCTCCGCGACGGTGCGGGCCAGGTCCGAGATCGGGTCGGTACGGGCGCCGGCGCTGGTGTTGATGTAGGCACTGCTTCCGTCGATCGCGACGAGGATGCGTACGGCCGCCGCCCACGGGTTCGCACAGTGGAAGAGCCGCGTGCCCGTGCCCGCTGCGATGAGCTGTTCGATGCGGCGGCACCAGAGCAGCTCCTGGTCGACGACGTGGTCGCGGAGCACGGGGCGATAGCGCGACAGATGCCGTGCGTTCAGCCAGAGCTTGCTGACGTTGTCGAACTCGGTGCCCGCAATGAGGACGAAGAAGCGCCGCAGAGTACTCAACGGGGTCTCGTGCCCGGGGCCCGCAGGCCCTTCCGGGAGGAGCCCGTCGAGTTCGGCCCTGGTGGCGCTGGTGAACGCCTCCGCCACCAGGGTGTCGGCGGCGGGGAAGTAGTGGCTGACCAGTCCTGGCTGGACCCCGAGCTCGTCGGCGACCCGCCGCAGCGTGATGCACTCCAGTCCTTCGGTGAGCCCGACCAGCGCGGCGGCGCGGACGATCTCCTGGCGGCGCTCGGTCGGCGCCTTGCGGGTTCGTGTGCCGGAATCCCTTGACGTCATGGAGCGAATGCTATTGAGTGAGTGACCAATCGGCAATTGGCCAGGTGACCAATAGCGGTAGGGCTGTGGAAAACCGCAGCTCGGGTCGGCATCCCGCCCCGACACCAGGGGAGCGAATCCCCGCTCCCCTGGAACCGGCACCTGGGGCGCATCGTGCCGACCCTCGATCTCGCGGCACGGGCACAGCCCGCGCACGCAGACCGGCGCACAGCACCTGTACAGGAGACCAACGTGCACGACACTCACACCGATGCCGGCGAACTCGCCGAGTACGGCTACCAGCAAGAGCTGAAACGGACCCTGTCCGCGTGGGCCGTGTTCGCGATCGGATTCGCGACGATCTCCCCCGTCGTCGGGGTGTACGCCGTCGTCCAGCTGGGTTTCGTCTTCGCGGGCCCCGCGTGGATCTGGGCGGTCGTCGTCGCCTTCCTCGGCCAGCTGCTGGTCGCCCTGGTCTACGCCGAGCTGTCGTCCCAGTTCCCGGTCACGGGCGGGGTCTACCAGTGGGTGCGCCGGCTGGGCGGGCCACGACTCGGCTGGCTGGTCGGCTGGATCTACCTGGCCTCCGCCGTGGCATCCCTGACCACCGTGGCCTACCTGGGGGCCGCCTGGCTGTACATGCTCTTCAGCGAAGGCACTCCGTCGAGCGCCACCCATGTGCTCCTGGGCGTGGTCTTCGTCGCGGTGGCGCTCGGGATCAATCTCCTCGGCGTCAACCCGGTGAAGCACTTCCTCAACGCCGGCATCATCGCCGAGGGCGTCGCCTCGATCGCGGTGAGCGTGTTCCTGCTGCTCTTCGTGCACAACAACGGCTTCGGGATCCTCTTCGAGACGCTTGGGGCGGAGTCGGCCTCCGGTGGCTCCGCCCTGGCGGGCTTCCTGACCGCTCTAGCGGTCGCCGGCTGGGCGTTCCTGGGCTTCGACGCGACCACTCAGGTGGCCGAAGAGACCGAGCAGCCGCGACGCAACGTACCCAGGGCGCTACTGCGCGCCTATCTCTTCGTCGCTCTCACGGTCCTGCTGACCGGGCTCGCTGTGACGCTCGCGCTGCGCAGCCCCGAGGACGCAGTCTCCGGCACCCTCGCGGACCCGGTCTTCACCGCCGTCACCGAGGGGCTGGGCGGTTGGAGCGAGAAGCCCTTCATCCTCCTCGTCCTGATCGCGTTCATCGCCTGCGCCATCTCGATCCAGACGTACATCGGCCGCGCCGTCTTCTCCTTCGCCCGAGACCGCCAGCTGCCCTTCTCCGCGAAGCTCGCCACCGTCGGGCCGCGCCAGATCCCTTACGTCTCACTCATCGCGACGGCCGTGCTCGCCAGCCTCGGACTTCTCCTCGGGCTGAACGGCAACGCCGCCGCGACACTGATCGCGTTCGGCTCCGGCGGCTTCTACTTCATCTTCCTCACTGTCGCGGTCGTGGCGCTCGTCGCCCGGCTGACGGGCCGCTGGAACCCTGCCGCGGGACAGCTCAGGCTGGGACGGGCCGGCCTGGTGATCAACGTGCTCGCTGTCGTGTGGCTGCTCTTCGAGGCCGTCAACATCGCCTGGCCCCGTGCCGAGCTCGCCCCGGCCGACGGCAGCTGGGTCCAGGTCTGGGCCGTGATCCTGGTCTTCTCCGCCCTCTTCGTCGCCGGCCTGCTGTACATCGTGATCGTCAAGCCCCACACCAAGCTCCCCGCCACCGCGACCTCCCAGCCCGCCACCCCGACCCCGGAAAGGTGAAGACGTCCTGATGTCGTCGAAACTCTCCCCCGCCATCGTCTTCGATCCCACCGCGGGACTGGGCTCGCGTGATGTGTCCATCCGGTCCGCCGGGCCGGGCGAGGTCGAGATCGAGGTACGCGCAGCGGGCGTGTGCCACTCCGACCTGCATGTCGTGACGGGCGACTGGCCCAGCGACCGCCCCCTCGTCCTCGGGCACGAAGCGGCCGGAGTGGTGACCTCGGTCGGGGCCGACGTCACCTCGCTGAAGGCCGGTGACCATGTGGTCCTGTCCTGGTTCGCACCGTGCCGCCGCTGCCGCAGATGCGTCGCCGGAACGGCGTGGCTGTGCACCGGCACCAAGGCCGTCGCCAACATGCTCCCCGACGGCACCACCGCGTTCGCGGACGACCAGGGCGAGCCGCTCTGGCCCTACCTCGGTCTTGGTGCCTTCACGGAGCGGCTGATCGTGCCGGAAGTGGCTGCGGTGAAGGTCCCGGACGAGCTCCCCTTCAGCATCGGCGCCCTCCTCGGCTGCTCCGTCACGACCGGCATCGGCGCCGTCGTGAACACCGCGGGCGTCCGCCCCGGCGAGTCCGCGGTGGTCATCGGCACCGGCGGAGTCGGACTCTCCGTCGTGATGGGCCTCCGCCTGATCGGAGCCGACCCCATCATCGCCGTCGACCTCTCAGCCGAACGCCTCGCCACGGCACGGCGGTTCGGCGCCACCCACATCCTCGACGGCGCCGGGACCGATGTGGCCGCCTGGTGCCGGCAGGAGTTCGGCGGGGTGGACTACGCCTTCGAGGCGATAGGAAGCCCCAAGGTCATCGGCACGCTCCCGGCCATGCTCACCTCGGGCGGGGCGGCGGTTCTGGTGGGTATGGCGGCGACCGGCGCGACAGCCTCGTTCGACCCCTTCGACCTCGCCGACCAGGGAAAGCGGATCCTCGGCTGCAACTACGGCTCCAGCATCGGGGAGATCGACATCCCGAAACTGGCCCGCCTCTACCTGGCAGGCCAACTGCCCCTGGACGACCTCGTCGGCCGCACCCGGCCCCTGCACGAGGCGGCGGCGGCGTTCGACGACCTCCGGTCGAACACCGGCGTCAGAACGATTCTCGAACCGTGAGACACCACCCCCTCGCCCGGCGCGGCACGGCACACACATGCGCACAAGCAGGAGCGACGGAGGCCGCGGCCGTCCCAACCAGTTCCAGGAGGCATGATGTACGCCGTCACCGACCCGACCACCGGTGAGGTCACCGCTACCTACCGGACCGCCACGGACGCAGAGGTGACGGCGGCCGTCGAGGCCGCCCACACGGCCACTGCCTGGGGGCGCACCGGCTCCGTGGCCGAGCGCGCGGCACTGCTGCGACGGCTCGGCGATCTGCACACCGAGCGCCGGGACGAGCTGGCCGCGAGCATCGTCCAGGAGATGGGCAAGCCGCTCCAGGAGGCCGAGGGCGAGATCGACTTCTGCACCGACATCTACCACTACTACGCCGACCACGCCGAGGAGTTCCTCGCCGACGAACCGCTCGACGTCCTCTCCGGCCCCGGAACCGCCGTCATCCGGCGCAGCCCGGTGGGCGTACTCCTCGGCATCATGCCGTGGAACTTCCCGGCCTACCAGGTCGCCCGCTTCGCCGCCCCGAACCTGGCGCTCGGCAACACCATCGTGCTCAAGCACGCGCCGCAGTGCCCGGCCACCGCAGCGCTGCTGGAGAAGCTGTTCACCGAGGCGGGCTTCCCGGCCGGGGCCTACGTCAACGTGTACGCCACCAACGAGCAGATCGCCGGCGTCATCGCCGACCCCCGTGTCCAGGGAGTCTCGCTCACCGGATCCGAACGGGCGGGCGCGGCCGTCGCGGAGATCGCCGGGCGGCACCTCAAGAAGGTCGTCCTCGAACTCGGCGGCTCCGACCCCTTCATCGTCCTGTCCGCCGACGATCTCGACGCGGTCGTCGACTCCGCCGTCGCCGCCCGCCTCGACAACACCGGGCAGGCGTGCAACGCCGCCAAGCGGTTCGTGGTCCTCGACCACCTCCACGACGCGTTCGTCGAGCGGTTCACCGCCAGGCTGCTCACGAGCGAGACCGGTGCGCCGCTGTCGTCGGCCGCCGCAGCCGAGAACCTGGGCCGCCAGGTCGACGCGGCGGTGGCCCAGGGAGCCACCCTGCACAGCACCGGGAAGCGACGCGGCGCCTACTTCCCGGCCGGGGTCCTGACCGGTCTCACCACCGAACACCCGGCGGCCCGGGAGGAGTTGTTCGGCCCGGTGGCGATGGTCTTCGCCGCCGTCGACGAGGAGGATGCCGTGCGGATAGCGAATGACACCCCCTACGGTCTCGGCTCGTATCTCTTCACCACCGACCCGGCGCAGGCCGAGCGGGTCGCCGACCGGATCGAGGCCGGCATGGTCTTCGTCAACGGCGTCGGCGCCGAAGGGGCCGAACTGCCCTTCGGCGGCGTCAAGCGCTCCGGGTTCGGGCGCGAGCTCGGACGGCTCGGGATCGAGGAGTTCGTCAACAAAAAACTCATCCGGACCGTTGCCTGAGTGTGACCGGAGAGGTCTGCCGGTGAACGGTTCCGGTTGCCGTACGGGGGCGGGGCGTTCCGCCCGGCTTGGGAAAACGCCTGGGTGACGGCGCCTGCTCGCGCGTCAGCCCTTCCGGTTCAGCGCATGGCGCGGTCGGCGGTCTGGATCAGCTTCTCCACCGCGCCGGGGTGGCTGACCATGACGGAGTGGGAGGCTCCCCGTACCTCGACCTGGCCCCGCATGTTCGCGCGGTCGTACTCCCAGCGTTGCAGGGCGGGCGGTATGGCCTTGTCCGCGGCGGCAACCAGGCCCCAGAACAGGATGTTCCGCCAGGCGGCGGCCCGGGTGGGGCCGGTGAGGTGGGTGGTGGCGGCGGGGCGTTGCCCACCGTACCGACACCGGCCTCGCCGCCTCCGGGCCGGGCCCGCTGACCACGCCATCCGTCGACATGCACCGCCCACGGGTGGGCGCAAGACAAGGGCGGTCACCATCCCCTTCCTGGCCACCACCAAGTCAACGGCCGTCGGCATCCTCTGTAAGGGACACAATTTCACCGTCCACAAGACCAGCGGGAATCGGCACCAGATCACGGCCGAGGTCAACATGCCACGGTCCGGTCTGCGCGGGGCGGCCCGTGCCACGGGGGCCGAGCTCCGTAGTGAGCTCGGCCCCGATGGATGGGCGGCCGTCCTCGACCGCGACGGCAGTGGATGTTTCAGGGCCTTCCCCTGGGTGACCCCATCACCTTTTCTGCCGAGTGGTTCGTTCCCTTTCGGACACCGAATGGACGAAGGTGATCGTGCGGGAACGCATGCCCACACGGCGTTGCTCGATCATTTCCTCGACCGGGGGATCGAAAGGCTGGCGGATCGGCTTGCTGTGCAGCTTCACCGCGCAGTCGAGGTCGGTGCAGAGGAGAAGGCCCACCGTATTCAGACGCTTGCGCTTGTCCCGGGACGGGAGTCGAGCGGTAAAGAGTGACACCTCGTTGAACCGGCGGGTGAACCGGCACAGGTCGCACATCATCGCGCGCGATCCGTGTGCCGCGTCGTTCGGGGCCTGCCGCAGCAGCACTCCCAACGCCTGATCGTCGGCCTCGGTGACGAGGTAGGCACGCTGCGGGGAGCGCAGGTCCCGCCATCCGAGGTAGTCGACTCGGTCCCAGCGGACGTCGTCGAACCAGGTGGGCAGCCGAACCTTGTTGTCGGTTGAGTCCAGGTTCACGATCGCGCCGCGTACCTCTTCCCGGGTCATCGGACGCATGGCAGCTCCCGGCGAGTTGCCCACGCGCGGATGAACGCGCCGGTCGGGACGGTGTGTGGAAGGGGTAGGAGAGTCCTTTGGGTACTGGACACTCGGGGTGCTCCTTGCTGAGAAGTCCGTCATGACAGCAAGAGCAGGCCGAGCGGCTCGACGAAGACGCCCACCCGCTCGCCGCGACATACGTGCGGACTTGGAAGCGTGGGCTGGTTCAGAGCACCGGAGAATCACGTCCGGTCCGCCGTCCGGCAAGGACGGCGTCAGGGAAACAGACGGCTAGGCGGTGCAGCGAGGCGCGCTCGGCGCGGGCCGAAACATAAAAATCCCTCTTCCAGGGCACAGCGGGCCCAGAACAGATCGACGGAGCTCCGCCAGGTTAACAACAGCCCCCGGAGCAGTGGCAACCGATTTACTGGCCACCTCCTCGGCTCCGTGGAGAGCGAAGACACCTGGCGACGGGCGGTGGTGCCGGCCCCGGCCATCGGGGCCGGCGCCACCGGGGTGTCGGCGGGGCTCAGCGGCGCCGGGTGAGCAGGGTGACCGCCCGGTCGAACGCGGAGTCGCGGTCGGCGGCGAACTCCTCCGCGGTGAAGACGGGAACGGTGATGTGCGGGGGTATGCCCGGGCCTTCGTGGGAGTTCCCGCGCGGGGTGGTGTACCGCTCGTTGGAGAGGCCGAAGCGCCAGCCGTTGGGCAGGGCCCGGGCCAGGATGTCGGAGAGTGCGCCCTGGGTGTGCTCGCCGATCAGGGTGGTCGGCAGCGGGCGTTCGGCGAGGGCCTTGACGAAGGTCTCACCCGCGCTGACGGTGGCTCCCGAGGCGAGGACGGCGATCGGGCCGGTGTAGCGGGGCACTCCCTGAGCCGGGGCCACGCGGGCGGTGTACCGGGGGGTGAAACGGGTGTCGTCATCGGGGTCGTTCCTGGCCTCCTTGCGGTAGGCCGGATAGCCGCGGTCGGTCAGCCGGGCGGCGATCTGCAGGCCCAGCTCGTCGCTGCCCCCCTGATTGACCCGGACATCGACGATGAGTCCGCGCCAGGCACCGGGACCCCGGGTGCGGGCCCGGGTGACGATACGGTCGAGCACCCGGTCGAGTTCGGCGGCGTCGGTTTCGATGGTGGGAGAGCCGGCTGTGTACCCCCCGAACCGGCCGATCCGCAGATAGCCGATTCCGCCCGGGACTTCCGCGTAGCCGATGGCACCCCCGGCATGGGTCTCCAGCGGGGTACCGCCGAGGTTGCGGCGCTCGACGAAGGCACGGACCCGTTCGTCGTAGGCGTCGTCGGGGAGGACCGTCCCGGCGCGCTGCCCGGAGGTGACACGGCCCAGATCAGAGGCCTCCACTCCGACATGGGCGTCCTGGAGGGGCTCGGCCATCGCGGAGAGTATGCCGAACAGCTCCTCCTGGGTGGTGCCCGCGTGCACCGTCGGGCGGTACCGGGCCCGCATCGCGTCCCAGTCGACGCCCCGGCGCTCGAAGAAGGCGTAGTTCTCCTTGAAGGTCTGCCAGAAGACGTCGAAGACTGCCACCGGACCGGTGAGCGGGGGCTGTTCGCAGCGCGGCGGCAGTGCGGCGATCCGGCGCAGGGAGCGGGGGCCCAGAGAGCCGTGGACGCGCAGTGCTGCGCGGTCGCCGGCCCGTGGCGTCACCGTCAGGCTGTATTCCGGGCTGTCGAAACGCACGGCGCCGCCAGGGCCGGTCCCGCCCGCGCTCCGGGCGGCGGGTCCGGGCAGACAGCTCAGTTCGGTGGTGTCCCAGACCCGCAGATCACGGCCGTGAATGGAGACGACGGTCCCGTATCCGTCCATCTGCCAGACACCCTCGACCGAGACTCCCCCGGACCCGGACCCGGACCCGGACCCGGACCCGGACCCGGATCGCGGTACCGCGGCGGGGGCGGGCGCCGCGGCGGCGGTGGACAGGGAGCCCGCGAGGGCGAGTGCCGTCCCGGCGGCGATGAGGACTCCGCGCCGGGACGCCGGACGCCTGCCCCGGCGGTCCTCGACGGCGGATGCGGCTGATATCTCTGGTGTCACTGTGTTCCTCCGGTGGTCGGTCACCGAGCATCCTTCCGGCGCCGGCGCGGCCACCGCGTCCACCTGCGGGTGCCACCCGCGTCAACCATCGGTCGTACAAGCCGAGTTACTTCCCCCTAGGGTGCGCGCGGGCGACCTGCCCTTCCGCCGGGGTACGTCCGGCCGGGGACACCGCCGCTCCACCGCTCAGTGCTCCCGCCCCGCGCGCTGCCGGAGGGCTCCAGTGATCACCGCCGCGTTGGTCCTGTTGAGCCTGACGGTCGTCTCCTCGGTGAAGGGAGCGGCCAGGATCGACCGGTTCCCGAGCGCGTGGGGGCCGGTCGGTACGGGGATCACTCCGCTCGGCGCGGTGGCTTGTGGAGGTCGCCCCGGCGGAGTGGCGTGGGCCGCAGTGGGGCGACGAGGACTGACGGCAGCCGCCATGGCCTGTATCGAGAGGTTCCCGAGGTCAGCAGGCCCCGGCCGACAGCACGAACCGCCCAGTGGCCTCGTCCTTCCCGAACGGACGAGGCCCACAACGCACCTCACGCACATCGACAAAACCGCAGGTCAGGCGTCCTTCTTCACCGGCTCCAGGATTGCCACGCACTCCACGTGGTGCGTCATCGGGAAGATGTCGGCCTGGGTGTGGTTGAAGATAAGTGCAGGTCAGAGGCTATTTGGTGAGCGCGGTTGCGGCTGATTCTGGGTCACGAGCGTCATATGAGCGTCAAGCGCAAGAGGGCTCGGGCGAGCGACGGGGTTCGGTGCCGGTCGTCGTTCGAGCCGGCTCTTCACTCTGCGTGAAGGGCGCCTGGAGCCGTCATTCCCTCAGCGCCGTAGGCGGTTGCGTCCCTTCCGCCGGTGGTGGTGCGACAAGGAGTGGTGCACCGAGCCGGATCGTCCCGATCAGATGTCGCGGAAGAGACCAGCCAGGTCTGTGACCTGCCGCGTTTGCTGGGGTCAGGTTGCTGACCTGTGTAAATGTTCTTTCGGTTGTTTCATGGTCATGCCCGTTGATGTAGCCGGAAGTCCCAGAAAAGTCCCAGGGAAATCCCACTGCCCGTCGTCCCCTCGTCGTCATCGATCTCGCGGACACGTACTCGTTCCGCCACCCGGACAACCTGGCGACATCGCGCCGTCCGGACCGACATCCGAACAGCGCGTCACGTCACTACGGGGCAAAAGTTGTCTGATGCGGCACTAGCTCATCGAGAAGGCCGGCTTCGGCATCGTGGACTTGCGATGTTCCTTGCCGAAGGACCGTACCCAACTCGCCGGAGTCAGCTGGCGAAAACGGAAACCTCGACTAGCCCGTCCCCGCGAGGCTGAATTCACCTCATCGAGCCGTCGTTGCGCAGCGTTGCCGCTTCTCCGATCGGCCCTGCCAGGAACTACGATCGCACTACTGACCGGCGTCGGATGGGAGAACAGGTCTGCACATGCCATCGGCAGGGCTGGTGGTTTCGATTTCTGCACAAGTCAGTTGACTCGACGATTTCCGGGCGGGACTTCGCTCCGGTGCATTCCGACGACGACAGAGCCCGGACCCCCGGGGGACAGACTCTTGCGTATCAGGTCGATGATGTAGTCCCAGCCGGTGTCGCGTGTGCCGATCCACCCGTCCCTGAGCAAGGTGGTAAAGGTGGTGTTGTTCAGATACCGGGGAACCGAGTCCTCGACGATACGTGTCCCGCCGGACGGTCCACCGGCTTCGGGGCGTTGGAGCAGCTCCCAGAAATGCTGCCGTGTGAGGTACATGCCGGGTATGAGGGTGGCTGAGTTCATCATGAAGGGAACGGTTCGGCACAGCTTGACCATGCTTGGCGTGGTGACCAGGCGCGGGTCTCCCAGCGCCACGGAGCCCTGGTGGTTCGCCCGAGCCCACTCGTCCGTGGCCCTGCACTCTTCGTCCACTGCCTCCATCCTCTTCAGTTCCCGCTCACCGGTGCCGTCGTGCCAGTAGACCCAGCTGCGTCCGCTCTGCCGCATGCGCTTGTACTGGACCGTCGCCACACTGCGCGCGTGCTCGTTCACGTAGATCATGTCGACGCCCATGACGGTCTCGGCATGCGTCCGGTTGGCGTTGTACACGAACAACCGGTGGGGGGATTCGGAGCTGCGGCGGTAGATCCGCCAGCCGACCTGCACGGCGTCCTCGCCCTCCATGCCGGGGAAGCGCATGTAGTCATGGACGATCTGCTGGTCTTCGATCTGACGGAGGGTGGGAAGCCCTTCGAGGAAGGGCACGGATCGTGAATGGGGATCGTTCTCACCCAGCGGTGGCTGCCACGCTTCGAGCGGGTCGCGATCTGCGCCGAATGTCTCAAGGAGGGTGCCTACGGCATCCTTTTCGAGGCTCAGTCGTTCTCCCACCTCCCCGGTCGGAGGATTGGCTCCCAGGCTGCTCTCCAGGCCGGCCAGTGTCTCGTTCAGTTCCGGCCGCAGGTGCCGGACGGCATCGAGCAAATTCTCGCCGGCTGCAGGAGACATGCGGCCGTCGTCGCGGAGATAGCGCCGGCTGGCACCCATGACGCCCTGGAGATCAATGAGTGGCAGTGGCAACTGGAGTGCGGTGAAGTCGCGTGTGATAAGGGCCCGCTCGTATGTACCTGACCGTCTGCCAGGGAAGACGCTTCCCACCCCGATGATCCTGCGTTGCTCGTGCCGGGCATGACGGTCCGTGAAGAAGGCGAGACACCATACGCGCGGCTTTCTCCATTCTTTGTGGGGGTATGCGAATGTTCGCTCACCGCGGTGCAGCCACGCTGGAGGTCTTTCGGGGAGCCGTTCCATCATCAGCGCAGTGCTGTGCACCAGAGCGACGGCGACCATCTGTGTAACCTCCTGGATCTTGCGGGACTGCAGGATCATATTGCTGGGTGGGTCCCCGCCTCCAGGGCCGAGTAGCTTGCGATCAGCCATGTGAGTGGCAGTAGTTCAACGGCGTTCCTCGTCGAGCCTGCTCAGCAATCGGGACTGATGTTGGGGCAGCGCAGGCCCTTCAGGAACTATGCCCATCCTTCTGACCGCCTTATCAGGAGGGTGCGTGCCCGCTACCGGCCAGTGCGCCGTGCTCGGTGATCGGTACGCACTGGAGTGTCCGCTCGTACGCAGCAGCATGGGACGGGTCTGGCAGGGAAGCGGCCTGCGCCGGGGGTACGGTCGCCTTCAAGACGGTCACCGCAGAGCTCCTCGCCGAGTCGGAGGATCGCGACCGAGCGCAGCGCTACTTCATACGGGAAGCGAAGGTCGCGGCGGCGCTCGACACCGCCTCCGTTCACGGCGCGGTCGCCGCAGGTGACACCTACTGGCTCATGATGAGGCTCGTCGAGGGTACGGTGCCCGGTGCTTGGGCTACACGCCCACGCTGTGGCACTTGTGTTTGCCCGAGTGGTTCCGTTGTTCATCGACCGCACAGCTGGCGACCGCCCATACCGTAGCTGTGGCGGGCGCACTGCACGGCAGTGGCCTCGGCTGAGGACGCGACTGGGTGCCGCCCGCGGCGGTCTCCGGATGAGATGATCGCGGATAGGCCATGGTGCGTGACAGGGGGAGGTGGAGCGGTGGCCACGGACGCCGTCCTGCGAGGGTATTTGCTGGAGGAGTCGCTGGCCTGGCTGCTGCGCTACAGCGGGTACCGGCTACTGGTTCACGAGGATCAGGATCCGGGCGAGCTGGTTGATCAGGAGGGGGCTTTGCGGGTACGGGGTCGGGGTGCCCTGCACCAAGTGGATGTACTTGGTGAGTTCGCCTTCACGCCCGCATTCTCGATACCGGTGCGGATGTTTCTGGAGGCCAAGTTCTACCAGAAACCCTGTGGCCTGGAGATCGTCCGCAACGCCCATGGTGTGGTCCATGACGTCAACGAGAATTTCATGACGCATGCGGGCAGACGTCCCCGGCAGCGCTATCACTACTCGTACGCGTTGTTCTCCGCGGGCGGCTTCACGGCGGATGCGCAGCGATATGCATTGGCTCACCAGATATCCTTGGTGGATCTATCCGGCGCCTCATTCACCTGGTTGCTCGGCGCCATCGGCAGCACCGCGTGGAGCCTCTTCCAGGCACAGGAGAAGTACCTGCCCAAGCCCTCAGGGTTCCCCGTGACGTGGATGCGACGCCAGCTGCGGGCAGCGTTGGAGACATCCCCCGTGCACCTCCTGCCCTCGACCGAGATCGCTGAGGGGAAGTTCAAGGATGCCGCTCGGGTCGCGCTCGCCCAGCTCGTCGTAGCCCTTCGTCGGCGCAGTGAGACAGAACTGCTGCTTGGATTCCCCTCCGCGCCGTTCATCCTTCCGCTGGCTGCAGATGACCACCGTCGGTTCCTTGAGTACGCGGATGCCAGACCGGACCATGCGGTGCGCATCAAGAGGCGCGGCAGCGGGACGGTGGCGGAGTGGACGCTGGCACCAGTGGAGGCGCCCGGCTCCTACGAGTTGGCTTTCAAACTCCCGGAGCACATCGAGCAGTGGATCAGCGACATCGACGGGAAAGAGCGCCTGCGCACCACGGAGATCAAGGAGCAGTTCCTGTCCGCGATCACCATCTACCGGATGAACGGCGACGGCCTGCGTACCTACCAGCTGCGCTACGAGGCGAGCTCCCTGTCGCGCTTCTGAATCCGGTGCGAAGTGCCGGGCTCTGGTGACGATGCCTTGGCCATTGCCTGGACCGGCAGGTACGGGCTGGGCTTGCCGTGCCAGCTGATGCTCAGCGCGTCCCGGGCACGGGTGGTGGCGACGAAGAGCAGAGAGCGGGCCTTGCGCTGCTCGCGCTCGTAGCGCGGCGGATCCTCGTTACGGTAGCGCTCGATTCTGCTGGTCTGGGGAATGATGCCGTCACTGGCGCCGACGATGGCGAGGCGCTGGTACTCGAGCCCCTTGAACCGGTGCATGGTGCCGACGTGGACTTCGCCATCGCCTTTGGGGCCGTCCTTGGTGAGCTCGGCGCAGGTGATGCCAGCCTCGGTGACCAGGTAGTACATGGCCTGGCTGACCATATCGCGGTCGGCGACGCATACAGCGATGCGACCACTAGGGTCGCTGGGGGCACCGTTCTCGTTCGTGGACAGTTCATCGCGCCAGGTGGTCAGGGTGGCCGCGAGGCCGACGAGTTCGTCGTCCCAGGTGCGATACGGGATGAAGGTGGGGGCGGGGCCGTGGAGGACGGAACGGTAGCCGGCGAGGCTGTCGGTTCCGTCGTCGAGGTCGTCGTAGGTGGTCTTCCTGTCGTCGACGACGCGCATGGCCTGGACGAGGATCTCTTTGGTGGTGCGATAGCTCAAGGTCAGGCGGGAGGAGCGACCGCGGATATTGATGCCGAGCGCGCCCAGGGTGACCTGGTGGTCATAGATGCGCTGGTGGGTGTCACCTGCGATGAACATGTCGTTGGCGAGGTCGGTGTCGGCCATGGCTCGCAGCATTTTCCAGTGCGCGGGACGAAGGTCCTGGGCTTCATCGACCACGATGTGTTGGAAGCGGTAGTCCAGGTAGCGCATGCCGGAGCCGTCATCGCGATGGAGGAGGTCCTTGCCGCTGACCTCCTCCTTGTATGCGCGGCGGGACTTGATCTTCGCGGCGCGTTCAATTTCGAAGCGGGCGGCGTGCTCGGAGGCTTGCCCCCAGGTTTCCAGTCCAAGTTTGTCGAGACGGGCGGTGAACTGCTCGATGAGCTTCCAAATGTGGTTGCGCTCGGGGCGGGTCAGGGCCCGCCCCCGGCCGGCCCGACGGGCTTGGAAGTAGGCGGATCGGGTGGGGATGGACTGGCCGAGGATGACCTGTTCCCACTCCTCCAGCAAGAACTCCGGCTCCCAGCGGCGGTCGTCGAGCTCGGCCAGGAGCTGCCGCATCTCATTCATCGCCACGTGGTCATGTACGCGCTGCTTGCCGCGGCCGGGGGCGGTGTTCTCGCCCAGGACACGGGCGGCGAGCTGGTCGATGTGGGCGATCTCGACGCGGGCGAGGAGTTCGGGTTCGACAAGGGAGGCCAGGCGCAGACGGAGGTCGGTGGTGAGGTTCTTGGTGAAAGTGGTCAGCAGGATCGGCTTGTTGTGGCCCGGGGGAAGCTGCTGGGCGAGGTGCTTGACCCGGTGGAGCGCGACGATGGTCTTGCCGGTGCCAGGACCACCGGATACGCGAGCGGGGCCGTTGTAGTGGCGGTGGACGATGCGTTCCTGGGTGCGGTGAAGGAAGACCTTCCAGGCGCGGAAGTCACCTTCGTCGATGACGGTCTGCACGTCGTCGTCGACGGCAGTGACTGTGGTGCGGGTCGCCGCGGCGGCGAAGTCATCTAGGTCGGGCTGCTGTCCGAGCTCGACCGGTTTGGTGATCTCCTTGCGAACCTCGGCGATGTCCATGCCTGCCGCGAGGCCGTACAGGATGTCCTTGGACAGCAGCGGTGCGCCCTTGAGGAGTTGGTCGAGCTCGGTGCTCTCGGTCACCGCGAGGGCGAGCTCGATGAGCTGATCGGCGACACCGAGGTCGCGGAGCTGGCTGGCGTCGTAGGCGGAGAGCAGCGCGGGGACGGCCTCGGGCTCGGCGACATGCTGGACCGGTGTGGGGGCGGCCGTAGGCGACGTGGCCTCGTCGGGCTCCGCGCGGGTGAGGGTGATACCGGCGCGGCGCAGAGCACTGTCACCGACGATGGCCAGGTCGACGAACTCGATCTCACCGGTGACCCGGTTGACGGCGACCTGGAGCTCTTCATAGACATCTCGGCGATGGCGTACAGCGATGACCAGCCAGTTCTCCGTGCCGTCAGCGTCGACCCCCGTGGGAGTGAGGAGGGCACGGTAGGACTGGTTGACCCGAGCCGACCAGATACGGGAGTCGCCTTTGAGTTTCTGTTTCTTCAGCCCCGGCTGGTCGGGGTTGGTCCGGAAGATGTGGCAGAAGTCGTAGAACTGAGCCTTGACCGAGCGGTCGAGCTTGTACAGCTCCTGTTCGGCCTTGCGGTACAGGCTGAGCCGGGCGGTCATCGGGTGGTGCCTTCCGTGTCGGGGATCTGGTCGAGCAACTCGTCCAGATGGCTGAGCCATTCGCCGGCCGTGCGGACCTGCCAGCCGTCGTGGGCGTAGGCGGCGTCGCGGCGCTGGGCCTCGGGGTCGTCCTCGCTCTGGTGGTCGGTCATGACGGCGATCTTGAGTTCGGGGGACTGCCAGGCGAATTCGGCCTGCCAGCGGCTTGCGCCGAGTTCGAAGCCGAAGACAGGTGCCTGCTTGCCTCGGTCGGCGAGAGTTTCGGCGAGGCGTAGGAGATCGGGGGCTTCTACGGGTTCCTCGCGCAGTATCTCCAGGATGTCCTCATCCCAGATGGCGTCGCGCAGTATCTGGACGAGGGCGGCTTCGGCCGCCGAGTCATGGTCCGGATTCGGATCGACCGGTTTGGCTGCTACTGCGGGTGCGGGTGTCTCGGCTTCGGCGGGCACCGGTACGAGGGCGCCGATGAGAGAGTCGAGTTCGCCGAGCCCGCCACAGACCGCGAGCACTTCGACTTCGAAATCGGCGGCGCGGCTGGCTGCGAGCTGGACGCCGTCGCCTCCGGCCAGTGACAGGAACTGGGTGAGGTTGCTCCAGTACAGCCAGGACCGCCAGCGCAGTTTGTGCTCGTCGCTCTCCAGGACGGAATCGGTGTCATCCAGGATCGTGAGCGCGCTCCATCGTGGGACCTCGGGGTCGGCAGCATCCAGGGTGACGAGGATTGGCAGTCCACTCTCGTCCTGGGTCCGGAACACATGAACGGGCCCGATCCCGGTGGCATCCGGTACAACCGGCTTGTCGTGGCGCGCACTGCTGCTGAAGTCGGCAAGTTGACTGCGCAGAGCCGCCACCAGTTCGCTTCGGCGTCCAGTCGCGGCGACAGGGGTGGCTCCTGCGCTGCCCAGCAGCCCGGTGACCAGTGCGCGGGAGCGGCGAGCCCAGCGGTCGGTGTCGGGATCACGCAAGTACGCGATCAACGTGTCGATCGGGTTGGCGAAAATGGCGCTCGCGAAGTGAGCACGCTGCCCGCCGTACTGCTCGTAGGCGGCCTTGGCCTGTTCCTGGGCCGTGCCGCGATACGGCGGCCAGACGGGTTTGGTTCGGGTGGGGTGCTCCTCGAACAGGTCGATGTCCGCCCAGGTGACCTGAAACACGATCTCCCCTTCGGCCCGCAGCTTGGTGCGCTGAGCGGCGTCGTGAGCGATCCGGTTGTGTTCGCGGCTGGCATGGAAGTGGAAGCCTTCGAGATAGACCTTGATGCTCTGGGCCGGTCCGTCGACCCGGGTGAAGGTGAAGTCGGTACGTGTCCCCCGGAGTTGCTGCTGAGCGGTCAGCCGCCAGTGGGTGACGTCGGAACCGGCGGTGAAGCGCAGATGTCCGCTGGCGTGACCGTCCTCGTCCAGAGCGGCGTCGTCGGTGACCTTCACCCAGTCGCGCAGGGCCGCCAGGAAGCGGGCCTCCAGATCTGATTCGACCTGCGCGTCCAGACCGACCAGCCCGGTGTGCTCGACCTCGCTCGTATCCCATCCATCCGCACCGTCCGGCGTGAACAGCAGTGACTCCAGCATGGTCAGCGCCGACTGGCGCGAGACGATGTCCTGGAAGCGCTCGGGGGTGTAGCGGTGCAGACAGCGGTGGCACGCCCGGCGCTGTTCCTCGGCGCACGGGCATTCCTTCAGCATCTCGTACGCCGCCGCGAGGGTCTCGCGGAAGGTGACGTGATCGGTGAGCCGGTCCAGATAGCCGGTGCCGCCGGGCAGGGAGTCGAAGAGCACCAGGAACCAGCGGCGCTCTCCGCTCTCGAGGTCCGGCATGGAAGCCACGGTGGTGTCCAGGTGCTGTGGGTCGCCGCCGAAATGAAGGTCCACACCGAGCCGTAGCGCGGCACGGAAGGAGTGAACCTTGGCGTCCACGTCCGCTGTGGCGGCCGGGATCAGCACCCGCAGTGCCTCGGTCTTCAACGTATGGGCCAGCAGTATCGGCTCCTGAGTGGTGCCGTCCCGCTTCCCGCGGCGCAGCGGGCACCAGGGGCGGTGGTGCTTGAGCTGGGGACTGCGGGCGGCTGCCGAGTCGAGAGCGTCGGTGTCGTGGTCGAAGACCGGCTTGCCGTCCGCGCTGGCTGCCCCGCAGGCGGTGCACACATGGAACGGGTTGAGCCGCACCAGATGTCCGGCGAAGTCGTCGCGGGCCGGGGCGTCGTAACGGACCGGCCCGACGTTGATCCGGCGGATCATGGCAGTGCGGCAGTAGTCGACGCCGAACGTCTGCTTCGTGTGCCGCCACGAGCCGGGCTCGATCGCGTCCACCGGAATGTCCACCGCGTCCACAACCGAGTAGTTACGGCGGTCACGGTCGTCCTTGTCGTCACGGATCCGGGCGTCCTCGCGCTTGTCACGCGAGGTCACAGTGGACGGCTCCACGATCTGGAACAGGCAGGAGCCGTCGTCCGCGATATGGGCGCTTTTGCAGCGTGGGCACGGCGAGCGGTCCTCGGTCGCGTCCTCGGTGCGCACAAATCCACACCCCGGGCACACCCGCCAGGTGCGCCACTCCTGCCGGCCGCTGGTGGAGATCTCCAGTCCGGTGATCTCGTGCCGGTAGCCGTTGACGTAGAAAGAGTTGCCCGGGGCCAGCTCCGAGAGTGCGTAGCGGCGAGGCCGGTCGTAGGAGTCGGTGGTAGAGGTGAACTTCGCCTTCCCTGTCTTCGCGTCGATCCCGTCCTCGCCGTACAGCGTCGCGGACAGCGTGGTGACCGAGTCGATCAACGCATAGTTCGGCAGCAGCCCCAGGTCGCACAGCGCGTTCTGAGCTGCTGTATCGCCCAGATTGAGCAGGCGTCTGCCCACTCCGCGCCGCTCGGCGTCCAGCTCGGCCTTCTGCCGCGCTTGGTCGGGGTCGGAGTCGTGCAGCTCGTCGTGGGCCTCGTCGATCTGAGCCAGTCGGGCACGCAGCGCCTGCTCCTCACGGCGCCAATCCCGCTCGGCTTCTTCCACCGCGCCGCGCAACTCGTGCTTTGCGTACTTGCGAAGATCGTCTTTGGCCCGGTCGTTGATGCCGGTGGGGAACATCCTCAGGAAGCCGTTCGCGAGCTCTTCCCCCTGAGCGATGGCTACTTCCACCAGGTCGATCAGGTAGCCGGACGGGCCGAACAGGGCCGGGGCCTTGGTCGGCATGGCGCGTAGCACGATGCCGTCACTGCGGACGAGCCGGCCGGCAGCCGCGAGGTCCAGCAGGTGCGCCAGATACTGGCGGCGCAAAATCTCCACCGCCGACAGATGGCAGCCCGGGGGAACGATCGTGCCGGCGATCAGATCCTTGGGGCGCTCCAGGAAATACAGATCGCGCCGTCTGCGGTCAGGGATCGTCAGCAAGAACGCATTACCGGTCCGGCGCCCGGCCCGCCCCACCTGCTGGGCGTAGCTGGCCGGCCGGCGCGGCAGCGCGGCCAGCACCACCGCGGACAGGTCACCGATGTCGATGCCCATCTCCAGCGTCGGCGTGCAGGAGAGCACATTGGGGTCCTTGAAGCCCGTACGCCGCTTGAACGCCTCTTCCACCATCTCGCGCTGCGGGCGCGTGAGCATGCCGGTGTGCTCGGCGGTCACCACCTGATACGTCCCGGCCTTCCGGTACAGGTGCCGGTAGTAGTCGCGGGTGTAATCACGGTCGCGATGGTGTACCCCCAGCCGCTCGGGCCGGTCTCCGGCTACCAGACGACCGCTGCGGCAGCGGTAGGAGGGGCAGGGCTGATCGTGCCACTGATCAAGAAGGGAAGGGTGAACCGTCTGTTCCCAGAAGCACACCGGGCAGCGGACGTACGCGTGCCGGACCTGTTCGTCGTCCAACAGCAGCGCTTCGATGTTGCCCGGTTTGAGCCCGTAGACCCGTACCGAGGTGTCGTTCGGCGTACGGGACGCCAGCAGCCCGATGGCTGCCAGCTCCGGCAGGAGGCGGTTCCAGAAATCCGGCGATGCCTCTCGTGACAGCCCCAGACAGCGTCCTGCCCACCGCTCGTACCAGGACAGTCTGCCCGTCGCGAAGTCGAACTCGCTGCCGCTCTTGGGCGTGTTGAGCAGGAACACCGGTGCCGCGACCCGCTTGGGGAAGGCGCGCATGCCGGGTGCACGCTTGCCCCAGATGAAGTACCGGCTGGTGCCCGCCTCGTCGACGTACTTGTCCAGCCACTGGTGCGCGATGGCGCCCCGCGTACGCAGGCGCTCCAAGAACACCCGCACGAACGCCAGATAGCGTGCGTCGTCCTGTGGCAGAAGCGGCAGATCGGCACGCTCGAACTCCTCATGAACGCGCTTCACCAGCGCCACCACGCCGTCCGGATCCGAGATGTGCACCTGCGCGGCCGCGGTCCGGGTCAGCTCCAGGGTGCGTCCGTTGCGGGAGCGGAACCCGAACTCCATCAGTGCTTCGAATGCCAGGCGCTGACCGATCAGTCGCCATGTCGGCAAATCCCCGCCACGTCCCTGCCCGGACAGTAGTCGGTCAACACCCTTGAACCCATGCAGATCCGGCGGCACCACCGCAGCCAGGGTTTCCTTGTCCGTCGTGGCCTCGACCACGTCCGCGATCAGATCATTCAGCGCAGTGGGCACGTCACTGCGCAGGTGCTTCGCCAGCAGGGCGCGCAAGGAGAAGGTGTACGAACGGTTCGCGACGAACCCGGCCCGATGCGCGGCATCCTGCACTGAGTCGTTGAACATCAGCGTCTTGTCTTCGTGCCGCTTCTTGTCGAGTTCCCCGCCCGTGAACAACTGGGTGATCGACGCCGCTGTCATCGCAGCCGCCCCGGTACCCAGATAGCGGATCGCGTTGCGCTCACCACACGCCGGGCACCAGTCCTCCTTTGCCGCGGTATTCGCCGTATCACCGAAGTTGACCAGGACGAACGCCGAATCGCGGGCCGTCAGCCGCGGCTCCTTGGATTCCTTGTCGTAATCATTGAGCGGATCGGGCAGCCGCAGCCGCTTGCGCGCGCCGTCCAGCACCATCAGCAGCCCGCCCGCACTTTGCAGCGCTGCCGTGGCTCCCTTGCCGCCTCGGCCGCCGGCCGGTAGCACCGCAGCACCAGAGCCCTCGCGCGCCTCACGCTCGGTCGCCGAGACCAGGTTCCGGACCCGGGCCTTGTCCTGCCCCAACGAGGCACGACGGATCTTGTACGTGTCGAACTGGACCTCGTGGTCGTCGCTCTCCGGGGAGAACACCGCCCATCCCGACCGCCCGCAGTCCCGGCAGTAAACCGCTGGCAGAAACAGGTTCGCACTCTGCCCCGACGTGACTGTCGTCACCGGTGCCGAACGGTCCCCGCTCCCCTCACCGGCGTTGGCCGCACCCGCCACATCCCAGCGGAACTCTGCCTTGGGCCAGGGCAGTACACCGCGAAGCAGCCGCGATACCGACCGAGCCCACTGATGCACCTCGACATGGACGAACGGCCGCGACGGCTCTCCCACCGGCGACTTCGGATCACGGGCGTACGACAACAGCGCCACGAACCGGGCCAGCGCCTCGGCCGCCTTCTCCGGCTGCCTGGCCACCGCCTCCGCCCAACCAGCCGCACCGGCGCGCCACATGACGTCCAAAACCTCGGCCCCGGTCTTCACCTCACCGTCCAGCGCCTGCATCACCGCCCTGGTGAACAGGTGCCGCTTCAGGTTCTCACCCAGGAGGAGGGGGTCATTGTCACGGACTTCGGTAACCGACTCGATGAGGTCCAGCATCGCCTCATCACTCGATGCGGGATCGGGCAGTGCAAGTAGCTCGTCCGGAGTCGGCAGCCCCTGCATCCGCACATCCGCCAGCGGGATGAACTCCTCCACCGACAGTCGGTTCTCCCCGACGATGGACTCCGCCGTGAACTCCGAACCGAAGACCTGTGTCGCCACCTCGAGCAGCTGGGCCACTCCGTCGGCATCCGTGCCGGAGGCGAGCGTCGCCGATGTTGCCACCGGGCAGATCGAACCCAGCGGACGCCCCTCTTCGGACACCCCTACCGCAGCCGCGAGCCGCCGCAGCAGCATCGCCACGTCCGTGCCCTGCGCACCGTCGTAGGTATGAAACTCATCCACGACCACATACCGGATGTCCGACCCACGCCACAGCTGAGCATCATCCGCACGCTGGAGCAGCAGATCCAGCATCTTGTAGTTCGTGATCAGGATGTCAGGCGGCGAAAGCTGTATATCCGAGCGGCGTGTACGAACGTTGGCGTACTTCACGGCCGCCTTGTCACCGATGTACAGCCCGGCCGACAGCTTGTTCAGCGCATCGTTCTCCGTGATCAGCTCGTTGATGCGCTGCGCCTGGTCGGTCGCGAGGGCGTTCATCGGATACAGGAACACCGCCTTGATACCGGCCTTCCCCGCTTCCCGCTCACGGAGACAGTGATCCAGCACCGGATACAGGAACGCCTCCGTCTTACCCGAGCCAGTTCCCGTCGTCACCAGCGTCGGCTGTGGCACATGCCTATTCGCGGAGGTCAGCCGACTGAAGGCCACTGCCTGGTGGGCGTACGGGGTGAACCCCTCGCGCTGCCAATCCAGATGCTGCCGCCACTCCTCGCCGGCCATGGTGAACGGAGTCCGGATACGCAGATACGGCCCCCGGAACATCCCGGACGTCTCATCACCCAGGAACCGGTGCAGCGCCTCACGCGCACCTTCGTCCGTCAGGGCGTAAGTCGTGGAGAGATACTGCAGCAGGCTTTCCTTGAGCCCCCGCGCCTCCAGCGTCGGCCTCACGGCTTCGGCACCTCCTGCTTCTCCAGGTCCCACTCACCACGGGCAACGGCGTCGTCGAGGCGCTTCTGGAACACTGCGTGCGCCTCGCGCATCTCTGCCTCACGGTCCGCCTTGTAGAAGGGGGTGGTGTATCCCGCCGGCACCGGGGCACTCTCCGGGGCGGCCCGATACGCCTCGAACTGCGCCCACGTCTCCTTCGTCTGCCGCTGCCCAATGGTGCGCGCGTTGCCCGCGAGCTTCCAGCCGTCAGCGTCGAACCAGGTGACAGCCTCGTACTTCTGGAGTACGGGGAAACGGCCCCGGTACGCGGCGATCAGCGCGTCGGCGTCCATACCGAGCCAGACCGCGACCAAGGCGTCGATCTCGACGAGGGCTGCGCGGCGGGCGCGCTCGCTGCGGAGGGGCGTCTCCGGGCGCCAGTCCGGGGTCACATCGTCCAGGGACTGGAGACCTGGCCAGTCGCGGGCCCAAGGCTCTTGGCCGGACCAGGCGTCGTCGTGGAGCTCGGCCCAGAGGGGGGCGTGGGCACGGGTGAGGCAGTTGAGGCGGAGGGCGCGGAGGAGGAGAGTCGAAGCGAGGGGGTGGTCGGGGCCAGGGGAGGGCATCGCCTTGACGCCAGCACTCCGAAGGTGCCCTCGTCCAGTGGCGCGCAAGAAGTAGTCCATAGGTAGCGAAGCCCAGAATCCGCCGACCAAAACTGTAGAGACAAGGTTCGGCATTGCCAGACAATGAACATTGTCGACATGCGCCGTACCCGGAGGGACCAGGGCCGCATAAAGCGCCCTTTCCGTGTTCGGTGCGATCATGCATCGCCAAGCGAGCCGATAGAAGGTGACGTACCGTCGTTGAGCCCTCTGCGCCAGCACGTCCTCGATCTGGGTCGAAGTGACGAGTTCCTCAGAGATACGGTCGATGCGTGCGATCTGCTGGCGCGCTCGGGCGACTGCCTTGTCACTCGCCCGCAAGCGTGCGAGAGCCGGGTGATCAATCCATCGTTCTTGCTCATGCAGGTACGCCTGGTTTCTGCCGTTCGCCCGGACGTATTCGGTGTCGGGCACGAAGTCTGCCGGAAGAGAAACGAGATCTGCACCGTACGGATCGTTGCTGTTGGCGTTGTGGCGCTTGAAGACCGGTGTGGCAACGCTCAGTTGGGTGCCCTTGAGAATCACATGACGCCAACGGTCCGGCTGATATGTCTGGCCTGTGGTGGAGTCGGGGCGGTTGTAGTCGATCAGGTTGTCCTTCTTGGCGCCGCTCTCGTGGTATCCCGGCGACATTCGCGGAGCCGAACCAAGCCTCAACGGATAGTCCGCCAGTGCCTCAATCGCCGAGGCTTCTGCGGTGCTGACTGGAAATAGCAGACGCGCCTGCTTGACCGGCTCGCCTGCACTGCCCAGTAGACGTTGCCAGACGGAGAGTTGGTGCGTGTCGACCCGGACGACACGGGATCGATGCGGACGCTCGTCGAAGTCGCCATTGCGATACCGCACGCCGGGCACCTCGCCTGATCCATCGTGCTCAGCGGAGTACCGCAGGGCGTCCGCCGATACCAGCCAGGACAGGTGATCGAAGTCGATCTCCCTGGGTTGCCCATATACGTGAACGCCAAAGTGGGCCGTGTGGCCGACCGGTTCGGGGAAGAATCGCTGTCCGGCATTGACGAAGTCCCCATGAATACGAAGCCGCCTGTACGCAGCCTCCCGGAGACTCCCTTCCTTGTCACCCGTAAAGTGGCTATCCGGGTGGACCATCCCGGCGGCTCCGTCCGCCGCCGTGTGCGACCAAACCTGAGACATGAACGCCCGGTACAGATCCGGCTGGGTTCCTGTCAGCAACGGGTACATCTGGGGAGAACCGAACACCGCGACTTGCGCTGCGGTGTTCGTCAGTTCACCGAGAACGTATCGTCGAGCTTTCGGGGACTTCAGCACTGCACGGCGTCGACGGTCCTTCTCAACCGTGGATGCCTTGTTCTCCAGCTCGAACCACGGCTCGCGCTCCGCGAGTACAGCCGCTTCGTTCCAGCGGGGTCGTACCCACGGTGGATTACCCACCTGAAGATCGAACCCACCGCCGCACGTAAAGACGAGAGCGAACTCCAATTCCCAATGGAGAAAACCTTGTTCCTTCGTGATGTCCCGCACCTCCCGGAGCCACGGGAAGCGGTCCTCCGGGTTGTCGACGGACATGCCCATGAAGCCGGGAAGCGTCTCCTCGAAACTCTTCAGCGACTCCAGACTGGTGAAGCTGTCGATGAGAGTTCCCTCGGGCACGTCGGCCGTGCCCAGCATGGCTTCCAGGAACTTCAGCCAGTCATCGAGTCCCCGGAGCGGGACAATCTGTTGCTGTTCTGGATTCTTGGGCTTCGGAGCCGTGGCCTTCCTCCCGGCCTTGGGGCCGACCTGCTTGACTTCCACGACAGCGTCGTCCTCTGCGGTCAGTTCAAGATCCGCGAAGGTTGTTTGTTCGGGGCCGAATGAGAACAGAGCCGTGGCCTCGACGAATAGAGGGGCGGGGCGCGGCGTGGGGACGATCGAAGGTTCCGGTTCAGACGAGGAAGCCGGTTCGTCGGCCAGCGGGACACCGTTGAGGACCCGTGTGAGGCCGTCCGCATCCGCAACCATTGAGTGCACCGCGTACTCGCTGGCGGATCCGTCCAGCAGTCCGGCCTTGTCTGACGACCAGAACCACAGCGCGCACCAGGCGTCCATCACCTTCTTGAGCCGCCAGTACGGGGTATCCGCGGCGTTGAAGAGGTCTTCGAGTACCTTTTCCTTGGGCACGGCCTGGTCGGGGCGACGGATGAACCCGTACTCGGGGTCGGCGGGAGTGGCTCCCCATACGTCTACCCGCCGCGCGATTGCCTGCTCGGAGAGGTCCATGCGCTTGGCGACCAGGGACCAGAGGAACTCCGTGCGCCGGGCGGCGTCCCGAAGTTTGGTGAACTGCGATGGAGATTCCGGCTTCGGCTCCTTGGTCCTGGGGCTGAGCTTCGGAGTGCCGTCCCCATTGAGGTGGGTAGTGCTGCGCTTCGGGCGTTGGAGGATGCCCTTCTTCCAGGCAGTGAGCTGCTCGATGTCTTCTTTCGCGAGCTCTTTCGCCTCCTTCGAACCCGTGACAGCTGCCCATCCGGGGCTCGGCAGGAGGAACTGATGGACTGCGTCCTGGGGGAGGGGCCTGGGCTCGTTGTCGCTGAGGAAGGGCAGCGGGGTCGGGGCCAGGGCACCTTTGGCCTTGAGCCATTCCTTCCCGGTGACATCGTCCGCCGCGTACGCTGCTCGACGCGCGCCGATGAGGGAGTTCCCCTGGCGTAGATGGAGCCCGAACCAGGGGGCCCGCATCCCTGGGTGCATGGTGTTCAGCCACAGTGACACTTCGGCGAGCTCGACGCCGGTGGAGTTGAGGTCTACGCCGTAGGCGTTGTGCAGGGCGATGTATGCCCGTGCCTTCTGCTTCTCGGTGAGTGCGTCGGCGGTGGGGATGGAAGTCCCGAGTTCGTCCTGGCGGCGGCGCAGGTATTCGTCGGCGACCTGGTTGATGGCCTCGTTGAGGAAGGCGCCGGATCCGAGAGCGGGCTCGCAGATCTTGTACTTTAGGAGCTCGGACGCGCGGGTCTTGATGATGTTGCCGTCTGCGTCGCGTTCCTGATCGAGGCGGTTCTTCAGGGTGAGTTCGACGGTGACCTGGGTGAGCGATTCGGGGGTGTAGTACGAGGCGGAGGTTTCGCGGTCGCGGCCGGCGAGCCGGTAGACGAACGAGCCCTCCTCGTACTTCTTGACGCCGCGCAGGCCCTTGCGGGTGTCCTCCTCGCTGTAGTGGATGAGGGTCTTGTCGGGGTATTGGTCCTGCTTGTGCGAGGGGATGAGCCAGGAGCCCTTCTCCGGGTCGCCGCCCTTGGCGACCTCGCATAGCTCCTCCTCGGCGATGATGCCGGTGTACGACATCAGACCCTCGTATACGGCGCCGAGTTGGTTGATGCCCAGGTTGCGGTAGGAGATGAAGCCGCCGCGTTCGCCGCGCTTGCCCCTCTTCATAGTGAGAAGTCGGAGCACTTCGTGGAGGGCGGAGTTGCGCAGGCGCAGGTCGAGCCAGCGTGGGTCGGTGTCCTCGTCGCTGGTCGGGTCCAGGACGTTGGTGCCGATGAGGCGGATGGCGGTGGGCTCGAAGAGTTCGCTGCGCAGTGGTTCGAAGCGAAGACCTCGGTCTTCGCTTCGGCGGGCGGCTTTGGCCTCGCGGGTCTCTTCGTCGTCGCCGGGCTGGTCGTCGTCAGGCTCGGTGCCGTACGGGCGGTGGCCGAAGTTGACCTTGTTGAACAGCACGTCCAGGGACTGAAAGAGATGGAAGCCGTTCTTGGCTTCCTCATCGACGAGTTCCTCGTCACGCTCGACAAGTTCGCGCAGGCGGGCCATGGAGTAGCCGGCCTCGTAGCTCCCGTCGTCGGCGGGGAGGATGCCCAGTTCGGGTCGGGCCTCGGCGTAGAGTAGGAAGAGGACCCGGTAGAGGTAGCGCAGGGATTCGCGGGTGAGCTCCCGGGCGAAGGGGAGTTTCGGGTTCTCGATGTCGGCCGGGGTGACATGGTTCTTCGGCTCGGCCATCCGGCTGAGGACTTCGTTGGCGATGACCTCCACCGAGCGCTGGAGCCCATAGCGCAGCTCGTTGGACACGCCGACCGCGTTGGTACTGGACGACTTGAGCAGACCGTCGATCGCCCGAGTCTGGTCGTTGTCGCCGGGGCGGAGCATGTCCAGGCTGAACAGAGCGGCAATGGTGGCTAGTTCACCCTGCTGGGCGCGGTCGTTGCGCTCCAGGGCGGCGTCGAGGTTCACCGCGAGGTAGCGGCCCTCGCGCCAAGACTGGCGGTCGGCGAGCAGGATCACTCCGCCGATGAGGAGGAGGATGAACCTGGGGTGGGGGCCACCGGCCTCGCCCAGCTCGCACTCGAAGAGCCAGGAGGCCAGATCCGTGCCCGTCTCGTAGCTTTCGCTCGCGCTGACGCGCAGCGGACCCAGGAGACGTCCGGAGCCATCCACGGCAAGGGCGGTGTCGTTGGCGGCGGCCCAGCCGCAGTCGAGAGCGATGACACCGTGGCCGTGGTGGGCGACAGTGAGTGTGTGCTCGCGTCCGGCACGGTACACGGTGAGCTCACTGGAGCTGGCGTCGTAGCCGAGGGCGCGCAGCACGGTCTGGTGCCACTCGGTGATTCGCTTGGCCCAGTCGGGGTTGTTGTACGTGTGGAGTCGTGCCTCGTCACCGGCATCGCGTTCGGCGGCGTCGGCGAAGTAGGCGCGTACGTCTTCGGCGAGGTAGCTGGAGCGCAGAGCGCGTACCTGTTCGCGAGGGGTTCTGCGCGGGTCGTTCTCGTCTCCCTCCCGCTGTGTCCAGGTGGCGAGCAGCCCCTTCTTGAGGTCGGTGCCGAGCTGTTCGGCGAAGTAGTACGCGGACAGGTACTCGCCGCGATTGATGAAGGAGTCGAAGTCGGTGCTCATCGGGTATTGCCCCCCTCGACGGCGTGCGGTTCCAGGACAGCCAGCAGCCGCAGCATCGGCTCGCCCCTCGTTTCCAAGGACTTGACCAGGCGCAGCCGGTTGCTCGCGGCCCGTCCGACTCCCTGCTTGTCCGGGCGTGGACCGAAGGAGAGCGCGTCCTGTTTCCAGTGGGTGACGCGCTTGCGGTAGGGGGCGAGGCTCTTTTCGATGCGCTGGCGGTAGTGGTCCTCAAGCGTGCCGAGGTGTCTCTTGGCCTCGTCGATCGCGTCGGGGACCAAGGCGCTGAGGCCGGGCAGGTCCCGGGGTGTGGCGCGGCCGGGCATGTTCGGACCGACTCCGTAGCGCTCCAGGGCCTCTTCGGTCAGTTCCACCGTGTTCGGTTCCTCGGTCAGGCCGGAGACGGCCATCCACTTCACGATGGTGGGCCGCCCCTGGCCATTGGAGTAGATGCCCTGCACCAGGAAGGTGGGGCTGTCCACGGCGGCGGCGAGTACCGGGGCCTGGTGGCGGCCGATCTCGACGAGGACCTTGTCGGTGAGCCAATCCAGGACCGGGTGGACGTCCGTGACGTAGGAGACATTGGGCCACTGGGACTTGGAGGTTTCCCGGGCTGCCTTGAGGCGCGCGTTGGCGAGGTCCTTGGAGAAAGTGACGCGCAGTCGGCCCGGTTCGGTCTTGCGGGGCATGATCCGCTGCTCGTCCAGGTACGACTTGGGTAGCGCCTTGAGCCGGTAGAGCAGGTCGCGCGGTGGCTCGAAGGCGATGGTGCCGTCATCGTCGCGCCGCAGGGACAGTTGGTCCTCGGGGTTGGGATGGCAGACCTGCCGTAGTGCCTCGTCGAAGTAGTCGGCGGTGGAGCGGAAGAGCGTCGGTACCACCGCACGCGGCACTTCGGGGTGTTCGGGGACCGCACCGACCTGGCCGAGGAGTCCAGCCAGGAAGGCGGCACCGCCCTGCTGGGATTGTTTGATCGAGTCCTCGACAGTACGGCCGGCGATCAGGTCCTGGGTGAGGCGGTTCTCCTCCTCTTTTGCCCGGTACAGGCCGGTGACAGCCTCTGCGGAGCCCTCGATCTTGTGCGCTTCTGCTTCGCGCCTCAGGAGTTTCTCGCCCACGAGCCGGTCATCGAGGGTGCGCGGCTGCCCACTGGCCTCATCCGTGCGCCACGGGATGTCGCTGGTCAGGATCAGTGCTCGGAACTGCGGCGGGTACGCCTGGCCGTAACGGTCGATTCGGCCGTTGCGCTGCTCGATGCGGATCAGGGACCACGGCAGGTCATAGTGCACCAGCAGGTGGCACTGCTGGTGCAGGTTGACGCCTTCGGAGGCAACGTCGCCGGTGAACAACATGCGCACCGGATCGTCGCGCAGCCCGAACTTCTCAACGATCGCCCGCTGCTCTTCGTCGCTGCTGGCTTCGCCGTGCATGACCTGCACCGCACCGCCGAAGCCCAGCCACGGCTTGTTCTCGTCCGGGCTGGGCCCGTGCGGAAAGCCGAGTGAGGCCGGTACGGTCTCGGCCAGCCACTTCAGAGTGGGGATGCGCTCGGAGAACACCACGACCCGGGTGTCCGAGCCAGGCCCGACGCCTATTTCGCGCAGCTCAGCCAGGAGCGCTGTGAGCTTTGCCGAGTCGGAGTCCTGGATCTGTTCGTTCAGCTGCTGCAAGTCCACCAGCGCCGCACGCTCCCGCTTCACCTCCGCTTCGCGCACCTCCGGATTAACCGGCCGGGTCCGCTTCTTCTTGTCGGCGGGCCTATCGACGGGGGGTTTGTCCAACGTCGCGATCCGTGTCTTGATCGACTCTCTCAGGGCCCGGTGCGAGGACAGAAACGACTTCAGCAGCTGGTACGGCACAAGCTGGTGTCTGCTGACCGAAGGCTGGTCGGGGTCGCCAGGGATCCAGCGCGTGGCCAGCTCGCGGAAGACGGCGAGCTCCTTCTCTCCGGCCGGTGCCGGAAGCGGCTGCGAGGGACCCCGGTCGGCCCAGGCACCCTTGGCCTTGAGCGAATCGCGTACCTCCGCCGTGGTCTTCGTACGCCGGATGTAGAGGTGGTCGAGGTCCTTGACCTCGTACCGGTTTGGGTTGGCGATCGCCGCCTCGTCCAGCATCTTGACCAGCTCGGCGAATGAAGAGGCATCGCCGTTGTGCGGCGTGGCCGAGGCCAGCACTAGGGCGTCGGTCTTCCTCGCCAGCAGTCGGGCGAGTGCGTTGTTCTTCGTCCCCTGGTTGACGAGGTTGTGAGATTCGTCGATGACGACGGCGTCCCACTCGGTGTGCTCTAGGTGGTGGGCGTAGACATCACTCTTCAGCGTGTCCACGGAGATGATCGCCCGCTTGAAGTACGAGAATGGGTTGCGGCCGGCAGGGATGTCCTGCTGCACTCGCTGGATGCCCGTCGAGTCCAGCCGCACCAGCGGGATCGCGAACCGGGTCCACAGCTCGCGCTGGAACTGCTCCAGTACATGCTGCGGAGTCACTACCAAGATCCTCTCGCCCCGACCGCGCCGGATGAGCTCGGCGAGGAGCACCCCGATTTCCAGGGTCTTGCCCAGCCCCACCACGTCCGCGATGAGGATCCGCGGCTGGGGGTTCTTCATCGACAGCGCGAGTTCGGCCGGCCGGAGCTGATGGACCTGCTGATCCATGAGGAAGTTGTCCGCCAGAACCAGTCCGTGCTCAGTCTGAGGCAGGAACGTCTTCCGAATGATCGCCTCAAGGAAGAGGCGGGCTCGCCGGTGGTTCGCAGAATCGTCCGGGACCAGCCGGGTCTCACGTGGGTCCAGCACGCTCACAAGATCGAGTTTGTCGTAGAAGACGGCCTCGACTCCACGGACGAACGAGGAGATGCCGGTGACCTCGACCATCCATCCGTCACTGGCCGTAGGTGTGCACTTGCGGACCAGCCACAGTTCGTCCCGGATCTCCACCTGTGCACCGGCTGCGTACCCGGATGTGGTCGGGGCCTGTGCCGAGGGGGAGGGTTCGTCGGGCTCCCAGGCATCCCACACCGCATCGCTCTGGCCGCCCGTGGCCCCCGCCTCGACGCTCAACGTCCGCTCCGATCCTTCACCAGCGACATTCACGCCGCTTGACTTCTACCGAGCCCGCCGACAGCAGATCAGCCGGCCACTCGTACCCGGTCCAGCAAGTTTCCCACTAGGTGCCAACCGTTCTGCCCGTCAGAGGGTGGAATTCACCGCATACTGCTCCCGCAGTTCGCCCGCCACCCGCGTGGACGCTAGAGGCCGCTCCCGCGACGTACGGGCTTTCGGCCTCGCAGGTGCCGTGGTCAGCTCAGGAACCGGTTCTTCGTCGGCTTCCGGCTCCTCAGCCGCAGGCCGGATATCGAGCGGGCTGACGAGGTCATGCGAGCCCACGATCACGGCCCGCTCATCGATCAGGTTTTCGAGCGACGTGGAAATCGGCTCCCGCGTCGGTGTCTCCCCGCCGGCTGCTGTCGTGCGGCTGATGAGGGCGAGCCGCGCATCGGCCGGGGTCTTGCCCGCCGCTTTCATGAGATCTGCGCAGGCATCCGCCACCTCGGCCAGAGAGGGCCGCTCTTCCGGCGTATGAGTGAGCATCGCTGCGAGCAGCGCCTTGAGCCCTTCCGGCACACCGCTCAGATCCGGGCCGATCTCCGGATTCGAGACCTGCATGGCGACGGCCTCCCACTGGTGTCCGTCGTACGGATAGTGCCGGGACGCCGCATAGAGCAGGACCGTGCCCAGTGCGTACACATCCGCGGCCGGTGTCACCCGTGGATGCCCGCTCGCCTGCTCCGGTGGCATGCAGCGCACGGTCCCGATGATCACCCCGCTGTGCGACAGCGTGTCCTTGGCGGCGTCCATGAACGCACCCAGTCCGAAGTCGATGATCATGGGACCTTCGCTACCCAGCATGACGTTCTGAGGCTTCAGGTCCCGGTGGAGCAGTCCCGCGTCATGTACGGCACTGAGCCCTTCGGCAAGGAGCGCTCCAAGGCTGGCCACCAGCGGCAGCGGCAGAGCGCCGTCACTGTCCACGCAGTCCTGCAGTGTCCGGCCGGCCACGTACTCCATCGCCAGCCAGGGCCGATCCGCGAACGGATCGGCATCCAGGAACCGCGCCACCCGGTTGGTGCCGATCACGGTGCGAGCGATCAGCGCCTCCTTCTCGAAGCGCGCCCGCGTCACCGGGTCCAGCTTGTCGGAGCGAATGACCTTCACAGCTACGGGAGAGCCTGCGGGGGAGTAGGCGAGATATACCTCGCCCATACCGCCGGAGCCGAGCTCCCGAGCCACCGTATAGCGGCCAATCCGAGTGGGACTCCCGGTCATGAGCTCAGTCCACGCCTTTCCACATCAGCATCCGCCTGTGCCAGCAGTCTGCCTGGTCACCCAGCAATTTCGGTAGCCAGTCCAGCCCAGTGACCACGGAAGAGGATGAAGACCATGATCCGGCCTTTCGAGAACTGTGTGACCCACAGCGTTGGAGGTTGGCTGGAAACTGACGTTTGGCCCGTTGCTGCACAGAAACGTGTTCGCCTTCAATGGAGTTCTGCGCGTCTCCTCGCTGGTAGGGGCTCTAGCCAAGCAGGTGGTGCAAGAGTCGCCATTTGTCAGGATTCTCCGTGGTGCGGTATACGGTAGGGGTGCCAGTCCTTCAGGAGGATGTCGGCGACCGCTTCCTCGTAGACGGCGCGCCCTTCGTTTGTCATGATCTCGGCAAGGTTCGGATCCCATGGTGTGTCCTGGACTTTGCCGTTGAGTGGGACGTGCTCGGTGTCGGCACAGACTCCGTTGAGGTAGTCCCCACTGCTCATGCGCCAGGGCTCGGCCCCGTAGCGGGTACACAGGGCATTGGTCATCGCGATGCCGGGCCAGTCGAAGTCGCCGTGGTAGCGGAGTAGCCCTCCATCGTCGACGATCAGCCGGGCCAGTCGGTGGAAGGCGGTCGACGGGCGGCCTTCTGCGCAGATCAGGGGTGGGCTGCTCGTGCCGAGTTCGCCGGCGGCACGACGAAGCACGGCCGGGTTCTCGCACACGTACACCGTTGGCAGGCTGACGGCGATCGGCAGGGTGATGAGCTGGTGAAGGGTGATATGGAACGGGGTGCCGTAGCGGGCGGCGTCGGTGAGCCACTGGCCCAGCCCTTGCCCGGTCGCTGGGAGGTTGAGGACAAGGACGCGGCTGGCGAGGTCGTCGACAATGACGTCGAAGGCGTCCCACAACTCGCGCCGGGCCTCGGCTCCTGATTCGAGTGGCATTCCGCGTGCCGTGGCCAGGGCTCGCAGGACCAGGGTCGGCAGGGAGCCGCGGCCGGGGTTGAGAGCTTTGGTGTCCCCTGTGGTGGCGTCGGCCAGTGAGGGCAGCATCACCGGGAGTGATCCGCTGGGCCGACTGTTGAGGAACTCCAGGACGCGGACAGCCTGGCTGAGGAGTCGGGTGTTCTCCTTGTTGATCAGCCCCGTGATTGTGCCGTCGGATGCGAGGTCGGCCAGCCATTGCCGGTACCACGGATGCTCTGCGTGCAGCGGGCTGGCCTCGCCCTCGGCGAGGATCTTCTGCCGGGCCTGATCGAGTGCGGTCCGCTCATCGGCGCGCAAGCGCAGCTCCGGGCCGATTCGTTCCAGGATGTCGCGGAGCGACATGCCCGCGACGTTGCGGACACTTTCCTCCACCGCCGAGAGGGGGATGGTGATGCGGCGGACGTCGGCCGAGCGATAGGTGCCGGTGATGCCGATGACGGCGTTGCGTTCGGCAGAGGTCGGGTTGGTCAGGCCGATCGAGCCCTTGACCTCGCCGCCGTTGCGCTCGAGCGAGCGCCGGGCAGCGGCCAGGAGTCGGCGGAACTCGGGGGCCCTGTAGCGCTCGTATGCCTCTGTTGACCCGGTCATTCTGACTCCTCAGCGTCGTCGTTCGCTGGCTCGTCTTCGGGGGCGTCGGCGAGCAGTCCTGCCTGTGCGGGGACGTGGCGGCGGGGCGTGAAGCCGAGGAGTTCGGCGGCCAGGTCGTCGGATCCGGGAAATTCGAGGTCGTCGAGGATCTGTTCGCCGTCCCAGACGAGCAGCATGGCGGAGACAGTGTGGGATGCCTCGTCGTGCTTCATGTCGTAGTGCGAGATCTGCGGCACCTCGGGGTAGGCGATCCACAGGTCGTAGCCGGTCATGAAGAGGTCGAGGTCGAACTTGGCGGTGAGGGCGAGAAGGTCGGGGCGGTACTTCTCGTCGATGCCGGCGAATGCCTCGTCCAGCGCGATCAGGCGCGGGCAGGTGGGGTAGGCGGAGCTGTACTGGGCGTGGGCGGCTGCGAAGAGCGGCAGGTGGATCGAGGCGGACTTCTCACCGCCGGACATCACGCTGTGCTTGGCCTTGGTAAGGACCTCCCCCTTCTTCTTCTCCGCAGGGCTCATGCCCTGCCGGAACAGACGGAGTTCGAACCTGCGCCAGGCGCGATAGTCAAGGACTTCGGCGATCACTTGCTGGTAGCCGCGCTTCTTGTCGGCAGCTGCCTTGGCGCGGATCTGGCTGCGCAAGTGGGAGCGGAGTTCGGCCAGCCCAGCGGGGCCAAGGCCGGAGGCGTCCTTGTCGAGCAGCCTGTTGACGGACTGCTGGGAGTCGGTGAGGGCGTCGGAGACGACCCAGTTGATGCCAACCGTCGCGCCGGAGGACATCGGCTTGGCCCGGGTATCGGCGTCCATGCTCTTGACCAGGTCGCGGGCGGCGACGGTGCGGTCGTGGATCTGCTGGGCCAGTCCGGTCAGGAGCCCGTCCTCCAGGACGGTGCGTTCCTTGTCTTCCAGCAGCACACTCTGGTCGGCGAGCTGCTCGGCCAGACGGCGTCCGAAGTCAGCTACGGGGGCGGGTCCTTCGCTGTCGGTGACTCGGGCCAGAATGATGTCGCCGGCCGGCTCCCACTCGAAGAGGTAGCCCTGATCGGATTCCAGCAGGGCTGACTCCAGCGTGGTGATCGCCGTGGAGATCTTGGTCGTGACGGTCTTCAGGAGGCTCGCGGTGATCGGGCGACCACGGGTCGCCTCGTCGAGCGCGGTGATCAGTGAGGCGACGGATTCGGGGACGATGCTTTGGGCGGCCTCTGTGCCCGTGAGGGGGGTTTCGGGCGAGGTGAGGCTGTCCATGAGTGCTTGGACTGCCTCCTCGGGACTCGGCCACAGGTCGTGCGGTAGCCAGAGGGTGTCGGCGGTTGCTTCGAGCAGGCCGAGAAGGTCGGGCCGGGCGTAGGGCTCCAGCGTCAGTGTGGTGCGCACCTGCTCGGCCACGACTGTGGCCAGTGCTGTCCGTCCGAACTCCAGGGCGTAGTCGGCCTTCAGGAGCCGGTCGCGCTGCTCTTCCGCTTCCTTCTTCGCACGGCCGAATGTCTTCTGTGCCTTCGCGAGCTGTTCTTCGGATTCCGCGATCTGCTGGAGAATCTCCTGCAGAGGGGACTCGAGGGTTGCCTCCTGGGTCCGTAGACGTTCCTCCTGAACGGCGAATTCGTCCTTGCGCGCCTGCAGCGCCTCGGCCTGCTCTGTGCAGGACTCGGTCTGCTCGTCGATGATTTCCTTACGGTCGGCGATGTCGCGCTCGGCGGCCTCGGCCTGTTCACGGCAGGAGGAGAGCGCTCTGCCGGCGTCGGCGAAGTCATCGACGGCCTGGGTGACTTTATCCAGTTCCTCCCGATGTGTGGGCAGTCGCGCGGCCGTGGCGGCATGGCGAAGCTGCCGGTTCTTCTCATGAGCCCGGGCGATAGCCCCGTCGAGTCGCTTGCGTGCTTCGGTGAGGCGGCGGCGCGCTCCGGCGACCTTCTCCGCCACCACCGCCACCTCACGCACCGCATCGGTGATCGCCTGGGCGCGGGGGAGCTCGCGCCTGGCGCGGTCGAAGTCGTCGAATGCTTCGTGCGCGTACCGCTGCTGTGCTTCGATGCCGGCGAGCTCAGCTTCCAGGACGGCGATGGATTCTTCGATGCGTTCCAGCCGTTCGCGTCGACGGGCGGCCCGCGCGGTGGCCCCGATGTACTCCGGCTGAGGCTTGGGATGCGCACCTACCTGGACGCCGAAGCAGAAGTGCGATCCTGTGGTCACCGAGGGAGCAGGCGGCGCATCGTCCGCTGCCGGGGCGTGGTCCAGGACGGCGATGGAGGTCAGAACGGCCTGGACGGCAGCAGAGCTGACGTGCTGCTGATCTTCGACGGCCAGGACATCGGCCAGGGTGCGTCCGGTAGGCCGCTGAGCAGGAGGCAGCGGGCGCAGATAGGCGTCGGCGACCTTGGCGTGCAGAGCTTGGTCGGTCAGCGCGGTGTCGGGGTGCAGCCAGGCGGTAAGCAGGCCGGCCGCGTACAGGGCGCCTTCCACCGCAGCCGCGTGGCCGTCGGAGATGTGATCGGCGAACCGTACGAGCTGCCACAGCGGGGCGCCCGGCCGCTCATTGCGGCTGGCAGGGCGCAGGTCACTGGAGGGGGGTGCATCGTCGCCCTCAGCTGCCACGGTGTCGCGCTCTGCCTGCCTGGCGCGCAGAGCTTCCGCAATGTCGCTGTGCTGCCGCTTCAACGTCTCAACGCGGGAGAGCGCGTGGGTACGGCGCCGGTCGACGAGATTATGGAAGACCTCCGGCAGCGGGGCCGCCTCAGGTTCCTCCACGGCGCCGATGGCAGCTCGCAAAACGTCGCCGTCGGCGGCGACCAGGACCGCGGAATCCTCGCTGCCGCTCCAGCGGCCGATGAAGTCATCCAGTTCCTGGCCGGTCTCAATGCGGGCAGTGGTGAGCTTCTCCGCTGCCGCGGCGGACTGCCGCTCGGTCTCCGCCAGCTCGCCACTCGCCACGTCACAGTGCTCCTGCTCGCGCTCTTGGGCCTTCGTGGCGTTCTTGAAGGCGCCCAGCAGGTCTTGTACCTCCTGCAGTTCGCTGCGCCTCGCGGCAACCCGACCCGCGATATGCGTGTCCAGCTCAGCTCCGAGATCCAGCGTGTCGTCGTCGTTCAGGATGCCGCCACGGCGCGCCGCATCCATGAGGCCGTGGGTGTGCCGGGAGGCAGCTTTGCGCAGTTCGTCGTGCCGTTGGCGGGCGCGGTCCGCCTCCCCCTTGAGAGTGGCCAAGCTCTCTTGGGCCCGGTTGAGGTGGCGTGCACTTCCGGCGATACCTGTGCGCTCGGTGCTTACGCGCTCGCGCAGTTCCTTGAGCCCGTCCTGCTTCTTGATGGCGTCGTGGTTCTTGTACTCGGTCAGGCGGGCATCGACCTCATTGCACCGGCGCTCGCCGGAATCCCGCTCCTGCTGTGCCGCGGTCAGCTGCCGCTCGGCGGCGCGGCGGTCCTTCGCCGCTTCCATGATCGTCTCGCAGAGGGTGGCCGTGTCCTGGATGCGCCCGGAGACATGGTCGACGCGGTCACGGGCATGGGCGCGCAGATAACTGGTGTATTCACGGAGGAAGTTCCGGACTGCGGCATCCGCCCCCATAAGGGCGTTGAGAAGCGCCTGGATCTCGGCGAGGTTCTCGAAGTCGCGGGCGGCTTGCAGGATGAGGGCATCATCGACGGGCCGCAGGCCAGCGGTGAGGGTGTCGGACACCTTGACCGGGTCGAGGTCCTTGGCCAGCAGGGGGCGCCGCAGTTGGAGCAGAAGATTGACCAACTGGTTGTAGCGCTCGCGGCCCAGCCCGAACAGCCGGTCATCGATCGCCTCACGGTATGCCTCCGCTGTGGCGTAGGTGGCTCCTTCGCCCAGCAGCTTCTTCAGAGCGTTCTCCCGCAGCGGGCGCGAGGCGGCGTCGAGCAGACCGAAGTCGATACCGACCCTGCCCTCGGCGACGAAGAAGAAGCGCGCCGGCGTGGACATGGATTTGGTCACACGCATGCCGATCCCCACGGTGACGGCTTCGAGGACCTCATCATCGGGTCCGGTGCGGGCGAACTCCATCCATACATAGCCGTAAGCGGACTCCTGCTCCTTGTAGAGAAGGTTCGACTTCATGGTCCGCTCCTCGCCGCTGAACGGATCAAGACGCCGCGAGTCAAGGACACCGTCCAGTACGAGGGGGAACAGCACTTCGAGGGCCTTGGTCTTGCCGGAGCCGTTGTGCCCGCGCAGGACCAGCCGGCCGTCGGCGAAGACGAACTCCTCGTCGGTGTAGTCCCAGAGGCCGATCACCCCGGCGCGCGTGGGCTTGAAGCGAACCTCCGGCTGGTCAGCGGTGCGGGAATGAGGGATGAGCGTCATCGAGAAGTTTCCTCAACTGAAGTCGAGAGCGAACTGGCCGTCGAGCGCGGGACGTGACAGGACGGCGGTGATGTTTCGGTAGCGGCCGGCGGCGGGCCGCACCAGGACCCCGCCGGGGACGATATGGACAAGGCACAGGCCCGCCAGGAGCGCGATCGACTCGGCCAGCAGACCGCCGGAATCGGCCTGCCACTTGTTGGTGAAGGAGGAGGGGCCGAACTCTTCATAGAGTTCGGTGATCATCTGCTCGAGCTTGCCGTGTTCCACGAAGGGCAGGCCCGTCTGCCCCTCATGCTCTGTGGCGCCAGGATCGGCCTCGTCCGCGTGGTGGCCCGTGTACGCGTGGGGGTCGTGAGCTAGGGCTTCGAGCGTTCCGGCCTGCGGTAGGGCCATGTCGATGCGGCTCACGAGGTCCGCGTGTTCCTCCATCGGGTCGGCGGGCAGCAGGTACTGGAGACTGCTGGCTCGGTCCGGGTCCTCCCGCAGGTCCGCGATCTTCGCGAGCATCAACCCAGCGGTGCGGTTGACTGCCCCGCCGCGGCCGGGGAACCGCTTGTCGGTGAAGTGCCCTGTGGTGTCGACGAGCATGATCCCCTCTGCTCGGCGCTCGACAGGCAACCCGGTCAGCCGTGCGATGTCCTCGGCCAGGGTGGGCTGGCGCAGTGCTATCGCCGCGTCTGCGTCGGTGTTGCCGAAGTAGACCACCGGGTACTCGATCAGCAGCCGTCGGGCTCGCTGGGCAGCGAGTCGCCGACGGGGGTCCCGTCCGGTGCCGGCGGTCGGCGTGTCCAGCAGGCCAGCAGCGCTGACCAGGTGCTGCAGGGGCTTGTTCGGCCGGAACAGCGCCGCGCAGGTGTCGTGGTCGATGTCGAACAGCGCGTCCCCTCGGTCGTGGTCACGGGCCCAGTCCTCCATGGATCCGTCGGAGATCCGCAGCGCACCGCGCTCGACCAGCCAGTCCACCACGTCAACGACCGCGTCCTTGTGACCCGGTGCGGTCGCATCGAAGCCCAGATGCTCGATCGCATTGGCGGAGGGCGCGAGGAGTTTGACGAGATCTGCGAGGTTGATCTCGACCCGTGACCGGTGCAGGCACGCGAGGATCAGACAGAGGTAGGCCAGCCGTCGCCGGTCGAACGGCTTCTTGCTCTTCACCGTGAGGAACGCCTGGCTGGCATCGAAGGCATCCAGTCGCCGCAGCAGCCGTGCGTGACGAGCGCTGGTCTGCAAGGTGTAGCCGAACAGTTCCCGGAAATCCTTGGCCAGTTCGTCGGCCCACTGCAGCACCAGCGCCAGGGCCTTGGCCCGCGGGTAGCTCTCGTTGACGATGCCGTGCAGCAGCATGAGCCGGGCCGCTTGCTGGTACGAGCCAAGGTCCGCAGGCTCCACGGAGACGGCTACGCGATGGGTGGGCATCAGGGCGTCTCCGTTCGGCGCCGACGTATCGCACCATGGGGCTTGATCTCAAGAGTGAAGCCGGGCAGGTGGAGCGTGCCGGTCTCGGTCCTCAGCTGGCTGCCACGCTCGCTCGGGACCAGGCGCAGCGTGAGGACGTCGCTGCTGCCCGTGCCCGAACGCAGTCGGCCCGCCACGATCGTCCGCGCCTGAAGGGCACGGGTCAGCAGCTTGAGCACAGCGCGGGTCTCCGCGGCGTTCAGCACCCGACCGTGGGTTCCATGGTCCAGAAGGTCCGTGGCGGCCTCCCGATCCGCGGCCCGATCCGCCAACTGCTTTTGACGCAGTCGGGCATGAGCGCCACGGCTCGTACGGACCGGCTGCGGGCCGCCCGGCGCCGGCCGCTTGCCATGCCTGAACAAGCTGATGCTGACCTCCACCCCGGGCGCATCCCACCACGTCGTTCGCGGCGAGATCTGGTCGTCATCGTCATGCGCGCCCGACAGATGCCGCACCGAGCGCAGGTCGAAAGCAGCAGACACCAGAGCGTTGGCCGCCTGCTCACCCGGCGCCCCGGCCGCCCAGGCTGCGAGATGCCGCAGCTGGGTGGTCCGGCTCACCCCGCCTCGACGCGACTCCGTCACCTGCCGCAGCAAGGCGATCACGCCGGAGATAGCGGTGCGGGTAGCGCCTTGCAACTGGGCGGCCTTGGTCTCCCCAGCGCCTTCCGTCAAAAACCACTGGCGAAGCCCTATCCAGCGCCGCCGCCAGTCCTCAAGGCGCGCGGCCGGACGCATCATGGGCCGCTCATCCACAGCGGCGGCCCGCTCCAACAGGGTCTCCACCCCGCTGTCTTCCACCTCGTGCACGGCCTCGGCCAGCCGGGGCGCATAGCGCTCCAGTTCTGCCGTGAACTCGCTCATATGTGCCAACAGCGTGTGCTTGTAGCGCAGGAACGTCTCCGGGGAGATATCCGTCGTACGCGCCACATCGTTGAGGGTCAGATAGAAACGCGCCGCCCGCTGCGTCATGTCTTCCAACACGTTGTCGAGGCGGGCGAGCTTGCGGTACACCCCGTCCCGGTCGCCATCCCGGTTCGCGGCTGCCAGAGCCCTGAAGTCCGCCAGGATGTCCGCGAAGACCAGCCGTGACAGGTTCGCGTCCTGCACGCGAGAGCCGATGACCTCTTCCACGGCGCGGTAGACGCGGTAGCCGATCTCCGTGAACTGGTAGACCGACTGCCGGTTGCGGTACGCCGCCAAGTTGCCGCACCGGGCCGCGTCCTCCACTCGGTAGAGGACCTGCTCATTGTCTGCGGAGAGGTTGTCGAGCATAGCCCGTAGGTTCAAGTCTGCAGCGGACGGCACCTCGTCGTGCGCTAATGCCAACTCGTTGAGAGCGCGCGCTACGTCGTCCGGATGAACCTGGAGTTGATGTACGCCCCGCAGGACGTTCATTGCCCGTAGTACCCACAGATACGCCACGTCGTCATCACGCTGTGTGAAGTTGAACAGTCGTAGCCGGTCGCTCACAGTCAATGAATCAAGATCGAAGGACTCGGGGGCTCCCGAGTCATCTCGCTGGAACGCCAAAGCCGCCCTCGTCTCGCCTAGCCTTGCCCTCACCCTCGCAGATAGCACTGACAATCTCTCCGGAATCGGGAGAGAGGGGTTCTTCCTGGATGCCTGCCGCAGCGTTGTCTGTGTGGATGTCCTGTTCCGCCGGTGCCTTGCCTGCCTCGCGGGGTCCTCCAGGACTCCGGTTCCCCATCAGTGAACAGTGCGCACAACGAGCGATCTTGACGGGCGTTGGGAAGCCTGGGGCGTGCTCGCCAGAGCCAGGGCGCGTGTTTGGGGACGGGCTTGAGGGTCCCCCGACAACGCTGTGCGCTCGATGCGCAGGCGAGTCGGTGGAGCATTCGCCGCCGAGAGGGCAGATGCGACGGGTCGCATGCTGGAGCAGGTCTACACAGGCGGGGCGGATTCGTGGCATGCCATTGATGGGTTGCGCGAGTGCTTGTGCATCCAAGAATGGAGCAGGCGCTTAGAAGTAGCTTGCTGCGTTCCGTCACAAAGCCCTTTGACCTGCGGTTTCATCCGTATCTGACGGTTCGTCGGTGATTCTGTGGGACGCATGTGGGATGAGCGGACTTCTGTGACTCGTGGGATTGGGTGCATGGACGAGGTTCACGCCCCGGCCCCTCGCGTGATTTTCTCGCATCCGGCGTCCTGCGGGGGAAATATCCCTGCCCCTTCACGACGTTCTCGATCTTTGAATCGAGAAGAGGCGGGTGTACGGGACTGAAGCTGTTTCACACAACGAACGGAAGCGTGGTCGAGGTTGCGCCGCGGCTGGCTGAGGCCGAGGCGGATGTGCAGGACCTTGTCGAGGCCCACATGCACGTGATGCTGGGCGTCAGGTTCCTGGCGAGCGAGTACAGCACCGGGCCGGTTCACGGGGGAGGATCGACTCGCTCGGCCTCGACGAGAACGGTGCGCCGGTGATCGTCGAGTACAAGCGGGCGACGGACGCAGGTGTCATCCACCAGGGCCTCTTCTATCTGGCCTGGCTGATGGACCACAAGGCGGAGTTCCAGCGCTTGGTGCGCGACCGGCTCGGCTCTGAGGCGGCCGGGCAGATCCTGTGGAGCAATCCGCGGGTGATCTGCGTTGCCGGCGACTTCACCCGCTACGACGTCCACGCCCTGCGCGAGCACCGGCGCAGCATCGACCTCGTCCGCTACCGCCTCCATGGCGATGACCACATCGCCCTGGAGACCGTTGCCTCTGTCGCCGGGCACGCTGGAGCGTCCCGCCGCCGAAGGGGTGCGGGCGCTGCTGCAGCGGCGCCTCGCCGGGCGGCCGGTGGGGCGATGGCCGACCTCTCGGCTGCCGTGGGTGAGGTGCTGCTCGGTCTGGGTGGCGATGTGGCGGCGGTGCGGCGCAAGCAGTACACCGCCTACCGGCGGCTGCGGAACTTTGTCTGCGTTCCTCCGGCGCGCCAGGACAAGCTCCTCGCCTACGTGAGGGTTCACCCGGGTGAGGTCGATCTCGTGCCCGGGTTCACCCGGGATGTGACGGGGCTCGGCCATCACGGCACGGGGGACCTGGAGGTCCAGCTCCGGTCCGAGCGGGACCTAAAGCGCAAGGCCGTGAAGTTAGGGCTTCTGGGCTGGTGGCAAGGGGTGATCTG
>NZ_VCLA01000023.1:88148-131788 GCF_009600885.1 Streptomyces jumonjinensis
GCGGGGCCGCGCGGCGGGTGGAGGGCGGTGCCGCGGCCCTCGGCGGTGGTGAGGGGCGCTGGAACACTCTCCGTCGTCATCGCGTGGCGCTCTTCCTCGTCAGGGGGTGGGGCGTCGGGACCAGGTCCTGGTAGAGGTCCAGAACGGCGGCGGCCGTCTTCCGTACATCGCAGGCGGCCCGTGCGTGGGCCCGTGCCTGCCGCCCGAGTTCGGCGCGCAGCCGGGCGTCGCCGAGCAGGGCGACGAGGGCCGCGGCGAGGGCGGGCGGGTCGTCCGGGGGTACGAGGCTGTGGGCCGTGTGACCGGGGGGCAGGCTCTCTCTGGCCCCGCTGACGTCGGTCACCAGAACGGGCCGTCCGCAGGCCATGGCCTCCAGCGGGGCGAGCGCCATGCCCTCCCAGCGGGAGGGGAGGACGACGAGGTCCGCCGCGAGCAGCCAGTCCCTGGGGTCGTCGACGGCTCCGGCGAACAGCACTCCGGGCGGTGCGCCGGCGGCCAGCAGGTCCCGGTCGGGGCCGTCGCCGACGAGCACCAGCCGGGCGCCGGGCACGGCGGCGCGCACGGCGGGCCAGGCGCGCAGCAGGGTGTCCTGTCCCTTCTGGCGGCAGAGCCGGCCGAGGCACAGGGCGAGGGGGGCGTCGCCGGGGATGGTCCGCAGCGGGCCGAGGGCGGCGCGGGCGCGGGCGCGTCCGGCGTCCTGGGCGTGTTCGTCCCCGTCCTCGGGGGCGAAGTGGCCGAGGTCGACGCCGTTGCGGATGACGGCCCAGCGGGCGGCGATCCCGGCGCGCTCCCCGGCCTGGCGCTCGGTCTCGCTGACGCAGAGGGTGCGGGTGCTCCAGCGGGTGGCGTAACGCTCCCAGACGCGCGCGTATCCGGCGCTCCGTCCGGCGACGGCGTCGAAGGACCAGGCGTGCGGCTGGAAGAGGGTCGGCACCCGGCCGCGGACGGCGAGGCGGGCGACGAGTCCGGCTTTGGCGCTGTGGGCGTGGACGAGATGGGGGCGTACGCGGCGGATCAGCCGGGCGGCGGTCAGCAGCTCGACGGGGAGCCGGGGGCCGGGGGCCCGTTCGGCGTGCCAGATGTGCACCCGTGCTCCGGCTTCGGCCGCGCGGCGGGCCAGTTCGCCGCCGGGCGGGCAGGCCACGACCGTCCGCACTCCCTCGGCGGTCTGCGCCCGGACCAGGTCGGTGACGACGCGGGCGACTCCTCCTTCCACGGGCTGCACCAGATGGAGAACGGTCGTTGGGCTGGGCTCGGTCCGGCTTCGTTGCGGCACGTGCGGCTCTCTTGGTACGTGGAGGGTGGGTCCGGCACGGGCGAGCGGCGCACCGCGCTGAGGTTCAGCGGCGCGTGTCCGCCTGCACGAACAGGGCGCCGAGGTGGTATCCGGGGTCCTCGGCGGTGAACCGGAAGGTCAGACCGGTGCCTCCGGACGCCAGGGCGGGCCCGATGTCGAACACGTCGGAGTCGTATCCGAGGGTGTTCGGATAGGCGGGCTGCCGGGTGATGGCACGGCCGGGCCCGCTGATGGTGGAGTTCATGAGGTCGGTGGCGGGGTTGGCGGCGTCGCGGAGCGCGAACGCCTCTCCGGTGTCCGTCCGTACGCTCACCGAGTCGCCCTGGTGGCCGCGGTCTCCGTCGTAGGAGACGATTCCCGCGCTCCCGGTGGCCCGGGCGGGGATGCGCAGCCCGGGGAGGGTGATCTCATGGGTCGTCCGGCTGGTGTCCAGCGCTTCGAATCCGTCCCAGACGGAGAGCTGGCGCAGGGGTTCGGCGCTGTTCTCGTAGGCGACGACGAGTGTCCAGCCGCCCCAGGTCCCGGCCTTTGAATTCCCCATCGCGACGTTGATCTGGGCCACGGTGTAGAGGCCGGATCCCGCTCTGCGCACCAGTGGTGTGATGTCGGCGGACGCCTGGAAGGCGTCCATGCCGTCGGCGTCGCGGTGGGCGATGGTGGTGTCCGCGAGTACCTGCTGGTACTGGCCGCCCTGTTCGGCGATGAGAACGCGTCCGTTGTCCTCCGGCGGCTTCTGTTCGCCGGCCCGGAGATTTCCGCCCCAGTACAGCCGGGCGTAGGTCACGGTCGAGTTCCCGGGCAGGGCGATTTCGGCGCGGCTCGAATTGTAGGTATTGGGGTCGTCGTCCTCGTCGATGTAGTGCATGTCGTAGTCGCCGTTGGTTCCGGCGGCGCCCTGCTGGACCGAGGAGCAGGCGGCGGCCGAGCCGCTCCGCGCGGCGCGGCAGGTGATGGAGGAGTTGGCGGCGCGGACGATGCCTCCGTGGTGCACGGCCTGGTAGCGCTGGGCGAAGGGGATGCGCGAGGACTCCTCCTGCCCGGAGACGTCGGTCCCGAGCAGTTCCGGCAGCCGTGGCAGATCGGCGATGTCGAGCGCGCCGTCCACCGCGGTGGCCGGCGGCAGCGGGGCGGCGGCGAGTGGGGTGGCGGCGAGCGGGGTGGTGGAAAACGCCAGCAGGAGCATCGCTCCCAGGATGCTTCGCGCGGCGAAGCCGGTCGGCTTCGGCATGACTGGCCCTTCCTGCTCGAACTACATGACAAAAACAGGAGTGCAGTTTGTCAGAAGCAGGTTGGAAAACACGTAAGACGCGCTCGCGGGATCTCTTGGGGCCATTCGGCGACTATCCCCGCTTAAAGCGGGCCGACCGGCGGTCACCGGCGAATCGGCCGTGAAGTCGGCAGAGAAACGGTATTGCGCATTTAGCCTTTCGGGTGACCTCTCACATCCCCTGGGCGGACCGCTCGTTGATCCCGCGCATGCGGCCCGGCGGAAGGGAAATCCTTTCCCCGGGGGAAGTCTCCCTTTCTCCTATCTATTGAGCACATGATCCGATAGTCCTACAAAAGGTCGATACGAGAATCTCCACCGAGGGTTTCTCACACGCCGGGATCTCGTTATCCCTGTGGACGGCGGGGAGAACCGTCGCCGGAGAAAGGGATCGATCAGATGAAGTACACCAGGGTCGCCGCGCTCATCGCCGGTTCTCTCGCCGCCGTCGGCGCGGCCTCTCCCGCGATGGCGGCGCCCGCCTCGGGAATGCCCCCCATGAGCCTCAACGGCGGCCTGACCCAGGCCATCAGCCAGACGCCGCTGCTGAACGGCGGCAGCGGAGACGCGGTCAAGGACGTCGCCGACACCGCGGCCGGACTCAACCAGGTCAAGGGCGACGCCCCGCAGAACGCCCTGAAGACGGTCGGCCAGGTCACGCCGCTGCTCGGCGGCGTCGAGCTGGGCAGCTGATCCGGCCGGCCGCGAGGCGGTGTCCGGCACAGGGGTACGGCAGTCGGTGGCCGCACCCCTGCGCCCCGCGCGCGTCCGGCGGCGACGCGCCACCCGTTCGACCCATTAGTCCGATGAGCTACCGGCACCAGCCCATTGGAGTGAACCGGCGGAACCAAACACCCCTGGCGGAGTTGCTCAGTGCGCTCCACTTGCGGGCAACCCCATGACAGAAGGACAGAACATGCTCAAGAAGGTTATGGCGACCGCTGCGGTCACCCTCTCCGTGGCGGGCGCGGGCGCGGCGATGGCCCCCCAGGCCATGGCCATCGGCGACCACGAGGGCACCACCTCGGTCAGCGGCAACGGCTCGGTCCAGGCGTACGGCAACTCCGAGACGCACGGCGACATGAGCCCGCAGCTCGGCCTGGTGCAGGGCTCGCTCAACAAGCCCTGTGTCGGTCTGCCCCTCAAGGCCAACCTCGGCTCCCTCATCGGCGCCATCCCGATCACCGTTCAGGACATCTCCGTCCTGTCGTCGCCGCAGAACCAGCAGTGCACCGAGAACTCGACGCAGGCCAAGGGCGACGAGCCGCTGTCGCACCTCCTCAGCAACATCCCGGTGCTCTCGGGCAACGGCGTCGCCAACAGCTGATCGCACCGCCCGTCCCCGACTCCCCCGGGGACGGCGGCGCTGTGAACACGCGTATACCCCGGCCCCTTTCGGAGCCGGGGTATATGTGCTGCCGAAAAGCGGATACGGCGTCACGACCCGCTCCAGAAACGTATGCGCCGCCCGGCGAATTCATTCCGCAGACGGGTGAAGGACGCATCCGTCCGGCCCGTGCCGGTGTTTGAATGACCGTGGAGCACGAAATCGGACTCCGCGCCGGACGCGGGCCTCCAGCCGGCGGCGCAGCGCGTCGCGAGGCAGCCGTGTCCTCCCCTCGGCATGGCGCGTCCGGGTGCGCTCGACGGTCCGCTCCGGCGGCGGAGGGCTTCACTCGAATGGCCCTCCGCCGACATCCCGTGCGAACCCCTCCGACCATTACGGCATTCGGGTGAACACGCGGAACCAAACGGGCCCAGAGCAGTTGATCAGGTTGCTCCACGATCGATCGTTCATAGCGAAAAGGAACACCAAGTGATCAAGAAGATTCTGGCTACCGCGGCGGTCACCGCTTCGATGGTGGGCGCCGGCGCCACGATGGCCCCCCAGGCCATGGCCATCGGCAACGACAACGGCACCACGTCCTTCAGCGGCAACGGCTCGACCCAGGCGTACGGCAACTCCGCCACCCACGGCGACATGAGCCCGCAGATGGCGCTGATCCAGGGCTCGCTCAACAAGCCCTGCATCGGCCTGCCGGCCAAGGCCAACGTCGGCTCCCTCATCGGTCTCATCCCGATCACCGTTCAGGACATCCCGATCCTGTCCTCGCCGCAGAACCAGCAGTGCACCGAGAACTCGACGCAGGCCAAGGGCGACGAGCCGCTGTCGCACATCCTCAGCAACATCCCGATCCTGTCGGGCAACGGCGCCGGCAACAGCTGAGCACCGCACTGAGGCGGAGTGTGCCCCTGAGCGCGGCGCGTTCGGGGGCATCTCCCATTCGGGTCCCATTCGGATTCCATTCGGAGTTCTTCGGGGCGTCGGATGCTCCGGCCGGCGGATTCCCGCAGCGGCCCCGAGAGCCGATGCCCCATGAAGGAAGAAGAAGCCCGTAATCGGCCTTCGTAGCCTCCTTCCCTCGGTTTGAAAAGACACCGTGCTGTATACGAGTGAATTTTCGAACCGACGGCCATACGAAAGTTGCTTTCCGGGAAGCCAGTCGTTACTAGCTCTGCGGGGGTGCGCATGGACAGAGAACTGTCGGCGCAGTGCGAAGGCCGTAGCTGCGTACAGCACCGCCACTGAAAGGATCAATGAAATGAAGCACAAGAAGGCTGCCGTCGTCGTCGTCGGCGCCCTCATGGCTCTGGGTTCCGCCGCTCCGGCCATGGCAGACGCGGGTGCCAGCGGTGCCGCCGTCGGCTCGCCCGGCGTGCTGTCCGGCAACGTGATCCAGATTCCCGTTCACGTTCCCGTCAACGTCTGCGGCAACACGGTCAACCTCGTCGGCCTGCTGAACCCGGCCTTCGGCAACACCTGCGCCAACGCCTGATATCGCGGCGATGCCGACCGGCGTCGCGGCGGTGGAGAATGACCGGCGGTACACCGGCGTTCAATGAATCCCGAGGTGCGCTCTCCAGCACCTCGGGATTCTTTTCCGCCGCGTCCACGGCGACGTCCGTCAGGGGGAGGGCGCCGCCGGTGTCCCGGGCCCGGCACGGCGGGACGCGCCCGGCCGAACCCCCCGGCCGAACCCCGGCCGAACCCCCGATCGTTCCCCCGGCAGTGACGAGAGCAACACCGGATCGGCCCTCTCCGTTCCGCACGGTATAAACCGCAGGCGATGAGCCCATCCCGGTATCGCATTCCAAGGACAGGGCCCCCGCGCACCATCCCGAGCAGCCGGGCGGACATTCCCGTACCGCGCCATGACGGGCGAAAAGCGCGGCGATCCCGGTTAAGCGCCCGTAAGCTCACCGGCATGCAGGTGATCCAGTCGACGAAGCTCGCCAATGTCTGTTACGAGATCCGTGGCCCGGTCCTTGAGGAGGCGATGCGGCTGGAGGCAGCGGGCCAGCGCATCCTCAAACTCAACACCGGCAACCCGGCAGCCTTCGGTTTCGAGTGCCCGCCCGAGATTCTGGAGGACATACTCCGCAATGTCGGAAGCGCACACGGCTACGGCGACGCGAAGGGGCTGCTCTCCGCACGCCGCGCGGTGACCCAGCACTACCAGACCAAGGGCATCGAGCTGGACGTCGAGGACGTCTATCTCGGCAACGGGGTCTCCGAGCTGATCCAGATGTCGATGCAGGCGCTGCTCGACGACGGCGACGAGGTGCTCGTACCCGCCCCGGACTATCCGCTGTGGACCGCGTCGGTCTCCCTCGCCGGGGGCACGGCCGTCCACTACCGGTGCGACGAGCAGGCCGACTGGATGCCCGACCTCGCCGATGTGGAGCGGAAGATCACCGACCGCACCAAGGCGCTGGTGATCATCAACCCCAACAACCCCACCGGCGCGGTCTACGACGACGAGCTGCTGCGCGGGCTCACCGAGATCGCCCGCCGCCACAATCTGATCGTCTGCTCCGACGAGATCTACGACAAGATCCTCTACGACGGGGCCACCCACACCCCGACCGCCGCGCTCGCCCCGATCTGATGGTGCTGACCTTCAACGGGCTCTCCAAGAACTACCGGGTGGCCGGCTACCGCTCCGGCTGGATGGCGGTCTGCGGCCCGAAGGCCCACGCCGCCTCCTATATCGAGGGGCTCACCATCCTCGCCAATATGCGGCTGTGCGCGAACATGCCCTCACAGCACGCGGTGGCCTCGGCCCTCGGCGGACGGCAGTCCATCGACGATCTCGTACTGCCGGGCGGTCGCATCCTGGAGCAGCGGGACGTGGCGTATGAGCTGCTCACCCGGATTCCCGGGGTCAGCTGTGTGAAGCCCAAGGGCGCGCTCTATCTCTTCCCCCGGCTCGACCCGAAGGTCTACAAGATCAAGGACGACCGGCAGATGGTCCTGGATCTGCTGCGCGCCGAGAAGATCATGGTCGTGCACGGTACGGGGTTCAACTGGCCCGAGCCCGACCACTTCCGGATCGTGACCCTGCCCGCCGCACCCGAGCTGGCCGACGCCGTGACCCGGATCGGGACGTTCCTCGACGGCTACAGCCAGCCCTGACCGCGCCCCGGCCGCCCCCGGCCGGACCTCCGGTCCGCCGGTCTGCCGGACCTCCGGTCCGCCGGGATCGCACACCGGCGATTCCGACTCGGCTCAACTTTAGACAGAATCTAAGCTAGGATGGTCTCCTGACAGTGAGCAGGAGGCCATCCCCATGTACGAGCCGATCCGCACCAAGTCGGTCCACACGATGGCCGAGCCCGCCGGGTACCCCCACCGCTCGCGGGAGGAGGAGCTGGACATCCAGCTCGCCGGTCATCTCTCCGCGCTGCTGGCCGTCACCGACGAGCTGGCGCTGGACGAAGCCGCCGAACGCGTCGCGGCCCAGATCGCCAGGCTGCGCGGCACGCCGCCGGTCCGCCATGCCGGGCTGAGCCGGGCGGAGCCCCAGGCCCTGCACCAGCGCGCCCACACCCTGGCCGGGCGGGCGCTCGTCGTCGCGGCGGCGCGCGCCGACACGACGGCGGCCGTCCTCGCGGCGGAGCGCATGGACGCGCATGCCGCCGTGCTCGACGCCTTCCGTCTGGTCGGCGCCCACTGACGGCCCCGGTCCACGGGCCGCGAAGGCGCGTGGACCGGGCGCCCCCTCGGCGCCTTCGGACGGGGCCCCCTTCCCCCGGGCCCCGGCCGAGGGCGCCTTCTCACGGCCCCCTGACGGCCCCCTGACGAGGAGCGGCCCCCGAAGACCCTGAGGGTGGTCTTCGGGGGCCCCGGGGCCGGCCGGCGGGCTCAGTGTGCCCAGCCGGTTCCGTGGTACGGCCCCGGACGCGGCGGACCTGGGTGACCCCACAGGTCAGGGCGGATGTCGGCGGGTCCGCCGCGACGTTCTCGAAGGACGGTCAGCCCAGGCGGGCGACCAGTGCGCGGTACTCGTCCCACAGCTCCTTCGGCGTGTGATCGCCGAAGGTGTTGAGGTGCTCGGGGATCAGCGCCGCCTCCTCGCGCCAGACCTCGGTGTCGACCTTCAGCAGGAAGTCGAGGTCGTCGTCGGCCAGCTCCAGGCCCTCCGTGTCCAGCGCGTCCGCGGTCGCCAGCACGCCGATCGGGGTCTCGACGCCCTCGGCCGTGCCCTCCAGGCGCTCCACGATCCACTTCAGGACGCGGCTGTTCTCACCGAAGCCGGGCCAGACGAACTTCCCCGCGTCGTTCTTGCGGAACCAGTTCACGTAGTAGATCTTCGGCAGCTTGGACTGGTCCGCGGACTGCCCGACCTTCACCCAGTGGGCCATGTAGTCGCCCATGTTGTAGCCGCAGAACGGCAGCATCGCGAACGGGTCGCGGCGCAGCTCGCCGACCCTGCCCTCGGCGGCGGCGGTCTTCTCGGACGCCACGTTCGCGCCGAGGAAGACTCCGTGCTGCCAGTCGAAGGACTCGGTGACCAGCGGCACGGCGCTCGCCCGGCGTCCGCCGAAGAGGATGGCCGAGATCGGCACGCCCTGGGGGTCCTCCCACTCCGGGGCGACGATCGGGCACTGCGCGGCCGGCACGGTGAAGCGGGCGTTGGGGTGGGCGGCCGGAACGCCGGACTCGGGGGTCCAGTCGTTGCCCTTCCAGTCGGTGAGGCGGGCCGGGGGCTCCTCGGTCATGCCCTCCCACCACACATCGCCGTCCTCGGTGAGGGCGACGTTGGTGAAGACGGCGTTGCCCCAGAGGGTCTTCATGGCATTGGCGTTGGTGTGCTCGCCGGTGCCGGGCGCGACGCCGAAGAATCCGGCCTCGGGGTTGATGGCGTACAGCCGGCCGTCCTCGCCGAAGCGCATCCAGGCGATGTCGTCGCCGATGGTCTCCACGGTCCAGCCGGGGACCGTGGGCTCCAGCATGGCGAGATTGGTCTTGCCGCAGGCGGAGGGGAAGGCGGCGGCGACGTACTTCGCCTCACCCTTCGGCGGGGTGAGCTTGAGGATCAGCATGTGCTCGGCGAGCCAGCCCTCGTCCCGCGCCATGACGGAGGCGATGCGCAGCGCGTAGCACTTCTTGCCGAGCAGGGCGTTGCCGCCGTAGCCGGAGCCGTACGACCAGATCTCGCGGGTCTCGGGGAAGTGCGAGATGTACTTGGTGGAGTTGCACGGCCAGGGAACGTCCTGCTCGCCCTCGGCGAGCGGCACGCCCAGGGTGTGGACGGCCTTGACGAAGAACCCGTCGGTGCCCAGCTCGTCCAGGACGGGCTGCCCCATGCGGGTCATGGTGCGCATGGAGACCGCGACATAGGCGGAGTCGGTGATCTCGACGCCGATGGCCGAGAGCGGGGAGCCCACCGGGCCCATGCAGAAGGGGACGACGTACATCGTCCGGCCGCGCATCGAGCCGCGGAACACGCCCTGCTCGCCGGTGAAGATCTCCTTCATCTCGGCGGGGGCCTTCCAGTGGTTCGTGGGGCCCGCGTCCTTCTCGTCCTCGGAGCAGATGTAGGTGCGGTCCTCGACCCGGGCGACATCCGTGGGGTCGGACGCGGCGTAGTACGAGTTGGGGCGCTTGGCCGGGTCCAGCTTGCGGAAGGTCCCCTTGGCGACGAGCTCTCCACAGAGCCGGTCGTACTCGGCTTCCGACCCGTCGCACCAGACGACGCTGTCCGGCTCCGTGATCGCCGCGATCTCGTCCACCCAGGAGATCAGCGCCTTGTGCTCGGTGGGGACGGTGGGGTGGACGGTGGTGGGAGCCGCGATGTCGCGCGCCACGATCGCTCCTAAATGAGAGTTCGAGGGTTAGCACTGTGTTGGTTGTCCTGCTGCCCCGTGGGGGCCGCGACCCGGATGCTTCGTAGCCGCTCATCCGGTGCCGACCGCACTCATCTGATCATCCGTGGCTCATGCCCATATGTCCAGAGGGCTTCTCATGTGAGCATCGCCACGTGTGTCATATCTGAGCTGCGATATTTTTCGTCCGGTTACGTTGGGATTGATACTGATATCGAGATCGCCGCCGAGTGGCATTCCGGCACGCCGGAGCGCGACCGAGGGTCTTGGCGATCCACTCCAAAGAGGTGGGCCGATGGTGAGTCCCGGCGGGAGGGAGGCTGCCCATGCCCTACCTACGGTTGCGTAGGTACCATCCAGGAATGACCTCTGCCGCGCCCCGAGTGACCGAGACAGAACCGCCCCCGGTGAAGCCGAAGCTGCGCGGCTGGCTGCACGCCGGGATGTTCCCCGCCGTGCTGGTCGCGGGGCTGGTGCTCACCGCGCTCGCCGGCTCCACCCGGGCCCGGGTGGCCTGCGCGATCTATGTGCTCACCGCGTGTCTGCTCTTCGGGGTGAGCGCGCTCTACCACCGGGGGAACTGGGGCCCCCGCGGTGAAGCCGTGCTCCGCCGGCTCGACCACGCCAATATCTTTCTGATCATCGCGGGCACCTACACCCCGCTGACGATGCTGCTGCTCCCCGACTCCACCGCCCAGCCGCTCATGTGGGCGGTCTGGGCAGCGGCGGCGGCGGGGATCGCCTTCCGGGTCTTCTGGGTCGGCGCACCACGCTGGCTCTACACGCCCTGCTACATCGCGATGGGCTGGGCGGCGGTCTTCTATCTGCCCGACTTCCTGCGCACGGGCGGGATCGCGGTCCTGGTCTGCGTCATCGTCGGCGGACTGCTCTACAGCGCCGGAGGAGTGGTCTACGGGATCAAGCGGCCCAACCCGTCGCCGCGCTGGTTCGGCTTCCACGAGGTGTTCCACTCCCTCACCCTGGCGGCGTTCGCGGTGCATTACGTCGGCATCTCGCTGGTGGCCTACCAGGCTTGATTCCTCCGGCGCGGCACCTTCACCGGGCCGTGTCGCTTCGTGCCGTGCCGTGCCGTGCCGCACCGCCCCAGCCCGTCCGCCCCAGCCCGTCCGGCCGTTCCCCCTGGCAGACGACACGGACATGGCTCCCAAGGCGGTCGATGCGGGACAATGACCGCCATGGCCGCCCTCGCGCACACCCCCTCCCGCGCCCCCTCGCCCACCGGGCTCGCCGGACCCGAGCCCCGGCAGGGGACGATGGGCCTGCGGGAGCGCAAGAAGCTCAAGACCCGGCGCGCGATCCGCCGGGCGGCCTACCGTCTGATCGCCCTCCAGGGGTACGAGACGACCACGGTCGAGCAGATCGCGGAGGCGGCCGAGGTCTCCCCCTCCACGGTGTTCCGCTACTTCCCCGCCAAGGAAGACATCGTGCTCACCGACGACTACGACCCGGCGCTGGAGTCGGCGCTGCGGGCGAGACCCGCCGGCGAGGACCCCCTGGACTCGGTCCGGCGGGTGCTGACGCACCGGCTGGCACTCGCCCTCCACGAGGAGCGGGACGCGGTCGTCCAGCGCACCCGGCTGATGGCGGAGGTCCCGGCGCTGCGCGCCCGGATGACCGAGAGCTTCTCCGGCGCCTTCGAGACCTTGGCCGTGACGCTGGCGGACCGCGCGGGCAGACCCCATGACGACCTCGACGTACGGGTGTTCACGGCGACGGTCCTCGCCGCGGTGCGCGAGGTGCTGCTGCACTGGGCCGCCCGGGGCCACGAGGGCGATCCGGTGGCGCTGGTGGACCGGGCGCTGCGGGCGCTGAAGGGCGGGCCGCGGATCTAGGCGTATCGCCCTGTGAGGTTTGGATGTCCCGGCCGGATCAGGATCGGGCCGGGCCCGCGTGCCCCGGCGCCGCACCACGTGGCCGTGCCGTACCCGATCTGCGGGCCCCCGGCCGCGTACTCGTGCTCACCGTCCCGGGGTCAACTCCCCGGCCAGCCGGTCGACCTCCGTCACCGGGGCCCGGCAGACGAATCCGCGGCAGACGTAGGCCGCCGCCTTCCCGTCCACCAGCGGCCGATCCCGCAGCAGCGGGAACTCGTCGCCGTCCGGCCGCCCGGACGCCACCACCGCGCCGGGCGCGGTCGCCAGCAGCGCCGTACGGAGCAGCCCGGCCGCCTCCGGATCGTCCTCGGCCCCGACGACGGCGACCTCCCTCGGCCCGTCCAGCAGCGCCTCCGCCACGGCGAGCCCCCATCCGATGAACCTGGGCGCCCTCGGCCCGAGCGCCGTCACCACGCCGAGCGCGTCCTCCGCGGCGGTGCGATGGGCCTCGGACCCGGTGTGCGCGGCATAGGAGAGCAGCGCTCCCGCGGCGGCGGTCCAGCCGGAGGGGGTCGCGTTGTCGGTGGGGTCCTGCGGGCGGCGGATGAGCTGTTCGGCGTCGTGCGCGGTGTCGAACAGGGTCCCGCCCTCGCCGGTGAACCGGTCGATGACCATGTCCAGCAGAAAACCGGCGAACTCCAGCCAGACGCCTTCCCCGGTGACGGACGCGAGCGCGAGAAAGCCCTCGGCGACATCGGCGTAGTCCTCCAGCACACCGGCGTTCCCGCCCGCCGCGCCGTCCTTGGAGGTACGGGTGAGCCGCGCCGCGCTGTCCATGTGCAGCCGGACCAGGAGATCGGCCGCCTCGGTGGCGCGCTCGACCAGATCGGGCCGGTCGAAGTAGGCGCCGGTCTCGGCGAGCGCGGCGATGGCGAGCCCGTTCCAGGCGGCCACGACCTTGTCGTCCCGGTCGGGCCGCTCCCGCCGCTCGCGGGCGGCGAGCAGCCGCTCCCGTACCCCGTCGTCCGGTTCCCCGCCGGGGAGCTGGAGCACGGAGGCGCCGTGCTCGAAGGTGCCCTCGGCGGTCACGGCGTACAGCTCGGCAGCGCGCCGTCCATCCGACTCGCCGAGGACCTCGCGGAGCTGCTCGGGGGTCCACACGTAATACGCGCCCTCGGTCCGCCGGCCGGACTCATCCGTGCTGTCGGTGCTGTCGGCGTCGAGCGCGGAGGCGAAGCCGCCCTCGGCCGTGCGCAGTTCCCGCACCATGAAGTCGGCGGTCTCCAGCGCGACGCGCCGGGCGAGCGCGGAGCCGGTGACCCGCCACAGATGCGCGTACACCCGGCAGAGCAGAGCGTTGTCGTACAGCATCTTCTCGAAGTGGGGGACGATCCACTCGCGGTCCACGGAGTAGCGCGCGAACCCGCCGCCGAGCTGGTCGTAGAGGCCCCCTCGGGCCATGGCCTCGCAGGTGTCGACGGCCATCTGGAGGGCGCCGTCGGATCCGGTGCGGGCATGGTGGCGCAGCAGGAACTCCAGCACCATCGACGGCGGGAACTTGGGCGCTCCGCCGAACCCGCCGTGCCGCTCGTCGTATTCGCGGGTGAGCCCGAGCAGCGCCTGGGCTAGCTGCTCCTCGCCGGGGACGCCCTGTCCGCCGTGGGCGAGGGACCGTCCCGCGAGATCGCGGGTGATCCTGCGCGCGACCTCGTCGACCTCCTCGCGCCGGTCGGACCAGGCGGCGGAGACACCTTCGAGGACCTGGCGGAAGGAGGTCATGCCGTGGCGCGGCTCGGGCGGGAAGTAGGTGCCGAAGTAGAAGGGTTCGGCGTCGGGGGTGAGGAATACGGTCATGGGCCAGCCGCCCTGTCCGGTGGCGGCCTGCACGGCCTCCATGTAGACGGCGTCGACGTCGGGGCGTTCCTCGCGGTCGACCTTGACGGAGACGAAGTGCTCATTGAGATAGGCGGCGGTGGCGTCGTCCTCGAAGGACTCGTGCGCCATGACATGACACCAGTGGCAGCTGGAGTACCCGACGCTGAGCAGGACGGGGACCGCGCGCTGCCGGGCCTCCGCGAAGGCCTCCGGGGACCAGGGCCACCAGTCGACCGGGTTGTCGGCGTGCTGCAACAGATAGGGGGAGGTCTCCCCCACGAGTCGATTCGGCATCCCCCCAACCTATGCCCCCGCCCGCTTCACCCCACCCGCCAGTCAGGAACGGCGTGCCGCGGTCAGGTGGGGGGGGCGTCCGTGGTCGGCGGGCTCGCTGGTGGGTTGCCGGACCGGCAGGATGCTCAACAGCCCGCAGCCGTAGGACTTGCCTCTTCCGATTCCCTCCCACATGGCTCGCCGCAGGGCGGACACGTCGTGGATCTCCGCCTCCCCGTCGAACTGTGCGAGGTGAAATCGGAGGCCCGCGCGTGCGCGGAGTCGGCTGACGAGCGGATGCCGGGGGGTCACGAGCCCGGACTGGAGACGGAGCCCCGCCTTGGCCGCACGCAACCTCCACCACTCCTCGGCGGCCTCCCCGTGCAAGGCCACCCGCTGCCCGACCCGGCCGCCTCCCGCCGAGGGAACGGCCAACTGTTTCGAAGGGTTGGCAGCGATCCGATAGCGCACCCGCATGCCCCCCGCGAGCGTGTCGAGGTACGACGTCAGGTGCAGCACCCCCGTCTCGGCGTATCCCTCGGGCAGGCGTCCGATCTCGGGCTGCACGTGACTCTGCACGAGGACCTGTACCGCGTCTCGCACGGGCTCCGTCCGGTAGAGGGCACCCACGTCGCTGCGGGGGGTGTCGGAGAGGCGGTCGGGGAAGAGGGACATGACGCGGCGGTGCATCAAGTGGGCGTCATTCAGGTCGTTCAACACGTCCCCTCTGCGCAGATCGGGGGTCAACCGGGTCAGCCAGAGGCTCATGCTGTTCCCACCTGTTCGGACTTCGAGGTGGCCTCCGGCTGTCGTGGGAGCATCGGAGCGGTCAGAGGGACGTGACCGACACGTACCGCGCGCGTTCCGTGCCGCCGCCGTGCCGAGAATGAGATCGGGTGGTCGTGGCGCAACTCGGCTCCTACGAACACGGGCACGGTGTCGCGCACGGTCCGCAGGTGCAGCGGTGTACCCGCGTCCAGGCGCTCGCGTGCACGGCGCAGCCGCGCTGGACGTGTCTCCAGCCAAGGATGGCCCTCCAGCACGTCGTCCACGTGACCGTCGTGTACCGCACGGCTCTCGTCCGGGTGTACGACGGGAGTACCGGGCGGGAATGCCTTGCGGCCGAGGAACAGGGGCCATCGAGGACGTCTCAGGGCCCGGTACAGGCCGCGCACCTCCTCGTCCGCTCCTTCGAGAACCACGAGGAAGAGCGCCCCCGACAGGTAGAACCGCTCGCTGACGACGGTGGCTCCCGCACCGCCTTCGGTGTTGGGCACGTTGGAAACGGTGTGGAAGTCGCGTTCCAGCTCGCCTTCGCGGTCCACCCGAACGCCCATCGACAGTGTGGCGAGTTCCCGAACGCGATCGTCGTCGTCCCTCGCCACGCCGAGGGCCGACGCGAGCAGACCGACGATGCCGGACTTCGTCGGTTCACGGGCCGTGTCCCGGCGGTCGAAGCGGGAGGAGACGCCCCAGGACTGCATGGGAGCGTCGAGGCACAGGATCAGGGTGGACATCACCGCACCGCTCCTCAGAGACCGGCCGAGCCGATGAGCCCCTCGACGAAGGCATCGATGCCCTTCGCCTCCTGACAACCACGTGGTTGGCGGTCGGAGAGCCCTCCGCTCGGATCAAGGGAGCCGTAGTGCACGCCGCGCAGCTCCTCGTCCCCGTAGAAGTCACGGATCTGATCGAAGTAACCCGTCATGCGCCGGGCGGACGTGTCCATCAGGTCCGCAACGTCGCCGACGGGCGAGAGGAACGCGTTAGCGAGGCTCCACGCCCCGTCCGTGCGTGCGACTCCCAACAGGACGTCGGGGACCGTCGGCGCGGCCATGGAGTTCTGCTTGCCGCGCGGGACGGCGTGGACGAAGGCCCGAAGCCAGGCCCGGACACTGCGGACCAAGAGCGTCTTGTCCTCGGCGGAGAGTTCCTCCGGGGGCACCGATTCCTCACCGAAGAGGTTGCGGAGCAGACGGTCCGTGTCCAGGTTGGCGTAGCGGTAGTAGCAAGCCGCGTTGTAGTCGATGGTGCCCATCATGTCCGCGGCGGGCTCCTCGGCCGGCCGCATGTCGTCCATGGCCGTGTAGAAGTCGAACTCGTTGGCCACGGCGTGGGTGGAGATGCTGTGGGCGACCTGGCTGGCGGAGATCACGGAGAAGTCCTGGTTGTCGGCGATCATCCGGCCGAAGAGCGCGATGTCGGCGACCCGGGAGGAGTCGAAGACCTTCCGCGCTTCAATGAGCTCCTTCTGCGTCGGCTTGACCTTGGTCCGTGACGCCTTCTTCGCGTCCGCCTTGCGCTTCTCCTCCTTCTCCAGCGCCTTTTCCAGGATGTCCCAGCGCTTCTCGCAGTAGTCCGCGAGATGCTCCACGGCGGCCGGTCCCACGTACAACAGGTACTCGGACCGCCCCCGGTCCTCGGTCACCCCGAATCCGAACGCCGCCAGCGCCTCTTGGGCCACCAGCTGCGCCCTGCCCACCTCGCACTTGCCGCGCTCAGCGAGGAGAATGCCGGCCCGTTCCGGCAGTTGCTTCGTCCGCCGCCCGATGTCACCCGTTTCCAGGCCGTGTGAGGTGAAGAGCTCACGTGCCGCCCGTTTCAGTGACTGGCTGGAGATCCGGGCCCGGGTGACCCCGCCGAACCGCACTGTCTTCGGCTGCCCGATGTCGTCCCGGTTGAGGTTGCTGACCGGGAAGGACTGGAGCAGGTGGAGCTCAATGATCATTCGTCATCCTGGGTGGTCGAATCGGGGGCCTGGTCGAGCGGGGTGCCAGGGTCGCCGCCCGGCTCGTCGTCCGCCCTCCGGGACCGGGCGACCGGGTGATGGTGGTAGTCGCTGATCCAGCGCAGTCGCACGCGTTGCCGCTCCTTCACCCGGTGATCCGTCTGGTCCGTCGAGAGGAGGACGACGAGATCGTCGAGGAGCCGTCCGTAGTTCAACGGCGTGTGGCTGCCGCGCAGGAGTCGCACAGCCTGGCGCACCTGGTGTTCCAGGGCCGCGCCCTCCACGGAAACGAGTTCGGTGAAGCGGCGCTCGACCGAACTCCCCTTCGCCCGTGCGAGAGCCCCGAGGGAACGGGCGAGGGTCGGTGCGTGTGGTCCGCCCAGCGAGCGGGGCAGGGGGTGCAGGGCGAAGAGACCGCTCACCAGCAGCCAGACGCCCTGCTCCTCTTCCGGCGGGCCGTACGGGACGACGATCCCGTACGCCTGCGCCTGGTGTCGCCCGCCGCTGAAGCCCCGGCTCAGCACGGCGAGCTCCGCACGCCCTCGGGCCACCAGATGCGTGGCGTCCGATTCCCGCGCCGTCGCGAGGGAGTGCAGGTGGGAGACGAACGCGTCACGCCGAGTCTGCCGTTCCTCACGGGCTTCGGTCCGTACCGTCATCGGGCGCTCCTCCTCGCGTCGATTCTCGTCGTCCGTGTTCGACAGCTCATGAGACCTCCGTGTACTGGGCGAGGTTCTCGCGGTGACGGTCGCGGAGCCACGTGGCGGCACGGAGGTAGTGCGTGTAGCTCTCACCGGCCGCCAAAAGCTCCCGGTCTCGTCGTCCGACGTCCTCCGCCCAGCGTCGAGCGGCCCGGCCCGCAGTGCCGTGAACGACGTCCGCCCATTCGGTCGCGGCCTGTTCGATCTCGGCGTCCGAACCCACCGAGACGCCGAGACGCCGAACGAGTTCGTTGAAGGGCTCAGCCACCCTCGGCCAGAAGTCGATTTCCAGAGCCGCGCGCCGCAAGGCCGCAGACGGTTTTCCGCGACGGCCGGAGGACGGAGGGGCGAAACTCTGGCGGTAGGTCGTCTCCATCACGCGCAGGGCGTTACCGAGGTTGTCGGCATAGGCGACGGCTTCTCCGATGACGTACCCGATACGGCGATCACGAGCCCGCATCAGGGCGACGGGGGCCGGAACCTCCTCCTCGTACCACGCGACGATGTTCCCGCCGTTCTTTCCCAACTCCTGTCCGAAGACCCGCAGCGTGAACACCGTCGAGTCGGGGATGACGTGCGAACCGTCCACCCTGGACACCGCAAGGGGTCGCAACCGGGCGGGCTCGGCTCCGGGAACCAGTGAGGGAACGAGCTTGTTCTTCGACGCGAGCTTCTTCTCCCCCGCCTTGCCCTGGTACTTACGGCCGGAGCGGCTCCAGCGCGCGACCTCCGGCAACAACAACTCCTGCGTGTACTGCCACACGCCGCGCACCCCCTCCAGCCGAACGGGCACGGTGCGTGCCGGCTTGGAATCCGAGATCCACCGTTCGCGGAAGGCCGCCATGGGTTCCACGTCCTGGGACAAGTCACCGTCGAGACGGGTCCCCGGAGTGCGCAGCACACCCACGACCGAAGCCCCCGCGGCCTCCCGGCCGCGGAAGAGCAGCACCCGCCGCGACGGCCAGGTCAAGGCGTCGGTGAGCCCCCGAGGGGGACGCGGCGGGCCCGGATCGGGCCGGTGCACCTCGTCGTCCTCCCAGGCGGGCCGATCCGCAGGGCCGGTACCGGTCGGACGCCCTTCGTCGGGCCGGTACGCGACGAGGTTGAGCAGAAGGGTCCTGCGGAGCGTGTCCCCCTCCAGGAGGGCGCATCCGAAGTAGCTGCCCAGAGAGGTCTGTGAAGAGGCCGGGCTCTTCTCGTATCCGGTCTTCTGCCCACCGGTGTCGTACGCCTGCAACGTGACCAGCCAGCGCGCGGCCTCGGCTGGTGACAGTTCCGGCCGTTCGGTGGCGGTGGTGTGGTCGAAAAGGGTGCGGTTGTTGCCGGTGGCCCACGGCGCGACGAGGACGGCGGTGCTCTGGTGCGGTTCGGCATCCTTGGCGGGATTCCACGAGGGACGCCTCGCGAGATCCGGGCACTGCAGGAACGGCCGGTGGGCATCGAACAGGTCGAACCGGGGCTCCGTGCGCTCCACATAGCGATCGAGCCGACGTCGGAACTCGTCTTCCTCGTCGAGCAGATGTGCTGGGTCGGCCATCCACAGCTCGTCCCAGTCGTCGTCATCGGGGGTGAACGCCCGGTGTAGGAGGGCCAGCACGAGCCGGTGCAGCGCCGCCGTCATCGTCGGGCTGCTGCCGACGAGGCGGCGGTGACGGTGCGCGTTGAGGACGAGGTCGACCAGACTCACTTGGGTGATGTGGTCGGAATCGAGCGGAAGCACTGGAAGCCAGGGTTCGCGCAACAAATCGAACGTCACTCGACCCCTCCGTCTTCTGGAACTGCGGCGCGGGATCAGTGAAGCGAATCCCGGCGCACCGCGCACACGTTCCTCAAGAAATCGCGGCCATCTCGCATACATTCGGCCAAGAGGCAGCGAGCTTGCCCGAAAATGGCCTATCGCCCCGGCCGTGGAGTTCGGTCAGGCCTTGCGGTCCCGGTCGGCTCTATGGCCGCTCTGACGTGTGCCGGTACCAGCACGACCGAATTCCGTGAGGGTCCGCAGACCCCATCTCGTACCCGGTGACATGGGGATGCGGGCCATCAGCGCCTCGCGACCCGCCTTCGGCGTGCCCCTCTCTGACCGGGCCGCCGCACGTTCCCACTGCTCCTCCCATCCGAGCGGGGAACGCAGTTCCTCGCCGTCGTCGTACACCCTGTCGAGTAATTCCTGTACCTCGTCGGGGCATTGGATGACGTCCCGCTCCCTCAGCACCGCCAACGTGCGAAGAAGGATCGCCTCGTCGTACACGTTCACGGCGTAACTGAAATTGACCGCCTTCCGTCCTGAGCGCGGCTCCGGCACCCTGATGAGGACGAACCGGATTTCAGGCCGTTCGGCGCCCACCCGGTGCCGCCCGATCCGTCCCATCCGCTGGATCAGGCTGTCGATCGGCGCCACCGCGCTGATCATCACGTCGAAGTCCAGGTCGAGACTGCTCTCCAGGACCATGGTGCCGATCACGACCGATCCCCCGCTCCCAGCCGCTGCGGTCATCGAACCCCGCGGCCCGAAGCGGGCGCGCAGGCGCCCTTCCGCCGCGAGCCGCTCCGCCGGATCGAGCCGCCCGTGAATCAACTCCGTCACCACGGTCTGCCCGGCCACGTCCCCCACCGCCCTCCGCAGCGACTCCCAGTCCCTCTCCGCCTCCCCGACGAGGTTGTGCACGATCGCGACGTTCCGACCCCGACGCGCCTCCCGCAAGGCGAGTTCCACGACGTCTTGCCGATCCACCCAGTGCAGCTGGACCACCCGGTCACGGTTGACGGGAGCGGCGGTGACGCCCACCGCGGACACCGTGCCCCCGACGGAGACATCGGCGGAAAGGATCCGCGGATAGGCGGCCGTCCCCGGAACTTCGGGTTCCGGCAGCTCCCCCACCGACAGCCCCAGGGCTCCCGCCCGCCAGCTGTTCACCAAGGCGTGCTGCTGGCGAGTCGACAGGGTCGCCGACAGGAGCACCACCGGTGTCCGCAGCACGCCCAATCGGTACAACAAGGTCTCGAACAGAACCCCCGCGTGCACGTCGTAGCCGTGCACCTCATCGAAGATGATCACCTTGCCCGAGAGCCCCGCCAGTCGCACGAAGACGTGCCCCGAGCGAACGGCAGCCTTCAACACCTGATCGACAGTGCTCACCACCAGCGGATTCAGGTGATCGGCCTTGGAGGACAGCTGAGCCTTCGCCTGCGCGTCACTGTCGCACCCGAACTGCTCCGATGCCCCGGAGCCGCCGTCCTCCGCGACGCACTCGGGACACAACGGTGGCGGACCGGCGGCGGACCGCCGGTCCAGGTACTCGCCCGCGGCGCCGTGGAACAGCTTTAGCCGACCCATTGCGTGTCCATCCCACGGCCTCAGCAGTTCGGCGGCAACCTCGTACGCCTGGTTACCGCTCGCCCTGGTCGGCATGGCCACGTGGAACCCCCGCAGATGATGCAGACGGATCATGCAAGCCGCAGCCTGCAAGGCAGCCTTCGTTTTGCCCTCACCGGTCGGCGCGGACAACAGGAACACCCCGAGTCCTCGCTCACCGGCGACCAATTGCTCCAGCCGGGTCTGGAGGTCGCGCCGTTCGGAACTCTGGGGGAACAACGATCCGAAGGAAGTGTCCTCGGGTACCGTGCACGCCTCCCACCCCAAGGACTTGACCTTCGGCTGCTCGGTCGCTGCCACTCCGGCGGCATACGCGGTCATGTCGACGCCCGCACCGGCGTGGGCCACCTCCTTCCGATCGGACGCGACCCAGTCACTGACCGAGGTGAGCGCCGCGAGGGCCAGTTCCGCAGGCCCGTCCATCGTCACCCGCGCCCAGTCGGCCGCACTCGGCTCACCTTCCGAGGTGCGACGCAACCTGCACAACTCGTCGGCCAGCGCCTCCACACGGGTGGCCCAGGTCTCCCCTCCGATCGCACCGCGCTTGTAGGAGACCTGCCGGAGATCGGCCGGGCCCGGAACGTACCCGTGGTGAGCGCCAAGCACGACCCCGATGGACTCGGCAGTCTCCGCCGAGGCGCCCCACTTCACCAGCAGTTTCCGTACGTACAGCGCGCTGATCAGCCCGTGCGCCACATCCGTCCGCGCCCCGGAACTCCTCGGACCTTCCCGCAACCGGTCGATGGCCGCGTGATCGGACTCTGGCAGCAGCGTCTTGGCGACGTCCGCCCTCAACCCCTGGAAGGTGGGTGAACACTTGCCCAGGTCGTGCAGTCCCGCCAGCCTCGCGGCCCACTCCCGCGCGTCCCCGAGCGGCTCCAGCGCCGCTTCCAGACGGTTCTTGAGATAGGGCCCAAGGCATAGGTCGAACAACTGGGACGCCACTTCCGCGGTGTCCAACGCATGACAGATGAGGGGGTGCGGCCGGGAACCGTTGCCCAGCTTCCCCCAGATCGGACGGACATCGACTGGCAGGCGGAATTCACCGTTCGAGAGGGACACGACGCCCACCCAACCAAATGCCGGACACCGACGGGCGGGAATTCCGCTCCTCACCCCCTACGAACCGCCGCTCCATCAATCCCGCCTGCTGTCCTCGCGACGGGTCGAGAGGGCTCCCCCGCCATGTCGACCTCGGAGTACGCGGAGCACCGCAAGCCCTCGCTCCCTCACAAACCCTCTCCCTGTAATAGACAATGTATTACACTAGGGCCATGAAGCCATCCCGCCCCGGGACCACCGAGAACATCTCCGTGTCCATGCCCGCCGAGCTGGTCAGCGAGCTCCGCTCCCGAACCGGCCGCCGCGGCCTGTCCAGCTACATCACCGAAGCTGTCAGACACCAGCTCGCCATGGACGGGCTCGCCGAGATCGTCGCGGCCCATGAGGAAGAGCACGGCGCGCTCACGGAGCAGGAGATCGAAGCCGCTCGTCGCGAGCTGTTCGGAGACGTGAACGCCGAGGATGTCGAGCGGGGCGCCGCGTGAAGGAGCAGCCAGCCCGCTCGCTGGTGCTCGACTCCGAGGCTCTCTCCCTGCTCCTACGCAACGACCGAGGCATGGCGGCTCGCATCGAGGCATCCCGGCAGGTCGGGGTTCCCGTCCTCGTGTCCGCACTGACCATCGTTGAAGCAGTACACGGGAAGACTGATCTGGCGCGCTTGAAGTGGGTGCTCTCCCGGCTGCGGGTGGAACCGGTCAGCCAGGAGGACTCGCTGACCGCAGTAGCGCTGCTTCGGGACGCAGGCGGGCTGCACGGGCACAAGTACGCGATCGATGCCCTCGTCGCCGCGCTCGCGCTCCGCGCTCCGGCCCCCGTGATCGCCCTGACCTCCGACCGTGACGACTGGTCGAAGCTCTGCGGGAAGCGCGTGATCATCAGAGACGTGTAAGCACCACCGACTACTGGGTCTGCGAGTTCACTGGCACCAGTGGCAGCTGGAGTACCCGACGCTGAGCAGCACGGGGACCGCGCGCTGCCGGCCTCCGCACGGTGAACAGTTCACCACGGCAATTGATGACCCCGAAACAATCAATCACCCCTGTCCGGCGGCCGATTCGGCATCACGACGGGACGCGGTGGCGGGGCGGTGGGGGGCGGCGCATCCTGGAACCAGTCGAGCAGGAAAGGAGAGTCGCGATGAACGGCCAGAACGATGTCGGCGTCGCCACCGACCGAGTACTCACCGCGCAGGAGGGGGTGGAGGCCAAGAGCCGCATCGCCGGGCGCAGAGACAGCAGGCAATGGCACTGGATGGGAAATTACGGTGACCCCGTCGACGCGGTCACCGTGGCGAACTCGCCTCCGGCGTGTCTGTCCGGGGACGTCGTCTTCAGCGTCAACGGCAATCTGGTTCCGGCGTGGATGTTCTACTGACCCCGGTCCGCTGAACCCGGTCCGCTCAGCCCCTGAACTCCGGTCGGCCGCCCCGGTCCACAGATCCCGTTCCCCCGGTTCCCCCCGATCTCGCCGTGATCCCGGGCTGCGAGGGAACCGGCGGTGCGGCGTCCGCGTCCCGGGCTCATATGGACCGCTCGCCGCTGGACCGCTTCCTCGCCGACCGCCCTCCGCCGGGCCGCCCCGCCGCGGGCCGCCCCGACCCCGGAGCCCCCTGGGCCCCCGGCTGTCTCAGCCTCCTGCTCGGCGGGCTCGCCGGATACGGCGCGGACCGGCTCTCGCGCGCCGCGCGGCAGGAGTGCAATGTGATCCTGCGCGAGCACCCCGGCCTGTTCGACTGGTGGACCTGGAGCGCGCCGCTCACCGTCATCGCCGCCGCGTTCACCGGACTCATCGCCTGGGGGCTGCCCGCCGCGCTGCTGCGGTGGACCGGACGGCGCGGACGGCAGCGCGGAGCATGGCGGCACGGAGCATGGCGGCTCGCACCCTGGGCGGTCTTCGCCGGAGCGCTCGCCGCCCTGGCCCTCTGGCACTTCGCCTGGCTCGGCACTCCCGCCGCCGGGGGCAACGACCCCGACCGGGGCCGCTGCGCCGTCGGCAACGTACCGCCCTGGTGGCCCGACCGGCTGCCCAGCTGACCGAGAGCGACCGAGAACCACCGCGGACGCCCGCGGACGCCCGGCACAAGACCACCCGGACGATCTCCCCCTCCCGCGCATGGAAGCCCCGCACCCCGGACACCTGAAGGGAAACGAACACGGAACAGTGGAGGGGGACCCCCATGCGGGAAAGCCACCGGACCGAAGCCGAGAGACTGCTGGCACGCGCGATCGAGGAGGAGGCCCGGCGCACCGGCGGGCGTACGGACACCCAGGTGCTGCTGGCCCGGGGGCGGGCGGCGCTCGACGCCATGGCCGCGAACGCCGCCGACGAGTACACCGCCTACGAACAGGCCCTGACCGAGGCGGAAGCCTCCCGGCAGCCCCTGTCCGCCCAGTTCGACAGGCGCCATATCGTGGCCCCCGCACTGGTGACCGCCGTCGCCTCGGCCGCCGCCGTGGGCGCCGACATCGCCCTCGGCACCACGGCCGGCACCGCGCTGGCCGCCGGGGCCGCCGTCGCGGTCGCCGGAGCCGCCGCCACCGTCGCCAAGGCGACCGCCGCCCACTGGCCCGCGGCCCACCGCCGGGCCGGAGCGCTCGGACAGCCCGGCGGCGCCGAGCAGTTGCGGCTCCAGTGGCTCACCGCCCTGGAGGTACGCGGCATCCGGCCCTTCCTCGACCAGCAACGGGTGCTCGCCGCCACGGCGCGGACGCCCCAGAAGCCCGCCGCCGCGCCCCAGCTGCGCGGCGCGGACCGCAGCGCCGCCGCCCGGAGCCGTTCCCTGCTCGCCCAGTCCTTCGGCCAGCTCCCCGAACCGGACGGCCCGTTCGCGGGCCGGCGCGAGGCGGTGGCCCGGATCGCCCAGTGGGTGCGCGCCGCCCGCGCCGCCACCGAGACCAGGCCCACCGTCGTCGTACTCCACGGACCGCAGGGCTCCGGCCGCACCACCCTCGCCGTACGCGCCGCCCACCATCTCAAGGACCAGTTCCGCGGCGCCTGCCTCGTCGATCTGCGCGGCGCCAGCGGAGAGCCCCTCACCACCCGTGACGCCCTGCTCCATCTCCTCAACCGGCTCGGCGCACCCCGCGAGCAACTCCTCTTCCGGGAGAGCTCATCCGCCGAACAGCAGGTGAAGCGGCTCGGCGACCTCTACCACCAGCGGCTGACCGGCCTCCCCGTCGCGGTGATCCTCGACGACGCCGACGACCCCGAGCAGATCCGCGCCCTCATCCCGGAGCGCTCCGACAGCCTGGTGCTCGTCACCGCCCGCGAACCGCTGGAACTCCCGCCCGGCACCCCCGCCCGGGTCCACCATCTCCCCGTCGAGGCCCTCGACGACGCCGGAGCCGAGGAACTGCTCCAGGCCGTCGCCGGACCGTCGGAAGACCCCTACGACGGGCAGTCGGCGATGCGGGTGCGCGAGCTCTGCGGCGGGCTGCCGCTCGCCCTGCGGATCGCCGGCTCCTCGCTCGGCGAGCGCACCGCCCAGCGGCTCGCCGCCGACCTGGCGGCCTACAGCGCCCACGGCCCGGTCGAACGCGCCCTCTGGCTGCGCTACACCGACCAGCCCGAGCCGGGCCGGCGGCTGCTGCGCCGGCTGGCGCTCGCCGGCCGGGCCTCCCTCGGCGCGGCTGCCGCCGCCGCCCTGCTCGCCGCCGACGAGCAGGAGTCACAGTCCCTGCTGACCTCGCTCGCGGACGCCGGACTCGTCGACCGGGTCCGCTCCAGCCGCTACCGGCTGCACGACGCCGTACGCGCCTTCGCCACCGACCGGCTCCGCGACGAGGAGGACGCCGCCGACCGCACCGCCGCACAGGAACGGCTCATCCGCAACCACGCCGACCTCGCCGGAGCCGTGATCCGCATGGTGGACGGCAAGATGTCCACCCGGGCGGGGAGATTCGGCTCCCACGGCTTCTCCTCGCTCGACTCGGCGCTGCGCTGGCTCGACGACGAATCCAGCTTCATCACCTCCGCGCTGCGCCATTCCGAGGGCGTGGACCAGCAGGCCGTGGTCCATCTGCTCGGCGCGCTCGCCGACTACTGTCTGCTGCGCGGCGACCTCTACCGGCTGGGCGAGATCAGCGAGCTCTCCCAGGCCGTCGACCAGGGGCTGCTGGAGCGCTCCGTGCAGTGGCGCACCGGTATCGCGGCCCGTCAGCTCGGCGAGCTGGACAAGGCCCGCACCACCCTCTCCTCCGTCGTCGGCCGCTACCGCGAGGCGCAGCACGAGGCGGGCACCGCGCTCGCCCTCTGCTCGCTCGGCATCACCCTGCACCACCAGGGCAATCTCACCGAGGCCGCGACCCGGCTGACGGAGGCGATCGAGCTCCAGTCGCCGCCGGAGCAGGCCGCGGACCGGGCGTGGTCCCTGCACGCGCTCGCCGCGGTCCGCCGCGACCAGGCCGAGCTGGCCGAGGCGCTCGCCCTGCTGGCGACGGCGCTCGAACTGCACCGGAAGGGCGAGTCGCTGCACGGCGAGGCATGGACCCACTTCCAGCTGGGCCAGGTCTGTCTGCGGATGGGCGATGTGGAGCGCGCCGAGTCGGAGCTGCGGACCGCGCTGGAGCTGTACGGACGTACGGGCGACGGCCGGGGCCAGGCGTGGGCGCTCACCCAGCTGGCCCGGGCCCGGCTGGTGGACGGGGATCCGGCGGCGGCGGCCGAGCGGCTCGGGCAGGCGCTCGCCCGGCACCGGGACGAGGAGGACGCGCGCGGTGAGGCGTGGACCCTGTACTACCTGGGGCAGGCCCTGGAGGAGAGCGGCGACCGCGACCAGGCGGTACGGGAGCTGGAGCGGGCGCGCACGATGTTCTCGCGGATGCGCGATGTGTACGGGCTGGCCTGCGCCCGCCATCACGCGGGCCGGGTCACCCGCGACCAGCGCGCGGCGCGGACCGGCAACCTCCGCAACTCCGGCTTCGCCCGTCAGCTGCTGCTGGACGCCCGCGCCGACTTCCGCCGGATCAAGGTCGCCCATGGGGAGGCATGGACCTGTCTGGAGCTCGCCGTGATCGACGCGGGGAATCTCCGCGCCGGGCAGGCGCTGGGGCTCTGCGACGAGGCGGCGGAGCTGTTCGACTCGTACGGCGACGAGCGCGGCGGCGACTGGGCCCGCTTCCTCCGCTGCACCCTGCTGCCGTACGCCTCCCCGGGCGGGGCCGAGGTCGGCGCCGTCGTCGCGCAGGAGGAGCTGGTCCGGCTGATGGGCGCGGCGCACGCCGCCCGGGACGGCAGGCTGGAGGACTGCGCGAAGGCGCTCACGGTGATGCTGGAGCGCGGGGTGCGCCTGGAGGACGGCTGGCAGGCGTGGGAGCTGGGGCTGGTGCCCGGCCGGCAGGCCCGGGAGGTGATGGGCGTCCCGGTGCCGGGGGCCGCCTAGCGCTCCCGGCGAGGGCACGGCTCAGCGGGCCCCCGGGCGGGGGCCCGCTGAGCCGTGGCGGAACCCCGTGCTCAGACCTTCTTCGTCCCCGGTACGGCGGCGTCCGGCCGCTCGGCCGGCGCCTCCTCGAAGTTGACCCGGCCCATGTGCCGGTTCAGCGACTTCATCAGCACCCATACGCCCACGGCCAGCGCGGCGAAGACCAGGAAGCCGAGAACGCCGGGGGTGACCTTGTTCTCGTCGAGCTCCTTGGCCAGGGTGGCCGTGTGCATCATTGCGAGGTTTGCGCTTGCGCTCATATCAGGCATTCTCGCGGATGCCCGCGAAGAGGTCGTCCTCGGGGAGGGAGGTATCGACCAGAGACTTCGCCAGCTCGTACTCCTCCGTGGGCCAGACCTCCTTCTGGAGCTCCATCGGCACCCGGAACCAGCCGCCGTCCGGATCGATCTGGGTCGCGTGCGCGATCAGCGCCTTGTCCCGGATCTCGTAGAAGTCGGCGCAGGGGACATACGTGGTCAGCGTGCGCTCGTCGCGCTGGAACTCCTTCCAGCGCTCCAGCCACTCCCCGTACGGGGACTCCAGGCCGCGCGCCAGCAGCGCCTCGTGCAGCGCGACCGTACGCGGCCGGTTGAAGCCCTGGTTGTAGTAGAGCTTCCGCGGCTGCCAGACCGGCCCGAACTCGGACTCGGGGAAGCGCTCGGCGTCCGCCGCACCGTCGAAGGCCACCATCGTGATCTTGTGGGTCATGATGTGGTCGGGGTGCGGATAGCCGCCGTTCTCGTCATAGGTGGTGATCACCTGCGGGCGGAAGGAGCGGATGGAGCGGACCAGCCGGCCCGCGGCGCTCTCCACGTCCTCCAGGGCGAAGCAGCCCTCGGGCAGCGGCGGCAGCGGGTCGCCCTCGGGCAGCCCGGAGTCGACGAAGCCGAGCCACTCCTGGTCGACGCCCAGGATCTCCCGGGCCTCGTCCATCTCCTTTCTGCGCACCTCGTGGATGTTCTCCTCGATATACGCGTCACCCTGGAGCTTGGGATTGAGGACAGAGCCGCGCTCGCCGCCCGTGCAGGTCACGACCAGCACGTCCACCCCCTCGGACACATACTTGGCCATCGTGGCAGCGCCCTTGCTCGACTCGTCGTCGGGGTGGGCGTGAACGGCCATCAGTCGCAGCTGCTCAGTCAAGACTCGATCCTCAAAGATTCGTCGCACGGTCGCATGGTGGTCGGTGCCCCGCCCCGTGGTGCGTCACCGTGGGGCGGCGGTCGGATGGCGGATGGACGGCTTCTATAGTGACCGAATCGGGGGACGGAAAATTCCGGCGTCCTCCTGCCAGGGGGATCCCCTTGAGAGGACTTGGTCATGAGCGCCGTGCGCGAGCAGCTTCCCGAGGGCCGTTACGGCCGCTCCGCGGACCAGCGTGCCGACCGTCGGCTCAAGATCCTGGGTGCCGTGCTGGGGACCGGGTTCCTGGCGATGGTCGGCTGGTTCGGCTACGACTACATCACCGAGCAGAAGATCAGCGCCGAGCTGATCAAGTTCTCGGTCTCCTCGGACCGTGAGGTCCAGGTCCATCTGGAGATCCGCAAGGACGCCGGGGTCACCGGCTCCTGCACCGTGCGCTCGCGCTCCGAGGACGGCGCGGAGGTGGGCCGTCTCGATGTGGCCGTGGACCGGGCGGACGAGACCCGGATCGACCAGGTGGTCACGGTCCGGACGACCGCGCGGGCCACCAGCGCCGAGCTGGTGCAGTGCGCCGGGGAATAGCGCCCGCGCCCGCAGGGGCGTGAAGGCTTCTGGACCAGTGGCGTGCCCGCTCGGTGACAACCGCCGGAGCGCTGCCTTCAGCACCGGCCCTGACCTGCACTGATGTAATTCTGATGGTTTTTGTCCTCCCCCTACCGCGGCAAAATTGTTAGGCTCGTGGTTTCGCCCATCCATGAAGGCTCCATGCTTCTGGGTAGGGCGATGCTTTGTATTCCCAGTACCTACGAGGAGCACCTGTGACCCAGACCAGCGAAAACGTCACCTGGCTCACCCAGGAGGCGTACAACCAGCTCAAGGCCGAGCTGGAGTACCTGTCTGGTCCCGCGCGCACCGAGATCGCCAAGAAGATCGAGGCGGCGCGCGAGGAGGGGGACCTGCGGGAGAACGGCGGGTACCACGCGGCCAAGGAGGAGCAGGGCAAGCAGGAGCTCCGTGTGCGCCAGCTGACCCAGCTCCTGGACACCGCGAAGGTGGGCGAGGCCCCGGCGGACGACGGCATCGTGGAGCCCGGCATGGTCGTCACGATCGCCTTCGACGGCGACGAGGACGACACGCTGACGTTCCTGATGGCATCCCGTGAGTACGCCAGCTCGGACATCGAGACCTACTCCCCGCAGTCCCCGCTCGGCACCGGAGTGAACGGCAAGAAGGTCGGCGACACCGCCGAGTACGAGCTGCCGAACGGCAGGTCGGCCTCGGTGAAGATCCTCGCCGCGAAGCCCTACACCGGCTGAGCGCACCGATACGACGGGCCCCGGGGAGGTTCTCCCCGGGGCCCTCTTCCGTTCCCGCCCGCCCGGTCAGGGCATGTCGTACTCCGCCGAGAGCGGACGGCCCCGTCTCAGCCGCTCGCCGAGCGGTATTTGCGGACCGCCAGCGTCCGGAAGATCACCAGGATCAGCACCGACCAGAGGACCGAGGCCAGGACCGGGTTCTGCATGGGCCAGGCGTCCGAGGCCTGGAAGCCGGGCGGGAGGTTGCCGAAGAGCTCGCGGCAGGCCTGGACGGTGGCGCTGAAGGGGTTCCACTCGGCGATGTGCCGCAGGACGGTCGGCATCTGGTTGGCGTCCACGAAGGCGTTCGAGATGAACGTCAGCGGGAACAGCCAGATCAGCCCGCCGGACGTGGCCGCCTCGGGGGTGCGCACCGACAGTCCGATCAGGGCGCCGATCCAGGAGAAGGCGTATCCGAGCAGCAGCAGGAGGACGAACCCGAGCAGCACCTTGCCGAGGTGCTCATGCGTCCGCCAGCCGACCAGGAGCGCCACCGCGGCGAGCACGACCAGGGTGAGCGCGGTCTGGACGAGATCGGCGAGCGTACGTCCGGTGAGGACCGCGCCCCGGGACATGGGCAGCGACCGGAAGCGGTCGATGAGCCCCCGGTGCATATCGTCGGCGATGCCCGCGCCGGCCCCCGCGGTGGCGAAGGTGACGGTCTGGGCGAAGATCCCGGCCATCAGGAACTCCCGGTATGCCTGCGCCGAGGTGGAGCCGCCGACCTGGATCGATCCGCCGAAGACATAGGTGAAGAGCACCACGAACATGATCGGCTGAATCAGGCCGAAAATGATCATTTCGGGAATACGGGTCATCCTGATGAGATTGCGCCGGGCCATGACGAGCGAGTCGGCGACCGACTGGACGATCCCGCCGCGTGGCCGGGGGGCCGCGGCCTTGAAGAGCTCGGCCGGTGCGGTCATTTGACGCCTTCCTTACGGGAGGCGCGGCCGGCCCGCCCCTCTTCCTGACGGGCGGGGGCGATCTCGGCGGTCTCGGCGGTATCGGCGGTCTCGGCCGTCTCGGCGGTCTCCTGAGCCGGCTGGTCGGCCGCGTGTCCGGTGAGCGAGATGAAGACGTCGTCCAGGGTGGGGCGGCGCAGTCCGATGTCGTCGATCTCCACATCCCGGGAGTCCAGTTCGCGGATCACCTCGGCGAGGAGCTTCGCGCCCCCGGCGACCGGGACGGTGAGCTTCCGGGTGTGCCGGTCGACGGAGACCTCGCCCTTGCCGAGACCGGCCAGCACCTCGCGGGCGGGCGCGATCTGGTCGGGCTGGTGCACCACGACCTCGACCCGCTCCCCGCCGGTGTGGTCCTTGAGCTGGTCGGCGGTGCCCCGGGCGATGACCTTCCCGTGGTCGACCACGCAGATGGTGTCGGCGAGACGGTCGGCCTCCTCCAGGTACTGGGTGGTCAGCAGCAGTGTCGTACCGCCTCTGACCAGCTCCTGGATGACCTCCCACAGCTGCTGGCGGTTGCGCGGGTCGAGACCGGTGGTCGGCTCGTCCATGAACATCACGGGCGGCGAGACCACCAGGGCCGCCGCCAGGTCGAGCCGCCGGCGCATACCGCCGGAGTAGGTCTTCGCGGGGCGGTCGGCGGCGTCCGCGAGATTGAACCGCTCCAGCAGCCGGGCCGCCCGCGCCTTGGCGTCGCGCGCGGTCAACTGATAGAGCTGGCCGACCATCTGGAGGTTCTCCCGGCCGGTCAGATACTCGTCCACCGCGGCGAACTGACCGGACAGACCGATCGAGCGGCGGACCTCGTTGGGGTGCGTCAGCACATCGATCCCGGCGACGACGGCTTTTCCGCTGTCCGGCCGGAGGAGGGTGGTCAGCACGCGTACGGTGGTGGTCTTCCCGGCGCCGTTCGGGCCGAGAAGTCCGAGGACCGTGCCTTCGGGGACGTCGAGATCGACGCCGTCCAGTGCCTTGACCTCGCCGAAGGTCTTGATCAGACCCTCGGCGTAGATGGCGCCTGGCATAGAGGTCTCCCAGGGTGGGGCGGATGCGTCCAACGGGCCGTGGACGGGCCGTCGGACGCCGCGGATGGCCCGGATCACCGCCGTGGGCCGCTGGTCTTCAGGACGCGGCCGGGCCGGGAGCTCCGGGGCGAGACAGGGGCCACACGATAACGAGATACATCGCGACAGGGCAAGATTTATATCGCGACTTGGCCCGCCCGATTCATCCGGCCATCCGGCCATCCGGCCGATCCATCCTGCCGATCCACCCGGCCGATCAGCCTCCGCCTCCGCCTCAGCCGACGACGGTGACCGTGTACCCCGCCGCACGCAGCGAGGACGCCACCTCCGCGCAGTGCTCCGGCCCCTTGGTCTCCAGCTGGAGCTCGACCTCCACCTCCGAGAGCCCGAGCCGTGGATCGGTCCGCACATGGCTCACATCGAGCACATTGGCGTCGAGCACCGAGAGCGACCCCAGCAGGGCCGCCAGCACCCCGGGACGGTCGGTCAGCCGCAGCCGCAGCGACAGATAGCGGCCCGCCGCGGCCATTCCGTGCCGCAGGATGCGCTGCATCAGCAGCGGATCCACATTGCCGCCCGACAGCACCGCCACCACCGGCCCCGCGATACCGTGCGGCTCGCTCAGCAGCGCCGCCACCGGCGCCGCCCCGGCCGGCTCCACCACCAGCTTCGCCCGCTCCAGACAGAGCAGCAGCGCGCTGGAGAGCGCGTCCTCCGACACCGTACGGACATCGTCGAAGAGATCGGCGATGATCGCGAACGGCAGATCCCCGGGGCGGCCCACCTTGATCCCGTCCGCCATCGTCGCCAGCCCGTCGACCGACACCGGACGCCCGGCCGCCAGCGACGGCGGATACGCCGCGGCCCCCTCCGCCTGCACCCCGATCAGCCGGACATCGGGGCGCAGCGCCCTGACCGCGACCCCGATCCCCGCCGCGAGCCCCCCGCCGCCGATGCCGACGACGATCGTGCGCACCTCCGGGCACTGCTCCAGGATCTCCAGACCCACCGTGCCCTGCCCGGCGATGATGTCCCGGTGGTCGAAGGGGTGGATGAAGACCGCGCCCGTACGGCTCGCGTACTCCTGCGCCGCGTCCAGGGTCTCCTCGATCACCTGGCCCCGCAGCCGTACGTCCGCGCCGTACTCCCGGGTCGCGGCGACCTTCGGCAGCGGTGCGCCCATCGGCATGAAGACGGTGGAACGCACTCCGAGCAGGGAGGACGCCAGCGCCACCCCCTGCGCGTGATTTCCGGCCGAGGCGGCGACGACGCCCGCCGCGCGCTCCTCGGGGCGCAGCCCGGAGATCCGTACATACGCGCCGCGCAGCTTGAACGAGCCGGTCCGCTGAAGGTTCTCGCACTTGAGATGGACGGGTGCGCCCACCAGCTGTGACAGATGCCTGCTGCCCTCCATCGCGGTGGTGCGCGCGACCCCGGCGAGCATCTTCCGCGCCCCCCGGACGTCGTCGAGGATGACCGGGCGAAAGGTGTCAGACAGGCGGAAGCTCATGGCCTCAAGTCTCGCAGCTCATACGGTAGACAGCCCTCCGGATCCCCTCTCGGTGAACCGCTTCCTATGGGTTTCCCCAAGCCCGTCCGGACCGCGTCACAGCCGCGTACTCTGTCCCCCACCAATCGACCACCGCACGAGAGAGCCCCCTGGCCATGCCCACTTCTCAGGACATGACGACTCAGCTCGATCCTGGCCTCCTCGATGTTCTCCAGCACCAGGTCGCCCTGTTCGCCCGCCGCGCGGAGCAGACCCGGCTCGGCGGGGTCGGCCAGGTCCGCAATTCCATGGACCGCGCCGCCTATCTGCTGCTCAACCGGCTCGACCGGGAGGGCCCGATGGGCGTCAAGGCGCTCGCGGCGGGGATGGGCATCGACTCATCGACCGTGACCCGCCAGGTCGCGCCGCTCGTCGACACCGGCCTCGTCAAACGCACCTCGCACCCGGAGGACGGCCGCGCGGTCGTGCTCCAGCTGTCCCCGCGCGGACAGGCCCGACTGGAGGAGGTCCGCTCGTCACGGCGCGAACTGATGGCGCAGGTGACGGATGGCTGGACAGAGCACGAACGGGAGTCGTTCTGCTCCCTGCTGACCCGTTTCAACACCGCGCTCTCGGCCCGCCAGGCCGGTCCGGCGCCACTGGGTCAGGCCGGGGCCTCATAACCCGGCCCGCCCGCGCTCCCCTGGCCCGGCCGCCGGAGCCCGGAGCGCAGGCCCCGAGGTGACCGCCCCGCCGATCCGCTGTACCGCCCCGCCGATCCGCTGTACGACCCGGGTTCGCCGACCACCTGGGTAGTGGAGCCGGGCACGGCGTCCGGGAACCGCCCTCTTGACCGAGGCCGTGCCGCTGCCTCTATATGAGGACGTGAGCAAGCGGCGGACGGGGTCCCGGTGCCGCCGTGCCCGCGAGTTCGAAGCGTTCGTCGCGGGCGCGGCGGGCCGGCTGCTGCATACCGCGACGCTGCTGACGGCGGAGACGCCGCAGAACAATCCGTATGCCCAGCGGCTGCTGGCCCACGCGCTCGCCCACACCTACGCGGGATGGGACCGGCTGCGCGGCGAGGACCCCTACAGCCGCGCCCGCGACGAACTCGCCTTCCGTTTCGAGCACGGCGCATGGCGGCGCCGGCGGACGCGGGGCGGCGTACTGGACCGACTCACCCCACGGGAGCGGACGATCGTGGTGCTGCGGCTGTACGAAGGGGTCGCCGAGGAGCAGACGGCGGCGATGACCGGTCTCCCGGCAGAGCGGGTGCGGACGCATCTCCACCGCGCGGTGGCGGCGCTGTGCGCACCGCCGCCCGGCGCGGCCGGCCGGGAGCGCCGGCCGGCCCCCACGAAACGGACCGCGGAGGCGTCGGGATGAGCCGTCTCAGCCGCCGGGAGGAACAGGTCCGCCGGATGCTGGCGGACCGTCCCGCACCGGTGCCCACCGGGCTCGTGGAGCGTGCGGTGACCCACGGTGAGCGGTTGCGCCGGCGGCGTACGGTGCGCCGGGCGGCCTGGGCGCTGCTGATGCTCGCGGTGATCGCTTTCACGGTGTGGGCGGCGGCCGTCGAGCCGTGGGGAGCGCGGACGACGGTGCACACGACGCCCGCGCTCAAGGTGTGGTGACCGGACTACCCTGGAAAAGCGGTACCCGAGCTGACCAAGGAGGTCGTCATGACCAGAAAAGTCGCCGACTGCCGCAAATTCCCGAGCGAGACGAAGTGCACCCTCACGATCTCCGGTGAGGAAGAAGAAGTCGTGAAGGCCGCCTCCGAGCACGCGGTCTCCGTGCATCAGCACGCCGACTCCCCCGAGCTGCGGGCGCAGATCCGTACGATGCTGGAGGACGAGAAGGTCTCCGCCTGACGGCCGTCCACGGGGAGACGGGCGAGCGCCGGCGGCCCATGGACACGGGGAGCCGGGCGAGCCGGTGCCCCAGGGACACCGGCCGCCCTCCGGGGGCCCGGTCGGACGGGCCCTCCCGGGGCCCGGTCAGACCGCCAGCGCCTGCTGGAGATCCGCGAGCAGGTCCTCGATGGCCTCGATGCCCACCGAGAGACGTACCAGCGCGGCGGGCACCTCCAGCGCGGAGCCCACGACCGAGGCGTGCGTCATCCGGCCCGGATGCTCGATCAGGGACTCGACGCCGCCCAGGGACTCACCGAGCGTGAACAGCTTCGCGCGGTCGCAGACCGCGACCGCCGCTTCTTCGCCGCCCTCGACCAGGAAGGAGACCATCCCGCCGAAGGACTTCATCTGCTTCGCGGCGATCTCATGGCCGGGGTGGTCCGGCAGCCCGGGGTAGAGCACCCGGGTCACCCTCGGGTGGCGGGAGAGCATCTCGGCGACCCGGCCGGCGTTCTCGCTGTGCCGGTCCATCCGGACCGGCAGGGTCTTGATGCCGCGCAGCACCAGCCAGGAGTCGAAGGGGCCCGCGACGGCCCCCATCGCGTTCTGGTGGTACGCCAGCTCCTCGCCGGTCTCCGCGTCCGCCGCGATCAGCGCGCCGCCGACGACGTCCGAGTGCCCGCCCATGTACTTGGTCAGGGAGTGCACGACGACGTCCGCGCCCAGCGCGATCGGCTGCTGGAGATAGGGGGTGGCGAAGGTGTTGTCCACGACCAGCCGGGCGCCCCCGGCGCGCGCGATCTCCGCGATGGCGGCGATGTCGGTGATGCCGAGCAGCGGGTTGGACGGGGTCTCGACCCAGATCAGCCGGGTCCGGGGGGTGAGGGCCGCGCGCACCGCGGCCGGGTCGGAGGTGTCGGCGACGGACCACTCGACGCCCCAGCGCGCGACGACCTTCGCGAAGAGGCGGAAGGTGCCGCCGTACGCGTCGTTCGGGATCACCACATGGTCTCCGGGTGCGAGCAGCGCACGGAGCAGGCAGTCCTCGGCGGCGAGCCCGGAGGCGAAGGCGAGTCCGCGCCGGCCGCCCTCCAGTGCCGCGAGGTTCTCCTCCAGCGCGGTACGCGTGGGGTTGGCGCTGCGGCTGTACTCGTATCCGCCGCGGAGTCCGCCCACGCCGTCCTGCTTATAGGTGGAGACCTGGTAGATCGGCGGAACGACCGCGCCCGTCAGCGGGTCGGCTGTGTTGCCCGCGTGGATGGCGAGGGTCTCACGGTGCTGGGAGCTGTGCTGATGGCTCATGGGACGAGCGTATACGGGCGCGGTCTTCGCGCCGGAGAGCCGAAGCACCGGGCACGGTCGTCGCGCCTGGGCGCCGGCGCTCGGACACGGTCGTCGCTCCTGAGAACCGGCCCTCGGACGCGGTCATCGCTCCTGAGAACCGGCCCGGCGCGGGGGTTCTCCGGCGCCGGGCCCGGGGCGGCGGTGGCGGGCGCACACCAGGGCGTGGCCCGGTCCCGGCGGTGTCCTGGAGAATGGCGGCATGGACATTCTCTGGTTCCTGATCGCGATGGGCATGCTGACCGCGGTCATCGTTCCCTACGTGCTGCGCCGCAGGGGCGGCGGCATCCGCCAGGTCGCCCCCGGCACGCCCGACGCCGCCGACCCGGAGACGTACGGGTTCGTACGCCAGGAGGAGCAGGACATCCGGCTCCCCGGGCCGGACCAGGATCTGCTCGATGTGCTCGACGTGGTCCAGCGGACCCAGGACTGGCGGGCGGCCTCCCAGCTGCTGGCCGGGACGCCGAAGGACGGCGAGGTCCGCTGGCAGCGGGTGCAGGCGTTCGCGGGCGCGGCCTCGCTGGAGTTGCAGCAGCGGCCCGGGGCGGGCGGCGCCTGGCTGCGCACCTGGCGTTCGGAGTCCCCGAAGGACGCGGGCGCCGCTCAGGTGCACGCGGAGTTTCTGGTGCAGCAGGCGTGGCGGTCCTCCACCGTGGGCGCCGACGACTTCCGGATCATCCTGGAGGAGGCCCGTACGGTCTGCGCGGAGGCGGCGCTGCTCTCGCCCGGCGACCCCGTTCCGTACATCGTGGAGCTGGCCATCGCCCGTGGCCTCGGGTATCCGCATGAGCAGTTCGACCAGGTGTGGGCCAAGGTGATCGACCGCGCGCCGCAGCACATGGGCGCGCATCTGGCGGCGCTGCACTACTGGTGCGAGAAGTGGCACGGCAGCCGCGAGGAGGCGGACCACTTCGCGACGACGGCCGCGGCGCGCGCCCCGCAGGGCTCGCTGCTGGCGGCGCTGCCGCTGTTCGCGGTGTACGAGCACCTCCCCGACCTGGTCATGGTGCAGAACTTCTTCCGGACCGCGGTGGTGTCCAAGGCGATGGACGGCGCGCTCTTCGCGGCCCACTCGGCCCGCCCGGGCGATCCGATGCTCGCGCATGTGCGGCATCTGCTGGTGTTCTTCCTCGTGAGGTCGGAGCGGTGGGCCGAGGCGATGAACCAGCTGGTCCAGGTGGACGGCCATGTGGGGGCGTTGCCCTGGACGTTCAGCGAGGACCCCGCGGCGGAGTACACGGTGTACCGCAATCTCGCGGTGGCGGGATACGAGGCGAACGGCGGGAGCCCGGCGACGCTGCCGCGCTGACGGGGCCGCGGGACGGCCCGGCCTGAGCCGCGCGGGCGGGTGGCCGGGCGCATAGCGGTATCACGCATGCGTGGTTGCGGCCGGAGCCGACACAAGGTGATACTCCGACTCCCCTACGTGCCGGTCCGCCCTGTCGTGCGGGTGTCACGCCCTCGCTCATCGCGCGGTCGTGTCCCGCTGGGCGGCCGGGGCCCCGGCCGACGGGCGCCTTCCGCGGCCACTGAGAGAGGTCCGGGTCCATGTCTCTGTTCTCGCGCCGTTCAAAACCCCCGTCGTCCGTACCGCCCGTACCGTCTGCGTCATCCGTGCCGTCTGCGTCTGGGCGTCATGCCCATGGCCACGGGGCCAGATCCGGCGGTCCTGGCCTCCGCTCCCGGGCCCGTTTCGGCATGGGGCTGCGGCTGGGGCGCAGACTGGACCGGCCGGTGGGCGCGGAGCGGCTCGCCGAGCTGGGGCTGCTGCCCCGGGAGTGCCAGAACACCGCGCGGGCGATGCCCGACCCCGGGCTTGAGCGGGTCGTGACGGCGGCGCACTCGGGGGACTGGCGGCCGGGCGCGGAGTACCTGGTCGCCACCGGCGCCCGGTGGGACCGGCGTACGGCGGTGATCGAAGGGCTCGCGGGCGCGGCCCGGCGGGACGATGTGTGGCTCCGGCACTGGCGCTCGGACCGGCCGGATGATCCCGGGGCGCCGGCGGTGCAGGCGAAGGCGATGATCGATCTGGCCTGGCAGATCCGGGACGGTGAGCGGCCCGCGCGGACCGAGCGGGAGCGGAGCGAGGGTTTCTTCCGCCTGCTCAGCCGGGCGGGCCAGGAGATAGCGCGGGCGAAGGAGCTGGGCGAGCGCGATCCGACGCCGTATGTGGCGGACATCTGGCGCGGAATCGGCATGGGACGCCCGCCCGAGGAGATGCGCCGGGTGTGGTCCCGGACGGTGGACCGCGATCCGCACCATCTGCCGGCGCACCGGGCGGCTCTCGCGTACTGGAGCGGCCAGTGCTCCGGCTCCCGGAAGCTGGCTCTCGGCTTCGCGGAGGACGCGGCGGCCTCGGCCCCGCCCGGCCGGCTGATCAGCTCGCTCTGGCTCACCGCGTGGCTGACGCACCGGGAGGGGCCGGGGGACGGCAAGGCGTACGGGGCGCGGGAGGTGATGGAGGCGGTCGACCGCCTCCACGAGGACGTGACCGCGGCGGACGCCGATCATCCGTATCTGGCGGAGATTCGCCATGTGCTGGCGTACTTCTGTGTACGGCAGGGCAGGGGCGCACTGGCGCTGGAGCAGTTCCGGCTGGTGGACGGGTATGTGGGCGCGTTCCCGTGGAGCGAGGCGGCGGATCCGGCGGAGACCTACTGCGCCTTCCGCGATCTGGCGGTCAATATGACCCGCCGCTGACCGGCGGGTTTGCCCCGCCGGCACGGCCCGCGGCCAGCCGCCGACCAGCCGCTTTCCCCGCTGCCCGCGGCCCGGACCGGGGGAATTCGGGGACGGCCGTGCGCGTTCTGTCTACGGTCGGCAATCCCCGAGGAGCCCCGTATGTTCCTGTCCCATCGCACTCCCCAGCTCCCCACCCCCGAGCAGGCGCTGAGAGGCCGCGCCGAACCGTCCTTCACCGTCCCCGACCGCCATACGGTCCTGGGCAATACGCTGCTGGGCCCCTACCCCGAGGGCCTGGAGACGGCGGATTTCGGCCTGGGCTGTTTCTGGGGCGCTGAGCGGAAGTTCTGGCAGACCCCCGGTGTCTGGACGACTCTGGTCGGCTATCAGGGCGGCTACACCCCGAACCCGACGTATGACGAGGCGTGCTCGGGCATGACGGGCCACACCGAGGCGGTCCGGGTGGTGTACGACCCGTCGGTGGTGTCGTACGAGCAGCTGCTGAAGATCTTCTGGGAGTCCCACAACCCCACCCAGGGCTTCCGCCAGGGCAATGACGTGGGCACCCAGTACCGCTCCGCGATCTACACCCACTCCCCCGGCCAGGAAGCCGCGGCGAAGGCGTCCCGCGACACCTACCAGAAGGTCCTGACCGGCTCCGGCCACAGCCAGATCACCACGGAGATCCTCCCGGCGGAGGGCCGCCCCTTCTATCCGGCCGAGGCATATCACCAGCAGTACCTCTACAAGAATCCGGCGGGCTACTGCGGCATCGGCGGCACGGGCGTCAAGCTGGGTGACCCGTTCGAGACGAACTGGGGCGCGTCCTGCCCGACGGGCCTGACGGCGTCCCCGGACCCCGAGGAGAAGTAGTCCTCAGCCTTCGTCATCCGGCCCTGTCATCCCAGATAGGGCCGGTCGCGGCGTTCGAGGAAGTGCCCGATGCGGAGCCGCTGGGTGTGGTGCATGGGCAGGCCGGCGAGATCGTCCGGGGCGACGAACCGCAGCTCGGTGGACTCGTCCGAGATGGCGAGTTCGCCGCCGGTGACGCGGGCCGTGAAGCAGATGTTGAACTGCCGCCGCACCTCGCCGTCCGAGTAGGCGATCACATGACGGGGGTCGGTGTACGTCCCGACCAGCCCCGTGATCTCGACGTCCAGGCCCGTTTCCTCCCGGACCTCGCGCACCGCCGTGCCGGGGAGGGAATCGGTCATATCCATGCCGCCTCCGGGCAGGGCCCAGAGATCGTTGTCGCGGCGCCGCTGGAGCAGGATGCGCCCCTGTTCGTCGGTCACGACGGCCGACGCGGCGACAACGAGACTGTTCGGCTCGGGGGCCTCGGGATCGTCGTAGAACTCGGTACGGGCCATGGTCACTCCTCGCGGATCGGGGACGCCGTCGCCCATACGGCGTCAAAGCTCTGCGCGTAGGTGTCGAAGATCCCTCCGGCACCGTTGCGCCTGAGGTGCCAGACGGGGGCTCCGTAGGCGTTCACTCCCCAGACATGGGCGTTGACCAACAGTTGATCATCTGCCCGGAAGAGGGAGTTGTAGAGCGTCGTCCCATGGGTCCGGGCCTCGATGCCCGGTACCCCGATCAGCGGCCGGTAGTGCATCAGGGCCAGTCGGCACCGGGACTCGATGCCGTGCCCGAACTTCTCTTCCTCGCCCCGCTGCCGGACGTTCTGGCTGTCCGCGTCCCCGAGAGCGATCCGTACGGTGCAGCCGTCGGCGGCGCGCTCCCGCAGCAGATCATTGAGTCGCGGATACGCCTCGTGCAGGAAGATCGCGGCGTAGACCAGTACGTCGATGTGCTCGCGGGACTGAGCGAACATGTCGGTGATGACCGACACCGGGACGTCCGCCCGCTTCTCGTAGAGGGCGACCAGTTCCGGGCTGACAGCGCGGGCGGCACGGGCCTGACGCAGTGCGGGCCACAGGGTGTGCACGTCTTCTCCTAGGGTCTCTGCCGCGAGCAGGGCCGTAGTTCGACGTGGCGTGCGGCCCAGATTGACCCACCGTTCAACGGACTTCGGGTCGACCTCTGCCTTCGTCGCGAGAGTGGCATAGGTCCACCCACCGGCTGCCATGGCGGCGCGGAGCCGTTCGTTCGGCATCGCAGTCTCTCCCTGGAGCTGGGGACGTTGCTAGGGACGTTCTACCGCAGCCAGGACGTCCCCAAATGGGTTTTGGGGGAGGTATCCCCGTCCTGGTGACCCGCGTGATCCTCCCCCCATGACGAACAACTCCGCCCTGGAAGTGGGCACTCTGGCGCTGGACTCCGTTACCAGGCGCATCGGTACGGTCATGGGTCACGTCGGCCCCTACGTACAGTTGCGCCCGCCCGGGGGCGGCCTGGAGTGGGACGCCTCCCCGGAGAACGTCCAGCCGGCCGATGCCTCCGACCGGCTCCGGAAGCGGCTGGCCGAACGGAATGCGAACAGCGTGCGTGCCCTGTGAGGCGCTTCGGCTTACACCCCGCCCGGTGGATCATGCGCCCGGATCCCGTCAGGGACGCACCGGAGATGATCCACGAACTGGTCTGCACGACATGCGAAGTGGCGTCCGGGGCGCAGGGCGACTTCGACGCCGTACGCGACTGGGCCTTCGCCCACACCGACGCGAACCCCACGCACCTGCGCTACTTCGAAATGGCCGCTCGCCCCTGGCGCCTGGTCCCCGCTGACGGGGATCGCCGGTGAGACGGACCCTGCTCCACGCCTTGGTGCTGATCTCCTGGCTGGCGGCGGTCGTATCCGCCTCCCTGCTCAGCGACCCAAGCACCCACTGACCCACCACACATTGAGACCGGACCACCCCTCGCCTGGACAGCTACCGGGGTGATCCGGCCCGGAGCCCTCGCGGACCCCAGTGCCGATGGTACTGGGGCCGCAGCCATGCCGCTGATCAGCGGAGCTACGGCCCAGGTGCTGAACTTCAGCTTCCTGAGGGGACGTTCTGTGCAGCACGAGCCGATAGACCCGGGCGTCGACAGCGACGGAGTCCTGGACCCGGACGCCTGGGTGTGGACGCAAGGGGTCGACTACCTGGCGGGGTGGCGACGCGCGAGGAACGCGGCGGCGGATCTGGCTGCCGCGATGGACGCAGCCGGCATCGACACGTCGGAGATGACGGCGACGGCGGACGCGGCTCCGGATGGGTCGGGGCTGCTGCGGGTGTCGCTTCCTGCTGAGGTGGCCTTCGCTATGGCGCGGGCGTTCAGAGGGGAATCGGCGCAACGGGATGGGACGGGGGAGGCAGGTTCGAGGCAGGCTGGCCATTGACGAGAGAATAGCCAGCCCCAAGCCCTCACATCTCCCCTGCCACAACCTGGATCTCCGCAGCACAAGTTGCGCGGTGCCCGATTCTCACCAGAGACATCCCCCACCTGTCGGATCAATCACCTACCGCCCACTCATCAAAAAGCGCGGCAGCGACAACTACACACTCTTTCATCAACTGCATAAGGCTCGCAGAGTTATGCAGAGGGAAGTAGATCGGCACTACACCAAAAAGAGACTCATCCAAGTCCACCTTGGATTCATCTATATCATGCGGCAAATTATAGTGGACCACCATGTTACGAAAACGCCTGGCCCTAGGATTCAAAATTTCCTGCGCCGATTCAAGACTCACAATCCGATCAGCGAGAGCAACGGATCGCACAGTTAGGGGGTAGGCTGGATCATTTAGCAGAAGTTGCACGCTGCGCAACACCTGATAAACGGAAATATATCCAATCTTAAACGCGGTGTAGTCGATACTCTGACGATCAGGGCTGAGCGATACAACGATCTCGGCAAAGTTGAGCATTGCCCGGAAAGTTGTGAGAATCGCGTTCAGTTCCGGAAAGCCAGGCCCGTTGAAGACTCCTCGATAGTAGTCACTGGCGCGTACATCGTACGACTTGTCCAGGACCGAAGCATTCAGCCCTGCGGCAAATGTCTCGCCCCCCTGGTCTTCGAGACTGGCCCCCAAACCAGCGAAATATGATCCATACTCCTCATAAACCGCATGAATATGCGATCCGAACCCCTGTGTAAGCAGCTCCCTCGGCTCAAATCCGAGATGGAACATCGCAGCATGTGAGGTTGTTACGAGTCTCCCACTATAGCCATGCAAGGAAAGATCACCCCTCGCGAATAGAGCCAAGGGTCGCGCGCCATCAAGAAATACGTCAGAATGTGCAGCGAAAATCTCGTCCCGGAAATATGAAATCTGCCCCTCAATCCCTCGCTTATTGTCCTCGAACAGCTTCAACGAGTGTCGGGATCGGGCGCTGACCGTAGTCGTATCCTGCTCAAACGCCGCAGAGATGTTCGCGTCGACCATCTTCGCCTTTTGTAGCGACTCATGCATAGCCAGCGAGAAATACGGCGCCATGCACAAGGCCGACGCGGATTCCAAGGGTTCACTTTCATGTCGAATCAGATCGCGGAAATAGCGGCCAAAATAGTTCGCATCGTTAAATATTCCGGACCAAGTTACCGCAGTCTGCATTTCCGTCGTCACAAAAAGCGACTATGCCATCAGAGCGACATACTGTCGAGCTCATTTGACGAAGATTACCCCTGCTACTGTCATCAAGATCGGTGGAGCGGCTTTGGGCGGGAGCTGCCATGGGGCGAGAGATCGGGGCCCGTAAGCTGCTGGCGATTCGGGCGGTCTGTGGACCTGCCCGCTAAGGCCCGGTGTGGGCCCCGATCTTCGAGGCTCGCCCCATGGTGGCTGCCTAAAGCCCAAGGCCGTGAAGTTAGGGCTTCTGGGCTGGTGGCAAGGGGTGATCTG